>NZ_JARAZV010000020.1:0-218821 GCF_033795085.1 Streptomyces sp. AK08-02
CTGCGTCGTACTCGGTGCTGACGGTCGCGCCTGTTGGCCCGGTCACCGTGATGCGGTTACCCACCGCGTCATAGGCGTAGCTCGTCGTGTAGGCGGCCGAGTCGGCTCCAGAGACGTTGCCGCGCGCGGAGACCGCGCTCAGTATCCGGCCGACCTTGTCGAGGTGTAGGTCGCTTTGTTGCCCAGCGGATCCGTTTCGGACGTGAGCCTGCCGCCCGAGTCGTACGTGCGAGTGACCGACTTGCTGGCCGCGTCGGTGGTCCGGGTCAGGTTTCCGGCGTCGTCGTACCCGTAGGTGGTGGTGTTGCCCGCAGGGTCCTTCGCCGACGTCAGCTGTTCGGCACCGTTGTAGCCGTAGGTGGTGGTGCGGCCCAGCGGATCGGTGGCGCTGTTGAGGAGACCGCGACCGTCGTAGGTGTACTTCGTGGTGTACGCGGCGGGATCGGCGCCGGAGACGTTGCCTCGGGGGTCTGTCTTCGAACGGATGCGGCCCGCACCGTCATATGTGAACGTCGACTTCTCGCCGAGCGGGGTGGTGACCGAGGTCCGGTTGCCCGCTGCGTCGTAGCCGTACGTCGTCGTCTTGCCGCGCGGGGTCGTCACGGTCTCCAGGGCGCCGAGCGTCGTGTAGGTGTACGACGTCTTCCCGCCGAGGGGATCTGTCCCGGAGGTCAGTCGGTTGGACGTGTTGTAGGTGTACGACGTCTTGTAGCCACGCCCGTCGGTGTGGCTGAGGATGTTGCCGGCGGTGTCGTACGTCCAGCTCTCGGAGTATCCGAGCGACGACGGCGAGCTGCGGGTGAGCATGCGTCCGGCGCTGTCGTACGTCATCGACGTGGTGTTGCCACGCTGGTCGGTTATCTCGACCGGGCGTAGATAGCGGTCGTAGTCGTAGGAAACGCTCTTTCCATAGGGGTCAATGCTTTCCATCAGCACATTGCCTGCGTAGAGGTCGGTCCACACACCGCCATCGGGAGCCGTGGTGTGCGACGCGTTGACGCTGGCGTCCCAGATGAAGTTCGTCGTCTTGACGTTCGGGTCGGTCTGGGAGCTGACTCGGCCGCTGGAATCGTAGGTATTGGTGACCTTGCCGCCCGCGGGGTCGGTGTAGGAGGTCAGCCGCTTGTCCGTGTTGTAGCCGTAGGAGGAGACCTTGCCCGCGGGATCGGTGACGGAGGTCAGCAGACCACCCGTATAGGCGTACGACACCGAAGTGGCGTCCGGTAGAGCCACGTTGGAAAGCAGACCGTCGGCGTTCAGGGTGAAGTTGGTGGTGCGGCCCGCAGCATCCTTAACGGAAGACAGTTTTCCGGACGTGTACGTCAGGGTCAGGCCCTGGCCGACGCCGTCCACAACCGAGGTGAGCTGACCGCTGCTACTGAAGGTGCGCTTGGTGTGATCAGGCGTGGTGACGGTGTAGGTGCTGGTGCCCTTGACGAGCTTCGCCGCCGAACCGGCAGGTGCGGTGTACGTGCCGTCACTGGCCTGCGTGAAGGCGAACTTCGCTCCGTCGTCCGCCTGGTAGGTCACCTTGCCGGTGGCGATCGTCAGCTTCGCGTCAAAGGGCGTCGCCCAGCCGGGGCCCAACAGGCCGACCGCAGTGGAGTCGGAACGGTAGGTGCGCTCCAGGGACACCTGTTCGCCAACGCCGACCATCTGAGCGTCGGTGAGTTGCTCGAAGAACATGCCAGTAGCCGTGTTGACCGGGTCCGCACGGTGGGCCTGCCCGTAGCAAGAGCAGATGCCGGCCTGGGCGCCGGGGATGTCAGGGGTGTAGAACGCCTCGACCAGCGGGGAGGTGGTGCCATTCGGACTCCACGTACCGTCCGAACCCTTGAGCAGGACCTGGGCAAAATACTTCTTGCCGTCTTCGAGGTATCCGCCCAGAGCGGTCGTCCCCCACCAGAAGCATTCGTCATTGCGGTCCGTCGAGGTCGCCCACCAGCCGTAACACCAGGCTCCAATGTCCGTTTGCGCCTTACCCGATGGATCATCTGTGGCCTTGTTGATCTCCTTGGCACGGACAGTGACTCCCGCCTCGTTCCGGATGATCAACACCAGCCCTGAATAGGATGAACCGGTGCCGGAGGAGAACTTCACGTACCCGCCGATGCTGAGACTCGCCGGATACGCCAGGGCCAAGCTCGAAACCCATGCCGGATCAGCGGTTGCCGCCGCTGCGCGGGGCTGGCGCGTCTTGCTCCCCTCGGCTGCGAGGCGGCGCTCGATAGCGCCTTTGCTAGGTCTGGGGTGGGGTTTGCCCACCGGCTTCCTGGTGGGTGAGTCTCTGTAGCCGCGCATGGGTGATAGCTCGTCCTGGGACTGCTTCACCTGTTTGCGCCGCTCCGCCAGCGTCATCGCCTTGGGCGGCTTCGGCAGATCCGCCGCTGTCCGGCCCGCAGATGGGGCCTCAATCTGAGGAGCCGTCACCAGAGCGGTGGCGGGGCTGTTGGGGAGGGCGCCGGCCGGTACGGCACCCCCGATTGCTGTCAGGGCCAGGATCAGGACCGCGATGACTGATCTTCGTGCTCGTGTGCGCACTGCGTATCCCCGTGTTTCTGCTGTGAAGGGTGTGACGCAGTGATTCTTGGTCTGAGGCACCGGGGGCGAACCTGTTGGATGCGAGTTGGCTGAAAGCGTCGGAGGGCGATCGGTCCGCCATTATGAATTACCTGTTCAAATGGACGAGATACGCCCAGCCCTGTGTGAAATGGCGTGAACATGCCGATTGTCTGTGGCGGGCCGTCGGAGTCCCCATAGACCTCGGATGGACCTGCACGGCGCCGAGGCGATGCTCGTCTTCGCCCTCGACTCCCCGCCGGGGCGCGCCGCACCGTGCTCGGTCCCCGGGCCGTACAGGGGAGCGCGCTGGCCTCCATCAGGCTCTGTGCCGAGAGACAGAAGCGTCTGGCCGGGAATGGCGACCGGCGGCCAGATGGCCTTCGAGGCGTTTGGCGGGTCGGTGGAAGCGTCTTCCATAGTGCTCCTGAGTGGCGCGCAGACGGGCGCCTGCTAAGCGAGTGGATTGTTCGAGGGTGGCCGCCCTGTCGAATACGGGTGGACTAAGGCGCCGACCTGACGAGGGCGGTTGTGCAGCCAGAGCCCTCACTGCTCAGGTGACGAGGCCCATCGCTGTTGGACGCCCAAGAACCGAGCGCCCTCACGACCGGCTTGTGGTAGCAGACTCGGCGGCTTTTTTGGGTGGCGAACTCGACTGATTGGAGAGCGAGTTCGCAGAGCGCGGGATCGCCCACGGTGGCCAGTTGAGTGCGTATCCCTTCCACCGTCTCGGCGAAGCGCCAGGAAGAGGACCTGAATCGGAACGAGCCGACGTCAGGACATTCGGCTAGGCGGAACAGAAGAGTCGTGACTGGCTGTGGCCCCTGGCCACGCCTGGCCCGCGCCCTGCGTTCGACCATGGTGGGTGGGCATGCGCAGGGGTGACCTGCATCAGCTTCCGGGGACAAGAACACACGCCCGTCGCAGTGGTGCGCGAGGCCGCGCGAGTCCCACAGTTTCATCTGCGCCGTCAGCCTGCCGGGATCCTCGACGAGGACTCGGAGACTGGCCTTCTCGGCTACCACTTCGAGCTGTCCCGGGCTGGGGGCCAGTCGCTGCTGCGGCTCGGCTCCGAATACGCTCGCGACGCTCTTCGCTGCCTGCGGCGACATCGTGAGCAGGCGCCAGACCGGCTGGGCGAGCAGCTTGCCGTCAAGGATGCGGCCGAAGTCGCAGTCACCGATGACCGGCTCGGCTGCCCCGGACACCGCGCACGCCCGCGGGGTGCCGATTCGCTGGTGGCGAGCGGTGTGAGGGCGGGTGCGGTCATGCGTCGCGGCTGTGTGATGCCGCTGGCGAAGGTCAGTGCAACCACCGCCGGCCGGCGAAGCGGTGGCCGGGCTGAATTCGGGTGCGGGTTCATGCAAGAGACGGCTCCTGATGGCTGGGAGACACAGAGGCGCCGGAGCAGCGTCGCGGCTGCTCCGGCGCCCCCGAGGACACCGTCAATGCTCCGAAGAATCGCCGGTTTCCCTAACCGGCGATGTGGGTGTATGTTCCCTCGCCCTTCCCGGGCCAGCGACATGTCAGACCGCTGCCGCGAACACGTCCTTCTGCCGCGATTCGTCGGCCTGTGGGGCATCGCCCTCGGTCTGTTTTGGTCGTACGAAGTCGACCGTCGCCCGCTTCTCGACGGGCGTCGACTTCCCCGCACCGGACGCTTTGGAGACCGTGAGCCTGCGCACGAACAGCTTGACGAAGTCCCTGCGCTCCTGCGTCGTCGCGGTCTCCCACCACGAGCCCTCGCCCACCGGATCGACATCCCCCGAGCCCATGGGCAGCCACAGGTGGATCGGCAGCGTCGACGTCGCCGCCTCCTCCAGCTCGGCGAGACGGGCCTCCGCCCTCTCCATGAGCCCGAGGAGCCGTTCCCTGCGCTCGCGGAAGCGGCGCCGTCCGACGGGGTCGTCGTAATCGCCGGCCTCGTCCCTGTCGTACAGCTCCTCCAGCGCCTGCTTGGCATCGGCGCGTTCGGTGATGAGACTGCGGCGCTCGCCCAGGATCTCGGGTTGTTCCGTCTGGGCCGCGTACTGCCGAGCGGCTTCGGCGAGAATGACCGCCGTCTCGGGGTCGTCCTCGGCGGTCTGGATGAGGGCGAAGATGCGCCGGGCCACGTACAGGTCCAGGCTCTGCATGCTGATGGTGCATTCGCCCTCGTGCTGGCCCGGCAGCGCCTTCCGACGGCGGCAGCGGTACGCGGCCTTGTTGGGGGTCGTGGCGCGGTGCGACGTCATGACCGCGCCGCAGTCGCAGAACAGGACGTCCATGGCGGAGAGTACAGCGTGTCCACGCGACAGGCCCTTGCCCTGGCCTCTGCCGTCCAGCCACTTCTGCAGTTCGTGCCAGTCGTCCGGTCGGATGATCGGCGGGTACGCCTCGACCGGCTTCATGGTCTCGGGGTCACGCTCGATGCGGTAGCTCTCGATGGTGCTCGTCAGCTTGCCGTCCTCCCGGCGCTTGTACACCGGGGTCGCCGCGTAGCCCGCGATGCGGGGGTCGCGAAGGATGCGCATGGCCGTCTTCGGATCCCAGACGCTGTCCTTCGTCTTCTTGCCGACTCGCTGCCCCTTCGTCGGGACTCCGTCGGCGGTCATCTGGGCGCAGATGCCCGTGAGAGAGCCCGGGTGCCGCCGTCCCCCTCCCGGCCGGTACGGCATGTCCTTGTGCTCCTTGATCCGCGCCCACATGTCCTGGATGACCCGCACCTCGTCGGGCTCGTGCTCCAGGATCTGGATCACGACGGGCCTGCCGTCAGGCGTCGTTCGCGTCGTGGGAACCATGCGGAAGCCATACGGCGGCTTGCCGCCCACGTATCCGCCGAGTTCGCGGGCCGTTTTCTTCGCGCTCCGCACCGCGTCGCTCTTGTTCTTGCTCTCACTGTGAGCCGCGTCGAGCCGCAGGATCAGATGGATCAGGTCCATCAGATTGCCCTTGCGGAACTCGCCCTCGGTGAGGCTCATGATCGTCACACCGAGGTTGAGCAGTTCCGTGACGATGGGGATGGCGTCGAGCGGGTCCATCCGCGACAGGCGGCTGATGTAGTAGACGATGATCAGGTTGATCCGGCCGTCGTGGCAGTCCTTCAACAGCCGGTCGAAGTCGGGGCGGTTGTCGCCCGTGAACGCGGATATACCGAGGTCCTCGTACTCGGTGATGCTGACGGCCCCGCGCCGCTGGGCCTCGGCCACACCCGCAGCGCGCTGCGTGACCGTGCTGACCTCGGACTTGTTGGCGCGCCCCACGGACTGACGCCCATAGACACCTGCATGGATGTCCATGCCGGTCACCACCCCTGGTCTGATCATGTGGGGACTCTAGCTGATTTTTTGAACCCCCAACTGGTTTCACCCAAGGACACCCCCTGGCACCCGCACCGCGGTTTCGAGACCGTCACCTACATCATCGACGGGATCTTCGACCACCAGGACAGCCAGGGCGGCGGCACCATCACCAACGGTGACACCCAGTGGATGACGGCCGGTTCGGGTCTCCTCCACATCGAGGCGCCGCCGGAGTCGCTGGTCGTGTCCGGCGGTCTCTTCCACGGCATCCAGCTGTGGGTGAACCTCCCGGCCAAGGACAAGATGATGGCCCCGCGCTACCAGGACATCCGCGGTGGCCAGGTCCAGCTGCTCACGTCCCACGACGGCGGCGCGCTCCTGCGCGTCATCGCCGGTGAGCTGGACGGTCACCAGGGTCCCGGTATCACCCACACCCCGATCAGCCTGGTCCACGCCACGGTGGCCCCGGGCGCGGAGGTCACCCTCCCCTGGCGGGAGGACTTCAACGGCCTCGCGTACGTTCTCGCCGGGCGCGGCAGCGTCGGTGCGGACCGGCGGGCGGTGCACAAGGGTCAGACGGCGGTGTTCGGCGCGGGTTCCTCGATCACGTTCCGTGCGGACGAGCTGCAGGACGCGAACAGCCCGGACCTGGAGGTCGTCCTCCTCGGCGGCCGGCCGATCCGGGAGCCGATGGCTCACTACGGTCCCTTCGTGATGAACACGAGGGCGGAGCTTGAGCAGGCGTTCGAGGACTTCCAGAAGGGCCGGCTGGGAACTGTCCCGGCGGTGCATGGAATGTCCGAGGGTGGCCTGTAGGCCGTAGGAAAGTTCAGTACTGTACGAACGGGCCCGAAGCCGCAACCTTGTTTTGCGGCTTCGGGCCCGTCTTTCCTGGGGGCTACCGGACTACGGCAGCACGTAGAACGGAGCGTCGTCCGGAGTGCGGCCGGCCTCGCGTACGCATCCCTGCTTGGACAGCAGCTTCAGGCTGTGGCGGACGCGGTCCGGTGAGAGCTCGGTGTGGACGGAGATCTCCTCCACGCTGTAGTTGGCGCCGCCGTGCAGCAGGGCCGGGGCGAGGTGGGCGGCGACCTTGTGGACGTCCTCGGTGACGACGAGGTTCCTGGACTTCCAGTTGGACAGGAGCTGTTGGGGTGTCAGCTCCGGGGCTTGGACCTGGCGGGTTCGGTCGCCTGTGTGGCGGAGGGTCTGGGTGATGTCCCTGAGCAGGTCGACGATCGCGTTCTGCTTGGTGTCGATCTGGCGCAGGGCTTCGTCCTGGCGGTCGACGCGTTGTTCGAGACGGACGAGGGCGTCGGCGAGTTGCTGGGGGACCGCGTAGGCGGTGACGGTGGTCGGGGTGGGTTGCAGGACTGCGGGTTCGAGGGAGTAGGAGCCGTCGCGCTGGATGGCGACGATGACTTCGGAGACCCAGGCCTTGAACGGCCGTGCCGACGGTTTGGTACAGCCGTTGACCAACCGGATCAGACCTTGGAGGTCCACGAGATTCATGTCTCGGCGCCACTCCCGACCTGCGGGAATGCTGAGACCGTGCCCTCCAGTTACGGTCTCGAGAGACTCTCGGTGCTCTGTGGGGACATGGTCCGTCAGAGTTTTTTGAGGGTTCCTGTACCCCAGCTTGTTGAGTACGTCCGTCGCGGGAAACCAGTGCGTCCCGTCCGGCATCGTCAGCCTCCGTACCCGCGCCCCCGTGGCCGCGTACACGAAGTCGTTGATGTCGATCGCGTCTTTGCGCGTGTTGTTCTGCTCGTTCATCGAGCATCACCTCCGCCTCCGAAAATAGGCAGGTGGGAGTGCAACTCGTTTTTGAAGCAATGATGTTCACTCGTTGTGCTGACGCGTCATCTCCGGGACCGCACCCCCACCCGGCCCTCCCCCACCGCCTGCAGCGTGATCGCCGCCGTCACCGGCATCTCCGTGTCCGGTGCCTCGACGTCGTACTCGCGGAGCAGTACCGCCAGGGCCAGGACCGACTCCAGCATCGAGAAGTGGCGGCCGATGCACGCGCGCGGGCCGCCGCCGAACGGGAGCCATGCGTAGCGGTGGCGGGCGGATTCCCGGTCGGGGGTGAAGCGGTCCGGGTCGAAGCGGTCGGGGTTGTCCCAGTGGGCCGGGTGGCGGTGGGTGACCCAGGGGGCGATCAGGACGTCCGCGCCCGCCGGGACGACGTGCCCGTCGATCTCCGTGTCCGCCACCGCCCGTCTGCCCACCAGCGGAGCGGCCGGATACAGCCGCATCGTCTCCTTCAGGACCCTCGTCAGATACGGGAGTTGGTCCACGGTCGCCGCCGTCCAGGGCTCCCCCGGGGGCAGCGCGTCGATCTCCTCGTGGGCCCGGGCCCGCACCTCGGGGTGACGGGCCAGGAGGCGGAGGGCGAAGGCCAGTGACGTCGCCGTCGTTTCGTGGCCGGCGAGCAGGAACACCAGGACCTGGTCGCGGAGTTCGGTGGCGTCGAGGCTGCCGTCCTCGTCGTTCTGCGCCCGGGAGAGGAGGGAGAGCAGGTCGTCGCCCTGGTCCTCGGTTGCGGTTCCGTCGCTCCGACGCGTCGCGATGATCCGGTCGCAGACCTCGTACACCTCCCGGGTCGCCGCGGCCGCCCGTCTGTTGGACGGGGTGGGCCAGGTGCGCGGAATCCTGAGCGGGGAGTAGGCCCGCCCCGTGATGTACGCGCTGATGACCGGGAAGTTGGCGTGGACGACGTCCACCGCGGCCTCGACATCCGCGCCGAACAGCACCCGGGTGACCGTCCGCAGCGCCAGCCGGTCCATCTCCCGTACGACGTCCACCTCGGTCTGGTTCCGCCAGCGTTCCGCTGTCGCCTCGGCCTCGTGGGTGATCGTCGTGGCGTAGCCGTCGACCCGCTTCTTGGTGAACAGGGGCTGGATCAGGCGGCGTTGGCGGAGGTAGTCGTCGTCCTGGCTGGTGAGGAGGCCGTTGCCGCCGGTTTGGCGTATCTCCTCGTAGAAGGCGTTGTCCTTGCGGAAGTCGGCGGCCCGTGCGGCCAGGACCTGTTGGGCGCCCTCGGGGGAGAACACGCAGTACAGGACCGTACGAAGGCCGGGTGGACCGGCGGCCACGCGGACCACGTCGCCGTACTCCCGCTGGGCGCGGACGAAGGTGCCGAGCGGGTCCCTGCGGAGGTCGAGGGCGGAGCCCAGGAGGGGGTGGCCGGTGGGGCCGGGTACGGGAGCGGGGGTGTGGCGGGTCCCGGGTGCGGTCCTGCGGGCGGTTCGCGTGACGGCCATGGTCATATCATCCGCGTTTCGCGGCTCCCCGGGGGTGTCTTCGCCTACTCGCTCTCCAGTTCCTCCAGTTCCTCCAGTTCCTCCAGATGTTCCAGCTCTTCCGTCGACTTCAGCGCCTCTTTCTCCTCCTTCTCCTCCTGGGTCCTCTCGTACAGCTCGAACCAGATGCTCTTGCCCTCGCCCCGGGGGTTGACCCCCCACGCGTCCGCGAGCATCTCGATCAGCATCAGTCCCCGGCCCGACGAGGCCAGTTCGCCCGGGCGGCGTTTGTGCGGGAGGTCGTCGCTCACGTCCGTGACCTCGACGCGGATGCGGCGCCTGCCCGGGTCGCCCGTGACCTCGGCGACGACCAGGGCGTCGGCGTCCGTGTGGACCAGGACGTTGGTGGCCGTTTCCGAGATCAGGAGGACCGCCGAGTCGACCTGGTCGGGACATGGCCAGTCGTGTAGCTGTTCGCGCAGCTGCTGGCGGGCGACGGCGACGCGCTCGGGTTCCGCCTGGGCGATCGTCAGCATGGTGCGCCGGACGGTGGGGAGTGGCACCGGCGGCAGCGCGCCGTCGGTGGAGTACTCGCCGGGGCGGCTCAGTAGCAGCAGCGCTATGTCGTCCTCGCGGCGATCGGCCAGCGGACCCGTGGTGTGGTGGGAGGAGGGGCCGTGCACGGCCTGGACCAGGGCGTCGGCCAGTTCCTCCAGACCGTCGTCCCTGATCTCTCCCTTGTGGTCCTCCAGGGTCCTGCGGATGCGCTGCCAGCCCGTCTCCAGGTCGTGGCCGCCGGTCTCGATCAGGCCGTCGGTGCACAGGAGCATGGTCTCGTCGGGTTCCAGGGCCAGAAGGGTGGTGGGGTAGTCGGCGTCCGGGTCGATGCCCAGGGGCAGCCCGCCCGCTGTCGGGCGGGCCAGTACCGTGCCGTCCGCCATCCGGATCGCCGGGTCCGGGTGGCCGGCGCGGGCGATCTCCAGAACGCCGGTCGCGGGGTCGACCTCGACGTACAGGCAGGTCGCGAAGCGCAGGTCGCCGCCCGCGCTGTCGCCGTCGTGGACGGCGTTGTGGGTGATGCCGTGCAGGAAGCGCGAAGCGCGGGAGAGGACCGCGTCGGGGCGGTGGCCCTCGGAGGCGTAGGCGCGCAGCGCTATCCGGAGCTGGCCCATCAGACCGGCGGCGCGGACGTCGTGGCCCTGGACGTCGCCGATGACCAGGGCGAAGCGTCCGCCGCCGGGCAGCGGGATCATGTCGTACCAGTCGCCGCCGACCTGGAGGCCGCCGCCGGTCGGTATGTAGCGGGCGGCGACGTCCATGCCGGGTATCTCGGGGCCGAGGGTGGGCAGCATGGACCGCTGGAGGCCGTCGGTCAGCTCGCGTTCCGACTCGGCCACGCCCGCGCGGGAGAGGGCCTGGGCGAGCATGCGGGCGACAGTCGTCAGGACGGAGCGTTCGTCGGGGGTGAAGCTGACCGGGTAGGCGAAGCCCGCCATCCAGGCGCCCATCGTGCGGCCCGCGACGGTCAGGGGCAGGAACGCCCAGGACTGGCGGTCGAACACCTGGGCGAGAGGCCAGGCGGTGGGGTACCGGATCTTGTAGGCCTCGGGGGAGGAGAGGTAGACGGCCCGGCCGGTGCGGACCACCTCGGCGGCCGGATAGTCGGTCTCCAGGGGCATGTGGGAGAAGGGGCGCTCGTCGCCGGGGCGCTGGCCGTGGTGCCCGACGACGGTGAGGCGGTCGCCCTGGACGCCGAAGACGGCGAGGCCGTCCGGTGAGAAGCCCGGCATCGACAGGCCGGCCGCGACCCGCAGCACCTCCTCCGTGGACCGCGCCTCGGCCAGTGCCCGGCCCGCGTCCAGCAGGAACGCCTCGCGGGAGCGGCGCCAGTCGCCGGTGACCGGGGTGCGTGCGGCGGCGCCCGGCGGAGGCTCGGTGACCTCCTGGAGGGTGCCCAGCACGTCGTACGCCTTGCGGTCGAGGTCGAAGGTCGGCTTCGCACGGCTGCGTGCGGTACGGATCACCCGGCCCTGCTCGTCCATGACCCGCACCCGGATCTCGGCGATGCTGTCCTCGGCCACGGCGAGCTGGATGACGCCGGTGATCTCGTTCCAGTCGACCGGGTGGAGGCGGGCCCGGGTCGCGGCCTCCGTCAGGGTGGTCGGCTGGGCGGGCAGGCCGAGCAGGCGGGCCGCCTCGGAGTCGAGCGTGACCAGTTGTGTTGCTGTGTCCCAATGCCACAGACCGGTCGCGAGGGCGACCAGGACGTCCCCCACGGCGGGCAGGGGCTCACCAGTGCGCATTGACCTACTTTATGGAGAGGTGATCGGAGCGTGCCACCCAAGCTGTACGGGGCACCGTGTGAAGGAGCGGGTACGGGGGGCGGGGGTGGGGGTGGGTACGGGGCGGGTACGGGCCGGGCCTGCGAACAATTGCGGGGAAGCTGGTTCGGGGTGGCCGGTACCCTGGGTCTGTGTTTCACGTGAAACATGCGATCGCGAAACACACACCCCGATCCCCGATCCGCGAAGGCTGGATGAACGACGATGCATCGGTACAGGTCCCACACCTGCGGCGAGCTCCGCGCCTCTGACGTCGGCAGCGACGTCCGGCTGAGCGGCTGGCTGCACAATCGGCGCGACCTGGGCGGCATCCTCTTCATCGACCTGCGCGATCACCACGGCATCACGCAGCTCGTCGCCCGCCCCGGCACGCCCGCCTACGAGACCCTCGACAAGGTCTCCAAGGAGTCGACGGTCCGCGTCGACGGCAAGGTCGTCTCGCGCGGCGCGGAGAACATCAACTCCGAGCTGCCCACGGGTGAGGTCGAGGTCGAGGTCGGCGAGGTGGAGCTGCTCGGCGCCGCCCAGCCGCTGCCCTTCACGATCAACGCCGAGGACGGGGTCAACGAGGAGCGGCGCCTGGAGTACCGCTTCCTGGACCTGCGCCGCGAGCGCATGCACCGCAACATCATGCTGCGTACGGCTGTCATCTCGGCGATCCGTCACAAGATGACCGCGCTGGGCTTCAACGAGATGGCCACGCCGATCCTGACGGCGACCTCCCCGGAAGGCGCCCGCGACTTCGTCGTCCCGTCCCGCCTCAACCCGGGCAGGTTCTACGCGCTGCCGCAGGCCCCGCAGCAGTTCAAGCAGCTGCTGATGATCTCCGGGTTCGACCGCTACTTCCAGATCGCGCCCTGTTTCCGTGACGAGGACGCGCGCGCGGACCGTTCGCCGGGCGAGTTCTACCAGCTCGACGTCGAGATGAGCTTCGTCGAGCAGGAGGACGTCTTCCAGCCGATCGAGCGGCTGATGACCGAGCTGTTCACCGAGTTCGGCAACGGCCGTGAGGTCACCTCGCCCTTCCCGCGCATCCCGTTCCGCGAGTCGATGCTGAAGTACGGCTCCGACAAGCCGGACCTGCGCGCCCAGCTGGAGCTGGTCGACATCACCGATGTCTTCGAGGGCTCGGAGTTCAAGGCCTTCGCGGGCAAGCACGTACGCGCCCTGCCGGTGCCGGACGTGGCGTCGCAGTCCCGGAAGTTCTTCGACCAGCTCGGTGACTTCGCCGTCACGCTGGGCGCGAAGGGCCTGGCCTGGGTGCGGGTCACGGAGGACGGTTCGCTGTCCGGGCCGATCGCCAAGTTCCTCACCGAGGAGAACGTCGCCGAGCTGACCAAGCGGCTCTCCCTGGCCGCAGGACACGCCGTGTTCTTCGGCGCGGGCGAGTTCGACGAGGTCTCGAAGATCATGGGTGCGGTGCGCGTCGAGGCCGCCAAGCGCGCCGGGCACTTCGAGGAGAACGTCTTCCGGTTCTGCTGGATCGTCGACTTCCCGATGTTCGAGAAGGACGAGGAGACCGGGAAGATCGACTTCTCCCACAACCCGTTCTCGATGCCCCAGGGTGGCATGGAGGCCCTGGAGACCCAGGACCCGCTGGACGTCCTGGCCTGGCAGTACGACATCGTCTGCAACGGTACGGAGCTCTCCTCCGGCGCCATCCGTAACCACGAGCCCGACATCATGCTGAAGGCGTTCGGCCTCGCGGGCTACGACGAGGAGACGGTCGAGCGCGAGTTCGCCGGTATGCTCCGCGCGCTGCGCTTCGGCGCTCCTCCGCACGGTGGCATCGCCCCCGGCGTGGACCGCATCGTCATGCTTCTCGCCGACGAGCCGAACATCCGCGAGACGATCGCGTTCCCGCTCAACGGCAACGCCCAGGACCTGATGATGGGCGCGCCGACGGAGCTGGAGGAGACGAGGCTTCGGGAGCTGCACATTTCGGTGCGGAAGCCGCAGCCGAAGTAAATTCGGCAGGCAATCGCGCTTGTTGTGGGAATGGCTCGGAATCGGCGGCGATTCCGAGCCATTCTTATGTGGTGCTCAGGAAACGCGGGAAATCACAGCTCTCTGACAGGTCGCGTTCATAATCTCCGGGGCCATGACAGAGACCCCCAAGGAAGAATTCACGCGCCGCAGAGTCGTCGTCGCCGGTGGCGCGACGGCGGTCACGGCCACCGCGGTGGCGCTGGGCGCCGGACTGGCGTCCGCGCAGGGAACGCCGGAGGGCAAGGGCGCGCCCGGCGGCCTCTCCGGTACCCCGTCAGGCACCCCCTCCGGCACTCCCGAGGCCTGCTATCTGCTGACCACGGAGACCACCGAGGGCCCGTACTACATCGACGCGGACAAGCTCCGCCAGGACGTCACCGAGGACGAGGAGGGCATCCCCCTCACCCTCAGGCTCAAGGTGATCGACGCCGAGACCTGCCGGCCGGTGCGGAACGCGGCCGTCGACATCTGGCACTGCTCGGCGCTCGGCATCTACTCCGGGTACGAGGACATGGGCAACGGTGGTGGCGGCGGGGGCGGCGACACCCCGCCGTCCGGCGCGCCGACCGACATACCCACAGGTCCACCCCCGTCGGGCGGTCCCGGCGGCCCCGGCGGCCATCAGGAGCCGACCGACGACGAGCGCTATCTGCGCGGTACGTGGAGGACGGACCGGCACGGCCAGGTCACCTTCCGGACCGTGTTCCCGGGCTGGTACCGGGGCCGCTGCGTCCACATCCACGTCAAGGTGCACGTGGACGGCACCTGGACCGACGCCGGCTACGAGGGCGGGCACACCTGCCACACGGGCCAGCTGTTCTTCGACGAGGAGTCGGTGCTGCTCTCGGCGGAGGTGGCGCCGTACTCGACGAACACGGCGACCCGTACGACCCTCGACGAGGACACGATCTACCCGGACAACGGCGCCGAGGGCGGGCTGCTGCGGCTGAGGTACAGGAAGCGGGACATCGGGCGCGGAGTCCTTGCCGAACTGACGATGGGTGTGGCGCCGGACGAGACGCACGACAGTAATTGATTCACGAACAAAAGGCGGACATACGGGAGGAGGGCATAGAGAAGGTCGGCATACGGAAGGGTGCGGGAAACGGTTGGCTGTTTCCCGCACCCCCTTCGGGAAAGGGCAAGGGAAAGCACAGTCCTTTCCCATGCTCTTGACAGGCCTCTTACCTAGGTTCCAGCGTCATGACAGAGAACCAAGGGCCGAAGCACAAACGGGATCTGACACGTCGCAAGGTCGTCGTCACCGGCGCCGGAGCGGTCGCCGCGGTGGGCGTCGCGGGCGGACTCGCGGCGGGCGCGTTCGCGGGTGAGACGGGCAAGGGCACGAAGACCCCCACCCCCAAAGCGTCCAGCAGCAGCTCGGAGGTCTGCTACACGCTCACCTCGGAGACCACCGAGGGTCCCTACTACATCGACGCGGACAAGCTCCGCCGGGACATCACCGAGGACAAGGAAGGCATCCCGCTGACCCTGAGCCTGCGGGTGATCGACTCCGAGACGTGCAAGCCGGTCGTCAACGCCGCCGTCGACATCTGGCACTGCGACGCGCTGGGTCTGTACTCCGGCTACGAGAGCCTCTCCACCGGCGGCGGTGGCGGCGCCCCGACCGACGCCCCTTCCGGCACCCCGACCGGTGAGCCGCCGACCGACGCGCCTTCCGGTGCTCCCTCCGGCGGTACGGGCGGTGGTGGTGTGCACGAGGAGCCCACCGACGACAAGCGCTACCTGCGCGGCACCTGGAAGACGGACCGGCAGGGCCGGGTCACCTTCAAGACGGTCTTCCCGGGCTGGTACCGGGGCCGCACCGTCCACATCCACACGAAGGTGCACGTGGACGGCACCTGGACGGACGCCGGTTACGAGGGCGGCACCACCTGCCACACCGGTCAGTTCTTCCTCGACGAGGCGTCGGTGCTCGCCTCCGCCGAGGTCGAGCCGTACTCGACGTCGACGACCGAGCGCACGACGCTCACCGAGGACACGATCTACGACCAGAGCGGTACCGCGGGCGGTCTGCTCAAGCTGAAGTACGACAAGAAGAACATCGCGAAGGGTGTGATCGGCTCCATCACGATGGGTGTCGACCCCGCGGCCACCCACGAGGGCACGTAAGCACGCACGCACTCACTCGCGTACGTATGGCCCGGCGAACGACCCGGCGAACGGGGCCCGGAACCTTCCCCCAGGTTCCGGGCCCCGTCGTGTGCCGTCCCCCAACTCCGCGCCGTACGGGCTTCGGTGAGGAAAAAAATCCCGGAAGAGGCCCGGCAACCTTTCCGGTACCCGGCGACCACTGATGATCCGTAAGCCTCGTCCCCACCGGAGCTTCACGAACCGCACGTGTTCCACAACCACGTAAGGACGCATCCGTGGCATCCCCCTCTCACCGCCGCTCCCTTCGCACGCGGCGCACAGTTCTGGTCTCCACCGCGGCCGTGGCCGCCGCCGGGCTCGGCGCCGCCGTGCTGGCCATGAACGCGAACGCGAGCCCCGTGGACCTGGCCCACCAGGTGCTGCCCGCGAAGGACGGCTGGGCGGCCTCCGGCACCGGTACGACCGGCGGCGCGCGAGCCGACTCCGCGCACGTCTTCACCGTCAGCACCCGCGCGCAGCTGGTGAAGGCGCTGGGCAGCGCCACCAACTCCACGGCGAAGATCATCAAGATCAAGGGCGTCATCGACGCCAACACGGACGACGCCGGCAAGAAGCTGACCTGCGCCGACTACGCCGCCGGTACGGGATACTCGCTGGCCGCCTACCTCAAGGCGTACGACCCGGCCACCTATGGCAAGAAGGCGCCCGCGGGCACGCAGGAGAAGGCCCGGGACGCCGCCAAGCAGAAGCAGTCGAAGAGCATCGTCTTCAGGGTGCCGGCGAACACCACCATCGTGGGCGTGCCCGGCACCAAGGCGGGCATCACCGGTGGCAGCCTCCAGGTGAAGGACGTCGACAACGTCATCATCCGCAACCTGGCCCTCACCGCCACCGAGGACTGCTTCCCGCAGTGGGACCCGAAGGACGGGTCGACCGGCAACTGGAACTCCGCCTACGACGCGGTCACCCTGCGCGGGGCCACGCATGTGTGGGCGGACCACAACACCTTCAGTGACGCGCCGTTCTTCGACAAGGCCGAGAAGACGTACTTCGGCCGCGAGTACCAGATCCACGACGGCGCCCTCGACATCACCAACGGCTCCGACCTGGTGACCGTGGAGCGCAACCAGTTCACCAACCATGACAAGACGATGCTGATCGGCAGCAGCGACACCGACAGCGTCGGCAAGCTGCGCGTCTCCATCCACCACAACGTGTGGAAGGGCATCACCCAGCGCGCCCCGCTGGCCCGCATCGGCCAGATCCACGTCTACAACAACGTCTACGAGACGACGACCCTCAACGGCTACGCGCCCAAGTACAGCCTCGACTCCCGCGCGAAGGCGCAGGTCGTGGCCGAGAACAACTCCTGGACGCTGCCGGCGGGCGCGAAGGTCGCGAAGCTGCTGAGCGGTGACGGCACGGGTGCGGTCGCGGGCGGCGGCAACCTCGTCAACGGCAAGGTGACCGACCTCGTGGCCGCGTACAACGCCGCGAACTCGAAGAAGCTGAAGACGACGGTCAACTGGAAGCCGACCCTCACCGCCGGACTGGAGACCTCGGCGAAGAACCTGGTGGCGGAGCTGACGGGCACGGTCGGCACCGGAGTTCTGTCCTAGCGCCTGAGGGGATCAGCACCTGAGGAACCGCTTGTGAAGGGGTCCGGGAGCCGAGCGCGCTCCCGGACCCCTTCGTGTGCGCGGGCGGGCCGACGAGGCGTGGCAGGTTCCGTGGACGCACGGGAGGTTCGCAGGCGGCGCACAGACTTCTCGTCGGATGCGCACAGTGGCCGGGCGTTCCATGGAACTGTCGCGGAGGGGGTACCCGCACCTCACGGCATGTTCCGCTCGGGTTCGCTGGAGGAAGTCATGGGAATCGTCGTTCCGCTCACGCTGCTGCTGATCGTGGGAGCGGTGGCTTCCGTCGTCCTGCTGCGCAGGCAGTCCGGGGCGTACGCGGTTCCGTCGAGGGCTTCCGGAATGTCCGGGCTGGACGCCGAGGTCGAGGCCAATCGGTGGGTGGTGCGGCTCGGGGGAAGCCTGGCCGGTCTTCGGCCGGGGGCCGACGAAGCCGCCGCGCGGGCGTTGGCCGAGGCTGCCGGACTGCATCGCACCGCCCGCGGCCAACTGGCCACCGCCGGCACCCCCGCCGAGTACGCCGTCGCGAGGCAGACCGCTGTGGAGGGTCTCCGGTACGTCCGCGCAGCCCGCAGCGCCCTCGGGCTGGAGTCGGCTCTGCAGGGCGCGGATGCCGATGCCGGCGCCGAAGCAGACGCCGATATCGATGACACCGACAACCGAACCGCCCGTCGAATCCGGGGAGTTCACGGGCGGTTCGGTGCGACGGTGCTCTGAGATCCAGGGCCCTGGTCAGGCGGAGTGACGCGGTTCCCCGCGCGGTGTTCGGCGTGCGTCTACGGTTCGAGCGGGAGCGATGTCTGTTCGGCTGCCGGGCCCAGGTAGGTGTACTCGGTGGACCGGGCGATGCCCACAGAGTCCAGCCGCTGTCGGAAGCGGACCCGGAAATGGACGTTGTCACCGAGACCTGGACCCATGCGCAGCAGTTCCTCGGGCTCCTCGAAACGAACGTCGTAGGCGTACGCGTTCTTGGCCGTGCCTGTGTGGGGGGAGAACATCCTCAGAGCGGTCAGGGCAGGTCAGGGCTGGTCATCTTGCCGGTACGGCCTCGGCGCCGCCGTGGGTTTCGGAGGTTCCGCCCGCTGACGCGCACGCCCGGCAGGTGCCCGGTTCCGGGCCTCGGAAGGCGCGGTCGCAGGTGTCGCAGTTCCGGAGCGGGTGCCTGACTGATGGTGGCGCTGCGGGAGTGCGGTAGGGAGGCACGGGAGGGAGCTGGGCCGTGAGGCGGTGGGCCAACAGGGCGGCCGGGCGGCGCAACGGCTCGGGTGGCAGGTCGCTGGTCAGGGCGCGGCGTACGTCGGTCGGAGTGAGGTCGCGCACCAGCCAGGCGGCGACGCCGGGGGCGAGGTGCTCGGTGTCGCTGGCGGAGAGCAGCAGGCGGGGGTCTTCGCGGCGGAGGCCGGCGAGGACGTCTGTGGCGGTCTGGAGGAGGGCGGGGGAGCTGAACGAGGGCTGCGGTACGGCGGGGAGGGCGCGGCGTGCGGGTTTCTGCCGTGGTGCCGCAGCCCGGCGGGCCGGCGGTTGGGAAGTGTCCGGCGCTGCGCGGTGGGCGAGGGTGCTGGGTGGGACTGGCGTTGCTCGGTGGGTGGGGGAGCTGGGCTCGGGTGCGTCGGTCGTTCCGCTGCCGTGTCGGCCGGGCTGGTTGCAGGAGACGGTGCGGGTGACGATGCGGCCGGTTTCGGTGCGCTCGCGGGGGCGGCGCAGGTAGCCGTGGGCCTCCAGTTCGCGCAGGGCGGCGGCGATACGGATCGGGCCCTCCGGGAAGCGGGCGGCGAGCGTCTTGATGTCGACGGGGGCACCGGAGGGAAGGGACTGGATGTGCACGGCCAGCCCGATGGCGAGCCCCGAGATGTCGGGGTGCTGCGCGAGGTGGTTGCCGATCACCGTGAAGCGGGTGGTGTGGCGGGTGTTGTCGTGGATGACTCCGCCGGAGGGCCTGCTCGTACGGGCAGGGCGGGGCGGGTGGTTTTTCCCGCTGGTCCTGGGCTGGGTGTGCGGGGGCGCGCTAGGGTTTTGGGTATCCATCGGGAAGGGCCTACTTCCTTGGTGGTCAGGCCCTCGCATTGGGATTCGCAGTCCCGGCGAGGGCCGTCGTATGTCTGGGGTTGTGTTGTTGTGTCGCGCTGAGCCTAGAGCAGGCAACCGGTGCCGAATCCAGCTGAGTTGGTCATGTTCACTCGTGCGAGTGAGCGTGCGTCGTGGGCGGCAGGGTGGGGCTTGGTGAGGTTTCTTTCCCTCTTGTGTTTCTTGGAGGGGACCGCCCGAGCCACCGGGGCACACGTTCCCGAGCTTCGGTGAGAGGTCGGGTCAGGCCCGGACACCCTTGCGGGGGACGGAGACGTGTGTGAGGGCCCGGTGGTGGCGGAGCAGTACGGCGGACTCGCCCAGCAGCAGCCCGTGAGGCTGGTAGTCAGGGCCTCGCAGAGAACGCTCCAGTGCGGGAAGGTAGTTCCAGCGGACCGCCGGGTGTGCGGAATGCGCGAAGTGGTACAGGTCTCCGTACGGCAGCCAGGTGCCGCGCGCCAGCAGGGCGAGTGGTGTGTTCCGCGGGTACAGGCGCAGGCACCGGCCCGCCTCCACCGCGACCGGGGGCCCGGTGACCGGATCCGGATCGAACCAGCGGTGTTCCACGAGCAGTGACATCCAGGCGAGCTGCGGATACAGCAGAAGCCTGGGCACCGTGTAGACGAAGACGGCGGCCTCCCAGCCGAAGACCTGGGCGAGTGCCATCCCCACGGCGACTGGCCCGGCCGCCCTCAGCCGCCCGACGCCGGGCTCCCGGGCGAGCGCCCAGAGGCCCTGGAGGGTGTACGACAAGCCGGTGGGAGTGAGCGGATGCAGGACACCCCGTAGGTATCGCGCGGTGGTGGCTCCTGCCCGCAGTCCCGCCCGGTGCAGGTCGGCGAGGTTGGGATCGGCTCCGGTGACCGTCGCGTTCGGATGGTGTTCCCGTACGTGCCGTCGCCGCCGTACAGGCACGGGGACCAGGCCGAGTGGGAGGTGCGCGGCCACCTCGGCGAGCAGCGTGTTCCACCGGGTACCGCGCGCCAATACGCCGTGTACCGCAAAGTGGCTGATCTCCTGCAGTCGGCGGAACGTGACGGCGGTCGCGAGTGCCGCGAGCACCATCCCGAGGAGCCCGCCGTGCACGGCCACCAGACACCATCCCGCGAGTTCCACCCACTGCCCGAGGAGCAGGAGCACAGGGGTGACGTTGTTCAGCCGCTCACGCTGGAGCGACATCACGGCACGCAGCGAACCTGGTGGGGGCCCACCACTGCCTCGGCGGAACCACCAACGATCCGCCTGCCGCAGCACGATCCCCGCCGCCACGACCACCAGACCAGCTGAAAGCGCACCCAAGACCCGTCCCCCTCCTCGCGCCCGCGCCGAGCCGAACGGAGTCCGCGCCCGAAGAAGCGGTGTCGAGTCTCCTGTTCACGGTCACGCCGACGGGCGCTCGCGGGAGACGGGGCGGTCAGGTCAGATCTCGGTGGGCTTGATTCCCGCGTCGCTCAACACCTTCAGGTTTTCCCGGCTGAGTTCGGCGAACGCGCCAATTTCCGCCATGTTCACCTCACCGGAGAACTCCACCGGCCCGTCCCCGAGCAGAACGGCGGGGTCCAGTTCGGCCTCGTACACGAGGGTGGCGTTCCCTTCCAGCAGGGGCTGCCACAGGTCACCCACGGGCTGGAGCAGACTCCTGGCCACGCCGCCGGGGTTGCGTACGGTCACCGGCCGTTCCGGTTCGACGAGCCCGAGGCGGGACAGCACCGCACGGGAGGCCGCGACGCCCGAACCGCACGACGGGGTCAGTCCCGCTCCCCGCTCGTAGGTGTGGACGAACACCTCGTCCTCCGCGAGCGGCAGTACGAAGGAGAGATTGGCGCCGATGGGGAACACGCCCGGTGATCCGGCGACGCGTCGGCCGGTCTCGATCAGCTCCGCCTCGTCGTAGGAGTCGATCAGGGTGATCAGGTGCGAGTTCGGCACGGCGACAGCCGTCACATGGCGCGACGCGTGGAACGCGGGCAGCAGCTGGTCCACGTACTCGCCGTTCGCACCGGCCTCGGCCACGATGGGCTCCGTCGGCGCGAAGTCGACGGCGGGCAGCTCGACGGAGACCTGCCGCACCCCGTGCGGCGTACGGCCCTGGTCGCGCACGGTGAAGGAGTACGGCCCCTGGTGCACCACCACGGATTCGGCCTGATGCCGGTCCAGCAGCACGCGACCGGCGCACCGCATGCCGTTGCCGCACAGCAGGGCCTCGGACCCGTCCGGGTTGAAGAACCAGGCCCGCGCGGTGCCGTCACCATGGTCGGCCACGAAGTACACCCCGTCACCGCCCAGTCCACGCCTGCGGTCGCACAGCAGGCCTACGCCACGCGTGAGCTGGTCCGCCGTGGCGAAGTGGTCGTGGGGGGCGCCGTCCACGACGAAGATGTCGTTGCGCGACCCGTGGGCCTTGATGAGCGAGAGAGCAGGCATAACGTACTTTCCGTCGCGCGGTCCCACCGGGTCCGGACCGGCTGTCGTTCCATGCTATCGAAGCCGTCTCGAACGCGATGAAGCCGTGAACGGCAGGTACTCACAGTCGACCCACTGCCGCCTGGGCGGTCGGCTCCGCCCACGTGCCCGCGTCGAGCATGGGCCGGACAGCCGCCTCGTACGACTGGAGGGCGAACGGCGCCGAATCCGAGCCGTGTCCCCAGATCGACTCGAAGCGTCCCGCCCAGCGCTCGACCTGTTTGAAGTACACGGAGCTGCGGCCCCGGCGGTAGGCGGCGTCGCCCTGTTCCTCTTCCAGCAGGACCGCTGCCTTCGATATCACGACGAAGTCCACGGCCTGGTCGGCGCGCAACCGGTCTCGCACGGCGAGGGCGCACTGGACGCCAAGGGACCGGTGGTGATTGATGAGATCGAGCAGAGACTGAGCGAACTCCTGCTTGACAAGATCGTCCTGCCAACAGATGAACAGTCGCTGCACCGTACCGCCGGCCTCGATGAGACGGCGATTGACGGCCAGGTACTCACGGCGTTGGGTCAGCACGTTCGGATCTGTGGTCAGATCGGCCGCCAGCACCCGCTTGGGTTCGGTACGCGAGTCGATGAGCGCCTGGTAGAGCAACACCGACAGGCGAGGTACCTCCGATGCGTACACCTGAAGGTGCCCGTCGGCGATCTCACCGAAGCCCGCGATCAGCTCACGCTCCAACTGCTCACGGACCCGGGCGAAGTACTGGGCGTCCGACATGTGCCGGTCGTTCGCACGGCGCAGCTGGATGTAGATACGCCGCAACCACATGTGGTTCGCCACCATGAGGAGCAGCAGAACGGTCTCCGCAGCCAGGAGCACGTCCTTCACCATGCTCCGCTGTGCTGCCCATGCCGCGATGGGGATGACCAGACCTGCCAAGCCCACCAAGGCGTTCAACACCTGCGAGGAGAGGGCGTCGGCCACGCGAGTACCGAAATCCCGACGCGGCTGCGATGCCATGCACTCCCCCTTGACGGCGAATCAGATAACACGCCATCGTCCCGGTTCGGTGAGGGCTGGGCAAGTACACCTCGTAGTGAGGCTATGTCTTTCCGTCACACGGGAGGCGGTGTTGGCGGTTGAGTCGGGTGGGCGAGGGCGCGTTCGGTGTGGGAGACAGCGGGATGCTGAAATGAGGGGTTGGGGGGAGTCGCGCGCAGTTCTCTGGTTCACGTCACCGAGCGTGGTGGTAAGTGGCCGGTAGGTCTGGGGCGGTGTGCAGTCGGCCGCTTGTTTGCTCTGGCCTTGAGGACGGCAGCCTGCCGTCTCTGGGATCGGCTCCTGACCCGGTTCCTGGAGGTGTCTGGGCAGTGTCGCCTGCGGCAGCGAAAGGGGCCTGGTGACGTCGTCCGACGTCACCAGGCCCCTTCTTCGTGCGCACGTCCTACTCGGGAGCGCCGCCGAAGCGCTCCTTGTACGTCTCCAGGTCCTCGTCCGTCAGCTTCGCGAACAGGACCGGCGGGACCGTGAAGGCGGTGCCGGTGGGGACGGCGGACAGGGACTTCGCCTCGTCGGTCGTGACCCACGTCCGCGTGTCGCTCGGCAGTGCGAACGCTGCGCGCATCGTCGCCGACGTCGCCGGGATGAAGGGTTCCGAGACCACCGCGTACAGGTGGATGAGGTTCATCGCCGTACGGAGGGTCAGGGCCGCGCCATCCTGGTCGGTCTTGATCTCCAGCCAGGGGGCCTTCTCCTCCAGGTAGGAGTTGCCCGCCGACCACAGGGCGCGCAGGGCAGCCGCCGCCTTGCGGAACTGGAGCGACTCCAACTGGCTCTCGTACTCCGCGAGCAGCTCGGCGATCTGCTCGCCCAGCTTCGTCTCCGCCTCGCCGGCCGCCGAGCCCGCCGGGACCTCGTCGCCGAAGCGCTTCTTCGAGAAGGAGAGGACGCGGTTGACGAAGTTGCCGAGGGTGTCCGCCAGGTCCTTGTTCACCGTGGCCGTGAAGTGCTCCCAGGTGAAGGAGGAGTCGTCGGACTCGGGGGCGTTGGCGATCAGAAAATAGCGCCAGTAGTCGGCGGGGAGGATGGACAGGGCCTGGTCGGTGAAGACACCGCGCTTCTGGGACGTGGAGAACTTTCCGCCGTAGTACGTCAGCCAGTTGAAGGCCTTGACGACGTCGACCTTCTTCCACGGTTCACGGACGCCGAGTTCCGTGGCCGGGAACATCACCGTGTGGAAGGGGACGTTGTCCTTGGCCATGAACTCCGTGTAGCGGACGGGGTTGTCGCCGGCGTCGGCCTCGTACCACCACGACTTCCAGTCCCCGCCGGTGGAGTCCGCCCACTCCTTCGTCGCCGCGATGTACTCGATCGGGGCGTCGAACCAGACGTAGAAGACCTTGCCCTCCGCCGCCAGCTCCGGCCAGGTGTCCGCCGGGACGGGGACACCCCAGTCGAGGTCGCGCGTGATAGCGCGGTCGTGCAGCCCCTCGGTCAGCCACTTGCGGGCGATCGAGGAGGCGAGGTGGGGCCATTGGCCCTCGTGGGCGGTCACCCATTCCTCGACCTCGTGCTGGAGCTTCGACTGGAGGAGGAAGAGGTGCTTCGTCTCGCGGACCTCCAGGTCGGTGGAGCCGGAGATCGCGGACCGGGGGTTGATCAGGTCGGTGGGGTCGAGCACCCGGGTGCAGTTCTCGCACTGGTCGCCGCGGGCCTTGTCGTAACCGCAGTGGGGGCAGGTGCCCTCGACATAGCGGTCCGGGAGGAAGCGGCTGTCGGCGGGGCTGTACACCTGGCGGATCGCGCGCTCTTCGATGAACCCGTTCTCGTTGAGACGGCGGGCGAAGTGCTGGGTGATCTCCCTGTTCTGCGGGGAGGAACTCCGCCCGAAGTGGTCGAAGGCCAGCGCGAATCCGTCGTAGATCGCCTTCTGTGCGTCGTGTGCCTGCGCACAGAACTCCGCTACGGGGATGCCCTGTTCCTTCGCCGCGAGCTCGGCCGGGGTGCCGTGTTCGTCCGTCGCGCAGATGTAGAGGACGTCGTGCCCACGCTGACGGAGGTAACGGGCGTACACGTCCGCCGGGAGCATGGACCCCACCATGTTGCCCAGGTGCTTGATCCCGTTGATGTACGGAAGGGCGCTGGTGATGAGGTGTCGAGCCATTGCGGGCTGCTCCCGAGTCGCTGCGTGGGGTGACGGGCGGCCGTGCCGGGCGTACCGGTGAGCCGTCGTACGAACCTTGGAATCGTAGCCCGACCGGGACGGCCCGTCGCCGCATATACTCCGAGTGGCATATGTATATACGGGAGGTCTGTGATGTCGAAGCTGCTCATCGAGGTCGACGACGAGGCTCTGGCGGAAGCTCAGCTGTTGCTCGGCACGAAGACCAAGAAGGACACCGTCAACACCGCGCTGCTGGAAGTGGCCAAGCGGCGCCGTCGGGCCATGGCGCTGGCTGAGCTCCGGGAGCGGGGAGCGCGAGGTGACTTCGACATCCTGCTGGACAAGAGGAACTACCGCCGGTGAGTGACGTCTCGTATCTGATCGACACCTCGGCCGTCGTGCGCCTGCTCAGCAGCGATGCGTACGACGCGCGATGGCAGCAGGTGCTCGACAACGGGCTGGTCGCACTCTGTGACCTGACCGAGCTGGAGATCCTCCTCTCCGCTCGTGGGCGAGCGGACCGTGAAGGCGTGCAGGAGGAACTGCGGCAACTGTTCGGTCGGACTCCGATTCCCGACGGTGTCTACCAGCGCGCTCGTGAGGTTCAGCGGCTGCTCATCGACGACGGTGAGCACGGTTCGGCCGGGCCGGTCGACCTGCTCGTCGCGGCTACGGCTGAGTTGTCGGGCCTTACCCTCCTCCACCACGACCGGGACTTCGACGCTGTCGCCCGCCGTACGGGCCAGTCGACCGTCTGGTTGGGCGATCCCGAGTCCTGAGAACGCCGGTGGACAAGGCGGAGCCCCGGGAACGAACAGCTTGTCCCCGGGGCCCGTCATGTCATTTTGCGGAGGGTTCTACTGCGGAGGGTTCTGTGACGGTTACGGGCGCCAGTTGGCCAGTACGCCCTCGTAGAGCTCCGTGTCCGTCAGCTCGAGGGGGGTCGGGCCCGCGTGGAAGAAGGACGTGTTGTCCGTCTTGAGCTTGCGGAGGTAGTCGAAGGCCTTGTTCTCCTGCTCGCCGAAGGCGACGAAGGAGAAGAAGACGGTGGGGTGCTTTGCCGCCGTGTCCGTGAGGGACTGGGTCGCGGGGGTTTTGGCGTCCGGGGCGCCGTCCGTCTGGAAGATGACGAGGGCCGGGTGCTTGGTGCCCGACTTCTCGTAGTGGGCGACGATCTCCTCCACGGCGGCGTGGTAGCTCGTACGGCCCATGCGGCCGAGGGAGGCGTGCAGTTCGTCGATCTTGTTCTCGTGGTCGGGGAGGGTGAGCTCGCCGGTGCCGTCCAGTTCGGTGGAGAAGAAGACGACGTGGACGGTCGCCTCCGGGTCGAGGTGAGCGGCGAGGGCGAGGGTCTGCTCGCCGAGGGACTGGGCGGAGCCGTCCTTGTAGTACGGGCGCATGGACGCGGAGCGGTCCAGGACGAGGTAGACCTTGGCGGGGGTGGTGTCGAGGTTGAGGGTCTTGAGGGTGGCGGCGGCGGAGTTGTACGCGGTGAGGAGGCTGGCGGGTACGGCCTCGGCTACGCCTTCGGCCGCGTCCGTTTTCCCACCCGCACCACCCGTGGCGGGTTCGTTCTCGGGTGCGGGTGGCCCCTGTGGGGCTTCCTGTGCGTCGGCGGCTGCCGGTTCCAGGACCTCGGCCTCAACCTCAGCCCCGGCCTCCGGGGCGACCTCGGTCTCCTCGACGACCGGCTCCGGCTCAGGGGTCGCCTCGACGGCAGGCTCCGTTTCCGGCTCGGGCTCCGGTGCCACCTCGGCGACCGGCTCAACTTCCGGCGCGGTCTCGGCGACCGGCGCAGACTCAGCCTCCGGCACCGCCGCAGTCACCGGCTCCGGCTGGGCTTCCGGCTCGGCAGCTGCCTCAATCACCGGCTCCGGCTCAAGCTCCGTCACCGCTACCGGCTCCGGCTCGGCCGCTACCTCAGGCTCAGCTACCGGCTCCGGCTCGGTCTCCTCCGCAGCCTCGGGCTCCGCCTCGACCTCGGCGACCGGTTCTGCCACGGGTTCAGTTTCGGCCTCGGCCACTGGCTCGGCCTGGACCTCAGTCACCGGCTCGGCCACCGATTCAGTCACCGGCTCGGCGTCAACCTCGGCCTGGACCTCAGCCACCGATTCAGCCACCGATTCAGCCTCGGCCTCAGTCACCGCCTCAGCGTCGGCCTCAGCCACCGGCTCAGCCTCGGCCTCAGTCACCGCCTCAGCGTCGGCCTCAGCCACCGGCTCAGCCTCGGCCTCCGTCACCGCCTCGGCCTGGACCTCAGTCACCGCCTCAGCCTCGACCTCAGTCACCGGCTCAGCCGCAGCCACCCGCTCCGTCGGCTCGTCCACCGGCCTTGACGGCTTGGGGACCGTCACGTTGTCGAAGGCCGCCGAGACCAGGTCGTCCACGACCGAGGGGGTTTCGGTGGGCTTCGGTGTCGGGGGCTGGGTCAGGGTCGGTTCAGGGGACGGTGCCGGAATCATCGGCTCGGTGGCCTCCTGCTGAGGTACCGCCTCCGCCTCCCGCGCGGGCGCCGCCTCGGCGTCACGCCCCTTGCGTGACTTGCCGAACGCGTTCCGCAGGAGAGTGAGAATGCCCATGTGCGCAACCCTTCACGTGAGTTGTAGCCGTCAATCCCTGGCCAGGACGGACACGTAAGGTTAGCGGGCCGAACCGGCGATCTTGGGCAGGGTCTTTCACGGAACCCGACGGACGTCAAGGGCGCCCCTTCGCCAACCGTGCGCCCCGTCTCCGAGTGGGCGTCCCCAGGGCTTCCAACGGCTGCCTTCCACAGCTTCCCCGCACGTCCAACCCCCTTACCGCTCCCACGGGTTCACTCGTCGTTCATTCGGCGTCCCCACCCTCGCACCCCCGTCCCCCTAGCGTCGCGCTGACACCAAAGGCACGTATAGGGAAGTCCAGGGGAGAGTAAAGTGCGCAAGCTGCTGCCGTTGATCGGGTCGCCGTCCGGATCGCATCCCGGCGGGCGGTCCGCGATGACCTGCCGTTTCCGGTGTGGTGACGCCTGCTTCCACGAGGTTCCCAACACCAGCGCCAACGAGTACGTCGGCGATGTGATCGCCGGTGCCCTCGGTCGTCGTTCCGTGATGCGCGCCGCCGCTGTCGTCACCGTGGCCACCGCGACCGGTGCCGCCGTGAACGTCGCCGGCGCCCAGGGTGCGGAAGCGGCCACGGCTGCATCCTCTCTCTCCGGCCGGACCCACCACGCCCACTCCTCCGTGCCGCGTGGCCTGCGCTTCAGTCCTGTCGCGCCCAACACCGCCGACGCCGTGACCGTCCCCGGCGGCTATGGCCAGAACGTGGTCATCCGCTGGGGCGAGCCCATCCTCCGGGGTGCCCCCGCCTTCGACCCGGAGAAGCAGACCGCCGCCGCGCAGGCCGGACAGTTCGGGTACAACAACGACTTCCTCGCCCTGCTCCCCCTCCACGGGAACCAGCGGCTCCTCGTCGCCAACCACGAGTACACCGACGAGATCCTGATGTTCCGCGGCTACGACCCCGCCAACCCGACCCGCGAGCAGGTCGAGGTCGCCTGGGCCGCGCACGGGCTGTCCGCCGTCGTGGTCGAGGGCGACCGGCGTACCGGCAAGCTCACCCCCGTACTCCGCCACCCGCTCAACCGCCGTGTCACCGCCACCACCGAGTTCCGGATCACCGGCCCCGCCGCCGGGTCGGACCTGCTCAAGACCTCCACCGACGCGACCGGGCGCAAGGTCCTCGGGACGCTCAACAACTGCTCCGGCGGGACCACGCCCTGGGGGACCACGCTCCACGGCGAGGAGAACTTCAACCAGTACTTCGCCAACGCCTCCCGGGACACCGACAAGCGGTACGGCATCGGCACCGGCGCCACCGAGCGCAAGTGGGAGCGGTTCGACAAGCGGTTCGATGTCGCCCAGGAGCCCAACGAGGTGCACCGGTTCGGGTATGTGGTGGAGTTCGATCCGTACGATCCCTCCTCCACGCCCCGCAAGCACACCGCGCTCGGCCGCTTCAAGCACGAGGCCGCCACCATCCGGCTGACCTCGGACGGGCGTCCCGTCGTCTACACCGGCGACGACGAGCGCTTCGACTACTTCTACAAGTTCGTCAGCAGCAAGCGGATGCGGGAGGGCGGCTCGCGGGCCGTTCGTGAGCACAATCTCTCGCTCCTCGACGAGGGCACGCTGTACGTCGCCAAGCTCACCGGTGACTCCCCCGCCATCGAGATCGACGGGAGCGGGAAGCTGCCCGCCGACGGGGAGTTCGACGGCGGCGGTACGTGGATTCCGCTGGCGACCGCCACCGCCAAGGGCGCCGTCTCGCACGTCGACGGCATGACCGCCGAGGAGGTCTTCGTCTTCACGCGGCTCGCCGGGGACAAGGTCGGCGCGACCAAGATGGACCGGCCCGAGGACATCGAGCCCAACCCGGTCACCGGCAAGGTCTATGTCGCCCTCACCAACAACAGCAACCGGGGCAAGGCAGGCTTCGCCGCCGCCGACGAGGCCAACCCGCGCAACTCCAACAAGCACGGGCAGGTCCTGGAGCTGACCGAGCGCTGGAACCGGGCCGACAGCACCTCGTTCGGCTGGTCGCTCTTCCTGGTCGCCGGTGACCCGAACGACCCCGCCACCTACTTCGCGGGCTTCCCGAAGGACTCCGTCAGCCCGATCTCCTGCCCCGACAACGTCGCCTTCGACCGGCACGGCAACCTGTGGATCTCCACGGACGGCAGTCAACTCGGTTCACACGACGGGCTGTTCGGGGTCGCGACCAAGGGGGCTCGGCGCGGTGAACTCAAGCAGTTCCTGACCGTGCCGACCGGCGCCGAGACCTGCGGGCCGGTCATCGGGGAGCGGCAGGTGCTCGTCGCCGTGCAGCACCCGGGCGAGATCGACGGCGCCTCGGTGGAGAAGCCCGCCAGCACCTGGCCCGACGGACCGGGGAAGATCGTCCGCCCGGCGGTCGTCGCCGTGTGGCGTACGGACGGGTGCGACATCGGCGTCTGAGCCGCAAAGGGTCTACGGGAGGGCCGGCACCGGGGGTTTCGCATCCCTCTGTGCCAGCCACTCCCGGTACGCCGGTGCCTGCCGTGCCACCTCGTCGTACGCCTCCGCCAGCGCCGGATGCACCCCGTCCAGCTCCGTCTCCGTGCGGGCCGCCAGCAGCAGGCGTACGCCGAGCGGGTCGCCGTGCAGTCGGCGTACCGCCATCTCGGGGCGGGGCAGACAGGTCGCCTGGCAGACGGTGACGACCTCGCCGGTCGCCACCAGCGCGGCCGTGGTGTGGTAATCGCCGTGCAGGACACGGGGGTTGAGGCCGGCGGCGTGCAGCATGCGCAGTACGGCGTCGAACTCGCCGTCGACCGTCTCGTCGGCCATCCAGCGGTCGCCGGCCAGCTCGGAGAGGTGGACGACCGGTCTCACGGCGGCCGGATGGTCGGCGGGCAGGGACACGAACTGGGGTTCCCTGTCGACCAGTACGCGCAGGCGGAGGCCGTCCGGGACTCTGAGCGGGCAGCCCTCGACCTCGTGCACGAACGCCACGTCGAGCCTGCCGTCGGCCACCATGCGCAGCAGCGCGTTCGCGGAGACGTCCATGCGCAGGGCCGGCTCCTGCTGGCGTTGACGGAGTCGGCGCAGCCAGCCCGACAGGGCCCGGCTGGCTGTCGAGCCGATGCGCAGCTGAGGTCTCTCCGTCGCGGCGGCCCTCGCCTCCGTGACCAGGGAGCGCATCTCCGCCACCAGGGGACGGGCCCGGCTCAGTACGACCCGGCCGAGCGGCGTCGGACGGCAGCCGGTCCGGGTGCGGGTGAACAGCTCGCCGCCCAGTTCCTGTTCGATCCGGCGCAACTGGGTGCTCAACGAGGGTTGGGCCACGCCCAGTTGGCGGGCGGCCCGGTGCAGGCTGCCGGTGTCGGCTATGGCGCACAGCGCCCGAAGGTGCCTCACCTCTAGCTCCATGAGGCCGACTCCGTGCCGCGAATCATGCGCATGCACATGTCCATGCCATCGAACCCTAGGCCGGAACCTCGCGTTCCGACAGACGCACAAGGACGGGGTGATAGGGCCGGGCTATCGCGACTTGCCATCATCACAGCCGCCGCACAGGCGCCGACACTCACGATACGACCGACTGACTCATCCCCCCACACAAGGAGTCATCGATGAGAAAGCCCATGTCCGGTGCCGTGGCGGCCACTCTGGGCCTGAGCCTGGCAACTCTCGCCCTGGGTACGGCGATTCCCGCCTCCGCCGCACCCGCACCCGAGACCACCTCGTCGACCTCGGCGACCGTGACCACCACGAGGGTCGCGTACGCCGGGTCGGCCGAGGAGGCCTCCGCCAACAAGGCGTTCTTCGCGGCCGTCCTGAAGTCCGTCGCGGAGAAGCGCGCCGCCAACCCCCGCTCGGCAGCCGCTGTCACCGTCATCTACAACGCGTCCCGCGCGCCCTCCTTCAGCGCCGAGATAGCCCGCTCCACCTCGATCTGGAACAGCTCGGTGACGAACGTGAGGCTGCAGTCGGGCTCCGCGTCCGCCGCCGACTTCACCTACCGCGAGGGCAACAGCTCCCAGGGCTCCTACGCCTCCACGGACGGCCACGGCAGCGGCTACATCTTCCTGGACTACGCGCAGAGCGACCAGTACGACCCGACCCGTATCACCGCCCACGAGACCGGCCATGTGCTCGGCCTGCCCGACCACTACTCGGGCCCGTGCAGCGAGTTGATGTCGGGCGGCGGTCCCGGCACGTCCTGCACCAACCCCAACCCGAACTCGGCCGAACGCTCCCGCGTGAACCAGCTGTGGGCCAACGGCCTCGCGACGGCCATGCGTTAGTCAGTCCGCAGCAGCCCCCCCCAGTACCCCGAGTACCCCCCAGTCCCACCCCCCACGGGCGCGGGCCGTCCCTCTGCACAGGGGCGGTCCGCGCGGGCCTTTCAGGGGAGGCTCACTTGGGCGAGGTGATCGCCCTCGCCGCCGCCACCTCCTGCCGCAGCGGCTCCAGCACACTGTCCGCCGGTCCGCTGAGGTCCGTACGCACCGCGTACAGCGTCTCGACCCGGCGCAGCCCGTCCGACAACTCCCGCAGCTGTCCGACGACTTGGTGGATCTCCGCCTCGGACGGCGGCTTGGCGCCCTGCTTGATGTGGACCCGGGCCGCCGTCGTCGCGTCGACGATGCGTTCCACCGCGACGACCAGGGGCCACCACGCCGCCGCCCGCCGTCCGGTCGGCGGCGGTTCGGTCAGGGCGCGCTGGAACTCCGTACGGACGACGGAGAGATCGCGGTACAGGCGCCGCCGCATCCGGGCCCGGACAGCGCCCTCGGTGTCGGCGCGGAACGCCGACTCCACATAGCGTGCCGTGTCCGCGACCGCGTCGGCGAGGTGGACGCCCACCCGGGTGTGCCAGCTCTCCGGCCACAGCAGGTACCCGGCGACCAGGGCGATGCCGCAGCCCATGAGGGAGTCGAGGAGCCGGGGCAGCAGCAGGGCGGCGCCCTGGTGGTTGAGGACGTCGGAGAGCAGCAGGATCACCGGGGTGATGGCGGCCGTCTGGTAGCCGTACCCGCGTGGTGTCAGCCCCGGGATCAGGGTGGCGAGCAGCAGGATCACGGGTACGTCCCACCAGCCGCGCGGCACCTGGACGAGCACCCCCGCCGCGATCACCAGCCCCACGACCGTGCCGAGGGCGCGCAGCAGGGCCCGGGAGAAGACGGAGCCCAGGTCGGGCTTCAGGACGAAGGTGATGGTCAGCGCGACCCAGTACGAGCGCGGCACCGGGACGATCGAGACCAGCACCTGCGCGAGGCCGATACAGAGCGCGAGGCGCAGTCCGTAGCGCCAGGAGCCGCCGGACAGTACGACGTCCCGGGCGGAGCGGAGGGCGCGGGTGCGCAGGGCGGCCGGGCGGCCGAGCCGGTCGTCGTCGGCGACGGCGGTACGCAGGTCGGGGGAGCGGCTGCCGACCACCTCGGCGGTGTGACGCAGCGCCTGTTCGACGGCGCGGGAGGTCTGGTCGGTCGGGGCGGGGATGTCCAGCCCCAGGGGGCCGCCGTAGCCGGTCTCGACGGCGTCGGCGAGGTGGCGGACCGCCCGCGGGACCTCGGGCGGCAGCGGGCGGCCGGCCTGGTGGGCGGCGGGGGCGGCCTCGACGACCGGGGTGATCGCGTTCAACTGGGCGAGCAGCCGCACGAGTTCGGGGCTGCGGCCGTGGTGGCGGGCGCGCCGGGCGAGGACCAGGTCGTACGACTTGTTGAGGGACTGGGTGACGGCGTACCGGGCGTCCTCGTAGCCGTCGGTGGTGCCGGCGGCGAGGAGCTCGGCGACCTCGCGGTAGGTCTGCGCGACCGCCGCCCGTTCCGGCACGCCCGACCGCAGCGGCCAGGCGAGGAGAGCCAGCACGAGGACGAGCAGCCCGCCTCCGGACATCAGGACCGGCGCGAGCCACCACGCCCCCGGCAGCGGCAGCCCGGCGCCGATCAGGGAGTTGAGGAGCAGCAGCAGTCCGGACACGGAGGCCACCGCGCCGATCGTCGAGATCATCCCGGAGACGAGGGCCACGCCGGTGACGGCGACGACGGCGGTCCAGCCGTGGCCGTACACGAGCGAGCCGAGGGTGACGCCGAGCGCGCCGAAGAGCTGGGGGATCGCGATGTTGAGGAGGCGCATCCGGTACGCGTCGGCGGTGTCCCCGATGACGCCGGAGAGGGCGCCCATGGAGGCGAGGGCGCCGTAGGCGGCGTGGCCGGTGGCGAGGCCGACGGCCAGGGGCAGGGACATGGCGATGGCGGCGCGGGCCACGGCGGGGCGGTTGACGGGCGGGGCCGGCTGGGGCCGGAGGTTCCGCACCAGCCAGTCGGGGGGTGTGAGGCCGATGGGAAACTCTCGGGGCATGGCCCCATTATCGCCGTGCCCCTTTTCAGGGGGTCGTGTCGATGCGTGTCGCGAGGAAGCCGGCCAGGGCTTCGTTGAACTCCGCCGGGCGTTCCAGGTTGGGCATGTGGGCCGCGTGCTCGATCACGTGGAGCGTGGAGTCGGGGAGTGCCGTGTGCATGGCCTCGGCGTCGGCGACCGGGGTGAACTCGTCGTCGGCGCCGACGACGACCAGGGCGGGGACGGTGAGCGTGGAGAGGAGGGGGCGGTAGTCGGGGCGTTGCGCCCGGCCCCGGAGTGCCGCCGCCGCGCCCCGGGGGTCCGTGGCCGTCATCATGCGGTGGACGTGGGCCTTGACGCCCGCGTCGGCGGACGGGGACACCATCTTCTCCAGCACCTCGTCGGCGTATCCGCGCATGCCCTCGGCGAGCAGACGGTCGGCCGTCGCGTTGCGGGCGAGGTGTCCCTCCGGTGTCTCGGGCGAGGGGAAGGTGTCGGCGAGGACGACGCCCCGGACGCGCTCCGGGAAGCGGGCGCAGCACTCCATGACGATCTGGCCGCCCATCGAGAGCCCGACGAGCACGCACGACTCCACCCGCGCCTCGTCCAGCAGCTCCTCGATGTCGTGCGCGAACCGCGAGAGCGGGGTGGCGGCGTCGAGGGGCATCCGGGAGGTGCCGTAACCGCGCAGGTCGGGGGCGATCACCCGGCGGGTGGCGGAGAACGCCTCGATCTGCGGGTTCCACATCGTGTGGTCGAAGGGGTGGCCGTGAACCAGGACAAGAGGGGTGGAGGTGGGCATGTGCACGACCCTAGGCCGCCCCAACCCCTCGGTGCAATAAGCTCTTTGCGCTCGGTGCAATGTGCCGGAGCGGGTACGAGAACAGGTACGAGTACGGGAACGGGTACGGGGGACACATGGACGACGACTACCGGCGCCTCGCCGACCGCATAGCCGACGACATCGTCACCGGACGACTTCGCCCCGGCGAACGGCTGCCTCCGCAGCGGGCGTTCGCACGCCGGCGCGGTATCGCGGGGTCGACGGCCGGGCGCGTGTACGGCGAACTGGTGCGGCGCGGACTGGTCGTCGGCGAGGTCGGACGCGGCACGTTCGTCCGGGCCGCACCGCACACGCCGACCGGGCGCGCCCTCGCCGAGCCGGCCGTGAACACCCAGGTCAGGGCGGTCAACCTGGAGCTCAACTACCCTTCCGCGCCGGGCCAGTCGGAGCTGCTGGCACCGGCCCTCGCGCCTCTTCTGCGCCCCGACGTGCTCACCGAGGCGCTCCGCCCGGCGCCCGCCACCGGTACCGCCGAGGCCAGGTCGGCGGTCGCCGGGCTGCTCGCGACCCCGGGCTGGCGGCCCGACCCCGACGGTGTCCTGTTCACGGGCAACGCCCGGCAGTCGATCGCCGCCGCCCTCGCCTCCCTGGTCCGGCCGGGCGGCCGGGTCGGCGTCGAGGCGCTGACGTATCCGCTGGTCAAGGAGATCGCCGCCCGCCTCGGCATCACGCTCGTCCCCCTCGCCATGGATCAGGACGGTCTGCGTCCGGACGTGCTCGTCGCCGCCCACCGCACCGCTCCCCTGTCCGCGCTGTACGTCCAGCCGACGCTGCACAACCCGACGTCGGTGACGATGAGGGACGAGCGGAGGCGTGAACTGGCAGGCACAGTACGGGAGTTGGCGGTACCGGTGGTGGAGGACCGGATCTGGTCGTTCCTCGCGGGACCGGAGACGGGCGCCGCCAGGGAGCCGCTCGCCGCTCATGTCCCCGAACTGGCCCATGTCGTCGACGGGTTGTCCAAGCGGGTCGCGCCCGGGCTCACCGTGGGCTTCCTCGTCGTACCGCCGGACCGGACGGAAGCCGTCGCGACCGCTGTGCGGTCGGGTGGGTGGAGCGCGGGGAGGTTCGCGCTGGAGGCCGGTGTGCGGTGGGTCGAGGACGGGACCGTGGCGCGGCTCGTGGCCGCCAAGCGGGCCGACGCGGCGCGTCGACAGCGTTTGCTGGCAGGGGAGTTGGCGGACTTCGGCGGCGCCGTCCGGTCGGATCCGTACGCCTACTACGCGTGGTGGGAGCTGCCCGCGTCCTGGCGGGCGGACACCTTCACGGCCGCGGCGGCGGCGCACGGCATCGCCGTCACGCCGGGGAACGCCTTCGCCGTGGGCCCGCAGCGGGCGCCGGACGCCGTCAGACTCGGGCTCGCGTCGGCTCCGGAAGCGGAGCTGGCACGGGCGTTGCGGACGCTCGCCGCGATCGCCCGGCGCGGCCGTACCGCTCCGTGACCCACATGCCGAGGGCCACGGCGAGGCCCAGGGCGAGCAGCAGCCAGGAGACGGTACGCAGGGTGGCCGTCAGGGCGTCGTAGACGGCGCCGGCGGCGGGTGCGGAGACGCCCGGCGGCAGGTCGGTGAGGGTGAGACGGCGGGTGATCGCCAGCGCGACGCCGAGCAGCGCCCCGCCGAGGGCCGTACCGAGCGCGGTCGCCGTGATCGCCCGGCGGCGCCGGACGGCGAGGGCGATCCCGGCGACGGCGAGGACGCAGGCCGTCACCGGAAGCCAGAAACCGGCGACTTCGAGCACGCGAAAACCCTTCCGGAGCGGCACGAGATCCTGCGCGGGCAGGACCGCGACCTCGGTGTGCGCGACGGGGATACGGCTCGCCAACGGCACGTGGTCGACGGTGAGTTGCCGCTTGATCTGGGCGGTGACGGGGGCGAGGTCGATGGTGACGGCCGCCTCGCCGCCGTAACGGCCGTAGGGGCGCTGTCTGTTCGGGTCGTTCCGCAGGGCCCGCAGCACAGCCTCGTGGGTCGCGCGGTTCGCCGTGTCCCAGGCCGCGCGAAAGGCCGCGGTGCGGGTGAAGGAGTGCACCGCGTCCTGCACGAAGTGGTTGACGGTGCCTTCGAGCGGGCCGACATCGACGGCGTGCACGATCCCGGCGCCGACGTTGTCCGCGATGGCGTCCTGGACGTACGGATTCCGGGCCAGCGGCGCCATCGTGGTGACGTAACGGTCGGTGTCGGCGAGGCCGTACGCCGCCCAGGCCGAGAGCGCGCCGAAGGGCAGCAGGAAGCACGCGAGGGCGATGAGGACGGCCGACAGGGCGCTCCGGAGGCGGTGGGTCACCCCTCCAGGCAAGGGCCCGGGGGCCCGGAACGCGAGCCGGTTGACTGCATATGGGCGTGCGGGACAAGCCCCGGCGGGGGAGCCTCCGGTGGAGCGTTCACCCGAACGGGTGTTTCCTGGTTTTGGGGAGAGGGAGACACGGGGGGTTTCGGGGATGAGGAGGCAGACATGCACACCACCCCGGCTCTGCGGAACCTGACCGCGGCCCTGTTCACCGGCGGAATCCTGGCCGTACCCGTCGGTACGGCGATGGCCGCCGCGCCCGCGGGCTCCCACGGCTCCGACGGCTCCGGGGTCCGGGGCACCGTCGTCTCCGCCGGCGAACTGAACGTGCGGCAGCAGCCGACCACCCACTCGCGCGTCGTCGCACGGCTCGCCCCGGGCAGCCACGGGCGCGTCGAGTGCTCGGTCGTCGGCCAGACCGTGCGCGGGAACCCGTACTGGTACTGGCTGCCCGGCGTCAACGCCTGGGCGAGCGCCGTCTACATCGACACCGGGCACCGGTCGGTGCCGACCTGCGCCGACCCGTGCCCGGAGTGGAAGGACGACGGCCACTGGAGCGCCTCGGGGACGTTCAGCTTCAACTGGAACGTCACCGTCGGCTGAGACGGGACGACCCGGGACGACCTGGGACGACCCGGCCGGTCCCGGCCGGGTCGTCCCAGGTCAGGACCGTCAGCCCACCCGGTGACCGGCCGCGTCCTCGTGCGTGTAGTAGCGGTAGAACAGCACCGCGGCCACGGATGCCGCGACCGCCAGCGAGTTCCCGGCCGACCGCAGCACACTCGCCCCGGTCTGGCTGTAGACGAACCCGAAGGCGACCCCGGCGAACGCGCCCCACGCCACCGCGTGCGACTCGCGCCGCAGCCGCGGCGCCACCGCCCGTACGCCGATGAACACCGCCATGAACGCCAGCGCGCTCACGAAGCCGAACAGGACGTTCCAGCCGGTGATGGGACCGCCGCCGCGCCGGTTGGCCGCGGCCCAGAAGCCGTAGACCAGCCCGAGCACGACGGGCAGGGCCCGGTTCGCGGCCAGGTGGGCCCGCGCGCTGAAGATGTCGGGAGTCCCGGCCTTGCCGGGGATGCCGGACGTTGCCTGAGCCATGAGAGTCGTTCCTCTCTCCTCGCCCCCGCCCTCCAGAGCACACCCTGGAGAGGCCCTCCGGCAAGTCGACAGCGGGGGCCGGCCGTGTTTCGCTGAGTTCCATGAAGCCGGTGGGCCCGGTGGGTCCGGTGGGTCGCGACGAGGGCCCCGCCTTCTCGTCGCCCGTCCTCGCCGGGCGCCGTGTCGGCTGGGTGCCGCCGCTGGTGCTGCTCATCGTGATCGCGGTCCTCGACTGGAACACCACCGGCGAGTTCCGGATCATCTCCTGGATCGTGCTGGTGCCCGGGATCGCCGCCGCGCTCTGCCGGGTCGCCGGCACCGTCGTCTTCGCCGTCCTGTCCCTGGGCACCTACGTCTTCGTCGACGGTGCCTGGCCCCACCAGGACCAGACCGGGCTGCCCGACTTCATCCTGGTCGGCCTCGGCGGGCTGCTCGCCGTCCTCGCCTGCATGGTCCGGCTGCGCGGTGAGCGGCGCATGCTGCACATGCGGGACGTCGTCGAGACCACCCGCCGTACGGTGCTGCGCCCGCTGCCGCCGGGCTGGGGCGGCCTCGACCACGCGGCGGTGTATCTCGCCGCCGACGCCTTCGCCCGGGTCGGCGGCGACTTCTACGACATCCAGCCCGGCCCGCACGGCACCCGGGTCCTCATCGGTGACGTGCAGGGCAAGGGGCTCGACGCGGTGGAGGCGGCGGCGGCCCTGCTCAGCACGTTCAGGGAGTCCGCGTACCACGAGCCGTCCCTCGCGACCGTCGCGGAACGCCTGGAGGTACGGATGCTGCGGCACGTCCGCTACCGGGCCGCCCTGGGCCGGAGCGAGGGTGACCGGTTCGCCACCGCCGTCCTCATCGGCTTCCCCGAGGAGCGGCGGGCGACGGCCGCCGGGCTCGTCGCCCGGGCGGAGGCGGAGGCGGAGGTCGAGGTCGAGGTCGTCAACTTCGGTCACGAGCCTTCCCTGATCGTGTCGGCCGACGGCGTACGGAGCCTGCCGCCGGGGGACGGACTCCCGCTCGGGCTGAGCGAGTTGACCCCGGGCGACGGCGGGCTGCCGTCCGTGGTCCGGGTGCCGCTCGCCGCAGCGGAGACCCTGCTCCTCGTCACCGACGGCGTCACCGAGGCCCGGAACGCCGACGGCACCTTCTTCCCCCTGCGCGAACGTGTCGCCGACGCCGTGGCCGTCGATCCGCGCGTCGCCGACCCGCGGCGCCTGGTGGCGTTCGTCCGGGACGGCACACTGCGGCACAGCGGAGGGCGTCTCGCCGACGACACGACGGTGTTCGCGGTGCGCAGGGCAGACCCCGCCCCCGGTACAAGCCGTCCATAGTCGGCCATAGCCGTACCGCCGATCCCCCTTCGCAGTCGCACCGGTTACGGTGCTGTCCGGACACGTGACCGCCGCGACCGCCGTGAGGGATGTGCAGGACGTGCAGGACGTGCAGGACGTGAGGGGAGGCACCATGGCCGGACCGACGGGTTCGCCCGGCTCGACGACCGGAACCGCGCTGCTGCTCGCCGCCTCGCCGGTGGGCAAGGGATGTCTCGTGGACGCGGCGTCCGTGCTGCCCGTCCTCGCCGCCGTCGCCCCCGCCGTGCTGGCCGGCACCGACACGGCGAACGTCGTCGAACTCGCCGACCCGCTGGAGCCGCAGGCCGTGCTGACCCGGCTGCGTGCCGCCGCGGTGACCCCCGGGCCGCTCACCGTCTTCCTCACCGGACAGCTCCAACTCGACCGCAAACAGCACCTTCCGCATCTCGCCCTGGCCCGTACGACCCCCGCGACGGTCCGCTACACGGCCTTCCCCTGGCACTGGATCGCCGAGGAGCTGCGGCTGCGGGCGCCGGGGACGACGACGCTCTTCCTCGACCTGCACGCCGATGCCGCCGCGTGGCAGTACGTCACGGGGCGGGTGTTCGCCGCGGGGCGCGGGGTGAGTGTGTACGGGAGGATCGCTCCGCCGCCGCCTCGGCGGGCGGTGGCTGTGCCGACGTACATGAAGGCGGTCGCGACGATTCTGCGCAGCGGGTATCGGCCGGAGGCCGGGCAGTTGCATCAGCAGGCGATCGGGCGGCTGTCGTCGGACGGGGTTGCCTACGGGGATGTGGTGTTGTTTTCGCCCCCGCCGCCCCTACCCGTCCCATCCGTACCTGGGGGCTCCGCCCCCAGACCCCCGGTTCGCGCTGAACGCGCTCGTCCTCAAACTCCCCCAGAGGGGGGACCCCCAGACGGGCTGGAAATGCGGGCCGGCGCTGAAGAGTCACCGGGCGGGCTGGAAACGCCGACCGGCGTCCAGAACGCTTCTGGCAGTGATCCGCACTCCTTCATCACCTCCGCCGTCCAGGCCGGCCGTCACGGTGACGCCGATGCCGTCGCCGCTCGGTGGGAGCAGGCCGCCTTACGGGAGCACGGGCCCGCTTCCGAGGAGGCGCTGCACTGGACCGAGGTCCGGGCCGATCTCGCGATGTTCGCCGGGGATCCGGCCCGGAGCTGTCGGGTCTGGCTGGCCGTCGCCGGTGCCCGGCTCGGTGTCGGGCAGGCGTCGGACGCGCCCGCCGTCGAGGCGGCCGTGGACCGGGCCCACCATCAGTGGACGAGCCTCGGTGAGAGCGCCGACGCGCGTGAACTGGGGCCGGTGGTCGTCGAGTTGAGGCGGCGTGTGCCCGGCCGGCGCGAAGGTGCCGTACGGCATGCCGAGCGGCGGCTGGAGCGGCTCGGTGAGCGGAGCGGTCAGCGCGTGCCGGGTTAGGCACCTCCCGCGTCGGTCCTACGTCGCCGACAGCACCGCCAATGCCCCCGAGACGAGTGTCCGTACCCCCGGGGCGACCGTCGAGAGGTCCGGTGCGAACAGGGGGCTGTGGTTGCTCGGGACCGCCGCGAGCCTCGCCATGAGGTCGTCGCCGCCGTCCGCCGCGTTCCACACGTCGCCCGGTGTGGTCGTCACGAACCAGTACGAGTACGGGAGTCCGTCCGTCGCCAGGTGGGCGAAGTCCTCGCTGCCCATGGCGGGCCCGGGGTCGAAGACCGTGCCCGCGCCGAACACCTCGCGGTGGACCGAGGCCACCCGTTCGTCGAGGGGCACGTCGTTGACGGTCAGCGGGAAGGTCGCGCCGACCCGGATCTCCGGTTCGCTCGGGCAGCCCGCCGCCAGGCACTCGCCCTGGGCGATCCGCCTGATCGCGGCCAGCATGCGGTCGCGGACGTCGGTGGACTGGGTGCGCAGGTTGAGGGCGATCCGGGCCGTCGCGGGGATGATGTTGTGCCGGGTGCCCGCCTCGATCACCCCGACCGTCAGGACGGCGGAGTCGCGGGCCGCGATCTCGCGCGAGACGACCGACTGGAGGCGCGTGACGAGGTAGGCGGCCGTCACCACCGGGTCGACCGTCGTCTCCGGGCGGGAGCCGTGTCCGCCCCGGCCGTGCACGACGATGTCGACGTCGGTCGACGCCGACATGATCAGGCCCGGGACGTGCGGGTAGAGGCCGGCCGGGCCGGGCGCCGCGTGCTGCGCCAGCAATGCGTCCGGGCGCGGGAACCGGTCGTACAGGCCGTCGGCCAGCATCGCCCGTGCGCCCTCGCCGGTCTCCTCACCGGGCTGGCCGACCAGCACCAGCGTGCCGTTCCAGGTGTCCCGGCCCGCCGACAGGGCCTGGGCGGCGCCCGCCAGCCAGGTCACGTGCAGGTCGTGGCCGCAGGCGTGCATCACGCCGGGGACGGCGGAGGCGTACGGCAGGCCGGTCTCCTCCGGCACGGGGAGCGCGTCCAGGTCGGCGCGGAGCAGGACCGTCGGGCCTTCGCCGTTGCGCAGGACGCCCACGACACCGGTGCCGCCCACGCCCTCGGTCGTCTCGTACCCGGATGCTCGCAGCGCCCCGGCCAGCAGGCCCGCCGTGCGGTGTTCCGCCAGGGACAGTTCGGGGTGGCGGTGCAGGTCGCGGTAGAGGTCCTCCAGCGCCGGGACCGGCAGGTCGGCGGTGAGGTCGAGGGCGGTACGGGCGGCGGTTGAGGTCACGTGGGCAGCGTATGCCCGTGACCGGGACGCGGACAGGGACGAGGGGGGTGCCGCCGGTGGGACGGGGCGGGGGAGCAGTGGTCCCACCGGCGGCTGCTCAGGACGGCCCGGGTGTCACCGAGCCGGCTGTCAGAACGCCGGGATGGCGGCGGCGGCGCGGCTGTCGGCGTCGCGGGCCTTGTTGATGTTGCTCTGGAGGTTGCCGGTCAGCGGGAAGTTGGCGTCGCCCCACTTGGAGTTCCAGAGCTGGTCGCGCGGGGTCTTGTCCATGTTCTCCATGGTGACCAGGGCCGGGTGGTCCCAGCCGCCGTCGCCCCAGGCCACCGGGGTCTCGCCCCACTTGGCGAAGCGGAAGGCGTGCGTGCTCGCGCCGTCCTTGTGGTAGACGATCTCGACGCGGTTGTAGTTCGCCTCGCCCGGCAGCCGGCCCATCGGCACCTCGTTGATCGGGTGGGTGCTGTAGCCGCCGTGCCGGGAGGCGGACAGGAAGCGGGGGCTCTCCTCGCCCTGCTTCTGGAAGACCACGACGGACTCCCAGTCGTGGCGGTGGCCGAAGGCGTCGGCGCCGTTCAGCGTCTGGTCCTTCTCGAAGTAGAGCCCGTAGACGTACGCGCACCAGCCGTTCTTGCACCAGCTCTGCGAGTACGTGTTCGCCTTGCCGAGGTGGTCGGTCCGGCAGCCGCCGGTGATCGAGCCGCTGTTGTTGAGACCGCCGTTGAGCTTTCCGCTCGCGTCGACGGCCGCCGCGGGGAAGCAGCTGTCCGAGTCGTAGTCCCAGAGCGGCTGGTACTTCTTCTGGAAGGTGCTCGCGTTCTCCGGCAGGGGGTTCAGGATCGCGGCCGACGCGTTCGTCGAGATGCCGACGGTCAGTGCGCCGGCGCTGACCGCGATGAGCGCGGCCCGGCCGAGACGGAACGTCCTGCCGCTGTGCGTGGATGCCTTGAACATGTGCGGGTGCTCTCCACTGGGTCAGGCCGGGAAGACGGCTCGGTCGTGCCGTGAGTCCGGCGTGGCGGGACCGACACTGGCAGCCGGGAAGTTGACTGGCACCCCTTTCACCGGGCCGTTCAATTCCGTCGTCGGGAGTTCGTGTTCACCGCCCCGTCCGTTTTCCTTGTGAACGGGTATGGCGCCCGGACCGTTTTTCCCTGTGATGTGGCTCCTGTGCGGTACGGGTAGGGGGAGGGTGGAGCTCATGGGGCGTCCGGAGAGACCGGTGGACCCGCAGGCCGGTCCGGTGCAGCGGTTCGCCCATGAACTGCGGGAGTTGCGGCGGACGGCGGGCGGCCCCTCGTACCGGCTGATGGCCGAGGCCGCCGGATTCTCCGCGGCGACCCTGTCCGAGGCGGCGCGCGGGGAGCGGCTGCCGTCGCTCGCGGTGGTCCACGGGTATGTGCGGGCGTGCGGGGGCGACCCGGGTGTGTGGGAGCCGCGCTGGAAGGACGCCGAGGACGAGGTGGCGTCCGCCGCCCGGGACGAGGACGGGGAGGGCGCGGCGCCCTATCGGGGGCTGGCCCCCTTCGAGCAGGGCGACCGGGAGCTGTTCTTCGGGCGGGACGATCTGGTCGGCGAACTGCTGCGGCTGGTGCGGGAGCACCGGTTCGCGGTGGTGTTCGGGGCGTCGGGCAGCGGGAAGTCGTCGCTGCTGAGAGCCGGGCTGATACCCCGCCTGCGGCAGGAGTGCGGCATCGGCGGCGCCGAGCTGCGGGTGTTCACGCCCGGCGAGCGGCCCGCCGAGACGTACGGGCGGTTGCTGACCCCGGCCGAGGGCGAGCCGGAGAGCTGGGTGGTGGTCGACCAGTTCGAGGAGGTCTTCACCCTGTGCCACGACCGTGCCGAACGGGCCCGCTTCATCGATCTCCTGCTGGCCGCCCGGAACCCGGCGAGCCGGCTGCGGGTACTCGTGTCCGTACGGGCCGACTTCTACGCCCGCTGCGCCGAGCACCGGGAGCTGGCGGACGCGCTCGGCGGGGCCGGACTGCTGGTCGGGCCGATGACGGCGGACGAACTGCGGGAGGTGGTGACCCGGCCGGCGGCGGCCGTCGGGCTCCTGGTCGAACGGGAGCTGACCGCGCGGCTCGTCGAGGAGGTCCTCGACCGGCCGGGCGCGCTGCCGATGCTGTCGCACGTACTGCTGGAGACCTGGCGGCGGCGCCGGGGCCGGCTGCTGACGCTGGCCGCGTACGAGGCGGCGGGCGGGGTGCGCGGGGCCGTCGCGGCGAGCGCCGAGGAGGTGTACGGGCAGCTGACCCCCGAACAGGCGCGCAGCGCCCGCCGGTTGCTGCTGCGGATGGTCGAGCCGGGGCAGGGCAGCGCCGACACCCGGCGCCCGCTGACCCGGGCCGAGCTGGCCGAGTCGACGACCGACCCGGACGTGTCCGTGGTGGTGGAGCGGCTGGCCCGCGCACGTCTGGTCACCGTCGACGAGAGCGGCGTCCAGCTCGCCCACGAGGCGCTGATCACCTGCTGGCCGAGGCTGCGCGACTGGATCGAGGAGGACCGGGAGTGGCTGGAACACCATCGGCGACTTGCCGAGGAGGTCCGGCTCTGGCTGGAGCACGGCCGTGATCCGGGCGCGCTGGTCCGGGGCAGCAGGCTGGCCCGCGCCGAGGAGCTGTTCGCCGGGGAACCGGCCGGGGAAAGGGGCCGGCTCACCTCGCCCGAGCGGGAGTTCCTCGACGCGGCGCTCGCGGCCCGCCGGGCGGAGTCCCGGGCCGTCGCCCGCACCACCCGGCGCTCCCGCGTCCTGGTCGGCGCGCTGTCCGCCGTACTGACGCTGGCCCTGCTGGTCGGGCTGGCCGCCTGGCACCTGGGCGCCGACAACGCGCGCCACCACACCGAGAACGCCGCCCGCCGGATCGCGGACCTCGCCGACGCGACCCGGACGACCGACCCGCGTATCGCGATGCTGCTGAGCGTCGCCGCCTGGCGCGTCTCGCCGCTTCCGGAGGCCCGCCGGGCGCTGCTCGGCTCCCTCGCCCAGGCGGAACACGCCGTCTTCACCGACCCGGCGCCGGGTGACGGTCCGGCGCGCTTCCTCGCCGACTCCGGCCGTACGCTGCTCAGCGCCGACGGCCGCACCTGGCGGACCTGGGACGTGGCCGGGGCCCGCAGCACCGGCTCCGGACCGCTGCCGGCCGGCCAGGTGATCGCGGCCGGGCCCGACGCGCGAGTCCTCGCGATCGCCGGATACGCCGGAATCCGCCTGTGGGACACGACCACCGGCAGCTGGACCGGCGATCCGCGCGCCCTCCCCCTCACCTCCGGCACGGACATCGCGGCGGGCGGTTACGTCGTGAGCGACCTCGACGACGACCGGGTACGCCTGCGGTCCGTCACCGACGGCAGGGTGCTGTTCGAGGGCCGGGCGGCGGGCCTGGTGACCCCGGCCGTGAGCGCGGACGGCCGCCTGGTCGCCGTCTGCCCCGAGGGCGGCTCGCCGCAGGTCTGGGACATCGCCCGCCACCGCACCCGCCCCGGCCCCTGGGACCACGCCCGAGGCCTGTGCGAGGAGGCGGCGGAGACGGCCCTGGTGTTCGGCGCCGGCGGTGACCGGCTCGCCGCGCTCTCGCGGTCCGGCGTGACGGTGTGGGACACCGGGGCCGCCCGCGAGATCGCCCACCTCGACGAACCGGGCGCGGAGCGGGCCGCGTTCACCCCGGACGGCACCTTCCTCGCGACGGCGGGCGGCGCCGAGATCCGGGTGTGGCGGCTGTCCGACCCGGCGGCCCCCGTGTTCCGGCACTCCCTCAACAACCAGCATCTGTACGGGATCTCGTGGGACCCCGTCCGTCGCACCACCCTGCGCTACCTCGAAGGCGGCGCCGTCCACTGCCTGGAACTGGGGATGGCGGTCACCCCGGCCTGGCGCGCGGACCCGCTGACGGAGGTACGGGTGAGCCCGGACGCCCGGACCTACGCCACCGCCCAACTCGTCGACGGAGGCTACCGTTTCGAACTCCGGGCCACCTCCGACGGCCGCCTCCTGCACACCCTTCCCGCCCCGCCCGCGCCCGTCTCGGCCGACCCCGCCACCCCGGTGATCCCCGAGGACACGCTGGCCCTTCTCGCGTTCAGCCCCGACGGCCACGCGCTCTCGTACGGTGTCTCCGCGCCCGGCAGGGAGGCGTCGCCGCAGCGCTTCACGGTGTGGGACCTGGGCCGGGACCGGCCCCGGGCCACCCTGGACCTCGCGAGCCCCGGGTCCGCCGCCCCTGTGGTCTCCCTGGCCCTGGGGCCGGACGGCTCGACCCTGTACGCGGCCCGGCTACCGGTCCTCGGTGACGTGAGCGACGAGGCGTGGCACACCGCGACCGGCCGCAGGACGGCTGTCCTCGCCGGGTTGACCAGCATCCACCTGGCCGTGCGCCCCGACGGCGGCCTTCTCGTTGGCGACAACCGCGCCACGAGCCTGCCCGCCGCCGGGGTCACCAGGAAGGGTCTCGTGCAGGGCGAGCAGATCAGCGCCCTCGCCTTCTCCCCCGACGGCTCACACCTCGCCGCAGGTGACCTGACCGGGCGGGTCGCCCTGTGGGACGGGGAGTTGGACGACCGTACGGGCATCCTGCGCAACGTCTTCCCCGCTCCCCTGGGCGCGCAGCCGGAAGAGGTGAGCGCGCTGGCCGTCAGCCCCGACGGCGCCACCCTCGCTGTCGGCGGCGGCGCCGGCACCCTCCAGCTCTGGGACATCGCCACCCAACAGCCCCTGGGCGGCCCGCTGACCACACCGGGCGAGCCGGTCGAGACCCTCGCCTTCGGCCCCGACAGCGGCACGCTGTACGCGGGCGGCGCGCACGTCCCGCTCCAGCGGTACACCGTCGATCCGGAACGCGCGGTCGCCCGGGTGTGCGCCCGCGCGGGCACGGGGGCCGAGCTCTCGCGGGAGCAGTGGCGGACGTACGTGCCGGAGGTGGCGTACCGCCGGGTGTGCGTCAGCTGAACGGGTCGAGCGTGATGTAGGCCGTCTGTGGTGAGCCGTCGTTGACCAGCGACTCGTGGTGGCCGACATCGTCGAAGGCGAAGGCGTACGCCGTGCCGTCGGCCATCTGGGCGTGGATCTTCCGGGCGTAGTGGTTGGTCACCGGGTCCTGGTAGAAGCCGGCCGAACCGCTGTCGGGCTGGCTGGAGTTGGTCAGGAGCGTGGAGCGGTTGTAGCCGGCGCACAGGGTGCGGGAGATCGGCCCGCGCACCAGGTCGTTCGGTGCGTCCAGGAGCTTGTGGCAGCCGAAGACGCTGTCGGCGTCGGGCTTCTGGAAGGTGGTGACGACAGTGCCGGCCCCGTTGGTGAAGTTCATGACGTTGCCCGCGACCCGGCCGTAGTACCTGGTGGCCGGCTGGTCGGCGAACGGTGTCACCGTCAGCGTGGAGCCGGCGTACTTGGTCCACACGCGGTTGACGTAGTCGTCCATGACGGTGCTCGGCAGGGCGCCGGACTCGATGCCGTGGCCGGGCGAGAGCGCGCGCAGGATCGTGCCGTCGGACCGGGTTCTGACGAGGTTGGCCCAGCCGCCGGGCTGGCTCTTCAGGGAGTTGAAGAATCCGGCGTAGCCGCCCGCCTTCAGATGGCCGGTGTTCCTCACGGTCCCGGAGGTGTTCTTGACGCCCACGGCGTAGGGGGCCGAGAACATGTCCACCTGTGTGCTGTTGATCCACAGACCGGCGTCGTTCAGGGTGTACTCGGTCCAGTTGAAGAGGATGTTCGCGTTGGGGTCGGAGGGGTTCTGCACGGCGGGCTGCACCAGGCCGCCGGTGGTCAGCCTGAACACGAGCTTCTGGCCGTAGGAGAAGTAGACGCGGCCGGAGAACTTCGGCATCCGGAGCGTCATCGACGACCCGTTCGGCGGTCCGGCGATCGACGCGTCGGGCGCGGGGGTCGGCGGGTTGCCGCCGGCGGGCCAGGCGTGGAAGGTGCCGTTCGCGTCCGCCCAGCCCTGCTGACCGGTCGAGAGCAGGGTTCCGATGTTGTAGACGTAGACCTGGTCACCGCGTCCGGAGTTGTTCCGGAACTGGAGCGGGATGGTCGTGGGCACCGCGGCCTCGGCGGCCTCCGCGCGGGCCCCGGGGGCCGCCGCCGTGAGCGCCGTGGCGACGGCCGCCGCGGCGACCAGGGGCACCAGTACGTTCCGTATCTTCCCTTGGGTCAACACGTTCGTCCTCCTCGTGTCGCTCCGCCAGTGGCGCTGAGCCCGCCAGTGGTTCTGAGAGCGCTCTCAGGCTGCTCTCGTGAACTGAGCACGTCAAGGTCTAGACCAAAATGGTTGCTTCCTCGGGTTGTCGGCAACGCCACATCGGGGGCGGTTTACGACACCGAGTGACGAATCGTAGATTGACCTTCTGAACATCGTTTTCACCCGGATGGTGGTAATCCCGTGGGGCGTCCCGAACGACCGCTGGACCCCGGCGCAGGCCCCACGCAGCGGCTCGCGCACGAGTTGCGCGAACTGCGCAGGGCGGCGGGCGGGCCGTCGTACCGGACGATGACCGAGGTGGCCGGCTGCTCGGTGACCTCGCTGTCCGAGGCGGCGGCCGGGCGGAAACTGCCCTCGTTCGCCGTCTTCCAGGGTTACGTACGGGCCTGTGGCGGCGACCTCGGCGAGTGGGAACCCCGGTGGAAGGACGCCGACGCGGAGGCCGCCGGGACCGTGCGCGAGGAGGCGTCGGACGCGGCACCCCCTTACCGCGGCCTGGCCCGCTTCGAACCCGGCGACCACGCCCTCTTCTTCGGCCGGGACCGGCTTGTCGAGGAGGCGCGGGAACTGGTGTGCGTCCACCGGTTCGCCGTCGTGTTCGGGGCGTCCGGGAGCGGGAAGTCGTCGCTGCTGAGGGCCGGACTGATACCCCACCTGCGCGCGGAGATCGCGCGGTCCGGGAACCCCGCCGTGCTCCGGGTGCTCACCCCCGGAGCGGCCCCGGCACGGACGTACGGCCATCTGCTGACCCCCGCGGACGGGGAGCCGGAGAGCTGGGTCGTGGTCGACCAGTTCGAGGAGGTCTTCACCCTCTGTCGTGACTCGCGGGAGCGCTCCCACTTCATCGACCTGCTGCTCGCCGCCCGCAACCCGGACAGCCGGCTCAGGGTGCTCATCGCCGTACGCGCCGACTTCTACGCCCGCTGCGCCGAGCACCGTGAGCTGGCCGACGCCCTGCGCGGCGCGGGTCTCCTGGTCGGCCCGATGAACGCGGAGGAACTGCGCGAGGCGGTCGTCGGACCGGCCCAGGCCGCCGGACTGCTGGTGGAACGGGAACTGACCGCGCGCATCGTCGACGAGGTCCAGGACCAGCCGGGCGCGCTGCCCATGCTGTCCCACGCCCTTCTGGAGACCTGGCGCCGCCGCCGCAGCCGCATGCTCACCCTGGCGGCGTACGAGTCGGCCGGCGGTGTCCTCGGCGCCATCGCCGCGACCGCCGAGGACGTGTACGGCCGGCTGTCCGAGGCCCAGGCACGCACCGCCCGCCAGTTGCTGCTGCGGCTGATCGAGCCCGGCCAGGGCAACGCCGACACCCGGCGCCCCCTGGTCCGCGCCGAACTCGACGACTGGAACGGCGCCGACGTGCCCGTGGTGGTGGACCGGCTGGCCCGCGCCCGTCTCGTCACCGTCGACGAGGACGGCGTCCAGCTCGCCCACGAGGCGCTGATCACCTGCTGGCCGAGGCTGCGCGCCTGGATCGAGGAGGACCGTGAGCGTCTGCGCCACCACCGGCGCCTCACCGAGGCCGCCCGCGCCTGGCTGGAGCACGACCGCGACCCCGGCGCCCTCTACCGGGGCAGCCGTCTGGTCCGCGCCGAGGAACTGTTCGCCGACGACCGCGGCGCGCTGACGGCGCCGGAGCGCGCGTTCCTCACGGCCGCCCTGGCAGCCCGCGAGGCGGAACGCCGGGCCGCGAACCGGACCGCCCGCCGCTCCCGCACCCTCATCGGCGCGCTGTCCGCCGTACTGGCGGTGGCGCTCCTCGTCGGCCTCGCCGCCTGGAGACAGTCCGAGGACAACGAGGAGCGGCGTACCGACGACGCGGCCCGCCGGGTCGCCGAGGTCGCCGACGGCCTCCGTACGACCGATCCGCGCACCGCGATGCTCCTTGGCGTCGCCGCCTGGCGGGTCTCGCCGCTGCCCGAGGCCCGTCGCGCGCTGCTCGGCTCCCTCACCCAGGCCGAACGGGGCACCTTCACCGACCCCGCGACGGCCGCCGACACCGTCCGACTCCTCCTCGACTCCGGCCGTACGCTGCTGAGTTCGGACGGCGGCAACTGGCGGACCTGGGACCTGGCGACCGGCCGCCGCACGGCCTCGGGCCGCCTCCCCGAGGGAGACACGGACGTCCTCGTCACCGCCGGGCCGGGCGGCCGGGTGCTCGCCGTCGGAGGGAAGAGCGGCATCCGGCTGTGGGACACCTCGACCCGGCACTGGACCGGCGGTTCCTCCCGGACAGGGGCGAACTGGACGAACGTACGCTTCAGCCCCGACGGCGCCACCTTCCTCGCCGCCACCGCCGCGGGCGGGGTCGAGCTGCGGTCGGTCGCGGACGGCCGCCTCCTCTACACGACGCGTGGCGCGGCCGACCTGTCCGACGTGGCAGCGGGGCCGGACGGCCGACTGGTGGCCCTCTGCCCCGACGGCCGGGCACCGGAGTTGTGGAACATCCACGACCGGCGTCTCGTGCACGGATCGTGGGAGCGCTCTCGGAAACTCTGCGACGGGTACTCGACGCTGGTGTTCGGAGGAGGAGGGGGAGGCGGCGGCACGGCCGGGGGCGGTGGCCGGTTCGCGGTTCTCTCGGACACCGGTCGGCGCCCCGAGGGCAACGGATCCACCGGGATGAGCGGGAACACCGGCCTGCGCGTCTGGGACACGGGCACCGGGCGCCAGGTCGCGGACATTCCGTCGCTGGGGGTGGGCTCCGCCGCGTTCAGCCCGGACGGGGCGCTGCTGGCGACGGCCGACGACACCGAGGTCCGGATCTGGCGCCTCGACGGCCGGACGACGGGGCCCGTCTTCCGCCACGCCCTGAACAACGAGACCCCCTCGGACGGCCTCAGCTGGGTCCCCGGCCGCCGTCCGGCCCTGCGCTACCTGGAGGAGCGCACCGTACACACCCTCGACCTCGGCCCGGCGGTCACCTCGGCCTGGCGCGCACACCCGGTGGACAACGTCCTGCTCAGCCCGGACGGTCACACGCTGGCCACCGCCGAACGCACCACCGGCGCCAACTACCGCTTCCGGCTCCTCGACACCCGCGACGGCCACGACCTGGGCACCCTGCCGTCCCCGCCCGCGCCCGTGTCCGAGGACACCTCCGCGCCGGTGGAGCCGCGGGACACGCTCTCCGTGACCGGCTTCAGCCCCGACGGCACGACGTTCACGTACGGCATCTCCGCGCCCGGCGTCCCGACGGGGCCGCAGCCGGTCACGGTCTGGGACGTCGGACGCCACCGCGTCCGTACCACCCTGTCCCTGCCGAACCCCGACCCGGCCGTCATGGTCGTCGGACTGAGTCCGGGCCCGGCCGGACGCCGCCTCTACGTCACCCGCATATCGGACGCCGGCAGAGTCGACGAGGAGGTCTGGGACGTCACCCGGCACCGCCGGACCGGCACGCTCCGAGGGGTGGAGGGCATACCCCTGGCCGTCCGACCCGACGGCGGCCTCCTCGTCGGCGACAACCGGGCCGTACGCCTGCCCGCCGGTCGGGTCACGAGGCCCAGCCTCGTCCAGGGCGCCCGGACCGGCGCCCTGGCCTTCTCCTCCGACGGCTCCCTGCTGGCGGCGGGCGACTGGTCCGGCCGCGTCGCCCTGTGGGACGGCGACCTCCGGCGCAGCACGGGCGTCCTGCGCAGCGTCTTCCCGACCGCGCTCGAAGGGGGCCCGGAGGGAGTCGGCGCGCTGGCCGTCAGCCCTGACCGCCGCACCCTGGCGGTCGCCGGTGACCAGGGCACCCTCCAGCTGTGGGACATCGCGACCAGCCAGCCCCTGGGCGGCGCGCTGACCACCCCCGGCGACGCGATCACGACACTGGCCTTCGCTCCCGACAGCGCGACGCTGTACGCGGGGAGCGCCCATGTCCCCCTCCAGCGCTACTCGATCGACCCGGCGGGCGCGGTACGGGAGGTCTGCGGCCGGGCGGGCGGCCACGGCCTGACGCGGGAACAGTGGCGGACGTACATCCCGGACGCGGGATTTCGGAAGGTGTGCGGGACCGGGACCGGGACCGGGGCCGGGACCTAGATCGCGGGCGGCTCACTTGCCGTCTTGGAAACTCACCACTTTCCACATTGGAAACCAACGGCTACTCTTTCCGTCATGGAAACAAACGGGGTACGACTCACGCCGGAACAGGCCCGTGCGGCCCTGGCCGACACCGAGCACGTCCGGGCCTCGGCCGCGGCGCTGTCGGCCACACCATGGCCGACCTGGTTCTTCGTCACGCTCACGCTCTACATCGCGGCCCTTCCGATCACCTACGGAGGCATCGCGGCCGAGTCGGACTGGCTGCTGCCACGCCTCGCCTGGGTCGGCGTCATGCTGGCGACCACCGCCGTGTACGGGGCGCTCCTCGCCGTCGCGGTCAGATCCTGGCGCGACAGGACCGGCGTGGCGCTGCGGTTCGACGTGCTGCCGAAGCGGGTGACGGTGCCGCTCGCGATCGGCCTGCCCGCGCTGCTGGTGGGGTCGGCGCTCGCGTTCCGGCTGACGGGACGGCCGGCGTTCCTGATCGCGGCCTCGCTGATCGGCGCCGCAGTGTCCGTCGGCTTCCACCTCGCCTTCGTCCGGCTGCACCGGAAGTCCACGTGAGCGGCGGGACGGACGACGGGCCGACGGGTTTCGACAACACCGTCCACGCCCCGAACCGGCTGCGCGTCTGCGCCCTGCTGGACACGGCGGGCGAGGCGGAGTTCGGCCTGGTCCAGCAGCAACTCGCCCTCTCCGCCTCCGTGTTGAGCAAGCACGTCACCGTCCTGATGGACGTCGGCTATGTCGAGCAGCGCAAGGCCGTCCGCGACACCCGGCAACGCGTGTGGCTCCGCCTGACCGACCGGGGCCGCGACGCCTACCGGGGGCACCTGGCGGCACTGCGGGCGATCGTGGGGCCGTCGGATCCGGCGCTCTAGTCGCCGTTCTGGTCGCCGTTCTTGGCGTCACACTCGAACCAGACGGTCTTGCCGGTGTGCGTGGGGTGCGAGGGCGTGCGGTGCCAGCCCCAGCGGTCGGTGACGGCCTCGACGATCAGAAGTCCACGCCCGCCTTCTCCGTCCACAGCTGTGGACAACCCCGGAAACACCGGGACCCGCGCGTCCGTGTCGGTGACCTCGACACGGACTCCGTCCCCGCCGGACTTCCTCAGCAGCAGTACGGTGCCACGCCGGTCGGGGACATGCCGCACGACGTTGGACACCAGCTCGGTCAGGGCGAGGGTGGCGGAGTCGGCGAGGCCCGGCATTCCCCAGGCGCCGAGGTAGGCACGGAGGATGCGGCGAAGGTGCCGGGCCGAATGCTCACCGAGGGTGAAGTTCATGCCGTACCTCGGCCCAAGTGGGCTTTCGGTCGGGTCAGTTGCGTCATTTGCGTGATTCACATCACCAGAGTGAGGGTGCGTGGTTACGCTGGGCTACATCGTGAATCCAACGACGCGAAGCGTCAGCTCGGGGGTGGCCCACCGTGCCCAACATCCGCGAACTCGACCCCAGTGCCTCTCCGCTGGACTACTTCGGCTTCGAGCTGCGCAGAAAGCGGGAGGAAGCGGGCCTTACCCAGGGGGAGTTGGGTGGGTGCATCTTCTGTACGGGGTCACTGGTCGGCCAGGTCGAGACGGCGAGGAAGGTTCCCACGAGGGAGTTCGCCGAACGGGTGGACGCGGCACTGGGAACGGACGGGGAGTTCTCGAGGCTGGTGGGGTTGGTGCTGCGCAGCCAACTCCCGCACTGGTTTCAGGCGTACGCGGAGATGGAGGCGAGGGCGAGCTACATCTCTACGTACCAGGCGCAGGTGATGTACGGGCTCCTACAGACGGAGGAGTACGCGCGGGCGGTACTTGGCGTACGGAGTGATGTCGACCTCGACTCGCGGGTGGCTGCTCGGATGGAGCGGCAGCGGGTTTTGGCGCGGGTGCAACCGCCCGTGGCGTGGGTGGTGTTGGACGAGGCAGTCCTGCATCGGCGGATCGGCAGCAGGGAGATCATGCGAAACCAACTCGCGCGCCTGTTGGAACTGCCTGCGGGAGGCTGGACGCAGGTCCAGGTGCTGCCCTTCGACGTTGGTCAACACCACGGCCTGCCTGGGACGTTCAACCTGCTGCGCTTCGATGACGACCCGGATGTGGTGTACACCGAGGACTTCGTCCAAGGGCACATGACCGCCGACCCGGACAAGCTCAAGGAAGGTTTTCACCGTTACGATCACTTGAAGGCTTCTGCGCTCTCGGTGGAGGCTTCGGCGAAGCTGATCACGCGTGTGATGGAGGAGCGTTATGGGCACCAACCGGGACCTGACGAACGCGCGGTGGCGTAAGTCCAGCTACAGCGGTGACACGGGAGGCCAGTGCGTTGAATGTGCCCCCATAGGCACCGCCGCTTGGCGGAAGTCCTCGTACAGCTCCGACACCGGCGGCGACTGCGTCGAAGTCGCCCCCCTGAACCCCCACATCGCAGTCCGCGACTCCAAGGCCCCCGGCCTGGGCGCTCTCACGCTCACGCCGGAGGCATTCACTGCGTTCGTTACCGCCGTGGGCTCGTCAGGATGACGAGTTGCTGGGTCGCTCGCGTCATCGCGACGTAGCGGTCCACCGCCCCCTCGATGCCCTCGCCGAACGACTCGGGGTCGACGACCACCACGAGGTCGAACTCGAGCCCCTTGGACAGTGACGGCGTCAACGACCGGACACGCGGCGTCGTCGGGTGGAACCCGGGGGCGCCGATGACGCAGGCGATGCCGTCGGTGTGCGAGGCGAGCCAGTTGTCGAGGACGGAGTCGAGCTCCGACACCGAACCGTGGACGACGGGAACCCCGCCGCTGCGGATCGACGTCGGGACGTTGGCGTCGGGGAGGGCGGCCCGGATGACCGGCTCGGCCTCCGCCATGATCTCCTCCGGTGTCCGGTAGTTGATGCTGAGCGACGCCAGGGTGATCCGGTTGAGCCCGACCCTTTCGAGGCGCTCCTCCCACGACTCCGTGAACCCGTGCCGGGCCTGGGCGCGGTCCCCGACGATGGTGAAGCTCCGGGACGGGCACCGCAGGAGCAGCATCTGCCACTCCGCGTCGGTCAGTTCCTGGGCCTCGTCCACGACGATGTGCGCGAACGGCCCGGCGAGCAGGTCCGGTGCGGCGAGGGCCAGTTCGGACTCGTCGACCAGGCTGACCTTGGCGTCCTGGCCGCGCAGCATCCGTACCAGGCCCACACCTTCGTCCCCGTCCGCGCCGGAGGCGGACGCGGCGTCGATCAGGTTGTCCACGACCTGATCCATGCGCTCACGCTGGGCGGCGAGCACGCTCTCGTGCCGCCGCTTTCGCCGGGCCGCCTCCGGGTCCCCGAGTCGCAGGCGGGCCGCGTCCAGGATCGGCAGGTCGGACACGGTCCAGGCGTGGACGTCGCCGCGCTGCAGCTTCCGTACCTCCTCGGGAGTGAGCCAGGGCGCGCACATTCGGAGATAGGCGGGCACCGACCACAGGTCCCCGACGAGGTCGGTCGCTTCGAGGAGCGGCCACGCGCGGTCGAAGGTGCCCAGCAGCTCCCGGTCCTGCGCGAGGGCCTTGCGCAGTTGCTCGGGCGAGATGTCGTGGTCGCCGGCGCTGTCACCGTCGGCCTCGTGCTTCTCGGCGAGGATCGTGAGGATCTCCTCCCAGACCTGGTCGCGGGCCTCGTTGTGCGGGACGCCGGGTGCCGCCTCGAAGGCGACGGCCCAGTCCCCGGCGGTCAGCCGGATGTCGGACCAGGGGGTCGAGACCGTCATCCCCTGGGTGGGCGGCTCCTCGTAGAAGCGGACGCCCTTCTCGACCGCCTTCACCAGCTCCGCCGACGACTTCAGCCGGGCCACGTCCGGGTCGGCCTCGACCCCCGCCGAGGCCCCATCGTCGACGAGGTCCCGCAGGGTGCAGGTCTGTACGCCCTCCTCGCCGAGACTGGGCAGGACATCGGCGACGTACGCCAGGTAGGGCCGGTGCGGGCCGACGAACAGGACGGCTCCACGACGGTGACCGAGACGCGGGTCGGCGTAGAGGAGGTAGGCGCTGCGGTGCAGGGCGACGACCGTCTTGCCAGTGCCGGGGCCGCCGTCGACGACGAGTGCGCCCCGCGAACCCGCGCGGATGATGGCGTCCTGGTCGGCCTGGATGGTGCCGAGGACGTCCCGCATGCGGGGGGAGCGGTTGCTGCCCAGGCTGGCGATGAAGGCGGACTGGTCGTCGAGGGCGGCGGCGTGCCCGTCGAACCCGTCCGAGGCGAACACCTCGTCCCAGTAGTCGCTGATCCGGCCGTCGGTCCAGCGGTACCGGCGGCGGCTGGCCAGGCCCATGGGGTTGCCGTGGGTGGCCCCGAAGAACGGCTCGGCGGCGGGGGAACGCCAGTCGAGCAGCAGCCGCCGGCCGGTGCTGTCGGTGAGGCCGAGCCGTCCGACGTACACGGACCGCTCGGGATCGTCCGCGCCGACCATGTGGCCGAGGCAGAGGTCGAGCCCGAAGCGGCGCAGGGTGCGCAGGCGGGCGGTGAGCCGGTGGATCTCGGTGTCCCGGTCCATCGCGTCGCGGCCGGTGCCGCCGGGGGCTTTGCGCACGGTGTCGAGACGGTCGGTCAGTTCGGCGATCGACTGTTCCAGGCACTCCGCGATGGCGGCGAAGTGCCGCTCGTCACGGGCGATCAGCTTCGGGTCGGCCTTGGCGGCGAGACGCTCGGGAAGGTCGAACGCGCTGGTGGCGGACGTGGCAGACGTGGTGGGCTGGGTGGTGGTCGCCTGTGGGTTCACTGGGTCGGCTCCGATCCGGGGACCAGCGCGCGCACCGGCTCGGCGGCCATCGGCTGGACACCCCCGCGCGACCTATGGGCCGACAACAAAACACGCACTTCGAGACTCCCCGTTTCCGCAGATTCCGGCCTAGGCCGGAGATTCTGCGGCAGACAGGGGGCCTTGCCGCAAGCCCCCCTGTGCGCTATATCTTGAACATGGCAAGGGGTTCAGAACTCCTTGCTTTTTTGTTTTCCTGGCGGCGCGCGACCTGCGGATGCGGGGACGGTGCGTCTCAGCCCTCCGCGCTCCTCCGTTGCCTCTTCCGTCGACTCCTGGTTCGGCTGATTCTCACATCACCCGTTTAAGCCCCACTTGGGTGCCTATCGGTACGGCCCCGTTTCTCTCAGTGGAAGAAAACTTCCGTTGACGGGGCGGTTACGTGTGCGGCATTTGGGCGAAACACCCTGGCCGTTCTCTTTAGGCCATCCGGCGCCATCGTGGCGACCCGCGCAGGAAGAGACCCCCGATGACGGACACGGACACGGACAGACCGGCGGAGATCGCGGACAGGGAGGGCTACTCCCCCCGCCTCTACAACGAGGACCTCGCCCCGGCCACCGAGCGCAAGTGGGGCGCGTTCAGCATCTTCAACGTCTGGACCTCTGACGTACACAGTCTGTACGGCTACTTCCTCGCCGCCAGCCTGTTCCTGGTCGCCGGCAACACCTTCAAGTTCCTGATCGGCATCGGCGTCGGATCGCTGATCATCTACTACCTGATGACGCTGATCGGCAAGGCCGGCGTGCGGACGGGCGTCCCCTACCCCGTGCTGGCCCGCGCCTCCTTCGGCACCTTCGGCGCGAACGTCCCCGCCCTCGTCCGGGCCGTGGTCGCGACCTTCTGGTACGGCGCCCAGACCAGCGCGGCGGCGGGCGCGATCGTCGCGTTCCTGGTCCGCTACGACGGTCCCAAGAAGCTGCACGAGACGACCCACCTCTTCGACCACAGCGGCCTGGAGGTCATCTGCTACCTCGCCGTCTGGGCGGCCCAGTTGCTGATCATCAGCAAGGGCATGGAGACGGTCCGCCGCTTCCAGGACTTCGCCGGCCCGGCGGTCTGGCTGATGATGCTGGTGCTGGCGGTGGCCCTGTCGGTGAAAGCGGGCACGCTGTCCTTCACCGTCGACATGCCTGCCAAGGACCTGGCCGCGCTGGCGAAGAACGCGACCGGCCTGGACGTGACGCCGGGTTCGTTCGCCGCGATAGCGGCCATCGCCGCGACCTGGGTGACGTACTTCGCCGCGCTGTTCCTGAACTTCGGGGACTTCGCCCGGTTCGCGCCGGACGAGAAGACCCTGAAGAAGGGCAACGTCTGGGGTCTGCCGGTCAACCTGATCCTGTTCTCGCTGGTCGCGGCGGTGACAACGGCCTCCGCCAGCAAGGTGTACGGCGAGGTCATCCTCGAACCGGCGGCGATCTCGGCGAAGTTCGACAGCGCGTTCCTCGTCCTGCTGGCCGCCCTGACCTTCGCGGTCGCGACCCTGGGCATCAACGTCGTCGCCAACTTCGTCAGCCCGGCCTTCGACTTCGCCAACGTGGCCCCGAAGCACATCACCTTCAAGCGCGGCGGCCTCATCGCCGCCGTCATCGCCCTCCTCCTCTACCCCCTCCACCCCTGGGACAACGCCCCGAGCTTCGTCAACGCCATCGGCTCGACCATGGGCCCGATCTTCGGCGTGGTCGTCGTCGACTACTACCTGCTCCGCAAGGCCCAGCTGAACGTCCCCGACCTCTACAAGGAGGACGGCGAGTTCCGCTTCCAGGGCGGCTGGAACATACGCGCCTTCGCGGCGGCGGCAGTGGGCGCGATCTTCTCCAGCATCCTGCCGACGTACGGGCCGGCGGGTTACGGGGCGGCGCTCGGTCCGTACTCGTGGTTCATCGGGGTGCTCGTCGCGGGCACGATCTACTTCGGGATCAGCGCCGGGAGGAGCCGGCTGGTGGCCTCCGAGGAGCCCGCCGCCTGACCGGTAACGGCTTGGTGCGCCTGATGTACGGGTCCGGCCCGGTGCGGCTCCGCCGCTCGCGCCGGGCCCGTGTTCGCGGCGAGGATGAGTGTGGCGGCGGCGACGATCGCCGCGCAGATCGCCCTGGCGTGTGAGAACACGGCAACCTCGCAACCTCGCGACAACAGCGACGTATTAAGCACGCTTAACCCGTGGCTTAACGTAGAGCTTGACGGACCTCAACGGCAAGTGGGCGCAGGGGAGTTGGCGATGGTGGAGCGCGACGAGCCGGAGGTCATCGGGCGCAGGGTGCAGCGGCTGCGTATCGAGCAGGGGCTGACACAGAGGCAGTTGGCGGAGCCCGCCTACACACCCGCCTACATCTCCACCCTGGAGGCCGGACGCGTGCGGGCCTCCGACGAGGCGCTGCGGCACATCTCCGAGCGGCTCGGGGTGGCGTACGAGGAGATCGTGACCGGGCGCCCGGCCCGTCTGGCCACGGACGTCCGGCTCCGGCTCACCGACGCCCAGCGCACCCTCGCCACCGGCGAGACCGAGGCGGCGGCCAAGCAGTACCGGGAGCTGAGGGAGGAGGCCGCGCGGCTCGGGCTCCTCGCGGAGGAGGCCGCCGCGCTGCTCGGGCTCGGCGAGTGCGGAGTGGAGACCGGGGATCTCGGCGCCGCCCAGGAGTACTTCGAGCAGGCCGAACGGTGCCTGGCCGACGAACCCCTCACCGGCCGGGTCCCCGCCCTGCGCGGGCGGGCCGTCGCGCACTATCTCGCCGGTGAACTCCGTTACTCCGTATACCTTCTGGAGTCGACGATCGACGAGCTGAACCGCAGCGGACTGCACGACCCGGACGCGCTCCTCCCCCTCTACGCCAGCTCCATCGCCCCCTACATGGACATGGGCGCTCACGCGCGCGCGGCCCAGGCCGCCGAACTGGCCCTCTCGCTCGCGCCGCAGGTGCGCGATCCGGCGCTCATCGCCCGGATGCACCGACAGGTCGCCCGGACGATGCTCGCCGAGGGACGGTACGCGGAGGCCGACGCCTCGCTGGCGAAGGCCGCCGAGCTGTACCGGCAGCTGCAGATCCGTACCGAGCTGGCCAACTGCCACTGGATGCGCGGGTACCTGTACGCCCAGCAGGGCGAACTGGCGCGCGCGGAGGCCGAGTTGCGGGAGGCGCACGCCATGCTGTCCGCCAAGCGCGCCGCCCTCTACAGCAGCCAGGTCACGGTCGAACTCGCCGACGTACTGCACCGGCGCGGCAAGTCGGACGAGGCGGCGGCGCTGCTGCACGACGTACTCGGGGATCTGTCTTCGGAGCGCGGCGCCGTGCACTCGGCCGCCGCCCACCGGCTGCTCGGCATCATCGCCGAGGACGCCCGCGACACGGACCGGGCGGAGGAGCACTACGTCCGCGCCCTCAGCGTCCTGGAGCGCGCGGGCGCCGCCGGAGACCTCGCCGACCTGTGCCGGCTGCTCGGCGATCTGCTGCGCCGCACGGGCCGGGTCGAGGCGGCGCTCGACGCGTACCGGACGGGGCTGGGGCATCGTACGGCCCCCGGCACGACCACCCTGGGCCCGGCGCCCGCACAGCCTCCTCTTTGACAGCCTCCTGTCCGGCGGGCTTCTCTCCGGCGGGGCGGAGCCCAAAGGAAACCGGGTCACGTACGAAGACGTGACCCGGTGAACAGCGAGAGGTGAAGTGGCTAACGCATCACGACGCCGAACGACAGTCCTGCGGCGGGGAGGCCGTTCTGGCCGGGCTGATAGGTGGTGACCGCCCCGGTTGTGCCGACGCCCGCTGCCCACGGGAGCGCGTACACGGCGCCGTAGGTCGCCGGGCCATTGGGCATACCGACGTAGAGCTGGGTGCCGGTGGTGTGGATGGCATTGCCTACGAGCTGGTTCGCACCCGAGGTGCCCGGCAGGCCGCTGCCGGCCGCGAGCCAGGAATCGGCGTCGCCCGGAGCGCCGAGGAGCGAGAAGGTCTGCACAGCGCCCGCGCTCTTCACCGTGCCGATGGCCTCACCCGGTACTCCGACCGCCAGTCGCAGGCCGGCGGTGGTGCTCACCGCACCCGGTGCGGTGTTGACGGCGGACACCTTCGCGCCGAAGCGGTCACCGGTCTCGGTGGCGTCGGCCACATCGACAGCGTCCTGCCCGATGTCGGCGAGTTCGCTGAACGCTCCGGCCGCGGTCACCCGGAGCGTCACCACTCGTCCGGCGTCGGTCCGGTTGGCACCGTTCACCGAGATGGCCTCGCCGGGGGAGCCGACGGCGATGATCGAGTCGGTCGCGGCCGGGGCGCCGGAGGGCCGGTAGGCGACCGCGGAAACTGAATTGCCGAATTCGTCGTCGGCCTCAGCCGAGCCGCTGATGCCCGTGGTGTCCTGGTCGATGGCCGCCACGGGGGCCGGGATGCCGTCCGCACTCAGCGTGTGCTTGAGGACAGTGACGCTACCGGAGGCTGCGTTGGTGCCAACGCTCTCCTGCGGAGAGCCGACCACGATGTGATTGGGCGAGCCGCTGACCGAGGTGCCGAACCGGTCACCCTTCTCCGCCTCTCCCGGCACGCCGGGGCTGTCCTGGCCCACCGAGACGTTGACACTGCCGCGCAGATAGAAGGTGTTGCCCGCGTCCACGTTGGTACCGGTGTCCTCGCCGGGCACGCCGATGAGCAGGTACGGCTCGCCAGATGCGGTGTGACCGGCGGCGATGGCGTGGCCCATCCGGTCGCCGGCCTCCGACGCGGACGCCTTGACGGCTCCCGTGCCAGTGCCCTGCTCCAAGGTCAGGGCGGCCTGGCCCTTCGTCAGACCATCGGGTGCGCCGAAGAGCACGGTCACGCTGCCGGCGTCGGCGGTGGTGCCGATGTCCTCGGCCGGGACACCGACGACAAGGTCGGTGCAGCCGTCCTCGTTGCGGTCGAACACCGCGAGTTCCTCACCGAACCAGTCGCTCGCCTCGGCGGCGCCCGGCACGGAGTCGAGGTCCTGCGTGAGTTCCGCGGTGCCCTTGCCGCCGCCGTAGACCACCCGCACCAGTCCGGCGGTCGTCTTGCCGCCGACGGTCGCCTTGGGGTCCCCGACCGCGATGTCTTCGGCTCCGTCGCAGTTGAAGTCGGTGATGCGCGGAGCGCCTACCTTGGCGTCGACCCAGGCGCGTACGTCGTCGACACGGCTGTCGATCGCGGCAGTGCTGGTCACGGCCGCGTCGATGCCGTAACAACCACCCTGAGCGGAACGGCTGTTGACGGCGACCAGCTCGACTTTCCCGCCTGCTTCGCGTAGTGCGGGTCCGCCGCTGTCCCCCATGCAGACGGCAGCACCGTCCTTGCCGGCAACGCTGATCCGGGCAGCTTCCACCGTGTTCACCGTGAAGGCCCCGGTGTGCAGCTTCAAGGGGGCCCACTCGTCCTTCGTGCGGCCGTATCCGGCGACCCGTAGCTCCTCCCCGGCTGCGGGCGCGGTAGCACTGAGGGCGACCGGCGTGACGTTGGGAACGGGCCTGGCGAGCCTGGCGAGAACAAGGTCGCGGTCGGCGTGGGGCACAAGCTCGACAACGTCCCGCACCTGACCGTTCGTCGTGGTGAGATCCGTGCGGCCGATGGTGGCTGTGGTCTTGAGCGCGGGCTTGCCGGCGGGCACCGCCAGACTCGCGGCCGGGTTCGTGGCGAAGCAACTGGCGGCAGTGATGAGCCACTCCGGGGCGACCAGTGCCCCGCTGCATGCCTTGGTGCCGTTGCCGATGTCGAGGCGGGCGGTGAAGCCCAGCGTGTTGTCCGTCTCTGCCGGCCCGGTGACAGCGTGGGCGGGCAGAGCGGGAGCGCCGATCGCGGCGGCGGTGACAAGGGCCGCAAAGGCGGTTCTGCGCCGAGGATTTGTGCGCATGATGTGGGGTTCTCCGGTTACTTGCTCGTGCGGATCTCGCCGAGTACGAACTCTCGGGCCTGCGGATCAGTGGATTCCCCGACCGGCGTTCAGGCTGGGATTCAGGGGTTCCTTGCTGGAGGCGGGCCGCCTGCTGACCGGGGAGATGCCGGAACTCTGGCTACTTGGTGGTCCGGATCTCCACGAGCATGTGGTCGCGGCCCTCCGGGTCCGTGCTCTCGCCCACCGGGGTCCAGGTGTTCTTGGTGATCTCGTAGGACTTCTCCTCGGTGCCGACGGTCATGTCGATCGTGGTGGAGTAGTCGTTGCCCCTCATCGAGTAGACGGCGGGGATCTCCAGGGTCAGCCAGCCCTCGGTGCCGACGGTTTTGAAGCAGATCTTGTCGCCCTTGTCGCGGGCCAGGATTTCCAACTGCCCGGTTCCTGTCACGCAGTCGGCGAGCGTGATGTGGCCGTCGCCTCGCTTCAGAACAATGTTCTTCTCCGCCAGGATCTTGTCTGCCCGGGGGTAGTTGAAATCCTCCACGGCGTAACCGGGGGCATCGTCCGCTGCCAGCGCGGCGGTGTCGGCGGCCTCCGCGGTGCCTGTGCCTCCGCCCTGCGCGCCGCCGACCATCGCGATCCAGGTCAGCGCGCCAACGGCGGCGGCGCCGAGTACCTGTATCGCGAACCGCGTTCCACGCAGATTTCCGACATTGGTTTTGATTTCCTTCATTGAATCCCCAATTTCGTAGCCACCAGCCGGACTTGAGGACCACCAGCCGCGAAACCGGTCGCGAGCAGGGGGAGTCGCACACACGGAATGAAATCCCCCCTTGCGCGCCAGTGGCGCGCCTCCGCGACGCACTCTTCCAACCCTGGTGATCGTCGTCGGTCTTGGCATCCCAGCACGGCGATGCACCCACGTCCAGCGCCGCGAACAGCTCATATCCGAACATTGAAAACAATCTTTCCGTGACCCGTGTCACGCCGCAATAAGGTTGCACGGGCCGACATCACGATCACATAAAGAATGTGCCGATCCGTCAAATAGCCATGCCTGAATTACCCGTTCCGCTTTCGGCGGGATTAACTCATGCCAAATTCCTGCACAGTTGGTACTGTCTGCGACTCGTGGCGAACGCCGGCCCATGGGTCCACCGTCCGTCACGACGCGAAATCCGACACGTCAGCGCATTACTCGTAGGAGGGCAATTCCCGCATGCAGACAGCTTTCTGGAGCAGACGCCGCGTCCTCGGCGCGGTCGCGGCCGCCACCGCTGTCGCCGCCACCCCCTCGGTCCTGTGGCCGGCCACCGCCGTGGCTGCCGAGACCGCGGGCGCCGGCCCGGTGCCGCTGCCGGACACCGAGCGCGCCAAGGCCGTCCGGGCGTGGCTGACCGGCGGCAGGGGGGTCAAGGCCGCCGCGAGCAAGGCTCTCTACGGGACCGACGCCGAGATCCGGACCTTCCTCGCTCAGACGCTGCCGCAGCAGGTCGTGCAGGACAACCGTGTCGCGATCGTCCGCAGTCTGGACCGAGCGGGCAAGGGCCTGCGACGCGAGGCCGTCGCCGCCCTGGACAACGGCGACGGAGCGATAGCCGGGTTCCTCTCGCAGGGCTTCGCCGCCGCCATTCGGGAGGACCTCCAGGTCGCCACCAACATCGTCGCGTCCACCGGCGACAGGGCCGTGGTGCGCAAGGCCAACGCCGCCCTGAACGCCGGCACCGAGCAGGCCCTCATCGCCTTCCTCGCCGACGAGCAGTACGACGCGCGGCTGGAGGACACCCGGGTCCAGGTCAGCGCCATGCTGGCGACCGGTGGCCCGGAGGTGCAGAAGTACGCGGACCGCGCGCTCAGCGGCACCGCGAACGACGTCGACTGGTTTATGGAGACCGGCCAGCACATCGCGCGAGCCCGTGACCAGGAGTCGGCGACCATCGAGGAGCTGGTGGCCGTCGTCGAGCGCGAGGGCAAGCGCGCCGAGCGCGAGACGAACCTGGCCGTCGAGGCCGGGGCCCGCGCGGAGACCGCCGCCACCAAGGCCAAGGAGGCCGCCGAGAAGGCCGCCGCCGAGGCCGCCGCCGCCCAGAGCGACGTGCAGAAGTCAGGGGCCGCGGCCCGCAAGGCCGCGAGTGCGGCGAAGGGCGCGGCCGACGCCGCCCGCAACGCCGTCAACGCCTCCAACGCCGCTGTGAATGCCTCCCGTCGCGCCTCCTGGGCCGCCGTAGGCGCCGCTCAGGCCGCCGCGAAGGCCGGTAACGCCGCCGCGCGCGCCTACAACGCCGCGATCGCCGCGTCCAAGGACGCCGGCCAGGCGAAGGGCGCCAAGGACGCCGCGGTGGCCGCCCGCAACGCCGCCGCCAAGGCCCGCACCGCCGCCGCCGCTGCCGCCAAGGCCGCCCTCGCCGGCGACGCGGCCTCGGCCGCCGGCCTGGCCGCCGCCTCCGCCGCCCGCAACAGTGCCGCCGCCGCGACCGCCGCGGCCCAGGCCGCCGCCTCCGCCGGTGCGGCCCAGGCGGAGGCCAACGAGGCCAAGCGCCAGGCCGCCATCGCCACCAGCGCCGCCAACCGCGCCACCAACGCCGCCTCCGCCGCCCAGGCACTGGCGACCGCCGCCGCCAAGGCGGCCCGCACCGCCCGCGACGCCGCCAACTCCGCCGCCGACCACGCCGACAAGGCGGCGGACGCCGCCGAGGAGGCCGTGAAGCACGCCGGTCAGGCCGTCGACTACGCCAACAGGTCGACCGCCCACGCCGGGGAGGCCGTGAAGGCCGCCAACGTCGCCACCCAGGCCGTCAGCGACGCCATCAAGGTGGAGCAGGCCGCCCGCGCCGCCGAGGCGCAGACCCTGGAGCAGGACAAGCAGCAGGCCATGGAGGAGGCCCGGCAGCTCGCCGCCATCGAGCAGGACGAACTGTCCGACGTCCGCGAGAAGCGGCAGATGCAGGAGCGCACCACCCAAGCGACCAAGGACCTCATCTCCAAGGCGGAAGAGGCCCTCTACTCCGGCGACATGGCGGTCGCCGCGACCCTGGGCAGGCAGGCCGCGGTCGCTCTGATCGACGCCCGCGGGGCCAACACCCGGCAGGCCGCCCAGCACGCCCTCGCCGGCTCCGACGACGACGTCTGGGCCTGGATCGACCTCGACCGGGTCCTCGCCCAGTCGGAGGACGACCGCGAGACCACCCTCCACGTGGCGACGGTCGGGGGGCCGAAGGTCGCCGCGGCCGCCGCGGCCGCGCTGGAGAGCACCAGCTCCAAGGCCGTCGGCGACTTCCTCACCGGCGGCATGAAGCGTGCCTCGGACGAGGACCTGCGCGTCGGCATCAGCAAGATCCTCGGCGACAGCGGTACCGGCAAGGCCGTCAAGAAGGCCGGCAACAAGGCGCTCGACGAGAACACCACCGAATCCCTCAACCTCTTCTTCGACAATGACTACCCGCTGGCCGTCAAGGAAGACGATCAGGTCCGGGCCTTCGAGCTGATCAACATCGCGGGCGCCTTCACCAAGGCCTACGCGGAGGTCGCGCTCGAAGGACCGGCGTGGATGCTGCGCCACTTCATCACCGTGATCCAGTACCGGACGGCCCAGCTCGACTTCGACACCGCCACCCACGTCGCCGCCGTCCGCGGGGCCATCGCCGCCGCCGCCAAGATCGCGGAGAAGGCTCAGGAGGACGCGGCTCTCGCCTCGAAGGCCGCCGCCGACGCCCGCAATGCCGCCGCCGAGGCTCAGAAGTGGCAGCAGAAGGCGCTCGACTCCGCCGCCAAGGCCAAGGACTACGCCCAGCAGGCACGGGACAACGCCGAGGCCGCCGACAAGTCGGCCGCCGCCGCCCAGGCCTCTGCCACCAAGGCGAAGAACGCCGCAGCCACCGCCCGCGGCGCCGCCCGCTCCGCCAACTACTCGGCCAACAAGGCCGTCGACTCGGCGCGCGCGGCCCTCGCCTCCTCCGCCGAGGCCCAGCGCTCCGCCGCCGCGGCCCGCGCCGCCGAACTCGCCGCCTCCGCCGATGCGAAGGCCGCCGCCGCCGCGTACGCCCAGGCCAAGCAGATCGTCGCCGACAAGAAGCGGGCCGAGGTGATCGCGAAGGCCAAGGAGGCCGCGCGCAAGGCCCAGGAGCAGCGCGACGCCAAGCAGAACCCGGCCGACAACGACAAGAACAACCAGGTCAACCCGAACGGCACCGCGAACGGCGACGCCGACGAGTGGTGGAACGACGCCCAGTTCTACGCGGACGCCGCCAACGTGGTCAGCATCGGCGCCGGGTTCCTGTCGGCCGGCTGCGCCCTCGCGGCCTTCGTCTTCCCGCCGGCCCTCGCCGCGGCCGGCTTCTTCGCCGGCGTCTCCACGGGCGCGGGCGCCCTCGGCACCCTCTTCACGGGCATCGAGCACGGGTTCACCAGCGGCGCCTTCTGGGAGTCCGCCGCCGGCACCGGCCTGAGCCTGGTCTCGTTCGGCGCCTACAAGTGGGTCGGCGCCGCCGACAAGGCGCTCGGCGGCAGCCTCGTCAAGCCCGTCGTCGGCAAGATCACAGAAAGCGGCGAGGACCTGGTCTCCGGCATCACGAAGAGCCTCAGCGACATCTTTGCCAAGGCGGCCTGATCCCGCCCGTTCTCTCTCCCGGGGGCGGCGCACCAGGCGGCGCCCCCCAGCCCCCTTCCCCTTACGGAAAGTTCCTGCCTCCATGCATGGAATACCTGGCGGGCGCGCCGCAACGAGACGCGCCCGCTCGACGGTCCTGACCGTCCTCACCGCCCTGACCCTCGTCACGACAGCCGCGACGAGCCAGGCGGCCGAGCCATCCGCGACGACGAAGGCTCCGTCCACCACCAAGTCCGCGGCGCCCAGCGCGAAGACCACCGCGACCAGCAGGTTCGCGGCCGGCTCCGGTGAGGACTGCACCGCCACCGCGCCGGGCTCCGAAGAACGCCGCGCGGGTGCCGTCGAGTCCTGTGTGACGGTCACCCCCGCCCCCGCGAAGGCGAAGACCCGCGCGGCCGCAGCCGCTCCTGCCGCCTCCGCGGCAGCAGCCGCCGCTGCGGGAAGCTGCGACATCACCAGCCCCGGCAACTACGGCTACGAGCGCTTCTCGTACTGCGTGACCGGCATCAACGTCACCTACATCCTCCGCAACAGCAACGGTGTGGAGATCGGACGCGGCGTCCTGGCGATCTCCACCGGCGGTGACCTCTCCCCGACGGCCACGACCTGGAACGAGCAGGTCTCCGTCACCATGACCCTGGCCCAGGGCGACGTCAAAGCCCTGAACGCCAAGTTCCGCGCCTCGTGCGACGCCGGATGCACGGCCACCAAGACCGCCCCCTGGTTCGGCGGTGCCATCACCCTCAACCAGACCCTCACCGGCAACGTCACCTTCTCCTCGGCGCAGACGGCGGGCTCCTCCGCCTCCTTCTACACGGCCTACGCGATGTACGTGACGTCCCCGGGCGCGACGGCGACCGACCCGAACGCGTCGTGGAAGAACTCGCGTCAGATCAGGTGTGACGACGCGGTCGGCGGCACTTCGGTGGCGGGTTGTGCGATTCCGTCGATCACGGCAGAGCTGTCGATGAGCACGCAGGGCTCGGACCACGGCGGCGCGGTGGCGGCGTATCTGTGGGCCCAGAAGAGCCTCACCGACCGCTGGGGACTCAACAGCGCGCTGACCCGGTCGACGAGCGGCGTGGCCGGCCGTGCGAGCAGCACCTGTGGAAGCGGAGCGTCGGAGCCGTTCGCGGACGCCAGCGACCTCATACCGACCGACACCTGTGCCCAGTTCCCCTTTGCGGAGACGAAGGAAGGCGGAAGGGACGGCGCTGAGTGCGCCCAGCTCATTCCCTACTACGGCTCCGGCGGATGGGTCATCCACGAACTCAACGGGGGTCCGAGCCTCGACACCTCCCAGCGGTGTGTGCGCGCCCACGTCGCCGCCGCCGACAAGCAGTTCGCGGATGGACAGCTCGCCAACGGCTTCGCCGGCCAGCGGGTCATCGACGCCGACCAGTTCAAGCTGACGCTCACGACGTCGCTCGACGGCTCGTACGCGGAGTGCCTGGGGATCTCGCCGCCGGGCGCGCGCCCGGCCGGCAACGGCTGGATCCTGAACACCACCGAAGCAGTCCCGCACGTCAGGAAGAACGACGGGACGAGCGCGGCAGGCTACCGGGCGACCAAGGCCACCGCCTGTCTGGGCAAGGTGCCCGGCCCCGGCAGTGAAGCCGGCGGAGAGATCACCGGCTGGCTGGACGCGGCCGACTACGCCTCCGCGCACCATCTCACCGAGCAGCTCGCCCGGTGTCACCTGGTCGCCAACATTCTCGGCGGGCGGATCTCGAAGAACCTCGTGCCCTGCTGGCAGGTCGGGATGAACACCGGCGCAGGCAGCATGTGGGAGTACGAGGAGCAGGTCCGGGACGAAGTGCGATTGGCCTCGTTCAGTGAGGACGACGCGATCTTCTACGAGGTGACTCCCAGATACACGACCGCCGACAGCACGATTCCGGTGGGCGTTACGATCAGCGCCAAGATCGAGCGCGAGGACGGTTCAGTCGAACCGATGTTTGGGAACGTCTACATCCCCAACACCCAGACCGGCGGAGCGCACAGCCTCGGCAACTGATCCCTCTCCGTACCTCGTTCCGTGCCCTCGGGAGCCAGCATGAGTTTCACCACCCCGCCGCGGTCGGTCGACGTGACCGCGCTCTTCCCTCATCTGGCCCCGCTGGCGCGGACGGCGACCCGGCTGCACCCACGGCCGGGGTCGCCGACGGTGCACGACAGCTCTGTCGGCGGGCCGATTCTGTGGCCCGCCGACGAGCCGTGGCCGCTATGTGACGGACCACACGAGAGGGGTGCGACGCGCAGGGTTCTGTCCCCGGACGACATCCGGCTCCTCCGCCGTACCCACGCGGCGATAGCAAGTCGACGGCACATCGGCAGCCCGGCCTCCCGGCCCACGCCCGAGGAACTGGCCACCGAGAAGCGGATCCTCAAGGGCCGCCCCTGGCCCGAGGGCCCGGTTCCCCTGCTCCCTGTTGCCCAGCTGTACGCCTGTGACGTCCCTCTCCCGTTCAGCCCGCCCGGCACTGACCTCCTCCAGGTCCTTTGGTGCCCCTTCGACCACCCGACCCACCCCCGTACCGCGGTCTTCTGGCGCTCCGCCGGCACCGTCACCCACATTCTGGAAGCGCCGCCCGAACCGCCCGCGATCAAGTCCCAGGGCTATCTTCCGGAGCCGTGCCTGCTGGCACCGGAGCAGATCACGGAGTACCCCGCCTTCATGGAGCTGGACAAGGAGCTGCGGCAGGAGCTGGGAGACCCGAGCCGGTGGGATGGCTCCCGCCCCGCCGGCACGCAGGATTTCTACGAGAACGAGCTGTCCACTTCGCCCGGTTGGAAGACCGGTGGCTGGTCGCGCTGGGGCCTCTCCGACCCCATGCCCCGACACTGCCCGGAGTGCGGCACCGAGGCGCTCCCGCTCCTCACCGTCGCCACCCTCGAATGGGACGCCGGCAGCGACAGTTGGGCCCCCGAGGAGGAGCGGACGAACCCGACTCCACTCCCTCTCGGCACCCCGCCCGCGAACTTCACCCTGATCGGGATCGCCCGCGGCTACAGCCTCCAGCTCCACGCCTGCCCGGCCGACCCGACCCACCCCCACATCGAACTGGTCCAGTAACCGGCACACCAGGAGCCGACAGGACCTTCCAGGGCAACGAGACCTGGCGGCGGGTGATCGGCGAACAGCTGAACATCGACGGGGGAGGACACGTCATCACTGGTATGGGATCCCCACGCCACGCACCTCGACCGATGGAGGAGCTCAGCTCCGTTCGGAGGCCAGTGTCCGTCGCGTCGGCCGGTTTCTCGCGGCTGGGCTGGCTGGACGCGCTACGCGGCCTCGCCGCTCTCGTCGTGGTGTTCGACCACTCCTCGTACTCCTATATGGCGGAGTTCCGACAGGAGTTGATGCCGCAGTTCAACACCAGCCGCTACGGCATCATGGTGTTCTTCCTGGTCAGCGGCTACATCATCCCTGCCTCCCTGGAACGCAGGGGCAGTGTCCGGACGTTCTGGGTCGGACGGCTGTTCCGTGTGTACCCGCTGTGGGCGGTCGCCGTCACCGCTCTCCTCGCCCTCGACATGCTGGGCCTCGCGCAGCGGCGTGAGTTCGACGGGCAGAGCGTCGCCGCGGTCGCCCTCGCTCATGTGACCATGCTCCAGGAGTTGCTGGACACGCCCAATCTCCTGCTCGTCCTGTGGACGCTCTCGTACGAGATGGCCTTCTACCTGCTGGTCGTCGCGCTCTTCACGGTCCGCCTGCACGAGCGGTCGGCGGCGATCTCCGCCACCCTCGCCGTACTCGCCGCCACGAGCGTGACGGCGGGGGTCGCACTTCCGGCCTCCGTGGTCTCCGACACAGTCGGCCGGGGCCCACTGATCGCGCTCGCCGCCGTCGCCATGCTGCTCGCCATCTGCTGCGCGAGCTCGGCATCGCCCGCACCGCGTCTGCTCGGGGGATTGCTGGGCGGCGTACTGGCCCTCGTCCTCGTCGCCTTCAACGGCACCGTCCCCATGTGGGAGGGACTGGTCATCCTCGCCGTGATGTTCCTGGGCACCGCCGTGTACCGGGCCGAGCACGGCCAGAGCACATGGCGGCACGCGGCGTGCACGACGGTCGTGGTGCTGTGCTGCGCCGTAGGCAGCGCGTACTGGCACGGTGACACGTCCAACTTCACCCGTCGCGGCTGGATCACGGCGTTCCTGCTGGCCGTACTCACCTTCGGCGTGGGCCTGGCACTGCGCCACCGCCGGATCCCGCGCCCGCTGATCTGGCTGGGAACCATCAGTTACTCGGTCTATCTGATGCATCCGGTACTGCTGGCGGTGAGCGACGACAGGTTCGGGCGGTGGCGGCAGGACAACGTGGTGGCCGAAGTGGTCTTCTACGTGGCGCTGCTACCGGTGTGTGTGCTGACCTACCACTGTGTAGAGGTGCCGCTGCAGCGGTGGGGGCGTGGTGTGGCGCATCGGTTGGACCGGTTGTGAGGCACGTGACCAAGTGACGCCGGGCGACCCGAGGGCCAAGGAGTTCGGCCACGCGGACGAGTGACAGCCGCTCACCCTGGCCGGGCCGGGTCGAGGCGGCGCTGGACGCGTACCGGACGGGGCCGGGGCATCGTACGGCCCCCGGCACCACGACCCTGGGCCCGGCGCCCGCACAGCCTCCTCTTTGACGAATCGAGGGCAGCGCACAGCGGGGTCGGTTAGCCTTCGGCCGAACTGTGGGCATTTGGGTGTGTGGGTATGCGGGCATTCGACCTGGACGGTACGAGCGGGTGAACGGCGAGCACGACGTCGGCGGCGGAGGGTACGGCCGGCCCGAGGGAGGGTGGAGCGTGGCCGACGGGCTGCGGTCCGTCGCTCGCGCGTTCGTGTACGCCGTCGTCGGTGGTGCCGCGCTGATCGCCATCGCCACCGTCGCCTCCGTACTCGGGCCGACCCTCGCCCTCGACCTCTACACGCCCGCCGTGGCCGCCTGGTGGACGGTGTTCACGGCGGTCGTGGTGCAGGGAGTGCCCTTCCTGCTGCTGGGCACGGTGGTGTCGGCGGCGATCGGGGCGTTCGTGCCGGAGCGGGTGTTCACCCGGCTGCTGCCGCGCAACCAGGCGCTCGCCGTGCCGATCGCGGGCGCGGCGGGGGTCGTCCTGCCCGGGTGCGAGTGCGCGTCCGTGCCGGTCGCGGGGAGCCTGATGCGGCGCGGGGTGGCCCCGGCCGCCGCGCTCGCGTTCCTGCTCTCCGCGCCGGCGATCAACCCCGTGGTGCTGGTCGCGACCTCGATCGCCTTCCCCGGGCAGCCGAGGATGGTGCTCGGGCGGCTGGTGGCCTCCCTGGTCACGGCGGTGGTCATGGGCTGGCTGTGGGCGCGGTTCGGGCGGGACGAGTGGCTGCGGAAGCCCGCACCGGTGGGTGGGCCGTCGTCCTCCGGGCCCTCCGGTTGGCGCGGGTTCTCGGCCGGGCTCCAGCACGACTTCCTGCACGCGGGCGGCTTCCTGGTGCTGGGCGCGGGGGCGGCGGCGACCTTCAACATCGTCGTCCCGAGGTCCGTGCTCGACGTGTTCACCGGCTCGGCGTGGCTCGCCGTGGTGCTGCTCGCCGTACTGGCGGTCGTCCTGTGCGTGTGCAGCGAGGCCGACGCCTTCGTGGCGGCCTCCCTCAGCGGCTTCTCCCCCACGGCCCGGCTCGCCTTCATGGTGGTCGGTCCGATGGTCGACCTGAAGCTGATCGCCCTCCAGGCGGGCACCTTCGGCCGGTCCTTCGCCGTCCGGTTCTCGTCGGTGACATGGGTGGTCGCGGTGACGAGCAGTGTCGTCGTCGGGTGGTGGCTGCTGTGAGGGGGAGAGGGTACGGGCCCGCTGTCCTGTTGCTGCTGACGGGCGGGGCGGTACTGCGCATCGCGCTGTTCAGCGAGCTGTATCTGCGGTACGTGCAGGAGGGACTGCGGCCGTACCTCGTGGTGTCCGGGGTGGTGCTGGTGCTGCTGGGGGTGGTGGCCGCCCTGGCGCGGCGACCGGCCGAGGGCGACGAACACGATGACCATGGGCACGATCAGAGCGACGGTCACGGCCACGGTCACGGCCCCCGGGTCGCCTGGCTGCTCACGCTTCCCGCCCTCGCGCTGCTCCTCTTCCCGCCGCCCGCCCTGGGCTCGTACAGCGCGGACCGCGAGGCGGCTCAGCGGGCCGCGCAGGGCGTGGGTACGTTCCCCGCGCTGCCCGCCGGGAATCCGCTGGAGCTGACGGTCGGCGAGTTCGGCTCGCGCGCGATCTTCGACAGCGGACGGTCCCTGAAGGGCCGTACCGTCCGGCTGACCGGCTTCGTCACCCACGGGGACGACGGCACCTGGTACGTCACCCGCCTCCTCGTCTCCTGCTGCGCGGCCGACGCCACGACGAGCAAGGTCGAGATACGTGACGCCGACGCCCCGGTGACGGACACCTGGGTCACGGTCACCGGAACCTGGATGCCCAAGGGGAAGCTGGGCTCGGACGCGGCCTGGCCACCGGTGCTGGACGCGGGGTCCGTACGGACGGTCGCGGAGCCGTCGAACCCGTACGAGAAGCGCTGACCGTCACTCGTGACCGAGCGATGGTGAAAGGATTCCACGGGTGCCGGACAAGGCAGGTCGTGGAATCGATGACGGAGACGGAACAGAGGGCCACCCGGGATCAGCGGGCCCGCTTCGAGGCGCTGGCGCACGTCGTGACGGAGCCGCTGCACCGCTATCTGCTGCGGCGCGCCGAGCCCGACCAGGTCGACGACGTCCTCTCGGAGACGCTGCTGGTGCTGTGGCGCCGCATCGAGGACGTACCGGGCCTGGAGGCGGCGGGGCACGCCCCTGACCCCGACGCCGTACTGCCCTGGTGCTACGGCGTGGCCCGTGGCTGCCTGGCCAACGCCCGTCGCGCGGACCGGCGTAGACGCTCGCTGCTGGAGCGCCTGACGTGGACGGCGGCGGGCCCGGCGCGGGAGACGGAGGGCCCCGACCACACCGCCCTGCACACGGCGCTCGCCCAACTCCGCGCGCTGGACCGGGAGGTGGTCCTCCTGTGGGCGTACGAGGAACTGACCCCGAGCCGGATCGCCGAGGTGACCGGCCTGAGCGCGAACGCCGTGAGCATCCGGCTGCACCGGGCGAAGAAGAGACTGGCGGCCCAGCTGGAGCGAAAGACCGGCCCACGCCCCGGACATGAGACGGACGAAGGACAAGGAACCGGTACCGGAAACGGAAACGGAAACGAAAGGAGCAGTCGATGAACGACGACGAGTTGCTGGCCCACCTGAAGGCCACGGACCCGGCACTGACCTCGAAGGCTCCGCGACCCGACGTCACCCGTCTTGTGGAGGCCACGATGAACTCCAACTCCAACTCCAACTCCAACACCAACACCAAAACCGCACCTACGGATACGCGTACAAGAACAGTGGGCGCAGGGCCGCGCAGGCGCCTCGTCCCGGCTCTGGCGTTCACCGCCCTGCTGGTGGTGGGAGGCGGTGTCACCTGGGGGGCCGTGAGCGGTGGAAGCGGGACGGCTGACCACGCCGGCTCACGTACGGCGACGGCCGCTCCCCACGCCCGACCCCTGACCCTGACCCTCGCGGACAGCGGTTCGATCGCTCCCGCTTGCGTGGAACCCACGCCGGACTTCCTCCGCCGCCACCAACTCGCCTTCGAGGGCACGGTGACCGCCAAGGGGGGCGACCGCGTGGACCTGCGGGTCGACCACTGGTACCGCGCCACCACCGACCGCCCCGACGAGGTCCGCCTCACCAACGACGAGGGGTACGCGGAGGCCACGATCTTCGAGGTCGGCACCCAGTACCTGGTCACCGCGGACGACGGCGTCGTCCCGATCTGCGGCGGCACGAGCGTGGCCACGACCGAGGGACGGACCATGTTCCAGCAGGCTTTCGGGGCTCCCGCGGGCTGACACACGCCCATACGGACACATCGACGCCCTGCCGGGGAGGCGGGCGTCGCTGTGTCCCTATGGGGTAAGGCAGTTGAGGGGGTCTCAGTGCTTCGCGCCGCTGCGGTACGTCGAGATGCCCAGGGCCAGTAGCCAGTAGCTGAGGATCGCGCCCATCAGGGCCGTCGTGCCCCAGCCGTTCGCCGCGTAGAAGTGGGCCGGGGTGTTGCCGAAGAACAGGGACGGTACGAAGGCCAGGTTGATGCCTGCCAGGACGTACGCCGAGCGGGTGGTCCAGCGGGGGAGGAGGTTCGTGCGGGCGATCGTGTAGGCGGTCGCCGTCAGGAAGAGGGCGAGCAGGAGGCGGCTGATCGAGCCGTAGAGGATGTAGGTGCCGTTCACGTCGATCGTCGGGTCGATCGAGTGGTCGGTGGCGATCACCGCGCCGGCCTCCAGGCCCATGGAGACCAGGGTGATCGTCGCGTAGGCGAGGCCCGTCGAGCAGGCCAGCGAGGCCGCCCACTCGTAGGCCGGGTTCACCCGCTTCGCCAGTTCGCGGAAGCTCGTCACGAAGACGATCAGGAACGCCAGCGCGATGATCCCGGCCAGGAGACGGGCCAGGACGTTCGCGTCCGGGGGTGGGCCCGAGTAGATGAAGTACAGGGGCACTTCGACGATGAGGGCGACGGCGCTGGCGATACCCGCGACGCCGGTCAGGCGACGTGCGGTCCGCTCGCTCATGCCGGTCGGGTGGGGTGTCTCCGTGGTCTGCCGCGTTGTCTGCTGCTGTGTGTTCGTCGTCTTGTTCATGTAAGCGATCGTGCCGGTCGCGGCGCGCTTCGTCCCTGGCCCTGAGTGGCCGATGTGGGGGTGGTGCTACCTACACCTTGCCGCCCCTGACGGCCATGCCGACCTGGGGCGATCGATTTACAGCGGCGTGTGCATGCGTAAAGATCGGGCCGTGGGTACCCGGGGCTTTCGAAGGACTCGAAGGACTCCGGGAGGCGATGTCCGTGCGGTTCGGGGACGGTCGGCGCGACGGGGACGATCGGCGTCGTGAGCGGCTGGCTGACGCGATCTTCGAGCGGGTACGGGACTCCCGACCCGGCGAGATTCCCCGGCGGCTGTGCGATGTCGCCGTCGAGCTGCTGCCGGTGACCGGCGCGAGTGTCTCGCTGCGCGCCGACGGCGTGCCCCTACGGCTGACCGAGACCGACGCGCGGGCTGCCCAACTGGCCGAGATACAGGCGACCTTGGGCGACGGGCCCGGCCCGCGTGCCGCTTCCACCGGCGTTCCCGTGCTCGCGTCCGATCTGACGGCCGGCCGCGACGCGCGCCGCTGGCCGGTCTTCGCCCAGGAGGCGAGCGAACTGGGCGTGTGCGCGGTGTACGCGCTGCCCCTCGGCAGCGGTCGGATCTGCGTGGGCACACTGGACCTCTACCGTGACACCGTCGGGGAGCTGACACCCGGCGAGCTGGGGACCGCCGGTTGCGTGGCGAGGGTCGTGACGGTGTCGCTGGCCGACCTGTCCAGGACGGCCCGGCTGGGCGGGCTGGTCGCGGACCACGACGAGATCCACCAGGCCATCGGGATGCTCATGGTCCAGCTCGGCGTCGACGCGGAAGAGGCCCTCGTACGTCTGCGCGCGCACGCCTACTCCCACAGCCGCACGGTGCTCGCGGTGGCGCGAGAGGTGGTGGGGCGGCGGAGGCGGCTCGACAGGGGTTAGCCGCTGGGGTGGAGTGTCCGGGGCGCGGGTGGGTCAGTACAGGTCCTCCTCCGAGTCCTGCCCCTGGTCCTGGTCCTGATTCTGGTCCTGGTTCTGGCCCGGCACCTGCTCCTGTGCCTGCTCCGAGTTCTGTCCCTCACCGTTGCCCTCGCTCTGCTGCTCCTGGGGCTGAGGCCGGGGCGCGGGCCGGACCGGGCCCCGCGTCGGGCTCGGGCTCGCTGCAGGCGTCGGACTCTGGCTCTCGTCCCGCACCGGCGTCTGTGGCGGGACCGGGGTCTCCTGCCTGGTCTGCTTCAGGCGTTCGGCGCCGACCTGGAGGGCGTGGACCGTGTACTCCGTGCGCGGCTCGGCCAGGCCACCGTTGGTGAGGACGATCGCGTCGTCGCCGACCCGTACGGCGGCGAGATCCAGGGTGAGCGTGGCCGGGGCACCGTCCAGTTCGCCCCTCGTCGAAAGACGCAGCCCCTGCCGGGCGTCCCCCGCCTCGGGCAGCCGGACCTCCTTGACCCGCACCTCCTGGCGGGCGCCGCGCGGCCCGACCGCCGTGAAGCGGGCGCATTTCTGCGGCATCGTCCGCAGCCAGGCGAGCCGCTCGTCGACGTCGGCCCGGTGGGCGGCGCTGACCTGGTAGCGCAGCTGCCCGCCGTCGTCGTAGTCGTCGAACCCGGCGACGGCACGCGCGCCGGCCGGTTCGCCCAACAGCTCCTCCGTGTACACGGCGTCGAGGAGACGTCCGCAGTCGGTGTTGTCCGCCGTCGCCTTGAGCAGCGCGTCCCGCCAGAGCGCGGCGCCCTCGCTGGGCGTCCAGGGCGCCCCGAGGTCGGCGTCGGTGAGGAGCGCGCCCCGGGCCTGCGCGTCGGTGAGGGCCTGCGGGGCGGTCGGGGAGGGGGAGGCGTGCTGTGCGGGAGTGGGGGAGGCGGCGGCTCTGGCCTGCTTGAGTTCCGTGCCGCTCCCGGCGTGGTACCCGTCGTGGGTGCACGCGGCCATCGTCAGCAGGGTGCCCATCCCGAGGGCCGAGGCGAGCAGACGTACCGCGCGGGGCGAGGGCCGACGGGTCATCAAGGGGTTCCTCCAGAGGTGCCGTACGTCAGAGCGCTCCTCCGACGGCACCACCGCGAGCCCGGTCCCACCACCGGGCCGGGCCGTACGGGTGAGACGGCCCGGACTCTGAGAACCTGTGCAGCCGGGAAAGGAGCCCTCACCGTGACGACTGCGGAACCCAACATCCACGCCCAGCCCCATGTCCAGCCCCTTGGCCCCGACGCACAGCCGAGTTCGGATCTCCCCGTGCCCGTCATCATCGACTGCGACACGGGCATCGACGACGCCCTGGCCCTGCTGTTCGCCGTACGGCACCCGGGAATCGACCTCCGCGCGGTCACCTGCGTCGCCGGGAACACGGACGTCGACCAGGTCGTACGCAACACCCTCACCGTCCTCGACCAGGCGGGCGCCCCCGATCTGCCCGTCGCGCGCGGGGCCGAGCGGCCGTTGCTCGAGCCCGCGCGGCCCGCCGCCCATGTGCACGGACGGGACGGCCTGGGCGACCTCGGTCTGGCCGCGTCCAGCACCCGGACGCCCGTCGACGTGGACGCGGTGACCCTGCTGCGCCGCGAGATCCTCGGCTCGCCCCGCCCGGTCACGCTGATCCCGATGGCCCCGCTCACCAACATCGCCCTGCTCCTGCGTACGCACCCCGAGGTGACCGCCAACATCGAGCGGATCGTCTTCATGGGCGGCGCGGTCGAGGTCGGGAACGCCACTCCCGTCGCCGAGTTCAACGTGTGGCACGACCCGGAGGCCGCCGCCGTGCTCCTCACCGCCGGGGTGCCGATCACGATGTACGGCCTGGACGTCTTCCGGCGCGTCGTCGTGCCGTGGGCCGATGTCCAGCGGCTGCGCGCGAGCACGGAACCGGGTGCGCGGCTCGCCGGTGAGCTGCTGGCCCACCGTGACCCGGCCGCCACCGGCGACCCCACCCCCACCGGGAGCCTCGGCGACGCGGGCGCCGTCTGCTCGGTCGCCGACCCGGCCGGGCTGACCACCAGCCTGCTGCCGGTCGAGGTCTCCCTCGCTCCGGGCCCGGCCCGCGGCCAGACGATCGTCGACCGCAGACCGCGCCCCGGCGAGTCCGAGATCCACCACGGCGCCCGTGCGCGACCGCTGGTGGACGTGGCGCTGGACATCGACGTGGACCGGTACGTGGAGCTGTATCTCCGGACGGTGGAGGGCCGGAACCCGTAGCAGCGTCCCGTCGACGACGTCCGCCCCGGTGCCGCTCGCGAGGAGCCGCACCGGGGCGGACGTACATCAGGCCCTGCTCAGGACATGCTCACCTTCGTGAGCATGTTCGTGATCACGAATGGGCGCGACCCGCCTTGCGTCGCTTCGTCGCCATCACGATCGCCGCGCCACCGATCAGCAGCGCGGCGGCACCGCCCGCGATCGGGCCGGTGGCGCTGCCGCCGCCGGTCTCGGCCAGCGGGGGCTGGGTGCCCTCGGGGGTCGTCGGCGTGGCCGGCGGGGTGGACTCCGGCGTCGACTCGGACGGAGTCGGCGTGCCCGGGGTCTCGGAGGCGGGCGGGGTGGTCTCGGACACGGGCTCGGAGGGAGTCGGCGTGCCCGGGGTCTCCTCGGCCGGAGGCGTCGGGGTCGGGCTGCCCGGGGTCTCCTCGACCGGCGGAGGCGTGGTCGTGCAGTCCTTCGTACCGCCGTTCCAGGCGGCGATCAGCTTGTCCTTGATGACCGGACGGTCCGGGCCCTTGGGCAGGTCGCCGTGCTCGAAGCCGTCGTTGGCGTCGAAGTCGCCGTCGAACTTGACCTTGCCGCGGTAGAGGTCGATCTGCGCGAAGCAGCCCGCGTCCGGCACCGCGATGTCGAGCGAGTCGGTCTGACCCTGCGTGACCGTGACGGTGTCGAAGTCGACGAAGACCTGCAGCCCGGAGGTGCCGAAGGTGGGACCGTGGGCGATGTAGGAGGCCAGGGAGGCGGTGCAGGTGCTGGCGTCACCGGCGGTGCGGACCTTGACGTGGACCTTGCCGTCGTCGGTGGGCTTGAGGTTCTGGTCGTCGACGCGTACCGAGTCGAAGAAGTTCTGCCCGTCGAGGGAGAACTGGCAGCGGTCGGTCTCGGTCTTGGTGCCCGCGCCGGCGCCGGGCTTGTAGCCGCCGGTCTTGGAGCCCCAGCCGTCACCGCCGGGCGTGCCCGTCGCCCAGGCCCCCGAGGCCGAGGCCGCGCAGAGGGCGAGTGTGGCCGCGCCCGTTCCAAGGAGGTGCAGCGCGGTTACACGACTCAGTATGGACATGCGGATCCCATCTTCGCGTGTGCGAGAACCCGGGTTCGGCGGGAGGACAGCACGTCGCTGCCAGGCCGTACCGGGGAGAGTGTGGTGGAAGGAACGCCAGGCCCACTGGTCATATGCGCCACAGCGTTCGCACATCGTGAATCGTGCGGCCCGGGGTGTCAACTTGGTGGAATGCAAAGGATGTTCGCGCTTAATTACCATTTCGCCACACAAGGACGGGTGTGTTCCGGGGGCGCGTAGGTTCACGTTCCCGGCGAAGTGGACAGTTTGGGTTCTGGATTCGTCTTCCCGCCGGTGAAGAGCCACAGCAGAAGTGCCACAGCAAAGGAGACAACGAGTGCCCGAACCGACTCTCGACCTTTCCTCCCAGGACCCCGACTGGTGGCGTCAGGCCGTCTTCTACCAGGTGTACCCGCGCAGCTTCGCCGACGCCGACGGCGACGGACTGGGTGACCTCAGGGGCGTCACCCGGCGTCTGACGCATCTGAGCGCGCTGGGCGTGGACGCCCTCTGGCTCTCCCCCTTCTACCCCTCCGAACTCGCCGACGGCGGCTACGACGTCGCCGACTACCGTGACGTCGACCCCCGGCTCGGCACCCTCGACGACTTCGACGCCATGGTCGCCGAGGCGCACCGCCTCGCCCTCAAGGTCATGGTGGACATCGTCCCCAACCACACCTCCCGGCGGCACGTGTGGTTCGAGGAGGCGCTCCGCTCGGCGCCCGGCTCCCCGGCCCGCGACCGCTATGTCTTCCGGGACGGCAGGGGCGCGCACGGCGAGCTTCCGCCCACCGACTGGCAGTCCGTGTTCGGCGGCAGCGCGTGGCAGCGGGTGACCGGGGACCAGGCGCCCGACGGCCAGTGGTACCTGCACCTCTTCACGCCCGAACAGCCCGACCTCAACTGGGCCAACGACGAGATCCGCGCCGACTTCCGCACCACGCTCCGCTTCTGGTCCGACCGGGGGGTGGACGGCTTCCGCATCGACGTCGCCCACGCCCTGGCGAAGGACCTGGACGTGCCGCTGCGGGACCTCGGCGCCCCGGAACTGAGCGGTGAACAGGCCCTCGCCGCCCTCCCGCCCGGCACCCACCCGTTCTTCGACCGCGACGAGGTCCACGAGATCTACCGCGACTGGCGCAAGATCCTCGACGCCTACACCCCGCCGCGTATGGCGGTCGCCGAGGCATGGGTCCCGGGCGCCCGTCGCGCCCTGTACGCCCGCCCGGACGAACTCGGCCAGGCCTTCAACTTCGAGTATCTGCAGGCGGGCTGGGACGCGGAGGAATTGCGCCGGGTCATCACGGACTCCCTCGCCACGGCCCGTTCGGCGGGCGCCTCGGCCACCTGGGTCCTCTCCAACCACGACGTCGTACGCCACGCCTCGCGCCTGTCTCTCCCCCCGGGCACCGACCTGAACGCCTGGCTCCTGTCGGACGGCACCACCCCGCCGGTCGACGAGGCCGCCGCCCTGCGCCGGGCCCGGGCGGCGACGCTGCTGATGCTGGCGCTGCCGGGTTCGTCGTACGTCTACCAGGGCGAGGAACTGGGCCTGCCCGAGGTGGCCGACCTGCCTGCGGCGGCCCTCCAGGACCCGATCTGGGAACAGACGACGCACACGAGCAAGGGCCGCGACGGCTGCCGGGTGCCGCTGCCGTGGACGACGACCGGTCCGTCGTACGGGTTCGGCGCGGGCGGCGCCTGGCTGCCGCAGCCGCCGGTCTTCGCGTCGTACGCCGTCGAGGCACAGGACGGGGCCGAGGGCTCGACCCTGGAGCTGTACCGCACGGCCCTCGGCCTCCGTCGTCGCCTGCTGGACGGCGAGGAGCTGACCTGGGCGGCGGAATCCGTGCCCGGTGTCCTCGACCTGACTCGTACGGACGACTGGCGCTGCGTGACGAACCTGTCGGCCGCGCCGGTCGAACTGCCGCCCGGGGACGTCCTGTTGAGCAGCGCGCCGCTGGAGCCGGACGGACGGCTGGGCCCGGACACCACGGTCTGGCTGGGCAGCCGCCTGGACCTGTCCCAGCCGGTGCTCACCCTGCCGTGGGACTCGGCGCCGGATAGCCGGCGACGTCCGGCGGCGGGGTGAGGACGACGGTCGGGGAGCCCGGCTGCGGGACGGGCGGGGTGACGTCGGAGGCGGGCAGCTTCGGCGGGGTGGTCTCCTGGAAGAGCACCGTGTCGAAATTGACGAGCCCCGTCTTCTCCATGACCGTGATGTGGTCGAGGACGGTGACGTTGGCCTGGTCGGCGAGGGCGCGGACCAGCGTGTTCTTGGTGGTCGACCGGATCTTGGCGACGGTGTTGAAGATCGACCCGTGGGTGATGCGCAGGATGTTGGCGAAGTCGCTGTCGAACTGGGTCCCCCTGCTGTCCGCGGTCAGCGTGGAGATGAACCCCTGCTGCTGCGGACTGGGCAGGTTGGGAATGGTGACCCCGAGCTGCGGGGCGATCCGCCGCACGGTCGCGTCCAGTGCCGCGTGCCCGGAGACGAGATGCTGCCCGGCGGTGATGACCGCCGGTGAGGTCCCCTTCGCGATCGCCATCTGCCCGACCGGGTACTCCCAGAGCCCGGCCGCCCGCACCTTCACCACGAAGTCGCGGTCGGCCTCCGTCAACGGGCCGAACGAGGTCTGCGCGACGATCCGGGTGGGCGAACTGGACACAGTCTGGACACCGAGCATGGCGGGGTAGGCGAGCGCGGCCAGGGTCAGACCCAGCGCGCCACCCACGAAAAGGGTGCCGGTCGAGCTCCGGGTGAAACGCACCTTGCCTCCTGAAGCGACGGGAGTCGTCGAGGAGGTATACGGAGAGGAGCGGTGCCCGGAACCTTTCGTCTCCGTATGGCCCGCGCAAAAGCTGTGCCATGAACTGACAGGATGTCGGGTGTCACGGGCCCGGAACCGAGGGCCCTGGAGCGGGGGAACAACATGGAGATACTCGTACTGGTCGGCATTCTCCTGCTGGTCGTCGGAGGCTGCGTCTGTGTCGTGTGGGCGTCGCGGGGCGGGCCCTGGTGGGTGCGCGGGGTGGCCAGGCTGACGCTGGCCGCGGGCGAATCGATGCGCAAGTCGTCCCGTTCCAGCCGGAGCTCGGGCGGTCAGAGCTCCTCGGACGACGGTTCCTGACGGCTTCGCCCCGCTCCTGACCCTCTCCGCTCCCGCCCCTCCCCGGTCCGGTCTCGCGGCGGCTTCACGCCTCCGCGGGTCGCCCCGCCCCGCCCAGGCTCTCCGTGATCGTCGCCGTGGCCGCCGCCAGCAGTGCGCCCAGTTCGGGGAGGCGGTCGCGGGTGACGCGGGCCGCCGGGCCCGAGATGCTCACGGCGATCGAGACCTCGCCCTTGTGGTCGTACACGGGGGCCGCCACGCAGCGGATGTCCTGCTCGTTCTCGACGTCGTCGACGGCGTAGCCGAGGGCGCGGATGCGGGCCAGTTCGTCGTGCATGCGCTCCGCGGTCGTGATGGTGGCCGGGGTACGGGCGGGCATGCCCGCAGCGATCACCTTGTCCACCATGTCTCCCGGGCCGTGGGCCAGGAACACCTTGCCGGTGGCCGTGCAGTAGGCGGGCTGCCGGCTGCCCACGCGCGAGTGCATCCGGACCGCCTGCGGGCTCTCGACCTTGTCGATGTAGACGATCTCCGGCGGGTCGAAGGTGACGAGGTGCACGGTCTCACCGCTGTCCTCGGCGAGCTGGTGCAGCACCGGTGAGGTGATCTGCCGGGTGTCGCGGCGCTCCAGGTACGCGTGGCCGAGCAGCGCGTTCTGCGGGCCCAGCCGGTAGCGGCCCGACTCGGGGTCCTGGTCCACGAGCCGGGTGTCCCGCAGAGGGCCGACGAGGCGCAGGACCGTGGACTTGCTCAGCTCCAGCCCGGCGGAGAGGTCGGTCAGTGTGGCGCCGTGCGGATGGCCCCGGTCCTCGGCCAGGTACATCAGGATGCCCAGCGCGCGGCGCAGGGACGACGAGGCGTTGCGGCGGGCCGGGGGTGTCTCGGAGGACTCGGGTGTCTCGGTCACCCAGGCATCCTAGCGTGCTGCATAGCAAAACGGGATGTCACATATTGAAATCGCCCATTGACGACCGCGAAGAGCCGGGGCTAACTTCTGCCCAACGTTCCGCATCGCACTATGCGAAATGAAGTTTTGCATAGCAAAACAAGGCGTCCCCGTACGCCCCATCTCCGGTGACCGTCGACGTTCGCCGCCTGTCTTCGTCGCCCGTCCTCGCCGCTCGGCGTCGCAGCCCTCCCCGAAGGAAACCCCTGATGAGCCTTCGTCACCGTACTCGCCCTCTGATGGTGATTTGTGCCGGTGTGACCAGCGCCGCATTCCTCACCGCGTGCAGCTCCGCCACCGGCTCCACCGGGTCCGGAGCCGCCTCCTCGACGCTCCAGGCGGTCATCAAGCGCGGCACGCTGAACGTCGCGAGCTGTCTGACGTTCCCGCCGTTCGGTTCGCTCAGCAAGGACAACAAGCCCCAGGGCTTCGACGTCGACGTGGCCACCGCCATGGCCAAGGCGCTCGACGTCAAGGTGAAGATCGTCGACACGACGTCCGCCAACCGCATCCCCAACCTGCAGACCAAGAAGGTCGACGCGGTGGTCTGCAACTTCACCACCACCGCCGAACGCGCCAAGCAGGTCGCCTTCAGCGATCCGTACATCGTCGCGGGCGAGGTCATGCTGGTGAAGAAGGCCGGCGGCATCTCAACCCTCGCCGACCTGACCGGCAAGAAGGTCGCCGTCACCAAGGGCTCCACCAACGGCGACGCGGTCAAGGCCGGCAACCCCAAGGCCACGATCCAGGAGTACGACACCTCGGCCGCCGCCGTCCTCGCCGTCAAGCAGGGCCAGGCGGACGCCATGGTCGAGGACTCCAACTTCCTCAACTACCAGGCCAAGACGGACCCCTCCCTCAAGGTCACCAAGGACTCCGTCGTGCCGCTGGAGTACAACGGCATCGGCGTCCAGGCGGGCGACCCGACCTGGCTCCAGTGGGTCGACACCTGGCTGCGCGAGTTCAACACCTCGGGCGAGGGCGCCGCCCTCTACAAGAAGTGGTTCGGCGTCGAGCGCCCGTTCCCCCTCAACCCCTCCTACTGACAGCCCCTGTCGACCTGTTGAGGAGGACCCCGACGTGCTCACCGACTGGAACTACGCCCTCCAGGACTGGCCCACCTATCTCGACGCGGCCTGGCTGTCCCTGCGCCTGTCGCTGGCCGCGTTCGCCCTCGCCTGCGCTCTCGGCCTGCTGGGCGCCCTCGCCCGCAGATCCCGGTACGCCGTCCTGCGCGCACCGGCCGCCGTGTACGTCGAGGTCATCCGCAACACCCCCGTCCTGCTCCAGATGTTCGTCGCATACTTCGCCCTCCCTTCGGCGGGCCTGCGCCTGAGCCCCGTCCAGGCCGGCGTCCTCGCGCTCGGCGTCAACGTGGGCGCGTACCTCACCGAGATCTTCCGGGCCGGCATCCAGGCGGTACCGCGCGGCCAGAGCGAGGCGTCCCGCGTCCTCGCCCTCGGCCCGGCCCGCACCTTCGCGCACGTCGTCCTCCCCCAGGCGCTGCGCAACGTCTACCCGGCCGTCGTCAACCAGCTCGTGCAGATCATCCTCGGCTCCTCGCTCCTCTCCGCCATCTCCGTCCCCGAACTCACCGGCACGGCCACGGTCATCAACTCCCGCACCCTGCTGACCGTCGAGGTCTTCGGCATCGCCGCCGTCCTCTACCTCGTCCTCACCAACCTGGTGGTCCTCGCGGCCGGACTGATCGGCCGCGTGGCCTTCAAGCCCCCGCTGCGCCCGGCCGCCGTACGACCCCGCCCGCTGGACGCCGTACGCCGGCTCCTGCCCGTACGTGTGCGAAAGGAGGCCTGAGCCCCATGGACTCGTCGGTCATCTGGTCGAACCGCGAACTGTTCACCTCGGGCCTCTGGGCCACCGTGCGGCTGTCCGCCGCCGCGATCGTCACCGGCACCCTCGCGGGCCTGGTCGTGGCGGCCGTACGGACGAGCCGGGTGCCGGTGCTGGCCCAGCTCGCCCGCGCCTATCTGGAGGTCTTCCGGGGCACCCCGCTCCTCATCCAGATGCTGTTCATCTACTTCGGCGCCGCCTACCTCAACCTCGCCGGAATCACCGTCTTCGGCGCCGCCCTGCTCGCCCTGACCCTCTACCAGGGCGCCTACATCGCGGAGATCTTCCGCTCGGGCATCGAGGCCGTACCGAAGGGGCAGTGGGAGGCGGCCCGGGTCCTCGGGCTCGGGCGGGTGCGGACCTTCGTCTCCGTGGTGCTGCCGCAGACCCGGGCGATCGTGCTGCCGCCGCTCGTCGGGCAGTACCTGTCCCTCATCAAGGACACGTCGATCGCCGTCGTCATCGGCTACGTCGAACTGCTGCGGCAGGGACAGGCCGTCATCGACCGCGCGGGCGACCCGGCCACCACGTATCTCGCGGTCGCCGTCCTCTACTTCGTCATCTGTTACCCGCTGTCGCTCGTCGTGCGGCGGATGGAACGAAAGGCTGTCCTCGCATGACGACCACCGCCGCCCACCCCGTGGAGAAAGCAGCCGCCGGGATCTCCCTCACCGGCGTCCACAAGCGCTTCGGCACGCTCGACGTCCTCAAGGGCGTCGACATCGACGTCGAGCCCGGCGAGGTCGTCGTCCTCATCGGCGCGAGCGGCTCGGGCAAGTCCACGCTGCTGCGGATCATGTGCGACCTGGAACGCGCCGACAGCGGGGAGGTGTGGGTCAACGGCGTTCCCCTTCACGACGGCAAACGCGCGCCGGAGATCTTCGGCCACGTCGGGATGGTCTTCCAGCAGTTCAACCTCTTCCCGCACCGGACGGCCCTCGGCAACGTGACGCTGGCCCTGCGCAAGGTCCGGAAACTGGACAGGGCGGCGGCCGAGGAGCGCGGGCGGGCCGTTCTCGAACGGGTCGGACTGTCGGAGAAGGCCGACTCCTACCCGGCGCAGCTCTCCGGTGGACAGCAGCAGCGCGTCGCCATCGCCCGCGCGCTCGCCATGGACCCCGCCGTCATGTTCTTCGACGAACCCACCTCCGCACTCGACCCGGAGCTCGTCGGCGAGGTCACCGGCGTCATGCGGTCCCTCGCGGAGGAGGGGATGACCATGGTCGTCGTGACGCACGAGATGCGGTTCGCGAAGGACACCGCGGACCGGGTCGTCTTCATGGACGGGGGTGTCGTGCTCGAACAGGGGCCGCCGGAGAGGGTGTTCGGGTCTCCGGAACAGGCACGTACGCAGCAGTTTCTGCACAGGGTGCTGGAAACGTAGGTTCGGGCGGTTGCCCGGCCGCGGGCCGGTGGGGGCGGACCGCGCAGTTCCCCGCGCCCCTTGGGCTCATGAGCCCCGCGCCCCTCTTCGCAGCGACCGTGTCCGCGTTCAAGGAGCACACCCTTCGTGTTTGTCCTGCCCTCGCGCAACTCCTCTCACCGTTCCGATCACCGTTCCGATGTCGTCTGTGTCGGGGAGACCATGGCCGTGCTCAGCCCCGCTGACGACTCGGCGCTCGAACGGCAGAGCCGGCTCTCGTTCGGGGTCGGTGGGGCCGAGTCCAATGTGGCCTGTGGGCTTGTCGCTCTGGGGCATCGGGCGGCCTGGGTGAGCCGGGTCGGGGACGATCCGTTGGGGCGGCGGATCGTCGACGACCTCGCCGGCCGGGGCGTCGACGTGTCCGCCGTCGAGATCGACCCCGACCGGTCCACCGGCGTCTACTTCAAGGACCCCGCCGCCGACGGCACCCGCACCTACTACTACCGCCGGGACTCCGCGGCCACCCGTATGGGCCCCGAACTGGCCCGCCTGCCTCTGCTGGCCTCGGCCCGGCTGCTGCACCTCTCCGGCATCACCGCCGCCCTCTCCGACAGCTGCGCCGAACTGCTCACCGCCCTCCTCGTCCGGCGGACGGTGCCCGGCCCCCTCGTCTCCTTCGACGTCAACCACCGCCCCGCCCTCTGGCGCCACCGCCCCGCCGACGCGGCCCCCACAGCCCTGCTGGAGTTGGCCCGCGCCGCGGACATCGTCCTCGTCGGCCGGGACGAGGCCGAGGCCCTCTGGAACACCGGCAAACCCGAGGAGATCCGGGACCTGCTGCGCCCGGCCGGCGTGATCGTCGTCAAGGACGCCGGGCACGGAGCGACGTCGTACGCGAAGGACGGCACGGAGACCTTCGTACCCACCCCCGTGTCGCGCGTCGTCGAGCGGGTCGGCGCGGGTGACGCCTTCGCAGCCGGATACCTCGCCGCCCTCCTCGAAGATCGGGACGCCACGGCGGGGCTGCGACTGGGGCACCGCATGGCCGCACTCGCCCTGGGCACCCGCGAGGACGTCCCCATGGCCCCTGACCTGGGTGAGCTTGCGCGGCTATTCCCGCCGGACGTGTGACATTGCCGCACGTCCGTGGGGCCAGGTTCTGTGCTAGCGTAGTTTTCAGTTGCAGTTGTGGTTCCCAAAGATTTCCGGTGTTAGTTCCGGCGGGGCGATCATTGCGGCGACGCGGGGTCCGCACGGTGCGGGCCCCCGAGCATGCCCCAAGGAGATTTGACATGGCCACCGGTACCGTGAAGTGGTTCAACGCGGAAAAGGGCTTCGGCTTCATCGAGCAGGACGGCGGCGGCGCCGACGTCTTCGCTCACTACTCGAACATCGCCACCCAGGGCTTCCGTGAGCTCCACGAGGGCCAGAAGGTGACGTTCGACGTCACGCAGGGTCAGAAGGGCCCGCAGGCGGAGAACATCCTCCCCGCCTGATCCGCGTGAACCTGGCGGTCCACTAGTGGACCGGCAAACCACGTGATTGTGGCCGGGGCCCGCACCTAGGGGTGTGGGCCCCGGCTCACAGTTTTTTCGGGACGCTTTCAGTACCGGACACCGGTCGCCGTCCCTGATTCTCGGGGGTATCCCCCCTTCACCGCTCGTTTCCTTTCGGCCCGTCCCCACGGCCCCCTTGTCCTGTGTGCTGCCGCTGTCGCGGCGGACGCTGAGCGCTGCCGTGATTCTGTCGACGTGCCGCATTGAGGAAGGTTCTGCATGAACCGGTCGTTCGCCGACCTGGGCCTGCCGCCCTCGCTGCTGGCCTCCCTCACCGTCGAGGGCATCACCGTCCCCTTCCCGATCCAGGCGGCCACGCTGCCGGACACCCTCGCGGGTCACGACGTCATGGGCCGTGGTCAGACCGGCTCGGGCAAGACCCTGGCCTTCGGCCTGGCAATGCTGGCCCGACTCGCCGGACAGCGCGCCGAGACGGGACGCCCGCTGGCCCTCGTCCTCGTACCGACCCGTGAACTCGCCCAACAGGTCGTGGACGCGCTCACCCCGCACGCCCACGCCATGAACCTGCGGATGACGACGATCGTCGGCGGTCTGCCCATCTCGCGTCAGGCCCGAGCGCTGAGCGCCGGCACCGAGGTCGTCATCGCGACGCCCGGCCGGCTCCGCGACCTCGTCGACCGCCGCGACTGCCGCCTCGACCGGGTCTCCGTCACCGTCCTCGACGAGGCCGACCAGATGGTCGACATGGGCTTCCTGCCGCAGGTCACCTATCTGCTCGACCAGGTGCCGCGCAAGGGCCAGCGCATGCTGTTCTCCGCCACGCTCGACGCGGACGTCGGCCGGCTCGCCCGCCGCTACCTGCACAACCCCCTGGTGCACGAGACCGACCCGCACGCCGGCGCCGTCACGACGATGGAGCACCACGTGCTCTACGTCGACGACGTCGACAAGAAGACGGTCGCCACCGAGATCGCCGCCCGTGACGGCCGCGTGCTCATGTTCATGGACACCCGGCGCAGCGTCGACCGCCTCACCAAGCACCTGCTGAAGAGCGGCGTCCGCGCCGCGGCCCTGCACGGCGGTCGTTCCCAGCCCCAACGCACGCGCACACTCGCCCAGTTCAAGACGGGCGAGGTCACCGTGCTGGTGGCGTCCGACGTCGCCGCCCGTGGCATCCACATCGACGACCTCGACCTGGTCGTCAACGTGGACCCGCCCGGCGGCGCCAAGGACTACCTCCACCGCGGCGGCCGTACGGCGCGTGCCGGGGCGTCCGGCAGCGTGGTCACCCTGGTCCTGCCCGAGCAGCGGCGCGAGATGCGAAGCCTGACGCGGGCGGCGGGCGTCGACCCGAACACGGCCAAGGTCTCCCCCGGTGCCGCCGAGCTGACCCGTATCACCGGTGCCCGTACGCCTTCGGGCATACCTGTGGTCATCCCGGTTCCGGCCCCCACCCCGCCGGCCGCCCCCAAGGGCGACGGCTCCGGCGGCCGGTCCAGATCCTCGCGGTCCCGGTCCGGTTCGGGCGCGGGTTCCGGCTCGGGTTCGGGTTCGGGTTCGCGTTCCCGCCGGGGCTCCGCCGAGGGCGGTTCCGCCACGGCGCGCACCGCGGGCGGTGGCGCCGCGGGCAAGGGCCGTACGGCGGGCGGCGGCGGTGCCAAGAAGGCGTCACGTCCGACCGGTGGCGGTGCCAAGCCGCCGCGTGTGTCGGGCGGTAACCCGTCCGCCCGTACGGAGCAGGACTCCGCCGGTGAGCCTCGCGGCCGCCGACGCAGGGCGCCCCGTAATCGGCGCCCGGGTTCCGACGCCCGTCAGGCCGGCTGACCCCCGCGCCGTCCCAGCTCCACCCCAGCCGGTCGGTTTCAGGCCGATCGGCGCCAGAACCACTGACCCCGGACCCTTCTGACCTGCGGAGGCACCATGCGTTGTGTGATCGCCCGATTCCCGTTCGACCTGATCATGAGCGAGGTCACGCACAAGATGGACGGGGTAGCTCCCGAGCCCATCACCAGTGCGGCCGTCGGTATCGGTGGCGTGGACTACCCCGTCAAGCAGGTCGGCGCGGTGATCACGCGCCTCGACCGGCGGGACTTCACCGAGAAGGAGATGATCGCCGCGCTCAACCGGCTCGGGTTCACCTGCCGTCCGGCCGCCGCGCCGGCACCGGCCCGGCCGGCGGTCATCGACCCTTGGGCCGAGATGCAGTAGCACTCCGTTCGGTTGGGCGGTGTGTTGGCTGGCGTTGCTCTTTGGGTGCGGGTGCGTTGGGGGTTTTGCGCAGTTCCCCGCGCCCCTTTGAGGGTGGTGCGTTGTTGGGTGCGGGCCCGTGGGGGCTTGTCGCGCAGTTCCTCGCGCCCCTTTAGGGGTGGTGCGTTTTTGGGTGCCGGTCTGTGGGGGCTTGTCGCGCGGTTCCTCGCGCCCCCGGACAAGACGGGGGCGCGGGTGGGGCGGTGGAGTCAGGTGACTGGGACTCCCGTTGTCGTTGTGGCCAGGGGGTAGGCGCCTGTTTTCAGGGGGGTGCCTACCTTTCCTGTTGCTGTTGTCACCGGGACCAGGGTGTTCGCGTCGGCTGTCGTGACGTAGGCCGTGGTGCCGTTCCAGTCGAGGGTGACGTCGAAGGCCGAGCGGCCGACGGTGACCGGGGTGCCCGGAGCGCCGGTCACCGTGTCGAGCGGGGTGATCGTGTCACCGTTGCTCGCGCTGACCCAGAGGGTGCGGCCGTCGGGGGAGACCGCGAGACCGTACGCCTGGCCGGTGACCAGGAAGGTCGGGCGGGTTTCGTCCGTGGTGGTGTCGATGGGTGTGATCGTCGAGCCGCCGGAGTTGGACACGTACACCGTGCGCCCGTCGGGAGCCGTGACCACGTTGAACGGGTTCGGTCCGACCGCGATCGGTTCTCCGGCCGTGGTCGTCGCCAGGTCCACCGGGCTCACCGTGCTGTCGTGGATGTTCGCCACGTACAGGGTGGTGCCGTCCGGGGTGATCGCCATGTTCTCCGGGCCGTCGCCCACCGGGATCTTCGCGCCCGCCGTGCCGGTGGCGAGGTCGATCGGCTGGACCGCGTCGTCGGAGTAGTCCGCGACCCAGAGGGTCCGGCCGTCGGGGGTGAGGGCGAGGCCCGCGGGCACGTCCCCGACCGCCACGGTCGACGTGACCTTCGCGGCGGCGACATCGATGACGCTCACCGTGTCCGAGCCCTGGTTCGCCGCATAGGCGGTACGGCCGTCCGAACCGACCACGATCTCCCCCGGGTTGGCGCCGACCGGAATCTCCGTCGACACGCCGGAGGTCAGGTCCACCGAACTGACCGACGCCCCACTGAAGTTGGCGGTGAGAGCGCGTTCGCTGCCGCCGACGACCCCGGTTATCCGTACGGGAATCGCCCGGCTGACCAGGTTGTCTCCGGTGACGGCGACCGACCTTGTGCCCGCCCTCGTCCCGCTCGCCGCCGTGAAGGTCAGAGTCGTGGTGACCTTGCCGCCCGCCGGGACGGTCACCGAGCCCGTGGACGGGGTGACCGTCAGGCCGTCAACCGCCTTGATTTTCCAGGTCGTTGTGCCGGTGGTGGTGGCTCGGGCGTCGGCGATGGTGAGGGTCGCCGTCGTGGTGCCACCGGGGGACAGTGACAGGGACGTGGGGCTGAAGGAGGCGTCCGGGCCGGGGTCGGGGGCGGCTCGCAGGGTCGCGTCGAACAGGAAGCGGTCCAGTACGCCGGGGGCGATCTGCTGCGGGACCGAGTCGAGTTGCCTGCGCTGCGACTGGAGGCGGGCGTAGAGAGTGGCCACCGCGTCCGAGTCGCCGTTCGCCTGCGCGAGCATCAGCCGTACGGCGGTACGGCCCGCCTCTCCGTAGGCGCCGAGCTTGTCGAGCCAGGCCGAAGTCTCGCTCAGGAAACGTGGGTTGGCGAGGTTCGCGCGGAGGTCTGCGGGGGCGGCGGCCATCGCCGCGAAGTAGGTGGTGAGGGCGCGGGCCGCCTTGTCGAGGCCTTCGCCGCTCTCGTACGCCGTCGTGAACGCCTTGAGGAGGGGGGTGAGGGTGGGTGACTCGGTGGCGTCCAGGAGGGAGGAGTAGTTGTTCTCCGCGAAGACGCGGAGGGCGGCGGCCGTGGACGCGTTCGCCGCGAAGTCCTTCACCGAGGCCAGGAAGGCCGCTCTCGGGTCGTACGCCTTCGGGTTCCAGGCGTAGGACGCCGAGGTGAAGAGGGCGAGTTTGCTGGCCTCCGCCTGGATCATCGGGTTGGCGGTGATGCCCGTGACCTGGGTGGCCACGCCTGCCTCTCGGCCCGTGTAGGGGCCCAGGAGGAGGCGGCTGGTGGTGTAGTCGTTCACCGGGTAGTTGTCCCAGATGAGGATCGGGTGACCGAACAACTCCCTTGCCTGGCGGGCCTGTTCGGTGCTGATCGACGGAGCGATGACCCCGACGCCCGTCCATTCGACGATGACCGAGGGGTCCAGCTTCTCCCGCAGCGCGGTCTTGTACGGGGAGTCGGCGAGGTCCGAGTACTCGGTCGGGACCATTTCGAGAGGGGTCACGTCGTCGTGCGCGGCGACGAAGTCCTTGACGACGGCGTTGAGGAGCGTCGACTGAGCGGTGCCGGCCGCGCCGCCTCCGGTGCCGAACTCCCGCTCGTCGGCAGGGCAGTTCCACGCCGTGTAGCTGATGTCGTCCAGCGGTACGGCGAACGAGCGCACGCCGATCGCGTACAGCGACTCGAACTTGGCGACCAGGGCGTGGATGTCGGCGGCCGAGGAGTAGCAGACCGACAGACCGGGGGAGAGGGCGTAGGTGAAGCGGACGTGGTTCGCGGCTGCCCGGTCGACCAGTTGTCTCAGGTTGGCCAGTTGGGCCGGCGGGTAGTCGTCGCGCCAGTTCGCGCGCAGATACGGGTCGTCCTTGGGGGAGTAGACGTACACGTTCTGCTTCGTGCGGCCGTAGAAGTCGAGTTGCGAGAGACGGTCCCGCTGGGTCCAGGGGGCGCCGTAGAAGCCCTCGATCACTCCGCGCAGGGCGGTCGTCGGCCAGTCCCGGACGGTCGTGGCGGGGACCGAGCCGTGGGTGATCAGCTGGCGGAGGGTCTGGGCGGCGTAGAACGTGCCCGTCGCGTCCACGCCGGACAGGGCGATGGTGCCCTTGCCGGTGGCCAACGTGTAGCCGCCGGAGGGGAGTTGGGTGGGGGGCTCGGCGTGCAGGCGCTTGAGTGCCCGCGCTGTCGCCGGGTTCTCGGTGGGGCCGCCCACGTAGACGGTGAGGGCGGCGGGTGGTGTCGGGCGGCCCGCCGTGACGGTACGGATGGTGCGGGCGCCGGCGTCACGCAGGACACGCTCGACGAGGGCGCGGGCGGCGGGGTCGGTGGCGTGGCCGATGACCTCGACGACCTGCTTCGGAACCGGTTGGGCGCCGTGGCCGGGGCGCGACTGCTGGGGGGTCGGCCAGATGTGGGGGACGGAGGCCGCGGTGGCGGAGTGGGGCGTCGCCGCCGCGGCGGGGGCCGGGGCGGTGCCCAGCACACAGAGGGCCAGTGCGGCCAGGAGGCCGCTCGCTGACTTCAGTGCCGGGGTCACGGCCGGCTCCGGTTCAATATTTTATCCATCGTGCGGAATCTTGGTGGATGGATTCACCCGACGGCAAGACCCCGTCCACTTGCTTTACTGAGCCCATGACCGACATCGAGACACCCGCTCTGTCCGTCGCCGTGCTCGGCACCGGCATCATGGGCGCCGCCATGGCCCGCAACCTCGCCCGGTCCGGCCACACCGTCCGGGTGTGGAACCGGACCCGGGCCAAGGCCGAACCGCTGGCCGCCGAGAACGGCGTCCAGGTCTGCGACACGCCCGCCGACGCCGTACGGGACGCGGATGTCGTCCTGACGATGCTCTACGACGGTGACGCCGTCCGGGATGTCATGCGGGAGGCCGCGCCCGCGCTCCGTCCGGGAGCCGCGTGGGTGCAGTCGACCACCGCGGGGGTGGACGCGATCGGCGGACTGGGCGCGATGGCGAGTCAGTGGGGGCTCGCCTTCTTCGACGCGCCCGTGCTGGGGACCCGGCAGCCGGCCGAGGCCGGGCAGTTGCTCGTGCTCGCCGCCGGGCCCACGGAGCACCGGGCTGCCGTCGTGCCCGTCCTCGACGCGGTCGGCGCCCGTACGGTGTGGACCGGTGAGGAGGGCGGGGCGGGCAGCGCGACGCGGCTCAAGCTCGTCGCCAACAGCTGGGTGCTCGCCGCCACCAACGCGACCGGTGAGGTCCTGGCCCTCGCCCAGGCTCTCGGTGTCGACCCGCGGAGCTTCTTCGACGCCATCGCCGGCGGCCCGCTCGACATGGGCTACCTGCGAGCCAAGGCCGGCCTGATCCTGGACGACAAGCTGACTCCGGCGAGTTTCGCGGTGTCCACGGCCGCGAAGGACGCCCGGTTGATCGTCGAGGCGGGCGAGCGCAACGGCGTACGGCTGGACGTGGCCGCCGCGAGCGCCGAACGGTTCCGGCGTGCCGTCGAACAGGGGCACGGGGACGAGGACATGGCGGCGGTGTACTTCGCCTCCTTCGACGAGAAGTCCGACGGGACGGGCGAAGGGAAGGTCGCGGAGAAATAGGCGGGCCTTCGTCCGGCCTCGTGCTGATCCCGCTTCAGCCGACCCGTACCTTGCGGCTGCCGCAGACGCCGCACACGGCGTCGGTCAGGGGGGAGTGCATGGCGCGGCCCTCATCGTCGACGTACTCCAGGGGGTTCAGGCACCCGGCCGGGTCGAGGAGGGGGACGAGGTCGAAGGTGCGGTTCCAGGTCGCGTCGCAGTCGAGGCAGACGAAGGCGAAGGTCTCGGTGAGGGCGTCGGAACCGGGCGGGCCGGGATTCTCGTTCGGGCCGGGCATACGGCTGCTCCCTTGCTGACGGGCGGGGGTCCCGGGCCGGCGACCCCGCCGCCGGGCCACCACCGGCGAGGGCTGTCCGGGCGACGACGGCCGCTCCACCGTCCTCGTCGGACGGCGTGCCGACTACGGGTGGAGTTTCTCGCCCTTCGCCAGCATCTCCACGTACGTCCGGATCCGGCGGGCGCGGGTCTCGGGCTTCTTGGCGTCCTGGATCCGGAACAGGATCGAGAAGCGGTTCTGCCGGTCCAGCGCCTCGAAGAACGCCGCCGCGGCCGGGACGGCCTTCAGGGCCGCCGCGAGGTCGTCGGGCACTGTGGCGGTCCTCGAGCTGTCGTACGCCGCATCCCAGCGACCGTCCGCCTTGGCCCGCTCGATCTCCGCGAGCCCCTGGGGGCGCATCCGGCCCTGTTCGATCAGGACGGCCACCTTGCCGCAGTTGATCTTGGACCATCTGCTGCGCGGCCTGCGCGGAGTGAACCTCTGGAGCCACCACTCGTCGTCGAACGCGGCCTTCTGGCCGTCGATCCAGCCGTAGCAGAGCGCCACGTCGAGGGCCTGGGCGTAGTTCAGGGCGACGATTCCGGGACCCTTTTTGCGCAGCTTCAGCCAGATGCCGGGCGAGGCCGTGTGGTTCTCACCGAGCCATGCCTCGAAGGCCTCGGGGGATTCGAACTCGATGGTCTCCAGGTCCTGAGTCACCCCGGCAGCGAATCACATGCGGGCGAGGTCATGGGCACGGATTCGCCGCGAACCGGGCCCGTCCCGACGACAGTCGACGGGACGGGCCACAGGGTCGTCCGGCTATCCGGCTGTCCAGCCATCGGGCTGGCGCGCCCGAGTCACTGAACCATGTCGGCCATGTCCTCCGCCGTCATGTATCCCGCAGTCTCGTCTTCCGCCGTCAACGGCGCGGGCAGCGGGGCCGGGGGCAGTTCCAGCGGGGGGAGCGCGACCGGGGGCAGGTCCACCGGGAGGGGTGGCAGGCTGCCCAGGAGGCCTCCGAGGAGGTTGCCGAGGGTGTCGAGGAGGCCGCTCACCAGGCCCGTGACCGTACCGAGCAGGCCGCCGACCAGGCCGGTCACCGTGTCGAGGAGGCCGCTGAGCGTTGCCTGGAGCTGGTCCAGGAGGTCCGAGACCGGGTCGGCCATGGCTGCCGCGACCCTGTTCGTCCTGCCGGTGCGGTCCGCGAGGCGCTGCTTGAGGGAGGCCTTCGCCGACTCGACCGCCTCGGCGAACCCGGCCGCCTGGGTCGCGGTCAGACGGCCGGTGCCCGTCTGCCTGGTGAGGTCGGTCAGGACGTTCAGCACCGGGGCGAGCACGTCGCTCCGGTCGGCGCGGTCCAGGGCGCCGAGCCGCTTGAGCATCCGGTCCGCGTACGGGGAGGCCGTGGAGGACGCCACGGACGCGAAGGACCACGAGGTGCGGGCGCCGATGGAGGCGTAGGCGTCCCGGCTCGCGTCGCTGACGGCGACGGCCGTGCCGACCGGACCGAATATGAGTGCGGCACAGACGACGGACGACGGGAGGAGGAGCCCGCGGGAGCGGGGGCCGGAACGGGATACGAGGGCGCGCATGCGCAGTCCTTTCGAGAGCTGCTCTCTTTGGGCCCAGAGTGGGAAGCCCCACCACCGCTCGCAACCGCTCGCCGACCCTCAGTAACCGCCAGGGTGCCCCTGGCACGCTGCTGACCTGCGCGTTTTGCCCCTACAGCCCCTGCTGCCCCGGCCGGCGCCATTCGGCTGTCAGGGGAGGAGTTCAGATCCGCTGCCGGTGCGCCCCGCTCACCCGCCGGTCCTGCTGCCGTCCGCGACCCTTGAAGAGGCTGGCGCCCGCGCCGAGGGATACGACCCCCATGCCGACGGCGGTCATGACGCCCTGCGAGCCGTCGACGACGAACGGCGCGACGGCCGCGACGGCGAGGTTGAACAGGAACAGGAACCAGAGGACCGGCTTGGAGGCGAGCAGGGACTTCATGGGGTGTCCTTCCAGGTGGACCGTAAAAGACCAGGTGGGAGAGGCGAGAGAGGTTGATCTGGGAGGCGTTTGCTTCCGAGGTCAACGATCCCGGGAACGCCGCTCCGCCACGAGGGAGTGGCCTCCCGAACCCGGGGTGTAGTCCGGTACACCTGGTGGGTCGCTTCGTGCCGCGGGTTCCGGCTAGCGTTTCAGCGCCCTGTACCGCTTGAGCAGTGCCGTGAGCCGGTCCTGGTCGGCCGCCCCGTTGAGCTCGGTGAGCAGGTCGTCGGGGCACAGCTCGTACAGGTCGCCCCACCAGCGGCGGCCCCGGTTGTCCCAGATCCGGTAGCCACCGGGCACGCCACGGGCGACGTAGCGCCTTCTGCTCACTCGCTCGCCCTTCCCTCGCACCTCACGCCCCGCACCCTCATGACTCACACCTCACAACTGCCCCCGCCACCAGGGCTCGTCGGGATGGTTCACCCGGAGGATCCTGGCGCGGTCCAGGATCGTTCGGTCCAACGACCTGACGAGCGCGCGCAGTTCGCGGGCGCTCTTCCTGGGCAGGGCGTGCAGTACCTCTTCGAGGTGGTCCCGGAAGTAGCCCGGGCGGCATCCGCATTCGGGGATGCCGCACGCGTCCGCCGGGAACGGCTCCGCGAAGCGGCGCAGCGGGCCGTGCGCCAGGAGCCGCCACTGGGAGAGGGCTGTCGCTGTCGACTCCGGCCACCGGCGGGCCAGTTCGAGCCGGCGGATGTCCGCGACGCAGGAACCGGAGAGGCGGTCGACGGACGGGTCCCGCTGTCGGTTCCGGCTCCGCGCGGGAACCTCGCCCCGCAGGGCGGACGGGCGCCTACGCGGCATCGCCCTTTCGGCTGTCGTTCTCGGTCACGGGACGGAACGTACAGGTCGGGGTGGCCGGTTGCCACGGGATTTCAGCGGTGCGGGGTGCGAGAAGCGGGGTGTCGGCGGGGGCGTGTGTCTCGATGCCTCCCGTGGAAACGTCCGAAACGTACGAGGCTTAGACTCTCCCCGCAACGGCCCGGAACTCGGCTGGTCGAGAGTGGGCGGAAACAGCCAGACCCGAGGGGTATTCGGCGCTTTGATACGGATAGATTCAGTCACCAAGCGATACCCGGACGGCACGGTGGCCGTCGACGGGCTCTCCCTCGACATACCGGATCGTTCGATCACCGTCCTCGTCGGCCCCTCGGGCTGCGGCAAGACGACCACCCTGCGGATGATCAACCGGATGGTCGAACCCAGCGAGGGCACGATCCTCATCGACGGTGTCGACAGCCGTCAGCAGTCGGTCAACACCCTGCGCCGGGGGATGGGTTACGTCATCCAGAACGCCGGACTCTTCCAGCACCGGACGGTCGTCGACAACATCGCGACCGTGCCCCGGATGCTCGGCTGGAGCAAGGACAAGGCCCGCACGAGGGCGCGGGAACTGATGGAACGGGTGGGGCTCGACGCCTCGTTCGCCAAGCGGTACCCCTATCAGCTCTCCGGCGGCCAGCAGCAGCGCGTCGGTGTGGCCCGTGCCCTGGCCGCCGATCCTCCGGTGCTCCTGATGGATGAGCCGTTCTCCGCCGTCGACCCCGTCGTCCGTAAGGGGCTTCAGGACGAACTCCTGCGCATCCAGGCCGAGTTGGGCAAGACCATCGTCTTCGTCACGCATGACATCGACGAGGCCGTCAAGCTCGGCACGATGGTCGCCGTGCTGCGCACCGGGGGCAGGCTCGCCCAGTACGCGCCGCCCGCCGAGCTGCTGTCCGACCCCGCCGACGCGTTCGTCGAGGACTTCCTCGGCGCCGACCGGGGAATCCGGCGTCTGTCGTTCTTCTCGTCGGGCGGACTCGAACTGCTCACCACCCCGATCGTCGCGATCGACGCCACCGCCGAGCAGATCGCCACGCGTGGCGTGACCGAGGCCCCCTATCTCCTCGTCACCGGCCTCGACGGGCGTCCGCTCGGCTGGAGCGAGCCCGGCGGGCTGACGGCAGGACAGGTCGACCCCGGCCGACTGCTGCCCTACGGGCGGCCGTTCGTCGCCGGGCAGGACTCCCTGCGCGCCGCGCTCGACTGCGCCGTCCTGTCGCCCACCGGCTGGGCGGTCGCCGTGGACGCGGAGGGACGGGCCGCCGGAGTCGTGTCCCAGGCGGCCATCGGCGAGGCCATCCGCGGCGCCCACGCCCACGCCGCAGGCCGTGCGGAGACGCCGACCTCAGGCGGCACCGGCGGCAGCGGGGGCAGCGGGCAGAAGGTCGTCAGGTGAACTGGAACCGCTTCTTCGACATCCCCAGCGATCTCCAGCACGACTGGCTCGGCCTCATCGGGCTCCATCTGCGCGAGGCCCTGCTGCCGGTGCTGGGCGGGCTGCTGCTGGCGCTTCCACTGGCCCAACTGTGTGTGCGACTGCGCTGGTTGTACCCGCCCGTGCTGTGGGTGACGACCGTGCTCTACGCCATCCCCTCCCTGGCCTTCTTCGTCGTCCTCATCGACTACACGGGTCAGACCGAACTGACGGTGATGATCCCGCTCACCGTCTACAGCCTGGTCGTGCTCGTCCCGGCGATCGTCGACGGGGTCCGTTCGGTCCCGCAGGAGACCCTCGCCGCCGCGACCGCCATGGGTTTCGGACCCGTACGCCGTTACGTCCAGGTCCAGTTGCCGATCGCGGTGCCCGCCATCATCGCCGGTCTGCGGGTCGCCACCGTGTCCAGCATCAGCCTCGTCAGCGTCGGCATGCTGATCGGCAACCAGGGCGCGCTCGGCAACCTGCTGCACGACGCCCAGATCTACAACCGGCCGGAACTCGCCTGGAACTCCGTGATCACCAGTGCCGCTCTCGCGGTGCTCGCGGACGCCGCGCTGGTCGTCGTACGCATCCTGCTCACCCCCTGGATGCCGAGCGCCGCGCGCGGCGCCAAGTCCAGGCCCGCCGGGGTCCGGCCCGAGCCGGCCGTGCCCGCCCTTAAGGACGCCGCCCGGTGAACGTCATCAACTTCATCCACGACTTCTTCGGCGACAGCGCGCACTGGCAGGGCTACGACGGGATTCCCACCCGCCTGTGGGAGCACGTCCAGTACTCCCTGGAGGCGCTCGCCCTCGCCGCCCTGATCGGGCTCCCGGTCGGCCTGGTCACCGGTCACTACGGCCGTGGCGGCAACGTCCTCTCGCTGGTGGCCACCGCCGGTCGCGCACTGCCCACCTTCGGCCTGCTGGTGGTGACGACCCTCGCGCTCGGGTTCGGGATGCTGCCCGTGATGATCCCGCTGGTCGTCCTCGCCGTACCGCCGATCCTGGTCACCACCTACGAGGCGATGCGCTCCGTGGATCCGTCCCCCGTGGACGCGGCTCGGGGCATGGGTATGGGCGAGTCCGGCATCCTGCTGCGCGTCGAACTGCCCGTCGCGCTGCCGCTGATACTCGGCGGCCTGCGTTCGGCGGCCATCCAGATCGTCTCCACGGCCACCATCGCCGCGTACGTCAGCCTCGGTGGCCTCGGCCGCTACATCGTCGACGGTCTCTACCAGCACGACTACGAGAAGGTGGTGGGCGGCGCCACCCTGGTCGCCGGTATGGCCCTCGCGACGCTGGGGCTGTTCTGGGTGGCGGGCCGGGCGGCGGTCTCTCCCGGCGTACGCCGGGGTTGAGGGGCGCGGGGAACTGCGCGACCAGCCACTACGGGCCCGCAGTTCCCCCACAACCGCAAGTACTCGTATCTGTACCTGTATTTACCCGCCGCTCCGGGCAAGAGCCTGTTCCAGCACAACCAGCAGAGCGTCCCGCACCGAGCCGCGCTCCCGTGCGTCGAAGACGAGCAGCGGTACGCCCTCGGACACGTCCAGGGCCCAGCGGACCTCGTCCAGCGTGTGCGCGGTCTGGCCGTCGAAGGCGTTCACGGCGACGGCGAACGGGATCTGCTTGTGCTCGAAGTAGTCGACGGCGGCGTAACAGTCGTCGAGACGGCGGGTGTCCACGATGACCAGGCCGCCGATCGCGCCCTCCACGATGTCGTCCCACATGAACCCGAACCGCTCCTGTCCGGGGGTGCCGAACAGGTACAGCTTCAGTGTCGGGTCGATGGTGATGCAGCCGAAGTCCATCGCGACCGTGGTGGTCGTCTTGGTCGGGGTGTGGCTGAGGTCGTCCACGCCCGCCGCCACCTCGGTGATGGCCGCCTCGGTGGTCAGCGGCTCGATCTCGGAGATCGAGCCCACGGCGGTGGTCTTGCCCACGCCGAAACCACCCGCGATCACCAGTTTCACCGGCAACGGCGGCCGTACGGCGGCCTGTCCGGCCGAGGTGCGTACCAGCGGTTCAGTCGGTGTCACGGAGTACCCTCCGGGAGTCGGGGATGGCCCGCAGGCCATCGATAACCCTGCGCAGAACGGATGCGTCGTGGGTGATGCCGGAGTCGGGCATGTGCACCGACAACTGCCCCGCCGTCCGGAGGTCCTCGGCGAGGACCCGCACCACGTTCAGGTGCAGCCGCAACCTGGCCGCGATCTCCGCGATGGACTGCGGCACGCGGCAGGCGGCGACGATGTCGTGCTGTTCGAAGGAGAGCCGGTCGAGCGCGGCGAGGCCGCCGGTGGTGGCCACCAGCTGGGTCTCCACGGGCATCGTCCTGCCGGACGACGCCTCGCCCGCGCCGCCCGCCACGCGGCCGGCGGTGACCAGGAAGGGCCGTACGGCGGGTACGGGGACGACATCGTCCTCGCCGGCCCCGCGCGGTGTGCGGCCGTCCGCCATCGGTCTTCGCTCTCTCTATGGTCTCTCCGCGGCTTTCTGCGGCTTTCTGCGACTATCTGCAGCTTTTGTGGTGGCTCGCGTCAGTGCAGACGTGTGGCGCCGACGGTGTTCTTCAGTTCCAGGACGAGCTGCGGGCTGAGCGCGCTGCCCGCGCGGTTGGCGAACACCGTCATCTCGTAGGCGATGTTGCCCAGTTTGGCCTCCTTGCCGGTGACCACGCCGAGCACGGCGCCGCTGCCGATCGCGGAGACCAGGACATGGCCGCCCTCCAGATCGATGATGACCTTGTTCAGGCCGCCCAGGCCGTAGTTGCCGGAGGCGCCGGCGGCCAGGCTCGTGATGCCCGAGACGATCGCGGCCAGCCGCTCGGAGTCGGCGTGCTCGCGCAGCGCCGACACGGCGATCAGCAGCCCGTCGGAGGACACGGCGATGGCGTCCACGACGCCTGCGGTCTCGGTGGCGAAACGGTTTAGCAGCCAGGTGAAGTCGTCTGCGGCGGCTCGCAGATCGGTCGGCCTGGCGTCTCCGGCGGGAGTCTCACCTGTCGACGTGTTCACTGCTCGGCTCCTTCCGGAAGGTGGTTCTGGTGATGCGGGCTGTCCCTGACGGCGATCGGGTCGGACGGCTCTGTCCGGTCGCTCGGGACGGTCGGGTCGGACGTCGGGTCGGGCGAGACGCCGGGACGGTGGTCGCGCTGGTGGTCGGTCCGGCGAGGGGTCAGGGCTTCGGCGAGGCGGGGGTGTTCGCCGGTGTCGCGGTGCGCGCGGGCCACGGCCGCCTCGAACTCCTCCAGCGAATCGCGCACGGCGTCCGCGTCGGCGGGACGGGGGGCCTGGCGCGCGGCCTGCTGGGCGGCGGTGTCGGCGGTCGTCCGCAGGGTCGCGCCGCGCACCCTTCGACGGAGCGGACGGGAACCGTCGGGACCGACGGCGAACGGGTCGGCTGCGGCCGGCGCGGCGCCCTGTCCTGTACCGGCCGCACTGCCTGTATTGGTCGTCCCGGCTGTTCCGTGTACGGAGTCACCGGGGCCGCCTGCCGCGGAGGCGAGGCCGCTCTCGGGGCCGGCCGGATAGGTGTGCGTGGAGGGCTCCGTGGTGCGGGCGGCGGGCCGCGACCCGGCCGGGTGGGCGGGCAACGGCTCCGTCGCGGCGGCGGGGGCGACGTGCTCCGCCGTACGGGAGTGGGCCTGGGCCTCGGTTCCGTGCTCCGCGCGGGCGTGGAACGTCGGCTCGGAGGCGCGGGACGCCGGGATCCCGGCCTCGGTCGAACTCCCCGGCTCGGCACCGGCGTTGGCCCAGGGGGCGATGGAACTGAGCGCGGACGTACGGCTGGTGGAGCCGGTGTCGTCGACGTCGCCGGTGTCACCGTTGTCGCCGGCCAGGGCGGAGAGACCGGGCTCGGCCGGGTATCCGGCGGAACCAGCCGCAGCCGTACGGCTGTTGGGGCCGGAGTCGCCCGTGACGGCGCCGGCGAGACCGGTCGCGTAGGTGTCGGTGGACGCGACGGTCGTGGCCGTGACCGTGTCGCGCGCCGGGTCCGGCAGGTCCGGCAGGTCCGCCGGGGTCGTCAGGTTCCCGGTGGCGGATGCCGAAGGCAGGGGGGCCAGTGGGGCCCCGGTCTCCTGGTCGTCGGGGGTCGCGTCGCGGCGGGGGACCCGGCGGGGGAGGGTGGTCGCCTCGTCGTCCTCGGGTGTGGCCCAGGAGGGGACCGTGGACGGGATCGAGGATGACGGGGAGGGGCCGGCCGCGGGGGCCGACGGAGCGGCGAGCGCGGCGGGCGGGGCAGGTGCGTCGGAGGAGCCGAGACGGCCCGCCGCGGCCAGTTCGCCCGGCGTCAACAGCAGGGTCGACGGGATCAGCACCTCGGCCGTCACACCGCCGCCCGGGGTACGGGAGAGGTTGACGTCGACGTCCCAGCGGCGTGCCAGCGCACCGACCACGAACAGGCCGAGCACCTTCGTCGGGACGACGTCGAGGCGTTCGCGGCGCACGAGGCGCGAGTTCTCCTCGGCGATACGCGCGGCGCTCATGCCCAGGCCGTGGTCCGCGACGGTGATCGACGCGTTGTCGTGGTCGGAGCCGACCACCACCTCGACGGTGCTGTCCTCGGGCGAGAACGACACGGCGTTCTCGAGGAGTTCGGCGATCATCAGCGTCAGGTCGCCGATGATGTCGGGCTCCACCATGGCCTCGGTCGCGGCCCGCAGCCGTACCCGCTGGAAGCCCTCGATCTGGCCCAGCGCGGCACGTACGACGTTGGTGAGCGCGATCGGCCCGGAGTCCAGCACGGTCTCGCGGATGCCGGCCAGCAGCATCAGGCTGTCGGCGTTGCGGCGCAGGCGGACCGCGATGTGGTCGATGGAGTAGAGACGTTCGAGCAGCGCCGGGTCGGTCTCGCCGCGCTCCACCGCGTCGATCAGCGCGAGTTGACGAGTCGTCAGGTTGCTCACGCGGCGACCGACGTTGCCGAACATCTCGGCGACGTTGCGGCGGCTGAGCACCTGGCGCTCCAGCAGCGCGGCGGCGGTGGTCTGCACGTTGTTGAACGCCTCGGCGAGTTCGCCGATCTCGTCGTCCGCGGTGACCGGCAGCTGGCGCAGGCGAGGGGAGCCGGACTCCTCGGCGTCGTCGTCGGCGACGCGGGCGAGCTCGCGGCCCGCCACGTCGGCGACCTCCTGGGCGGCTCCCGTCAGCGCCAGCACCGGGCGGACCACTGAGCGGCGGACCAGGATGGAGAAGGCGATCCACAGCGCGAAGCAGAGCAGCGCCAGGCTCAGCAGCAGGATCGCGCGCCACTGGGCGCTGGAGGCGGTGTCGTCGGCCCGGTCGGCGATCTGGTCGATGAGCGACGCGGTGATCTTCAGCCGGGTCTCGGCCTGCTTGCTGTACTCGGGGTAGGAGGCGAGGGCCGTGCGGAACGCGGCGCGGATCTCGCCCTTGGACTCGGCCTGCAACGCGCTCGGATCCACGGCAAGTTCGGCGTAGTGCTGGTTGATCGAGGCCTGCGAGGCGTTGTGTTCGATGCCGCCGAACTCATCGGTCTGCGCCTCACCGGCGAACCGGCCGAACCGCTCGGCCTGGTAGTTGAACAGGTCGTAGGAGCCGACGGCGCCGGTGAACTCGATGAGCGCGTTGCTGTCGCCGGTCCGCGCGGAGAACACGCCCGTCTCGAACGCGCCGTGCGCCGCGTCGGCGCGCAGCAGCGAGTCGAGGAGGTTACCGGTGAAGGTGGTCGCGAGGTCGGAGTCGCGGTCCAGGCCCAGGCCGTCGATGAGGCCGTCGGCCGCGCCCGAGTACGCCGGGTCGATGTTGCTGGCGGGCAGATAGCCCTGCTCGATGGTGGCCCGCAGACCGGTCAGGCCCTGGACCTCCTTGAGGGCCTGCAGCTCGGTGTCGGGCAGCCGGTCGCCGAAGGCGTCGACCACCTTGCGCACCTGCGCGTCCACGGCGGCCTGTGCCTTGCGATAGCCGTCGGTGGAGGGGGCGACACCGGCCAGGGACGCCTCGTGCCGCACGGAGAGCAGAATGGCCTGCTGGTGTTCGGCCTGGAGTACGGCGACGAGCTGTGCGACGTGGGAGCTGTCGCGCACCAGCCGGGCGGCGTCCTCGGCGCGGTTGGACTCCTGCACCAGGTCGACGATGAGGTACGTCAGCAGCAGCGCGATCACCGTCAGCGGGATACCGACGAGTACGTTCAGTTTGCGCTGGAAGGGCCATCGGTCGGCGAAGCCCCGCAGGCCCCGGCGCGCGTACGTCGGCGCCGAGGATGCCGGCCGGGGGGTCGCGTCCACTTCTTTCGTGGACACCGGGCCTCCTTCAAGAAGGTGTCGCAGGCGTGCAAGGGGGGTTCCCGCGTATGCCGACCTGCTGCACACGCGTGTCCGCATACGAACGAGTCCGACTACGAACCTGTCCGAATGTGAACGATACGGAAGCGGCCCCCGCACACCGCTGCGGCCCCCGCCTACCGCTGTGACGGACGCCAACTCCGGCGAGACTATCCCCTCTTCGAACGGGCTAGCGCGTCGCCCTAAGTCAAGAATCCATTACGAAGCGGTACTCGGAGGCATACGGAGGGCCTCTCGGGCAGTACGCGGGTGATCTCCCGACCGGCCCGGGCGGTCGGCCCGGGTGGTTGGTCCACGTCACCGGCTCAACGATCGTCCCGAGTGGCGAAAGTGATCACGGATCGAAGTCAATCGGTGACCAGGATTCTCTTGACTGATCAAGAAGTGGCTGGATTGGATCAGGGGCAGCGTGTTTGATTCTTCATCAACCCCCAAGCCCGGAACGGGAACCGTGACCACCAACGCCCACAGCAGCAGGTCCCTCAGGAACCACCCAGGTGTGGCGGTCGTCGCCCTCGGGGCGGTGACGGTCCTGCTGGCGGGATGCTCCTCCTCGTCCGACGACAAGTCCGACCCGCTCGCCGGCGACAAGGCGGCCGGTGACACCGTGGTCGTCGGCTCCAACAACTTCGCCGAAAGCATCCTGCTCGCCGACATCTACGGCGAGGCGCTGAAGGCCAAGGGCATCAAGGTGTCCTACAAGCCCAACATCGGCAGCCGCGAGACCACTTACGGCCTGCTCAAGAACGGTTCCATCACCGTCCTGCCGGAGTACAACGGCTCGCTGCTGGCCTACCTGGACGCGAAGGCCGCGCAGACCTCGCTCGCGACCGTGAACGCCGCGGCGAAGGCCAAGCTCGACTCCAAGCTCACGCTGCTCGAGTCCTCGCCGGCCGAGGACAAGGACTCCGTCACGGTCAACGCGGCGACCGCCAAGCAGTACAACCTGACCGCGACCTCCACGCTCGCCGACCTCAAGGACATCGCGCCGAACCTGGTGCTGGGTGGCTCGCCCGAGTTCCAGACCCGCCAACAGGGCATGCTCGGACTGGAGTCGGAGTACGGGCTGAAGTTCAAGTCCTTCAAGGGGCTCGACGCGGGCGGCCCGCTGACCCAGGCCGCGCTGAAGAAGAACACCGTGCAGGCCGCCGACATCTTCACCACGGACCCGACCATCACCAAGGAGAAGTTCGTCGTCCTCCAGGACCCGAAGAACCTCTTCGGATTCGCGAACGTGACGCCGCTGGTCTACAAGAGCGGGCTCTCCGAGGAGGGCGTCGCCGTGCTCAACGCCGTCTCCGCCAAGCTCGACACGAAGGCCCTGCTCGACCTTGACTCCCAGGTACAGCTGGAGAGCAAGGACCCGCTGGACGTCGCCAAGGCGTGGCTCAAGTCGGCGGGCCTGGGCTGACGTTCCGCCGCACTCCCTGAAGCGCTCGAACCGCGAAGGCCGCATCCGTTTTCACGGGTGCGGCCTTCGCCATGACAGGGAGAACCTCGTAAGACGTGCGCCTCGGTGGACATCGTCACCTTGGCCGCGTCGGCCTTCGCGCGGCCGGCGAAGGCCCCGACGATGCGGATGCGCTGCCGTAAGGGAGTTGATGAAGGCGAGGCTCGCCACGGCCTCCTCGTGGCAGACCGGCACGGTTGGGCGTCCTCGTTGAGGCGATGGTGATGGTGCTGGGGGCGCGGCCGCGCGCGATCCGCGGCGCACTGTGCCCGCCCGCCGCGAGAAACGGCTGCCGGCCCGCTCGGGCAACGGCTGCGGCCGGCAACGCGGTGAGCTCCGGCTCGTCGTCGACGATCGGCACACGAACAGTGCCATCGGAAACCACGGCTCCGGAAACCGCGGCTTTGGGGTTCACGATCCTGGGGTCCACGGTCCTTGGGTCCACGGCCTTGGGAGTGTCAGTGATGCCGGCCATACGCCGAGCATTCCTGAGGAAGCCGTTGGGCCGCTGTACGTGAACCGAGCGGCGGTCTACGCGGAGTTCAGACCCCGCCGAGCAGGAGGGCGAGGCCGCGTTCGACGGCCGGTGCCAGATCCTCCATGCCCGGCGCGACAACCCCGTACGAGCGGTGGAGGAAGCGCTGGAGCTGCGCCGTACGGAACCGGATCACGGCCAGCCCGTAGGGCGAGTGGAGTTCGATGACCGTGCGCGTCGGCCCACACGGCCACAGGTGGACCTCACCGATCCCCGCCGGGTTGTCCAGCCCCTCTTCCAGCAGCAGCCGGGAGAAGGTCCACGTCACTCGCTCCCCGTCGACCGAGACGTCCTCCGGGAAGTCGAGGTGCACGGCGAGGGGGTCGGCGGAGTCGTAGCGCAGGGTGACGACCAGTGGAAGCTCCTGGTAACCGGGGGTTATCAGGCGGGCGCGTGCGGACTGCTCCAGGGTTCTGTACATGATCGTCTTCCCGTCCGGGTGAGGCCTTGGGCCGGTTGTGCCGAGCTGCCCCCTCGACCTCCGGTAGTGCCCTGGCATTACGCCAATACCGGAGTTACCCCATGTGACGTGCGTCACTTTCTGTAATTACTTGAGTTTTTTGTCATCTAGCCTTACAAACTCATCCTCAATGTCCCATCCGCAGGTAACTGGAGCGTTCCTGCCCATGATTGACAACACCGCCACCGCGACCGACGCCTACGCCCGTATCTACGAGGAACAGCAACCGCGCCTCGTCGCATACGCGCGTTCGCTCACCAAGAGCAGCTGGGCCGCCGAGGATCTGGTCGCCGAGGCGCACTTCCGCGTGTGGCGACGGCTGTCGGCGGGGCACGAGATCGACAACGTGCCCGCCTACCTGATGACGACGGTCCGGCATCTGGCGGCAACCGTGGGCAGCAACTCGGCGCGCGAGACCCCGCAGGATCCGCAGGGCGGTTCGGAGCGGCCGGAGCGGGTCGTCTCGCAAGGGCGTCACGTCGACGACCCCGCCGAACAGGTGTCCTCGGTCGACCTGTTGGTGCGGGTGCTGGGCCAACTCCCCGACCGCTGGGTCAAGGCTCTGTGGCTGGCGGAGGCGGAGGGCCAGCCTCTGGCGGCGATCGGCCCGCAGATCGGCACCGGGACCAAGGAGGGCGCCACGGCGGTACTCCTCCACCGCGCCCGCGAAGGCATGCGGCAGGCCTTCCTGCGTGAGCAGCCCGGCGTCCCCGACAACACGGCGTGCGAGCCGTACTGGGTCCGCATGCCCGCGTACGTGCGCGGCACCGCGACCCGTCGCCAGTCCGACCAGATCGTCACCCACACGGACACGTGCGACGACTGCCGCCATCGACTCGCTTTGCTGATGCGCACGAACGACCGCCTGCCCGCGCTTGTCGGCCCCGCCCTGCTGGTGCTTCTGGTGGGCGGCACGGGGAAGTACCTGCTGTCGCTCGCGGCGTCGTCCGTCGGTGCGTCGAGCGCGGCCTCCGCCGCGGCCGGGCACAGTGGCGGGGCGGCGCACGCGGTACACGCTGTCCATGCGGTACGTCGTGTCGTGACCGCCGGCACGAAGGCGCCCAAGGCGCTCGCGTTGGCCTCCGGGGCGGCGGCAGCGGCTGTCGCGATCACCATCGCGCTCACCTCTCCGCAGGTCGAAATGCAGGAACGCACCCGGGTTCCGCTGGCGGGCAAGCCAGTGGCACCGGCGCCGGCACCGGTGGCGGACGTGCCGGTGACGGTGCCTGTGCCGCTGAAGGCGGGCCCGGCGCCCGAGGTGATGCCCGAGCGGGCCCCGACCGAGGTACGGGTCGCTGCTTCGGTGGTCACGGTGGCTCGGGGGAGCGGTACTGGTACCGGCACCGGTGTTGGCACGGGTACCGGCACGGGTGCGGGTTCCGGACCTGGGGCTGGTGCGGGCACGGTGACGGCTGTGCCGCCTGTGCCTGCTCCCGGTGCGCCGGTCGAGCACGAGCCTTCGGCGCCGAAGCCCCCGGCCGAGGAGCCGGTGCCGCCGGTGATCGAGACGCCTGGGGTGTATGTGCCTCCGGGGCCGCCTGTGGTGGAGCCGCCTGTGGTGGAGCCGCCTGTCGTGGATCCGCCGGTTGTGGCGCCGCCTGTTGTGGATCCGCCGGTTGTGGACCCGCCGGTTGTGGCGCCGCCTGTTGTGGAGCCGCCTGTCGTGGATCCGCCGGTTGTGGCGCCGCCCGTTGTGGCGCCGCCTGTTGTGGAGCCGCCTGTCGTGGATCCGCCGGTTGTGGACCCGCCCGTTGTGGCGCCTCCCGTGGTGGAGCCGCCTGTCGTGGCGCCGCCGGTTGTCGAGCCGCCTGTTGTGGAGCCGCCTGTCGTGGATCCGCCGGTTGTGGACCCGCCCGTTGTGGCGCCGCCTGTTGTGGCGCCGCCTGTTGTGGCGCCGCCGGTTGTGGCGCCGCCGGTTGTGGCGCCGCCCGTCGTGGAGCCTCCCGTCGTGGAGCCGCCCGTCGTGGACCCGCCGGTCTATGAGCCGCCCGTGGGTCCGGTCGTGGATCCTGCCCCTGACCCGGAGCCCGAACCGGATCCGGCCCCGGTCACCCCAACTCCCGTGGATCCCGGCCCTGTTGATGAGGCCCCGGTTCCTGACCCCGGCGGCTGCTGACCCGGCGATCGAACGAACCGCTTTCGGTTGAATTTTTCCTCGTCGAGCAACCTCGTCACGACTTCCCCTGTCTCACAGGTTGCTCACAGGTCGGACCTGGACGCGTTGGGGTGCGTCCGTACATGGGTCGGCCGGTCGTGGGCTGTCCAGTCCGATGCCACTTGACCATGGCACTGGCAGACGAGGAACCGATGACCACTCAGCAGCACAACACCACCAGCAGTAGCAGTAGCAGTAGCACCAACAACACCAGCACCAGCGGCAGTCGGCGCGACAACAACCGCCTGAAGCACTCCGCACTCGCCGCGGGGGCCGCGCTGGCCGTCGTCGTGTCGGTGGCCGGAGCGGCTCCGGGAGCCGGGGCCGCTCCGAGCGCCGCGCCCACGAAGCCGAAGCTCAGGCTCGTGGCCGCGACGGACTCCGTGACGGGCGAACGCTGGGAGGGGGAACCCGGCGTCTACCTGGACCTCGGTACGTATGTCACGGTGGACGACGTACCGCTGGAGTTCAAGGTGACCCGGAAGTCGTACAAGGACCCGGTGATCGCCGAGCAGATCATCCGCAAGGGCGGCAAGGCGCAGGCGAAGAGACTGCCTCCCGGGATGGTGAAGGACTTCGCGGGTCTGCCGGGCTTCCTGGAGGTGTCGTTCAGGAACGCCGCCGGTCAGGAGGTCGCGAAGAGCAAGGGCGCGTTCTGCCCGAACAACGCCTCCGGACGCATCCGCCCGGACGCCCCGGCCACCTCGCACTTCCCGGAGAGCTGCTCCACCAACCCCTTCACGCTGGGCAGCGTGTGGGGAGTGGAGAAGGGCTGGGCCACCAACGTCAGCTCGGTCGACTACGGCAACCCGGTGGATCTGCAGGCGGGGGAGTACACCGCCAAGGTGTCGATCGGGAAGATGTACCGCGACTTCTTCGGCATCCCCAATGACCAGCCGACCATCAAGGTGACGGTACTGCCGCGGAGCGACGGCGGCGAAAGTGGCGGCGGTGGCGGTGGCGGCGGAGTAGGGCTGGCGGCGCGATCCGCCGCCCAGCAGGGCGGGGGCCACGGCGGTCACGGGGGCCATGCGGGCCACGGGAGTTCCGGGGGTGGCGCAAGCCACGGGGCCCAGCCCTCCACCCCGACCGTGTCGCATCACTACGGTCCGCGCGGCGCGGACATGCCCACCCTGCCGGCCTTCCCCAACGCGCTGGTCGACCTGGGTAGGGCGCACCACCTGGGCGACGGTCCGGGGCACACCGACGGTTCGCGCGTCGCGCCCCCGCTGAAGGCCGCCGCCCAGCGGCCCACGGGCAGGGCGGGCGTACCGGCCAACGTGCCGAAGCCGGACCTGCGTTCGCTGCCGGCGTGGGACATCGCGGTCACGGACGGCGAGGACGGGGACGTAGCCGGAAAGGACTACCTGGCATTCAGCGCGAACGTCTGGAACGCCGGTCCGGCCCCGCTGGTCGTCGACGGCTTCCGCAAGCCGGGCAAGGACCTGATGGACGCCTACCAGTACTTCTACGACGCGAACGGCAAGCAGGTCGGCTACACGCCGACCGGCACCATGGAGTGGGACCCGCGCATCGGCCACGAGCACTGGCACTTCACCGACTTCGCGAGCTACCGCCTCCTGAGCGCCGACCAGACGAAGGAGGTGCGCAGCGGCAAGGAGGCGTTCTGCCTCGCCAACACCGACGCGATCGACTACACGGTGAAGAACGCCAACTGGCACCCCTTCAACACCGATCTGTCGACCGCCTGCGGCGAGAAGAGCTCCCTCTCGGTCCGTGAGGTGCTGGACGTCGGCTCCGGCGACACGTACACGCAGTACCGCCCGGGCCAGTCCTTCGACATCACCGGCCTCCCGAACGGCACGTACTACATCCAGGTCATCGCCAACCCGGAGAAGCGCCTCCAGGAGACCAACCTCAACAACAACGTCGCCCTGCGCAAGGTGATCCTCGGCGGCACCGAGGGCGCGCGGACGGTGACGGTACCGCCGCACGACCTGATCGACGTGAAGTAACCGGCCGGCTCATCCAGACCGGGTGCCGCACCTCCGGGGGGAGACCATCCCCCTCGGGGGTGCGGTGCGCTACACCGCCGCACCACGCAGGCCTTTCATCGCCTGGCCGAGGCCGCGGCCTGATCTCGTACATGGGTCGTACGTCCGACCAGGCCGGCACCTGCACCAGAGGCCCCGGAGATCCGGGGCCTCTCATGTGTGCGCACCGGGCCGACTCAGCCCCGTGACGTGCTACGAACCTCAGTCCTGGCGTACGACGTTGGTGCCCGCGCCGCCCGAGAGGATGTCCTGGCCCGCGCCGCCGTACAGCTTGTCGTTGCCGCTGTTGCCCCAGATGTAGTCGATGCCGGCGTTGCCGTACAGGACGTCGTTGCCCTTGCCGCCGTACATGTGGTCGCCATCGGCTCCGCCGTAGACCGTGTCGTTGCCGTCGTCACCGCTCAGGTCCTGGGCTCCGGCGCCGCCGCGGATCACGTCGTTGCCCTTGCCGCCCTGGGCGATGTCACCGGAGGTGGTGATGGTGTCGTTGCCGTCACCGCCGGCCACGAGCAACGCGTTACCCGCGCTGATGGTGTCGTCGCCTGCCTCACCGAGCACGAAGTTGCCGGCGACGTTGCCCCGGCCGGTCAGCTTGTCCTTGCCCGCGCCGAGGACGAACGCGGTGGTGAGGTAGGTCTCGTCGCTCTCGTTGGTGAAGTCGACCACGTCATTGCCGTCGCCGAGGTTCATCCGCATGATCTGGTACGGGCTCTGGCTGTCCACTGTGACGACGGTGCACGCGACCTTCGTGTGGTCGGTGGCGCTGGGGTAGACGCACCCGCGTCCGACACTGATCGGGACGACGTCGTCGACCACGAAGGTGATGTCCGTGGCGTTGGCGTAGGACTCGGTGACGGTCACCTTGTTGGTCTGGCCGGCGGCGGCCGTGTAGGTGAACTCCCGGTCGTTGAAGCTGACTTCGGCCTTGGCGGACGGTGTCGCGGCACCGGCGGTGCCGGCGGCCAGCAGAAGCGGAACGGTCGCCAGCCCGGTACCGAGGGCCAGCGTCAACGCCAGTGCCGATGCGGACGCGGTGCGGGTCGTGCGGCGGCGCGTGGGGGAAAAGGGCATGCGAGTAACCTCCAGGGCCACATGGGCACTTGAGAAGATTTCAGGAATCAGTGACGCCCTGTGAGACGGCCGAGGTGCGCTTCGGGTTGTGGTCGGCCGCCCAAGCGGAAGGCCAAGCGTTCGGGCAGGCGGAGTAGCCCCAACCTCCACCCCTCGTCCATCCATGTGAACAACGATCAAGTACGCGACTATTGACGTGTCCAGGACCACCCCTCTAACTTCCGAGAGAAAGCGCTTTCCAATCCGGTCCGGCAGCAGATCCTCCGCTTCGTCCAACCGTCTGGAGATGGAGAACCACGATGCAACTGAGACCCGTCATCGCGTGCGTCAGCCTGCTGGCAGGCACCCTCGTCGCGCTCTCCGGCACCACCGCACAGGCCGCGACCACCCGCTACGAGGCCGAAACGTCACCGGCGGTCTGCACGGGCACCATCGACTCCGACTGGACCGGCTACTCCGGCAGCGGATTCTGCAACGGCACCAACTCGGCCGGATCGTATGCCCAGTTCACCGTATCCGCACCCGCATCGGGCACGGCGACACTGGGTGTCCGCTTCGCCAACGGCACCACCACCGCCCGTGCCGTGAACGTCATCGTGAACGGCACGACGGTCTCGACGGCGTCGTTCGAGGGCACGAGCACCTGGACGGCGTGGACGACGAAGACCCTGACCGTGCCGGTGGTCGCGGGCAACAACACCATCCGCCTCAACCCGACGGCCGCCGCGGGCCTCCCCAACATCGACTACCTCGACGCGAACGTCCCGGACGGCGGCACCACACCACCCCCCACGGCCTCCGCCCTCTATGTGTCCCCGGCCGGCACGGACAGCGCGGCCGGCACGTCGTCGGCGCCGACGACCCTCACCTCCGCGATCGGCCGTATCACGGCGGGCGGCACGATCTACGTACGCGGCGGCACGTACAACTACGCCTCGACGGTGACGATCCCGGTCGGCAACAACGGCACCGCGTCCGCCCGCACGGTCCTGGCCGCCTACCCGGGTGAGACCCCGGTCCTCAACTTCTCTGCGCAGACCGAGAGTTCCTCGAACCGGGGGCTCCAGCTCAACGCCAACTACTGGCACATCAAGGGCCTCGTCGTCGAACGGGCGGGTGACAACGGCATCTACGTCGGCGGCAGCAACAACGTCGTCGAGCGCACGGTGACCCGCTTCAACCGTGACACCGGCCTTCAGCTCGGCCGTATCGCCTCCACCACGCCGGCCGCCGACTGGCCCGCCAACAACCTGATCCTCAGCGCCGAGTCGCACGACAACGCCGACTCGGACGGCGAGGACGCGGACGGCTTCGCGGCGAAACTGACGACGGGCGCGGGCAACGTCTTCCGCTACGCCGTGTCCCACAACAACATCGACGACGGCTGGGACCTCTACACCAAGACGGACACGGGCCCCATCGGCCCGGTCACGATCGAGGACTCGCTCTCCTACCGGAACGGCACCCTCACCGACGGCTCCCAGGCCGGCAACGGCGACCGCAACGGCTACAAGCTCGGCGGCGACGACATCGCCGTCAACCACATAGTCCGGCGCAGCATCGCCTACAACAACGGCAAGCACGGCTTCACCTGGAACAGCAACCCCGGCACGATGGCGGTGTCGGACAACGTCAGCATCGACAACACGGAGCGCAACTTCAACTTCGACGGCGGTACGTCGGTGTTCCGCACGAACACGTCCTGCCGCAGCGCCGCCGGCACGAACGACCGGATCGTCGGCAACTCCGACACGTCGAACCAGTTCTGGTCGGGCACGAACGGCGCGCGCTGCTCGTCGTACGCGGGCGCCCTCCACTGGTCGTTCGCGTCGGACGGGCGGCTGGTGGTGACGTTCGGGGGGTAGGGGGCGCGGCGCGTCTCTCGTGCGGGGGTGAGCCGATCGACCAGGACCGCCACCCCCGTCCGACACCCTCAGGTCGCTGACCTGGGGGTGTCTGCCGTTCGCGCCTCCGTGATCCCCTTTTGAGGCAACATCGATGTTAGTAACTCAACGACCGTCCGGCGTCGCCTCACCTTGAGCGTCCGCATGGATGTCGACCGGCGCAAGAGCCGCTGCGACGAGGCCGACCCAATTCAGCTGTCGACGCGACCTACTTGGCGTTAGCGTGCACCGGTGATCAGTGAAGAGGGAATGCGTCTGGGCGCGGAGGCCGCACGGCGGCTGGCGGGGACAGGACGCTACGAGTTCGAGGCGGGACTGTCGGACGCCGAGTTCGCGCGGATCGAGGACGAGTACGGCTTCGAGTTCGCGGACGATCACCGCGGGTTCCTCGCCGCGGGCCTTCCGGTCAACGTTCCGCCTGAGGAGGGGCAGACCTGGTCAAAGCCCTGGCCGGAGTGGCGTAGCGAGGATCCGACCGGTCTGCGGGATCGGCTCAACCGGCCGGTCGAGGGAGTCCTCTTCGACGTGGGGCACAACGGGTTCTGGTACGCGGCCTGGGGTGAGCGTCCGTTGGACGACGTGGTCGCCGTTGCCACAGCACGGCGTCATCTCGCCGACGTGCCGTTGCTCGTCCCGGTGTATGCCCACCGATACCTTCCTGCCGGGCGGGGGAGTTTCGGGCATCCGGTCCTGTCGATGTGGCAGACCGACATCATCTACTACGGGCTGGACCTCGTCGACTACATGCACCAGGAGTTCGACGACGCACGCGGCGACGTCGACGACGGGTGGGACCCCCGAGCGACGGTGCCCTTCTGGCGGGACCTTCTCTGACTGGAGGCCGTAGCGCACCGCCGGGACGGGCCCGTCCCGGCGAGTTCGTCACGGTCGGTCGGTGATGTGGAACTCCATCCATTCGATGCCCGGGATGGTGAAGTGGGCGCCGGTGTTGGCGGCGGCGATGCCCTCGAACTCGTGGTGGGTGCCCGGGCCTTGGGTGCCGAGGCTCCAGGGTGTCGCGATTTTCCACGCGCTCTCCAGAGCGGCCAGCAGCGCTTGTTCGGGAGTGGGGCGGCCGAGCGGTGAGGCCAGTCGCAGCACGGCCAGTTCGGGGAACCTGCAGTATCGCTCGTAGGTCTCCAGCTCGACGGAGCGATCCAGTCGGGCTGCGAGACGCCCGACGACGCGCTCGGCGGCGCTGCGGTCGTTCGCGTGTACGTGACAGCGCCAACGGATCGTCTCGAACATGCCGAAACCATACGGCCAGGCGTGGGGATTTGTGGGCCGAACCGGCGTCCGAGCCCGCCGGGTCGGTTCTGCGCCTTCGCTGACGAGAGCGGGTCTCGTCTCGTCGTCACCTGCCACGCGGGTCACCATGGCGGTCACCCTGGCGGTGGCGGCAGCTTTGTCATAGCCGTCGCCACCGCCCACGCACGGGGCTACCCGTTCACCCGCTCACGGCAGGATCGGCAGCAACCCGCAGTTCGAGGTCGCCGGCTTTCCCGACAGGCGGTCCGTCAGCCAGTCGACCGCGCTTCCCTGGTCCGCGAGCAGGGGGGTGACGTGGTTCAGCAGGGGGCTGATCACGTCCGGCAGGATCACCGGCACGTACGTGATGTCCGCGCCCTTCGCGCACCAGTCCTTGGCGAGGCGGCGGGCCTGCTTGTGCGGGACCAGGTTGTCGCTGGTCCCCGTCGCGACGCGTACCGGGCCCGAGGGGGTGAGGGTGCCGATGCGCTGGCTGTTCAGGAAGGTCTGAAGGGCCGGGGTGGACGCGATGATGTCGGAGAGGGACGCGCCGTCCGTCGTCCACTTCGTGCTCTTCGTGTAGCCGTAGTGCAGCAGGGCGTCGCCCACGCACATCGTCGACAGGTCGGTCATGGCCGCTTTGCCCGCCGCGTTCAGGTGGGCCTCCGCCAGTGGTCTCAGCGTGGGGTCCGACTGGAGGAAGCCGTTGAGGGACCAGCCGAGCGCGCCCGCCAGCTCGCTGCCGTCGATCGCCTTCGTGACCGACTTCAGGTCGGCCGGTGGGGCGCCCGAGTAGGTGCCGGCGAGGGTGGTGTCGGGGGCGTAGGAAGGCTGGAGTTCCGCTGCCGCCGCCGTCGCTCCGCCGCCCTGGCTGTAGCCGAACAGACCCACCCTGGACTCGGACGTGACCGAGGTGCCGGGGAGGGAACGGGCGGCGCGTACGGCGTCCAGTACCGCGTGGGCCTCGTCGAGCCGGTTGACGTAGGTGTGGAGTCGGTCCGTCGCGCCCAGGCCGGCGTAGTCCGTGACGACCACGGCGGCGCCGGTCGCGAGGAGGCGGTAGATCGCCACGTCCTCGTAACCGACTGACACCGTACGGCCGTTGAGGAGCAGGGGGTGCTCCAGGCCCATGGACGCAGCGCACTGGTCGCCCTGGCCCATCGTGCCGGGGGCCACCGCAACGAGCGGACGGGCACCGCCGCCCTTCCAGGCCGCCGTCGGTTCGATGTACGCGCCGGTGACCGCCACCGGGGCGCCGTTCGAGTCGGTGGACCTGTACATCAGGCGGGTCGCCCGGCCGGGCAGCGGCCCGTCGAGGGTGGGGAGGGAGATGGCCAGGGGGAGTGGTTCCGAGCGGACCACCGCGCCGTTGGCGGCGGGGAGCGTGGCCGGGGGCGTGTAGAACGCCGGGATCTCCACACCCCCGGACACGACCGTCTCCGTCGAGGAGGCGTCCGAGGCCGTGGCTGTCGTGTACGAGAGAACCTGAGCGCCCAAGCAGGTCGCGGCGGTGAGCGTCGCGGCCAGGAGCCGTCTGCGTGCGGGCATGGCGAACCTCCTGTGAAGTGGGGCAGGAAGCAGAGAGGAACCGGGAGACGCCAAGAGGCCGCCTCTCCCTACTGATTGGTTCGCCAGGACCGTACCTACTGGTCGGTTACTTCGGGTAGCAGTCGGAAGATTACGGTTGAGTAACTTGACTCACTGTCTAATTGGGGGGAACCGGACGTCACTGGTCGCCGGTCAGCAGCCGGTGGACCTCGGGTCGAACTTCAGGGGGGCCAGCCGGTCGGCGGCGACGGCCTCGTTGTAGGTCGCGTGGGTGACCTGGAACCAGACGGCGTCCTTGGTCTTGTCGCCGTTCACGTCGTCCAGGCTCACGCACCAGCGTTCCTGCCGCACGACCCGCGTGTACGTCTCCGTGCCGCTTCGAACCTTCGTGCACGTCTGCGAGCTCTCGGTGGTGTACCAGGTGCGCGTCTTCTTCTTGCTGCCCGTGCCCGTACGCGAGGTGTGCTTGACCTTCTCGGTGGTGAGCGCGCACTTCTTGACCAGGTGCGGGCGGGTGGCCTTGGCCGTCTTGCGGGTGATGTGGCGGACGTTGCCACGGAGGCCGGAGACGGTCGTCGGCTCCTGAGTGGGCTGCGGGGCGCTGCCGTTGTCGTACTTGCCGCTGCCGCTGCCGTTGTTCCCGCTGGCGGAGGAGCCCCGCGAGGTGTCGTTCCCGCCTCCGCACGCGCCGAGTCCGGCCACGAGGACCATCGTCAGACCGGCCACCATCAGGCGTTTCCTGCTGGGCATGTTGGGTTCCCCGTTCGCTGCTGTCTCAAAAAAGACGGTCAGCGTACCTTCCTCGTCCGGGTACTTCCCTCCCCCGGTACCTCACTCACATGGCGATCACCGCGATCGTGATGAGTACGACGATCACCGTGACGCACGCCCCGATCACACAGCCCACGTCGCTCGTCAGCTTGTCCAGGCCGGACAAGGGGGCCGGGGACTGCGGTGTGGTGGTGGGTGGCGGAGGGAGAACGGTCGGCTGTGATCCGGCCGGGCGGACCAGCGCGTCGCGCAGGATCTGCTGCCAGACCGACGGCGGCAGATCGGGGACCTCGCCGTTCGTCGGCGAAACAAGCGTCCGGGAGAGCCAGTTGGTCCAGACGGGATGCGGAGCCCGGACCATCGTGTACAGCATTTCGTGCAGGTCGTGCAGATACTCCTCCTCGCGGGCCAGTGGGGCCACGGCCCAGGAGAAGAGATGCGCCGCCCGGTCCGCGAGGGCCGCACCCGACATGGACTCCCCGGTCTGTCCGTGCGGTGTCAGGTAGAGATGGTTGCGGAGTACCTGCGCGCACAGGTCCTGTCGCATCTTCCGGGGGCGCGTCTCGCGACGCTGGGGGTTTCCCAGCTCGGTCAGCAGCAACCCCACTGATCTCGGGGGGAGTTCGTCGGCCTGGAGCAGCTCGCGGAACAGTACGTCGTCGGGTGCCTTCTGCAACTGCGCCATCAGGATGCGGTGTTCCACCTGGTCCCCGCGCTCATCACCGCGCAGGTCGTCATGGAGCTGGCGTTGCTGGTGTTGCTGGTAGGCGGACGAGGGTTGGGACTGAGGCCGGGGCGAGGGCTGGGACTGAGGCTGGGACTGGGGCTTCTCGTACGTCGTTTCGCGGTGCGGCTCCTGCTGCGGCTCTGGCTGCCGCTCCCGTTGACGTTCCTGTGGCGTTTCCGTACGGGGGCCGGACGGCCGGTGTTCCGTGCGCAGGATCCTTCGCAGAAGATCCCGTCGCCGCTCCCAGTCCATTGTCGCGCCGTCGCGCAGTTCCTTCGTCAGCTGGGGCACGCCCGGGGGAGCCCCCCGGTGGGCGAGGAGGTGATCGACCAGACGGGACGCCGCCTGGTGTTCGAAACGGGCGTCCACCGTCCTGCCGCCCATCACCCTGGCCAGCGGGCCGGAGCCGCCGGTCTCCTGTTCCCAGCGAGGGACCGACGTCAGGCGCAGGGGGTGGGTGTCGACCGTGTCGTAGGTCGCGAACGTCCAGTCGCGGCCGGGCCAGTCGTCGAAGAGGAGGAACAGGCCCAGGTAGACCAGCGCGGCCTCGTCCTGGTTCGGCCAGCCCGCCGGCCGCTCCTCGCCCACCAGCAGTGACACCCGTTGGGCCGGGTCGCGCAGCCACTCCGCCGTCGCCATCATCAGCGCGCCCCGCACGTTCTCCAGCCGGGCCTCCATCCTCGGCAGCCGTTCGTGCGCGAGGTCGTCGAGGTGCGCGCAGTCGATCACCGGCTTCGGGCCCGCGGCCCGTTCCGCGAACTCCCGGGAGCTCCAGCCGCCGTACGCCAGGCCCAGGCACCGGAGCGTGCTCAGGGTGGCGGGGGCGCCGGTCAGCACGTGGCTGGCTGTGCTGGGTCGGCCCGTACGGTCCGTTGTGGGCCAGCGCCCGACAAGCAGGACCTCGCCGTCGCGGGACAGGGTGCGCACGACGCTGGGGCGGGCCGCGCCCGGGCCGGACACCCACAGCAACGGGCCCAGTTCGCGGCCCAGTTGCTCGGCCCGCTCGGCCGAGCAGGAGTGGGCGACCGCCTTCATACCGGTGCCCTGACGGCCCTGGTTGCCCTCCCACCGGAAGACGACCTGATGTACGGAGGGCGCCGACAGTATCGAGGACGACGTCTCCTGGGATTCGTTGTATTCGTTGTATTCGCTCACTTCTCTTCTCCTCCCCGCTCCCGTTCCTTCTCCCGTTCCCGCTCCCGCTGTCGTCCGGGTCCTCCGGCTCCCCGCGCCCCGGGTACGCGCAACTCCCCGTCCGCCGAACCCTCCGTGGGTACCGCCTCCCAGGCCGCCGCCTCGCCCCTCGCGAACGCGTCGGGGCCGCCCGGGACGTCGATCAGGCCGTGCATCGCGAGCAGCGAGAGCAGCGGTTCCAGCACGCGCCGGGGGGCCGCGCCCGCCGGGTAGCGGCCCTGGTCCTCCTGGCCGCCGGTGGCCGACGCGACGTGCAGGGTGCACCGGCGGATCGCGTCGAAGGGGCGCAGCCAGGCCTGACCCGCGTGCCGGCGCAGGTACGCGTGGACGTCCTGGCTCTCCTCGCGCAGCACGGCGGGGTCGAGGGTGGTGCGGGCTCCCCGGGCCAGCCAGCGGTCGACCGGGGACTGGAAGCGCAGCAGGTCCGCCTTGCCCAGCACCATCGTGGCCGCCACCTCCAGGTAGGGGCCCGTCTTCGGGAGCCGGTCCAGGACCGTCGCGAAGGCGAGGTCGCCGTCCCGGTTCACCTCGACTCCCCCGCGTTCCCTCGCGTGGTCCAACTGCGGTACGGGGAGCGCCAGAAGCGGGTCGACGACGAAGACCAGGGCGTCCACCCCGAGCAGGAACCGCAGGGCCGCGTCCGTCCGTACGAGGTCCTCGCCGCCCAGGTCGAAGAAGGCGACGGGACGCACCTGGCCGTGGGCGTCGGTGATCAGGAGGGACTCGACGAAGCGGGCGAAGCCGTCCAGGCCCACGCCGGTGGTGTGGTCCAGGACCTGGCCGTTGCGCAGGGGCTGCACCCGTTCCCGTACGAACCGGGCATGCTGTTCGGGGTTGACGGACTGCCAGGAGAGGCCGAACGGTTCGAGGCCGCCGTCGGTGATCTCGGCGATCATCTGGGTCAGCAGATGGCTCTTGCCGGTGGAGGACTGGCCGACCATCGCGACCGTCAGCGGGCGGCCGTACGTCAGATACGGCACGGGGATGAAGTGTTCGGGGAACCCCGGGTCGGCCGTGCACTTCTGGACGGCGCCCCGCAGCACGTCCTGGCGGCGCAGTTTGCCCAGGCCCGCGAGGTTCAGGGGCTGGTACTGCATCCGGCTGTCGGTGACGTACAGCGCGCTCAGGTCGAGCTGGATGGTCTCCAGGCAGTACGGGCAGGCGACCTCGCTCTCGGACCGGCCGGTCGCGGGGCCGACCTCCGAGGGGGGTGCCAGGGGGGCCTGTCGTTTGGCGCGCAGGGCCTGCTCGAAGGCCTCCCGGTCCTGGCGGGTCTCGTCGGGGGGCGAGAGGAGGGTGGCCCGGCGGGAGGTTCCGGGGGCCAGCAGGTCGAGGAGCTGGGCGGGGGAGGGGCGGGCGGTCGCCCGGGGGGCGAAGGCGTCGCGCAACGTCTCGTCGAGGACCCGGTGTTCGGCCAGGTCGGCGGGGGACCGGTCGGGGTGGCCGGGGCGGCCGGTCACCAGGCGGTAGAGGACCTGGGCCGCGCTCCACACCGCGTCCCGGGAGTCGACGAGGCCCTCGCCGCGCCGCTGTTCGGGCGAGGAGTAGGGGGCGCGGCCCCAGGCCGTGCGCGGCCGGCCGGCGTCGGCCACGCCCTCCAGTCCCCAGAGTTGGAGGGAGGCGCCGTCCCAGAGCACGGTGGCGGGTGAGATGCCGCGCGGGACGAGGCCCTGGTCGTCCAGCAGGCACAGGGCGAGCATCAGGTCGCGGGTGAGGACGCGTTGGTCGGTCGACGACATGACGTGGGTTCTCGCGGCGGTGGCGCCGCGCGGTGGGTCGTACAGGAGGAACGGCTCGTCGGTGTCCAGTTCGTAGCCGATGAGCCGGGGGAAGAGCGGGGCGAACTCGGTGCCGTCGACCAGCCGGTGGAGTCGCAGCGCGGTGCCCGCCTCGGTGTCGAGGAGGGCGCGGGCGGCCGGGGTCGTCGCGTCGGCGGCGGAGAGCCGGACTTGTACGCAGCGCTGCCCCTGGCGCCTGTCGTCGAGCAGGGCGTTGCGGATGAGCGGGGGGAGTTGCGGGTCGCGCCGGGACTCGGGGCCGAAGCGGACCCGGGCGACGCGGCGGCGGCCGGAGGGGGTGCTGAAGCCGAGCTTGGCGTCGGCGGGGCCCTCGGGGCCCGGCGGACGCTCCGGCCCGGGGTGGGTGGTGCGGGTCACCATCGGTCGCCGTCCGCTCGGTCGTAGGAGCCGTCGTACGGACGGTCGTACGGGCTGTCGTCCATGCCGTCGTGCCCGTCGCTGTCGCTGTCGCCGTCGTCGCGGGGGCGGAAGGTCTCCACCACGCCGGGGCGCAGCGGGGTGAGCCGGAGCAGGCCCGCGTACCGTCCCGACGACGTCCACTCCACCTCCTGCGAGCGGTCCGAACCGTTCGCGCGCCAGGCCTTCTCGACCTCGTCGCGTACGGCCAGGGGCGCGAACCTGATCCAGACCGCCGCCGCCGGGTCGCGGCTGAGCAGTGTGCTCTGGTCGGGCGAGGACAGCTGGACCACGGCCTGCCGGCCGGTCTCCGCGCCGACCAGTTCGGCCAGCCCCTGCGGGTCGGTGCCCAGCAGGTTCGCCGAGGTGGCGCGGGCGCGGCGGGGTGCGGCGAACGGCGGCGGGGCCAGGACCCCGTTGTGGCGGAGATGCCTGCGGGCCGTCGACAGGAGTTCGGCGACCCGTCCCTCGATACGGGTCGCGGCGAGCGTGCCGGCCTGGCCGCGTTCCACGGCGCCCCAGTAGGACCGCATCGCCTCCAGTGCGGCGTCGGTGAGGTCGGCGGCGAGCGTGGCGACCAGTTCAGGCCCGCCCTCGCCGGTCTCCCGGTCCAGCCAACGCGGCGTCCCCCCGGCGCCGTTCGCCGTCGGGGAGTCCGGCGAGTCCGGCGGGGCGGGGTGCGGTGTCCGGGCGGACGGGGACACGGGGGATACGAGGGGCTCGTCGGGGTCGGCGGCCGCGTCCGCCGGGTTGGTGGCGTCGGTGGGGTGGGCCGGGTCGTGGTCCCAGGGTGGGGCGTCCGGCCAGGCGTAGGCGCTCATCCAGTCGTCGTGGCCGTCCTTCTCGTCGGTACCGTCGGCCGTACCGTCGCCGGCCCCCGAGAACGCGTCCGGCGTGCTCGACAGCCAGTCGTCCGCCGCGGAGCCCGGGGCGCCGTACGTCCCGTGCATGCCGTTGCCGCCCCCGACCGTCGTCCGCTCGGGTTCGGGTACCGCCTCGGCCTCCGCCGCCGCCGCGGTCGCCCGCAGCACACCGGCGACGGAACGGGCGGCGTCCGCGCAGTTCAGGCGCTCCTCGACGGCCCAGTGTTCCCGGACGCCCTGGGCCAGCAGGGCGTCGAGGCCGGCGAGGGATTGGCGGAGTGCGGCGGTGGCGTGGCCGGGTGCCCAGGTGTCGGCCGCCGTACGCCAGAGACGGCGGGCCGTCTCCGCCGCCGCGCACAGGCCGAGCAGCAGACCGGACGTGCTCAGCCAGGGCGCCGGGTGGGTCGCGTACGCGAGCAGTGTCCCGGTCAGGGCGCCGCCGAAGGCCGCGATCCGGGGGGCCAGTGCCCAGTGGCCGGGACGGCCGGAGCCGTGCAGGCGGGACGTGCCCAGCTGTGCCATGGCGATGAAGAGGAGGGGGATGAGGAGGGCGAGTGGTTGCAGGGGGGCTTGCCAGAGGGCGCCCAGGAGGGCGGCGGTGAAGGTTGCGGCGGGTGCGCCGGGGGCGACGTCGTATGCCGGGTGCGGGTCCGTCGTGGCTGGTCGCGCAGTTCCCCGCGCCCCTGGGGGGGTGCTGTCGGGTGTCGGGTGCGAGTTCGTTGTGGCTGGTCGCGCAGTTCCTCGCGCCCCTGAGGGGGCGACGTCTGAGGGGGAGCTGAACTCGGCCAGTTTTCTTGCCAGTGCTGAGCTCGGTACTGGTTCCACTCGGCCGGCCAGGGTGGTGAAGCGTTGGGCGACCGAGCGTAGGGGGAGGCCCTGGGCGAGGAGTTTCTCGGCGTACTCGCGCAGGCCGTCGCCGATCCGGTCGCGCATGCCCTCCGCCGTGGGTACCCGCAGGCCCAGGTCGGTGAGGCGGGCCGCCGCCTCGGCGGTCGAGGACGTCGTGCCGGTGCCGCTGCGCAGCGCCCTGCCGACGAGGGACCGGTAGGCGTCGAGGGACCGGTGGGCCTGGTCGAGGTCGGCCTCGAAGGCGCCGCGGCGCGAGGGGCGCAGCAGCCCGGGGAGGGTACGCAGGCCGGCCAGCGCCTCGTCGGCGTAGTCGAGGGCGTCCGCGCAGGCCCGGTAGGTGTCCTCCGCCGTGCCGTTCGGCTGCCGGTGCCGTTGGTCGCGGCCGCTGCGCCCGTTCGCCAACGCCCTCAGCGGGTCCGGGAGATCGGCGCCGGATCCGGCGGCCGTCGGCGGCGCGTGGTCGGTGTCGTGGCCCGCGAACCGGGTGAGGGCGTCGCGCCAGGCCCGGTCGCGTGTCTCCGGGGGCAGGTCCTGCTCCAGCAGACGAACGCCGGGTGCGGCGACGGCGTCGGGCAGCGCCGCCACGTCCTTCAGGACGCGCCGGTAGACGTCCGGGACCGACAGGACGTCGACGAGGACGGCCAGCGCGTCCGGGTCGTCGGGCGCGGGATTCTCCAGTGCCGTACGCGATGAGCGCAGGTCACCGGCCCACAGGACGGCCGCACGGTCGGTGCGCAGTACGGCGGGGCGCAGCAGCCGCCGGTCGGGCCGGAACGCCTCGCCCGCACCGGCGTACGAACCGGGCGCGCTGCCCACCAGCAGGACCAGGATCCTGACCTCCCCCACGGCCCGGTGGGCGGCGAGGAGTTCGTACTGCCGCTGGTGGTCGGTGAGCCCGGCCGGGGTGTCGGTCACCAGGAACATCGGGTCGTCGGGCTCCGGTTGACCTGCCTGGGCGAGACGGCGGGCGACGCGGGCCCGGAGTGCCTGGGGGGTGTCGAGTGCCGCCGCCCCCGAGCGCAGGTCGAGCGGGACCACCACGGGGCCGAAACCCTCGAAGCTCGCAGCCATGCTCACCGGGCGTCTCCGTCCCAGGGCGAACTGTCGTTGTCCCGGCGGCCGTACCGGCGTTCGTCGGGGTCGTCGTCGGGCTGGTCCCAGGGCGCGGAGGGGCGCTCGGTGCCGCGCGGGGAGCCGTTGACGCGCCCGTCGCCACGCCGGCCGGCACCACCGCGTCCGTCGGCGTGGCCGTACCCGTCCGGGTCGCGGTACTTGGCGCCGTACCCGGTGTCGTCCCTGATGTTCCTGTCGTCGTCATCGTTGTCCCGGTCGAGGTCCGGCCGGTTGTCCTCCGCGTCGGACGACTGGCGTGCCGTACCCCAGTCGTCCTCGTCCTCCTCGTCGGCGCGGCGCCTGGGGGCCTTCGGCTGGGGGAGGCGGCGCAGGGGCGGGGTGCCGCCGCGGACGTGTTCCAGGAGGGTGCGCAGGGTCGGCTGGACCGCGCGCTGGTCGCCGAACTCGGTGTCCAGGGCGGCCGGGAGGGTCTCCGCCCAGAACTCCCAGAGGGGGCGTACCCAGCCCTCGACGCGTTCGCCGTCCCGTACGCGGCGCTCCGCGAGCAGCTCCAGCTGGCGCGGGGCGGTCTTCTCGACGAGTTCGACGAACAGGGGGTGCGGGTCGCTGCCGCTTCTGGTCAGGCCGGTCGGCTGGGCGCCCATCAGTTCGCGGCAGTAGTCCTCGACCGTGCGCTCGTCGTCGAGGACGGTCCAGCGTTCGTAGGAGCGCAGGAGCTCCGCCCAGCTCGACACCCCGCCGGGGAAGTCGCCCAACCGCAGCCGTACGCCCGGGACATGGGGCCCCGCCTCGGGGTGCAGGCGCAGCCGGACGCGTTCCGGGGACGCGCTCTCGCCGTCGACGATGTCGACCTGGCCGTTCCACATGCAGCACAGCAGGCGGTGCAGGATGACGCGGCGGTCCTCCTCGCCGCTGACCATCCAGCTGTCCCGGTAGCCGAGCCGCTGGCGCCAGCGCAGTACGTCCTGGGCCTGCTCGCTGTCCTTCGCCCTGGCCCACTGGCGCAGCACCTTGCGGGCCTCGGGGACCTGGGTGAGGCTCATCTCGCTGCGGAACAGGACGACCGTCACCGAGTCGCTCTCGACTCCCCGGTACTCGACGGAGTTCCGGGCGTCGGACGGCAGCCGCAGGGCCTTGCCGAGGTACTGCTCGACCTCGTCCACGGCCTCCACCCGCGGGTAGGTGACCAGCACCCGCAGGGGGCCGGTGCCCTCCGGGGTGAAGCCGACCGGCAGCAGTCCGGCCAGCTTGCGGCCGAACAGGTCGAGGGCCTCCTTGCTGACCTGGTCGGCGGCGTCGGAGTCGCCGGCCGCGGCGGCCAGCAGGGTGCTCATGGACGGCAACAGGGGCCGTTCCTCAAGTCGTTCGCCGCCCTCGGCGAACAACCGGGTGATTCTGCCCTCAAGTTGGGCCTTCACGACCGACACCGCGCCGTCGGGGCTGCGCCGGCTGAGGCCGTGGACGTCACGCCAGGTGTCGCCGGCGACCAGCTTGAGCAGCAGTGCCGCCGCGTCCTCCGTCTCGCGCAGTCCCTCGCGGCGGATCAGCCTGGTCACCACGTCCTCGTAGAAGTGGTTGAGGGTGCGCTGCGGCGGCAGCAGGTACGAGATGCCCGTACGGTCCTCGTACAGTTCGAGGCCCTTCTGCGCGGAGACCTTGCGTTCCTGCTCGCTGTGCGCACGGAAGGCGTTGACGAGCCGGGCGATGTCGGCGCCCGCGGTGTCGGCGGGGGCCCGCCAGTGCTGCTGCTGTTCACGCCAGGCCTCGTGCCAGATGGTCCGGCAGCGCCACTGGTACCAGGCGTCCTGTTCCCGGAGCACGGCAGTCACGTCGTCGTCGCCCCAGCGGGGCGGTGAGACGCCGGCCAGTCTGCCCTTGATACGGGGGATCTTGGGCGGCTGGTCGGTCATGCCGGCGGGGCGCTGCGGGGCGCGGGAGCGGTTGTCCAGCATGCCGAGGAAGCCCAGTTTGGCGATCGGGTCGTCGTTCTCCGGCATGCCCCGGACGACCCGGTCGGCGTGGAAGGGGTCGACACTCAGGAGGAGTTTGTCGATGGCGGGGCGCGGCGAGAACCGGTCGGCCATCGTGGCGGCGGTGCGGTCGGCGATGGACCGCAGGTCGGCGAGGAGCCGCTGTATGTCGGAGATCCGCTCGCCGAGCGCCGCCTCGACGGCCTTGCTGCCGCGCGGCAGCGGGTCGGGGTCCAGGACGGGCAACTGCCTGCGTTCCCACAGTGCTTCGAGGTGCGAGTCGGCGAACAGCTGCCGGATCATCGGCACCGTGCTCTCGCGCAGCGCGGGCCGGGGGCGTTCCACGAGGTCGGTGACCGCCTCCCGCAGCATCCGGCCGGCGACCAGGTCGGCGAGCTGGTCCATCGGCACGGTCATCGACGCGACCAGGCTGGTGGAGACGCCCTGGCGGCCGATGCCGGTGGGGGAGAGGGCGCTGCGGTGCACACCCCGGTTGATGAAGCTCGCGGCGAAGGTCTGGAAGTCGTCGTCGCCGCCCGTGCTCCGGCCCCGGGTGCGGGTGTCGCCCAGTTCGGTGCCGATCAGCGACATCACCAGGGAGACGATGGAGCGGCGCAGGTCGTCGGGGCGGATGCCGGCGGTCGGGCTGAACAGGAACGAGGTGGGCAGGATGCCGGTCCGCAGCCGGATCGGCTGGGTGCCGGGGTAGCGGACACCGAGTCCGGCGGTGTGGTCGAGGTCGCCGATCTCGGCGCCCTCGGTCGGCGCGTTCTGTCCGTCGACCAGCCGGAACAGGTCCACGAGGGCGCGGGCCGCGTTGAGTTCGGCCTCGCGTCCGCCGCCGGTGGCCGAGGAGAACGACGACGGCATGACGACCAGCGGGTAGATCTTCACGCCGTTGAAGCCGCGCAGCTGGAAGGCGTGGTTGATGAGGTGGAGGTAGTCGAGGAAGATCCCGGCGCCGGTGCCGCCGGCCACCGAGAACGCGACGAACACATCGCAGCCGGTGACCTTTCCGCCGCCGAGCTCGGCCAGTTCGCCGCCGGCCCTGGCCATCGAGTCGATCGCCTGGAGCAGCGGGGTGAGAACGGGCCCGAGGCCGTGCCGGAGCGTGGCGAACAGGGCGGCGCGGCCGACGGTGGGCAGTTGTCCGGCGCCGTTGTGGAGCGGGGTGACGCGTGGTTCGTCGGTGCGCGGCGGCAGCCAGCCGGCGACCTCCGCGCGCATGCTGGCCCGGAGCATCTTGGTGACCTCGGGCGAACTGTCGAAGTTCGGCAGCAGGTCGTGGGTGGCCCGTGACGTACGGGAGTAGGCGGCGCGCAGTGACGCGTCGACGTTGAACTGGGGCAGCCGCATCAGGTCCGACTCGCTGTAGTCCGCGTACACGAACTGGAGGCAGTCGGGCAGTTGGTAGGGCGCGTTGCCGCTGAGCCGGCTCAGCGCCGAGCCGTCCGGGCCGCACAGCTCGGCGCGCAGTCTGCGCTCCAGCTCGGCGCCGACCAGGCCGCCGGTGCCGCCCAGGCCGACGAAGAGCATCGGCTGGAAGATCTTCATGGGTTTCCTCCCCGCTCACGGCCGCCGGGCCGCGTGGTCGTGCTCGAAACGTTCGTGTGGGTGGGTGTGGGGGTGGGTGTGCGTGTGGGTGGTGCGGGTGTCACAGGTACGTCTCGTCGTAGGCGCTCGTGCTGCCCCGGCCGTCGGGGTCGGTGCTGTGCGGGGGACCGGCGGGACCACCGGAGGACGGCGAACCGCCCCTCCAATTACGGGAGTTGCGCGGACTGCGGGCGCTGCGGGCCTCCTCGCCGAGGGCCAGGCTCAGTCCCTCGCTCAGCGGGGCAGGGCTGTTGGCGGACAACGAGGCCCGGCCGCCGCCACGACTGCGCAGCACCGCACCGCCGTTGGGGTTGCGCCGGACGGCGTACGGGCCGTGTGTGCGGCGCTCGATGCGGGGGCTGATGTGGGCCTCGGCGATACCGAACTCGTACCACTGCTTGTGTCCGTGCCCGGCGACGTGCGGCTCGCCCGGCAGGGGCTCGCCGTGCTCGTCGAGCAGCCGCAGGACCAGGCCGTACGGGTCTCGGCGGGCGCGGCGCAGCCGGATCAGGGCGAGTACCGTCGCGACGGACCCGGCGATCAGGACGACGCCGGTCAGGACCGCCCACCACCAGACGCTCCAGAACTCCTCCCAGGCACCTGGCGTCGGCGTCACCTCCACCGACAGCGGGCTCTGGACGAGGCGGCGGCCGTCGTCGGTGGTGTCCACGACGGTGACGTCGCCCGCGAGGAGCAGTCCGTCGTCGGTGAGGCGGTCGCCGAAGACGTCGGCGGGGGCGACCTCGACCGTCACCTCGCGGGTCCCGGACTCCCCTGCCTTCAGGGTGAGTTCGGCCGGGGACACCGTGAGCAGACCCGCCTTGAGGTCGGTGACGGACAGCCTCAGGGTGTGCGCGGTGCCGCTCGTGTTGTGGACGGCCAGTGTGCCCGTGACCCTGCCGCCGGGGTGGGAGGCGGCGGCGGGCAGGTCGAGGGCGGTGGTGACGGGCAGCTCACCCGGGGCGACCAGACCGCCCTCGCTGCGGGTGTCGGCGCTCAGGCCGGCGGCGGTCAGCGTGGCGCTCACCTTCAGAGCCCCGTCGGCGGACGCCGGGATCCTGGTGGTGCCGGTGAACGAGCCGTCGCTCGCCTTCGCGTCCCTGCCCCTGCCGTTGTCGGCGAGGGTCAGCGGGAGCGGGTCGAAACCGGCGCCGGTCAGCTCGCTCCGGACGCGCAGCCCCTCGTAGTCGCGCGGGTCGCTGATCTGGTAGCCCTCGCGGGTCTGGAGCCGCATCGTCACGGTGACCTGGTCGCCGGCGCGAGGGGACGGCGGGTCCATGGTGATGGCGCCGCGCAGTTCGCCCTGCCACAGCACACTGACGGCGACGGGCCGAGAACGGTGCCCTTCCGGCGCCTCGGCGTGCACCTTCCACACGCCGGGCAGCGGGTCGACGATCTTCAGCGCCTCCACGGTGCCGGTGCCGCCCGCGAGTTCGAAGCGGGACTTCCGGTAGCTGCCGGAGGTGGGCACCTCGTGTCCGGCCGGGTCGGTGTAGGTGATCCGTACCTCGGGGTCGCCCTTGTCGACGACGATGCTGCCCACGGTCGCCAGCGGGGAGATGCCGATGCTCAGGGTCGCGGGCGGGCGTTGGGCCGCGGGGCCCTCCTCGTGCCGCATGCAGTGCGCGGCGGCGAAGATCCGCTCCAGGGTGACGCCGATCTCCTTCGCCCCCTCGACCTTCTCGGCCTTCGGCCTGGCGGAGGGCAGGGCGACGCACCCCTTCTGGTAGCCGCCGGCCGCGATCCGGGCGAGCTGCTGCTCATCGGGCGTCGGCCCGAATCCGAGCGGCCAGATCTGCACGCCCTTGGCGGCGGCGTTCGCCAGTTCCAGCGCCAACTGCCGTTCGCCCTCGGCCTTCCGGTGCGCGGGGTCGCCGTACTGGGGGCTGTCGTCGACCTCCATGATCCCGTCGGTGAGCAGGAACAGCACCCGGGGCGCCGAGGAGTCCGTCTCGGTGGTGAGTTCGTGGACACCCTGCCGGATCGCACTCGGGAAGTCGGTGCCGGTGCCCTCGCCCTCCTTCCGCTTGCGCAGTTTCCCGACGCAGGCGCCGACCGTCTCGCGGCCCGCCGCGTCCAGCGTGGTGCGCGGGCACACCGGGTCCACCGCGCTCTGGCCCGCACCCTCGGCGGCGGCGAACCCGAAGACCGTGATCCGGGACTCGGAGGACACGTCACCCAGGGCGATCCGTGCGGCGGCGGCCTTCTCGGCGGCCATGTCCGCGTCCGTGAGACTGGCCGACTCGTCCACGGCGACCGCGTAGTTGACCGCCGGGAAGGCTGGTTCGGACTCCGCCACCGGCAGGACGTCCCGCCCGGGGTGCCGGCCGGGGGGCGCCGACAGGGATATGAGCACCGCGGCGGCGCCCAGCACGGCGAGCGCGGTGCGCCGCGCCCGGCCCCTTCTTGTCCTTCGTACTCCGTTGACTCGTCCCACGGCCGTCCCCTGTTTCCCGTTTCTCCGGTGTTCCTGGATCGTCGCTACTAGGTGCGCGCCGGTTGCGTGGTGCGCGCGGATACGTCGTGATAGGTGAAGTTCCGGTCCGTTTCCGGCCCTTGGCGCGCCCTGCCGAGCGCCCCCCCCGAGCGCCCCCGCCCGGCCTCAGCGCGCCGTCAGGCTCCAGGCCAGGGCCAGCGCCGCCGAGGGGGCGAGCGAGCCGACGCCCCAGCGGATGGCCCGGTACTTGGCGGAGAGGATCGCGCTGACGTCGACGGCCTGGACGAGCAGCCACCCCGCGGGATCGCGCCCCGCCTCCGTGACCCGGGCGGCGAGCGTCGCCAGGTCGTGGCGGGCGCCCACCAGATCGCCGAAGTACGTCACCTCGTCCCCTCCCACGTCGCTCTCCCGGACCGTGCCGGTGCGGGGCATGAGCGCCCCGACCAGCGCGGTCACCGACACCGCCCAGAGCAGGCCCGCCAGGATCAGCGTCACGTCGGCGGGTCCGTGCCAGCCGGGGGCGCCCTGCCAGCCGATGAGGAAGGCGGGCAGCGCGAGCGTCCCCGACAGCAGCACCGCCGCCTTCGAGTCGGCCCGCCCGAGGTCTTCCCTGACGGTGCTGAGCAGCCGCTCGGCGACCCGCTCGCTCACACGTTCCCCGGAGCGGTCGGGCCCGTGCCGACCCCCGTACGGCTCGGGCCCGACCTGTCCTGTGGTCCCCCCGGTTCCGCCGACGCCCCCGTTCCCGGTCATCGCCCTGACTCCTCCCCGGCTCCGGCCCCGGCCCCGTGGTCGTCGCCGTCGCCGTTTCCGTCGACCCAGCCCCAGCCGTCGTCGCTCGGGCGCCCCCGGTGCGGCGGTTCGGGGGCGTAGGTGTCACCCGCGTAGGGGTCCGCCGGGTAGGGATCACCCGGGTAGGGGTCCTGGCGCCGGGGGCGGACGGGAGGGTGGTCCGCCACCCAGTCAGGGGTGAACGGTTCGGCGTCGGACGGCTCCAGCTCGGGAGCGGGTGTACCGGCGCGGCCGTCGCGGCGGGCGGGAAGCGAGCCGATCGGCCCGGTGATCCCGCCCAGACGCCCCTGGTTGAGGAGGTTGAGGGCCTGTGTCTCCACGTCGTTGGACTGGATCTGACCGCTCTCCACCATGTCGAACAGCCGGTCGACGCGCTCCTTCTCGTCCTGCCGGCCCTCCTGCCGGATCTTCTCCAGGAAGTCCTTGGCCTCCGTCGGCTCGGCCGCCAGCATGTAGCTGAGCTGCTCCAACTGGCCGCCCTGCAGCATGGATCTGAACCGCGCCTGGTGCACCCGCGTCAGCTCGGCCGAGGCATGCGCGTCCCGCATGCCGTTCATGTACTCGATGGCCCGGTCGTCGACCCGCAACCGGACGTACAGCCGTACCTTCAGGCCGAGTTCGACCCCCAGTTCGCCCCAGCGCCCGCCCGCGCACTCCCGGGTGATGGCCCGGTTGGCCTGCTCGGCCTCGTGCACCCGGTAGGTCGAGGTGACCTCACGCAGGCGCTCCAGAACCGGCGCGGTGAGCCGTTTCTCGACGTCCGTCACGACCTGGACGGCGGCCTGATGCGGGTCGTCCACCGTCCAGTGGATGTCCACCTCGGCCTTGAAGAAACTGGTGCCCCCGGCCGCCGGCAGCTCCAGCTCCAGCGCCGTCTGATAGGTGCCGAGCGCGATCTCGCAGATGTTGTACGGCCGCGCCAGCGCCCGCTTGTCCACGTGCCGGGTCCCGGTCACCGTGACCACGCTGTGGCCGCCGTTCCGGTAGAACAGCACCAGCGCCTTCTGAGCGCTCACCTGCGGCTGGACACCGTTCGGCGCGTACTCGGTCAGGAACGGGCCCGCCGGTCCTGCGTCGTTCTCAGCCATGGCTTCTCTCCTCCTGGCCGCTCCGGTCGCCCGGCCCGACGGCGAGCCACCACAGGGAGCGCGCCAGGGTGTCGGGGAACGGGTCGTCCGGATCGTTCATCATTCGGCGCAGCAGCCAGTCCAGCCGCCGCCGGTCGCTCTCCTCGGCGGCCAGCGCGGGCAGCAGCGCCGCCAGCCCGGGCCGCGTCCACTCCGTGCCGTCCTTGCGTACGGCGGTGCGCAGCATGCTCTCCAGCGCGTCCATGGCCACGTCCTTCGAGCGGGCCGTGTTCAGCGCCGTCCATATCAAGTCGGCCATCGGCGAGGCGAGTTCGGGCCGGTCGGCGGCCAGGGCGAGCGCCAGGGGCCAGTCGCCGCGCGCACCGAGCGAGGGCTCCGGCTCGTCGATCAGCAGCTTGTCCACCCGGGTCGAGGCGAGCCAGACGGTGGCCGCGAGGCCGAGGGTCTGGTATCCCTCGCGCTTGTGCCGGATCCAGTCGCCCATCCGCCCCAGGACCGTCACGGCCCGCTCGCTGTCCGGCAGGGCCAGCAGCCGTACGACGTTGAAAGCGGCGGCGGCACCCAGCGACTGGCCTCCGCCGTCGCGGACCCCGATCCGGGCCAGGGCGTCCAGCGTGTCGTCGGCCGAGTCCGCGCAGTTGCCGAAGCCCAGCGCGGCCGCCGCGGTCGAGCGCCGGCTCCATGTCCCGGACCGGCTCCAGTCCTCGACCAGTTTCCGTACGGCCTTGCGGTGCGAGGCGTGTCCGGCCACCTGGTCCAGCATCGTGGCCGCGAACAGCCTGCGGTGGGCGGTGCCCTCGGCGAGCGGCCGGATCAGCTCGGCGAACCCGTGGTCGAAGTCCCGTACGCACAGCTCCCCGGCGGCGACCGCCGCGCGCACCCACACCTGGGGGCGCCGGTCGTCCGCCAGCAGCCGCAGCCAGCGCACGACGGGCGCCCGTACCGGGAAGTGCCGGTCCCACAGCTCGGCCAGGACCGCCGACGGCAGGGCGCCGCCCCGGTACCAGATCAGCCGCGCCGCCACCCTGGCCCCGGCCACCTCGACCTCGCCGTCGACGAGTTCGGCGCGGGAGAGGGCGACGTCGGCCTGCGGATCGTCGCAGAACAGGGGCCGGGCGGGGGTGTGGTCGGGGTCGCACTGGACGGACAGTTCCCAGGTCAGCAGATGGGCGGCGGAGGACACCGTGCTGTGCGAGGCCCCGCCGAGAACGGCGAGCGCGATCCGGAACGCCACGGGGTGGAACAGGGCCGCGGTGCCCGGCCGTTGCGGGGTTCGTGTCCCGTCCTCGGCACCCTTTCCGGCCGGTGCGACGAGCGCCCGGTCCACACCGGCGAACCACTCCTGGGCCTGGTCGGCGGCGAGAGTGCGACACCCGGCCAGCAGCTCCGGCTGCGACAGATCACCGAGCAGCCGTCCGGCCAGCAGCGAGGCGAGCAGCCCGGCCTCGGCGGGCCGCAGGTCCGTCAGCCCGACCGCGTCAACGACCTCCGCGCTCCGCGCCAACTCCTCGGCACGGGCGAGCAGTTCCTCCCCCGAGGCTGCCGAAGGCACCTGGGGTGCTGGGGGCACCAACCCGCCCTCCAGCCGTTTCTCCAGCTGTTCCCGCAGACGGGTGGTGAGCAGCTCCTGGGTGGGTGCGGGCGGGCAGAGCATGCCGTAGCGCCCGGCGAGCAGCGGGCCGGCCGCCGAGCCGACGGTGACGACGAGCACGGCGAAGGCCTCGAACCGGGCCAGGGAGGCGGCCAGTTCGTCGAGGTCCAGCTCGTCCGGGGGCAGCGCGCCGGGCCGGGTGAGGAGCAGTTCCAGCAGGTAGCCGGTGCGGCCCGGGAAGTCGTCCTCGCCCAGCCTGCCCGCCAACTGCCGTACTCCGCCGTCCGGATCGACCCGGCGCACCGGCGAACCGGCGGCGGCCTCACCGCCGTTGGCCTCGGGGGCGTCGGCGGTGACCTCCGCGAGAAGGGAGAGCGCCGTACTCGTACGGCCGGTGCCGGGGGCGGCGCCGAGCACCAGCAGACGGCGGGCGCGGAGCGCGTTGCGCAACCGCACATAGCCGTCGGGGACCACGTGCGCGCGGCGGAGCGCGCGCAACTCGTCGGCGGGTACGGGGCCGCTGCGCAGGGCGGGGCCGTGCGGCCGGGTGTCGATGCCGAGGAAGATGTCGCCGAAGTGGGCGCTGTTGAAGAACGAGCGGTCGACGCTGGTCAGGTCGCGGCCGGCCTCGAAGAGCGTCCGGGTCGCGCGGCGCGTACGGGAGGCGGAGGCGAGGTCGGTGGGACCGTCCTCGCCCTGCTCCTCGGCGAAGGGGGCGCGGGTGTACGCCTTGAACTGCTCGGCGGCGAGGGCCCGTTCGTTCTCCTTGTCGCCCCGTTCGCCGTCCTGCTGATCCTGCTTGTCCTGCCCGTCCTGTTTCCTGTCCGCCGCTTCGGGGCCGTCCCCGTCGCGGGGCCCGCCCTCGGGCCGGTGCTGGTCGGGAGTCCCGGGGGCGTCGTCCGACTGCTGGTCGTCGCTCATTCGTCGCCGCCCTTGGATTCGAAGCGCACGTCCCGGTAGGTGTTGTCGTGGTGCACCTGGATGTCGCGCCGGGCGTTGTAGGTGGTCCTGGCGTCCGGGCCGCCGACGTGCGGCGGGATCCCGCTCGGCTCGTCGGGGCGGGGGCCCGGGTCGGGCGGGGCGGGGGCGGCGACGGGCGGCCGGGGCGCCGATCTGCCCGGCAGATGGAACCAGGCGGTGGTCTCGCCCTCCTTGAGGGTGAGGCGCGCCGAGACGTAACGCTCGGGCTCGATGAACTTGCCACCGCCGCTCACCACGTCCTCGTACAGGGAGCCGGAGGTCACGAGGACCAGGTCCGCGCCCTCGGCGTCGAGCAGTCGCCGGGCCTCGGCGGAGTCGGCGAGGCGGCAGGCCAGGTCGACGGCGCGTCCGCTGATCCCGCGCCCGTCGTGCCGGACCGGACCGACGTGCATACCGATCCGCAGGCCCAGCGGCACCCGTAGCGCCCGGTTCTCGTCCCGCAGGTTCTCGTGCAGCTCGACCAGCCACAGCCCCAGCAGCCGGGACACCGGAATGCCCGCGGACACCGACAGCAGTACGCCGTCCCCGCGGTCCTCCATGTGCACGGCGTCCCGCGCCACCTTGGCGTGCGTGAACGCCGTCTCCACCACCCGGTATATCCGGTCCCGCATCCGCGACTTGTCGATGTCGTCGTACTGCCCGGACCGACGGGCGTCGATGCTGATCACCAACTCGTAGCGCGCTTCCGTGAGTTCCATGAGATCCATGGCGTCGCCGGCCACCCCGTGCCCCCTGTGGTGCGTGCGATCGTCGTCGATCGCTGTTCGGTCACTGTTCGGTTGCCCCTTCAGAGTCGGGCCCGGGGCGAGGGGCGTCTGTGGCCGTTTACACACGGAGGGCCGGAGGTTCTACGCCTGTTGCGCCTCCGCGTCCGTGTGGCCGTCGGCGAGCAGGGCGAGCAGTCCGGGGTCGAGGATCTCCACGACCCGGTTGCCGGTCCGCACGATCCGCTGGGTACGCAGCAGCCGCAGGCTCTTGGCGACGGCTTCCCGGGTGGCTCCTATGCTCGCGGCCAGCTCGTCCTGGGCCAGCTGGACCACGGAGGAACCGGACCGGGCCGACGGAGCCGAGGGAGTCTGCGGAGCCGGCGGGGCGTACGGGCCACGGGGTGCGCCGCCCGACCCCGACAGTTCGGTGAGCCGTCCGGCCAGGCGCTGGAGGACGGTGAGGGAGGCGAGCGCGGACCGCTCCTGGTCGGCGCTGCGGAGGCGGAAGGTGAGCTGGCGTATGACCAGCCCGCTCACCCGGGGATGCTCGGCGAGGAACCTGCGGAACGCGTCCCCCGCTATGACCTGGGCCTGTGTCGGCCCCAGCGCGCGGACGGTGGCGCTGCGCGGATGCGGGTCCAACGCGGCCATCTCCCCGAGGAGTTCACCGGGACCGCGTAACCCGAGTATCAGCCGGGTGGCTCCCCGGTCCGTCGCGACGGAGACGGTCACCCACCCCCTGACGACGATCAGGACATGGCTGGACCGGTCGCCCTCGGTGAGGAGATGGGCGTCGGCCGCGAAGTGCTTCGGGTTGCCGAGGGCCATGACACCCTCGCGTTCCTGGGCGGTCAGCGCCTGTGCGAACGCCAGCTCATTGCCTAGCAGTCCCATGGCACGCCCCCCCGCCGCGTTCCGGACCCCTGGTTTTGCGATGGCGTTGATGGTGACAGAGCGAAGCCCTGAGTTGAGCGGTTTCCGCCATATTGGGGGTACCGCCCGGTAATCCCTGCTAATCCCCGAACGGCACTTGGAAGGCATGTAAACGACCCGGACGACGGCGGCCCGGCAGTCCCTCGTCGAGGACTGCCGGGCCGGCCGGGGGAAGTGCCAGGAATCAGCTGACGGCCTTGTAGCCCTGCCAGCCCGTCGCGATCCTCGTGCGGGCGCCGAACACACCCTTCCCGTTGCCGTTCGTGCGCCACAGGCCCCCGGCGGTGTCCCGGGACACGAGGTCCGCGCGGCCGTCGCCGGTGAAGTCGCCGACGCCGACGACCGAGTTGTAGGAGGCGCCCCAGTCGGCCGCGACCTTCACCCGCGCCCTGAAGGCACCGGTACCGGTCCCGTCGAACCGCCACAGGGTGTTGGCGCCGTCCTGGGCGACGAGGTCGCCGCGACCGTCGCCGTTCAGGTCTCCGGCGCCGACGATCTTCTTGTAACCGGTCCAGCGGGCGCCGATCCTCGTGCGGGCGGAAAGCTTGCCCGCGCCGGTGCCCTTGAAGAGGTAGACGTCCCCGGTCGAGGCCTGACGGGCGACCAGGTCGGGCCGCCGGTCACCGTCGACGTCGCCCGGCGAGGTCAGCACGTCGTACTGGTTCCAGCCGGTGCCGAGCGAGGTGTACGGCGTCGTGGGTGTCGGCGCCTTGCCGCAGGCCGGCCGGTACGCGCGCAGGGTGCCGTCGCTCAGCCGGACCAGGACGTCGTTGCAGCGGTCGCCGCTCAGATCGCCGTACGGCACGAACTTCGCGGTGACCGGCCAGCCGGCGCCGGTGACCTTGGCGCCCAGGGTGCCGGTGCCGGTGCCGCGCTGGACGGTGAGCGTGCCGTTGGCGGAGAGGGTCAGGAGGTCCCCGACGCCGTCGTTGCCCGCGTAGTCGCGCGGGGCCGCCGAGCCGGCCGTCACCCTGGTGGTGCCGGAGAGGGTGAGGGCGGCGCCCTGGCCGTCGGCGGGCTTCGCGCTGAGCGTCCAGGTGTAGGTGCCGTTGGCGACGAGTCGGCCGGCGGTGTCCTTGCCGTCCCAGGCCGTCGTCAGCAGACCGCGCGCGGTGGCGCCGGCCAGGGTGCGGACGGTGGCGCCGGACGCCTTGTCGCGGACGGTGACCTGCCAGCCTGCGGCGGGCTTGGACAGCCACCAACTGCCGGACCAACCAGTGGAGTTGATGGTGAGGGTGGAGTCGATGGCGGTCAGCGCGGAGGCGGGGACGCCGGTCTGCACGAGGTGGACGCGCTGCTCGTCGTCGGCGTAGGCGACGGGGCCGCCGAAGCGGTCGACGGTCCAGGTGGTGCGTGCCCCGGTGTTGTCCCGGCCGAGGTCGGTCCAGTCGGCGAGCCTGCGGCTCGGCAGATCGGTGTGGGCACCGCCGGCCGGCAGTCCGCCGTGCAGGTCGAAGAGGGTCAGGCCACTGCCCGACGCGGTGCCGGTGACACGCTGGACGAGGTACCCGTCGCCGAGGAGGACCTGGCCGACCGGTGCGGTGACGGCGCGCCTGGCCGTACGGTCGTAGATGCCCGCGCCCTTGACGTCGCCCCAGTAGTCCACACATGCCCAGTACACCCAGCGGCCCACGGCCTGCAGTTCGGAGGGGGTGCAGCCGTTGGTCGTGGTGAAGGACTCCACGGCGGTGCCGGCGGGCAGCCGGGTCGCGGTGACCTTGCCTCCGGTGGCGTCGCCGCTCCACAGGGTGTTGCCCCAGACGGCGGCGGCGACCCGCTCGCGCTTCTGGAGGACCTTCCCGGCGGCCCCGGCGGAGAACTCCCCGATGTACTGCTTGGACGAGGAGGCACCGTCGACGACCGCGTACCGGCCGGAGAGATCCGCCAGTTCGGGAGAGTCGTCGCCCGTGTCGACGGTCGGGCCCCAGTTGGTGGCGCCGTTGGCGTACAGCATGGTCAGGCCCGACTCGGTGGCGTCCTGACGGCCGTGCAGACCGGTGCCGTCGGCGAACATCGGGATGCAGCGGGGCGTGGAGGGGTTGGTGCAGAAGCCGTCCCGCCCGCTGACCAGCCCGTCGACGGTGGCCCTGGTGACGGCCGGGGCGGTGCCCGGGGCGGGGGTGGTGAGCCAGGTGCTGCGGTAGGCGCCGATGATCGTGCCCGGCTCGTAGAGCGTGCTGTTGTCGGCCCTGGTGAGGATGCCGCTGCCCAGGGAGAGACCGTGGAGCTGCGCGGGATACGGCTGGACGGCGGTCAGCCGGTCGCGGGTGACGGTGCCGTCGGCGGCCTGGGAGACGCGGTACACACCCCAGTCGAGGTCACCCTGCTCGACGAACCGTGCGGCGCCCGCCACCAGGACGGAGCCGTCGGGTGCCTGGACCAGCTGATGGGCGGCCGGGTTCATGACCTCGGTCATGTCCGTGTTCGCGTCCGGGTCCGCGGCGTCCTTCGTGAGGGCCCAGAGGGGCTGGCCCCGGTAGAGGTTGTTGCCCGGCCACACCGGCTCCACGCCGAGCAGGGTGTCGCCCACGACACCGAACTCGGCCTGGTAGCTGAGGGAAGCCGTGTCGAGGGTGCGGGTCGGCGCGGTCAGGTCGCCGCGCTCGTACACGTCCGTCTTGCCTCGCGAGGAGCGCAGCCGCACCACCGAGTCGGCGCCCAGCCGGAAGCCGGACACCTCCCAGCCGTCGTCGGAGGAGTCCACCCGGTCCGGCAGCGCACCGAGTTCGCCGGTGGCGAGGTCGACGATGCCCCAGTGGCCGCGGCTCTCCGAGCTGTCGCCCGTGTAGTAGTGCAGGATGACGGACCGTGCGTCGCCGTCCTCGACCACGACATTGCCCGCGCCGTCCGGCAGCCCGGTCACCGGTGTCTCGGTGACTCCGCCGCCGTCCTGGACGCGCCGCAACTGGTAGGCGTCCGGGTTCCCGTCGACGCCGCTGGTGCTGGTGAGAACAGTGCCGCCGAAGGTGCCCTGGTAGGCGTGGCCCTCGGGCACCGGCACCACGACGGCACCCCCGGAGGTGCCGTCGCCCCTGAGCAGGGTGACCTGGCTGTCCTCCTCCGAGTACAGCGCGACGGTGTCGGAACCGTCCCCGTACCAGCCCGGGTGGAACGAGGCGGCCTCGCTGAAGTAGCCGCTGTCGATGTCGTACTTCAGCGGCAGGGGCAGCCGCTGCTCCAGCGCGCTCGTGGCGCCGCTGGCGTAGTCCGTCCAGAGGAGCCGGTCGTCGCCCTCCTGCGCCCAGAGGAAGCCGCTGACACCGGCGTTGAGGATCTGTGTGGCCCTGGGGACGGCCCGCTGGGCGGCGGGCAGGACGAGTTCTCCGGCCGCGGCGACGGCCGAGGGCGTCGCGGGCGCCGCCGCAGCCGGCAGGGCACCCAGCGGGAGGCCGAGGCTCAGTGCCACGGCCACGGCGGCGGTGGTGGTACGTACGGGTCTGTGTCGACGTCGGCCGGGTCGGGCCACCGTTCCTCCAGGAAGGCGAGAGGCATGGTGGGACGGGCGTACGTACGACAGCGCCCCGACTTCTCGCTCGGCCCCCCGGCCGTGCCCCCCATGCACGCGTGTGACCGAGCGTAACACCCTGCCCATGGCTGTCTGTCAACGTTTTCTCGCGGGCCCTGATCCGACTCCGATGAACCCCCCAGGAAACTCTGGGCCACCTTCTGATCGCACATTGATCAACCGAACCGGCCCCGAATGTGGAATGGGCTCAGCCGGTGGAACTCCCCCACAGGCATCAGCTCTCCGGAAGGAAATGGGCCATGGCATTCTCACCTCGCAGCCTCGTGTCCAGGAAGGGCCTGCCCCGTACCGCCGGGGCGGTCGCCGCCCTCGCTGTCGGCGCCACTCTGCTCGCGGCTCCGTCGGCCAGTGCCGCGAACAACCCGACCGTGAAGGAACTGCTGGCGGACTGCAACGTCAACACCAGCCTCTGCGTGTTCCACCCGCAGAGCTTCCAGGAGTACACCGGCCCGAGCCACCACCTCGGACCGACCGTCTACAACTGCGCGTCGAACGCGAACACCCTCACCGTCGGCGGTGAGGAGACGGTCGGGTCCTCCGACTCCGTCGGCCTGACGATCACCGCCTCCGCCGGGTTCGCGAAGGTCTTCGAGGTCGGCCTGGAGACGAGCTACAACCGCACGTGGGAACGCAGCCACATGGACAAGGTCGAGTTCGGGGTGAGCGTCCCCTCCGGCTACAAGGGCTGGGTGGAGCGGGGTACCCCGAAGCGCAAGGCCACCGGCTGGTACGAGATCCAGTACAGGAACCGCCACTGGGGCCACTTCGACTGGTACGTCAACAACTACACCGAGGCGGGCTGGGACGTCGGCAAGTCGAACGGCGGCTACGCCAACTTCAAGGACGCGCCGATGACCCAGCAGGAACGCAACGAGCACTGCGGCCGCTGAATTCCGCCGCTCCAGCAATTCCTCCCCCTGCGTTTCCCCCCGCGTTTCCCTCGCATTTCCCCCTTCTCTTCCGCCGGGCATGCCCGAAAAGGTGTGCCCGGCCCGCGAAACAGACAGAAACGGTGGCAGTTCCATGAACGGAATCAAGCGGAAAGTCACAATGGCGGTCCTCGCCGGCGCAACGGTCGTCGGTGCTCTGGCGATGCCCGCGACGGCTTCGGCGGAGGGCGGAAAGTCCCTCCAGCTCAAGGTCTGCAGCGGGTCGACCGAGACGGTCAAGTTCTACTTCGTCGGCGCCAACGACCACGGTGACTGGGTCGGCTCGCGCTTCTGGGAGATCCCGCCGAAGGGCTGCACCACGGCCTCGGACTACTGGTGGCTGGCCGGCCGGTCCGTCGAGTTCCACCACCGCAAGCCCAGCACGGGCTGGCGCTGGGAGCAGCGCGTGGTCCCGTCGAACGGCCAGAAGAACGGCGGCACCTACCAGCTCTGGATCGGCTGAGAACCCGGACGGACCTGACGAAAAGGGGTCCGCCGGCCGCGTGCGAGACGCGGCCGGCGGACCCCTTTTTTCTGGTTGCTCACCTGCGCCGTCCGTCCGGTCACGTCCCCACCGGGTCCGCGTGCACGATGTACCCCGCGCCGCGCACCGTCCGGATCAGCGACCGGCCCGAGTCGCCCAGCTTGCGCCGCAGGTAGTAGACGTACGTCTCGACCACCCCCGACTCGCCCTGGAAGCCGTAGTTCCAGACCGTGTCCAGGATGTGCGCCTTGGAGATCACCTGGCCGGCGTTCTCCAGCAACACCTTGAGCAGCGCGAACTCGGTCGCCGACAGCGGTACGGCCGTACCGTGCCGCCACACCTCCCGGGTGCCCGCGTCCAGCTCGACGCCCGCCACGCACAGCCGGCGCGAGGGTGCGGGGGCCGAGCGGACCGAACCCCGGGCGCGTCGGATCAGGGCCCGGATGCGCGCGCTGACCTCGGTGAGGTCGAAGGGCTTGGTGACGTAGTCGTCGCCGCCCGCGGCCAGGGCGTGGCACTTGTCCTCGACGGCCGTACGGGCGCTGAGGAAGATCACCGGAGTGTCGATCCCGGCGGCCCGGAGCCGTCCGCAGATCTCGGTGCCGTCCAGGTCGGGAAGGGCCAGGTCCAGCAGTACCGCGTCGGGCTGCCGACGTCGGACCTCGTGGACGGTCTCGTCCCCCGTGGACACGAGATGCGCGTCGAAGCCGAGGAAGCGCAGCGCCATGACCAGCATGTCGGAGGTGCCGGACTCGTCCTCGACGACGAGGACGGAGGGACGCTCGGGTGCGGAAAGATCTTGGTTCACGCCGGAGGCACTTTCTGTGGGGGCGGCCGTCGGGTGGATCACTTTTTTCCCGGCCTTCGGTTGCGAGGCCTGCACCCAGGCTGACCACCGAAACGTTGTCCAAGAAGCCCCTCCGGTCACTTCGGACAACCCGGCCGCTCTCCCGGAGCGCGTTGACAACCGCCCTCGCACCCCTCCATCATCATTCCACTAATCAAGTAGTGGAATGATGATGGAGGTGGTGGTGACCGTGGAGTTCCGGATCGACAGACGGAGCGGGGTCCCCGCCTTCCAGCAGATCGTGCAGCAGACCAAGCAGGCCCTCCGGCTGGGCGTACTGGTGCCGGGAGACCGGCTGCCCACCGCCAAGGAGGTCGCCGAGGTCAGCACGGTCAACCCGAACACGACCCTCAAGGCGTACCGCGAGCTGGAGCGCGAGGGCCTGGTCGAACCACGGCCGGGCCAGGGCACCTTCGTACGCCGCACGCTGGCCCGCCCCGAGACGGGCACCGACTCCCCGCTGTACGCGGAGCTGGTGACCTGGATCTCGAAGGCGGCCGGGGCGGGTCTGGAGCGGGAGGACGTCGCCGCGCTGGTCGCGGCGGCGATGGAGAAGCAGTTCGCCGCCGGGACCACGGCGGCGACGGGGGCCGTGACAACGGGGTCCACGGGGGCCACGACAACTAGGAGCACAGGTGAGTGACGGTATGTACGTGGGGGAGCCGGCGCTTGAGGCGTACGGGCTGGGGATGCGCTACCGGCGGGGCTGGGCGCTGCGGGACTGTTCCTTCCGGCTCCCGGCGGGCCGGATCTGCGGGCTGGTCGGACCCAACGGGGCGGGCAAGACCACGCTGCTGAGCATCGCGGCCCATGTCCTGGAGCCGACGGACGGCTCGATCAGCCTGTTCGGCGAGGCGCCGGGCTCGGCGGAGTCGGGCCGGCGCACCGCGTTCCTCGCCCAGGAGAAGCCGCTGTTCCGGCGCTTCACCGTGGCGGAGACCCTGCGGCTGGGCCGGGAACTGAACCCCGGCTGGGACCAGCGCGCCGCCGAGGACATCGTCCGCGCGGGCAACGTGCCCTTCGACGCGAAGATCGGCACCCTCTCCGGCGGCCAGCGCACCCGCGTCGCCGTCGCCCTCGCCTTCGGCAAGCGGCCCGACCTGCTGCTGCTCGACGAGCCGATGTCGGACCTCGACCCGGTCGTGCGCCACGAGATCATGGGCACGCTCCTCGCCGAGGCCACCGAGCACGGTACGACCGTACTGATGTCCACCCACGTCCTGGCCGAACTGGAGAACGTGTGCGACTTCCTCGTCGTCGTCTCCGGCGGCGGAGTACGCCTGGCCGGTGACGTGGACGAGCTGATGTCCGTGCACACCGTGGTCACCGGGGCCAGGGAGGGCGAGGGTCTGCCCGCCGGCCTCGGGCACCACACCCTCGTCGAGTCCCGGAACAGCGGACGGCAGTTCACCGCGCTCATCCGCCCCGAGGGCCCGGTCACCGGCCCGTGGGAGGCCGACGCCCCGAACATGGAGGAACTCCTGCTCGCCTACCTCCGCTCCCCCGACGCCCCACCGCTGATCACCCCCACCGCCCAGGTCCATGGTCAGGGGTTCGGCATCGGGACGGTGGCGGCATGAGCACCTTCACCCGCACCTCGACCTCGACCGACGCGAAGAACGGGACCATGAACGCGACCACGAACGCGGCCACCGCGGAGGCCACCCGGCGTCCCCGCCTCAGCGGGATGACCTGGCTCGTCTGGCGCCAGCACCGGGCCGCGTTCTGGACCGTCCTCGCCGCCGCCGCGCTCTCCGCGGCCTGGATCGTCTACCAGCGCGGCCAGATGGTCGACTTCCTCGACGGCTACGGCTATCCCGGCAAGGGCCTCGCCGAGGCGGGCGGCAAGTTCCAGCAGTACATCGACGCGTTCTCCTTCGTCGCCTTCGGTCTGCAGGCGATACCCATCCTGCTCGGCGTCTTCCTCGGCGCCCCGCTCATCGCGGGTGACCTGGAGAACGGCACGGCCAAGCTGGTCGCCGCCCAGTCCCTGAGCCGGAGCCGCTGGCTCGCCACGAAGCTGGGGCTGGCCGGGCTGGTGGTCGTGGTGAGCACGGGCGCGCTGTCTGCGGCCTTCGGCTGGTGGTGGAACCCCGTCAAGTCCGAGGTCACGGTCCTGGACTGGACCTCCGGCGAGGCCTTCAACACCACGGGCCCGGTGCCCGTCGCCCTCACCCTGTTCTCCGTGTTCGGCGGGGTGGCGATCGGCGCGGTGCTGCGGCGCACGCTGACGGCCATGGTGGTCACCTTCGGTTTCACCGTCCTCCTCCAGCTTGTCTGGGGCTACTTCATGCTGTCGCTCGGCGACGTCATCACGGTCACGACGAACAAGGGTGTCCAGGCCGAATCGTCCCCGTCCCTGCCCACCGGTGCCTACCAGATCGACGAGTGGTACCGGACCGGTAGTGGGGACCTGCTCGGCTGGAGCACCTGCTCGAACATGCCCACGGACAAGGCGCGCGAGGTGTGCCTGCAGAAGGCCGATGTCGTCGGGTGGTCGGTGGACTATCTGCCGATGTCACAGATGAACGGCATGCAGTGGTTCGGGGCGGCGATCCTGCTGACTCTCACGGCCGCCGTCACCGTGTTCCTCTTCGTCTGGGGACGTAAGCGGCTCGTCTGAGCAGTTGTCCGACCGCGGCGCCCCTCTCTTGCCGCGCTCGCGCCCGCGCCCGTGTTCGGCGCCAGGCGCCAGGCGCCTCCCGCCCCCGTAGGGGCGCGCTTCTCCTCCTTTGTTCCATCGTCTGCTCCACCGTCCCGTCAGCCGGGCTGCTTCGCCGTGCCCGGAAGTCCGAGAGAAGGCATGTCGTGAACCACCGCAGAAAACGAGCAGGTGAGGCCACGGCGCTCACCCTGCTCACCGCCGCCGCCGTCACCGCGAGTCTGCTCGGCGCCCCGGGATCCCAGGCAGCGCAGACCGCCATCGGTACGGCCGGCGCCCCCGGCAACGCGAAGATCGTCACCCTCGTCACCGGGGACCGGGTCACCCTGGACGCCGCCGGGCAGGTCACCGGAGTGCGGGCCGCCAAGGGCCGGGAGGGCACGACCTTCCGAATATCCCGCAACGCCGACCGCACCTATGTCGTCCCGCGCGACGCCGAGCGGCTCCTCGCGAACGGCACCGCCGACCGACGGCTGTTCGACGTGACGCAGCTGGTCAAGTGGGGGTACGACGACGCGTCCCGCCCCGACCTGCCCCTCATCGTGACGTACGCCAAGGGCCGCGCCCTCGCGCCGAGCGCGCTGTCCGCCGCCGGTGCCCGGGTGAGCCGGGACCTGCCAAGTGTCGACGGGGACGCGCTGAAGGCCCGTAAGTCCGAGGGCGCCGACCTGTGGGAGGCGCTCACCGGCAGCGGCGGGACGGCGTCGGCCAGGTCGGCCGCCGCGGACCGGGTCGAGAGGATCTGGCTCGACGGCAGGGTCGAGGCGGCCCTCGACCGGAGCACCGCGCAGATCGGCGCCCCCGAGGCGTGGGCGGCGGGTTACGACGGTGAGGGCGTCAAGGTCGCCGTGCTGGACACCGGGGTCGACGACACCCACCCGGACCTGAAGGGCCGTGTCGACGAGGCGAAGAACTTCTCCGAGGCCGCCGACACCGTCGACCGGGTGGGCCACGGCACCCATGTGGCGTCCACCGTCGCGGGCTCGGGCGCGCACTCCGGGGGCAAGTACAAGGGAGTCGCGCCGGGCGCCCGGCTGATCAGCGGCAAGGTGCTCGACGACGGAGGCTACGGCGAGGAGTCCGGGGTCATCGCCGGCGCGCAGTGGGCCGTGGCTGAGGGCGCCAAGGTGATCAACCTGAGCCTGGGCGGCCCCGACAGCCCCGGTGAAGACCCCGTCGAGCAGGCGGTGAACGAGCTGTCCGCCTCCTCGGGCGCCCTCTTCGTGATCGCGGCCGGCAACGACGGCCCCGCCACCGGCACCGTCGGATCGCCGGGCAGTGCCGCCGCCGCGCTCACCGTCGGCGCGGTGGACCGCGTCGACGCGATGGCCGACTTCTCCAGCCGCGGCCCGACCGCGGACGGTTCCCTCAAGCCCGACCTCACCGCCCCCGGCGTCGACATCGTCGCCGCGAAGGCCGCCGAGGGCACGGAGGGCGACCCGGCCGCCGACGGTTACGTCTCGATGAGCGGTACGTCGATGGCGACCCCGCATGTCGCGGGCGCCGCCGCGATCCTCGCCCAGCGCCACCCCGACTGGACCGGCGAGCGCATCAAGGCCGCGCTCACCGCGTCCGCCAAGCCGACGGCCGGTGTCTCGGCGTTCGCGCAGGGCACGGGCCGTACGGACATCGTCCGCGCCCTCGACCAGCAGCTCACCACCAGCCCCGCCACCCTCGGCTTCCCCGCCCAGCAGTGGCCGCACACCGACGACACCCCGGCCACCAGAACCCTCACCTACCGCAACGACGGCGACCGCCCCCTCACCCTCGACCTGACCACCGAGGCGTACGGCGAGGACGGCAAGCCCGCCGCCGAGGGCATGTTCGAGGTCTCGCCGAAGCAGCTCACCGTCCCGGCGGGCGGCACCGCGACCGCCCAGGTCACCGCCGACACCAGCGCGGGTACGGCCGACGGGGTCTTCGGCGGCGCGGTCACCGCGACGGACGGCGCGGACACCACCGTACGGACCGGCATCGGCGCACAGCGCGAGGTCGAGTCGTACAACCTGACGGTCAAGCACCTCGACCTCAAGGGGAAGCCGGCAAGGCGTTCGGAGACCGGGGTGCAGGGCCTGGACAACGAGATCTGGAACGACTACTCGGACGACACGGACGCCGAGTTCACCGTACGGCTGCCCAAGGGCCGTTACAGCCTCGAAGGCCGTATCGACACGGGCGCGAACCCTGACGCCGGGGGGCTGGCCCTCCTCCTGAACCCGAAGTTCTCGCTCACCCGTGACACCACCCTCGTCATGGACGCCCGCAAGGCCGAGCCGGTCCGGATCACCGTGCCGGACAGCAAGGCCAAGCAGACCGACGCCACCCTCAACTTCGGCTTCGACATCGGCCGGAACCAGAGCATCTCCACGTACATGCTGAGCAGCTTCAGCAAGCTGCGCGTCGGGCAGTTCGGCGCCCGGCTGCCCGCGAACGAGGCGTTCGCGCAGTACAACGGCACCTGGACGCACGGCAGTACGAACTACCGGCCGGCGATGAACCGTACCGGCGATCTGTCCGGCTTCACCGTGAACCTCAAGCGCGCGCAGTTCGCCAAGGTCACCATCCCCGTCGGCGAGCCCGCCAAGGAGCGGACGGGGTCGCTCGTCGCGGCGCCCCTGACGCCGGGCGGCTCCTGGTTCGACTTCTTCCCGACCGAGTTCTCCCTGCCGGCCACCCTCACCGAATACGTCCTGCCGGGCGTGAAGTGGGAGTACTACGTCTCGCAGAAGGGCGGCAAGGACGCGGACGGCGAACCGGTGTGGGACGCCAGTCAGTGGACCGCGAAGCCCCGTGCGTACAGCGCGGGCAAGCAGTACACCGAGCGGTTCAACACCGGAGTCTTCGGCCCGCACCTCACCGGTCCGCTGGACAACAACGAGGACCGTCCCGGCGCGGTCCGCATGGGCGACACCTTCCTCGTCTACCTCCCACTGTTCTCCGACGGCACCGGCCATGTCGGCAACTCCCGCTACAGCAAGGCCAGGAGCACGCTGTACGCGGGCGGCACGAAGATCTTCGCCACGGACACCGACCTGGACGGCGCCTCGCACGATCTCCCCGCCGCCAAGCGCACGTACCGTCTCACCACGGACGTCTCCCGCCCCACCACGCTCTCCTCGGTCAGCACCCGCGTCACCGCCGAGTGGACCTTCACCTCCGCGCACGTCACCGGCGTAGGCCAGCGGCTGCCGCTGTCGGTGGTCCGCTTCACGCCCCGGCTGAGCTCGGCGACCACGGCCAAGGCGGGTACGAGCTTCTCGGTGCCGTTCACGGTCGAGGGCGCGGCCACCGCACGCACCGCCCGCAAGCTGGCCTTCTCCGTCTCGTACGACGACGGCCGCACCTGGCACCCCGCGAAGGCGATCGACGGCAAGCGCCTCGACCTGCGCCACCCGGCGAAGGCGGGCACGGTCTCCCTGCGCGTGGCCCTCACGGACGCGTCCGGCAACACCCTGAAGCAGACGATCCACCGGGCCTACCGGACAGTCAAGTAGACGCCTGAACAAGCGAGTTGACTGAGTGCCCGAGGCGACTTCGGTCGGCCCGGGCACTCCTGCCGTGCACCGGGAACGGCCTCCGTCCGGAGGCCGGTAACGACCTGAGGGCGTGTGACCGTCGGGCAGGATGGCCCCATGACAAAACTCCCCGAACGGTCGCCCGGTTGTGCCTCCTCCGGTTCGGTGCTGTCGTTGTGGTCCCAGGACTCCGTCCTGTCGATCGGGTCCGTGGGCTCGGTACTGTCCGTGGGGTCCGTCGGTTCGGCCCTGTCGGTCGGCTCGATCGGCAGCGCCCTGTCGGTCGGCTCGATCGGGTCCGCCCTGTCCCTGATCTCCACCGGCTCGTGGCTGAGCACGGGCTCGCTGTTCTCCGCGCAGTCACGGTGGTCGGTGCTCTCCTGGCGATCCTCCCGCGGCTTCCTGGCCGCGGGCGCGGCAGGCGCGGCGACGGCCGGAGGCGCCTTGCTACTGGCCCAGTTGCTGTCGAGGACCGAGACCGGCACGGGGTGACCGGCGCGGCCCGCTCGATCGCATGGGGGTGTTCGACCTGACCCTCTGGCAGCCCGGATCTGCCGTACCCAGGTGTACAGGCATCAGACCTGCGGCCCGGCGTTCGATGTATGGCTCCACGGCCGGATCGCGCACAGGTTCCAGGCGAAGCGGCGTAGTCGCGCCTGCTCGACGTACGTGGCCGTGTCACCGAAGCTGATGTTGAGGTGCCGTCCGAGGACGACGGTGGCCACGCTCCCCGCACCGGCGGCCTTCAGGGCTGTGGACGCGGACTGGGCGTGGTTGCCGGTGGTCCAGGTGTCGTCGACGAGCAGCACGTTCTCGCCCCAGAGTGCCGACGACGTATAACGCTCTGCTGAGACGGCGCGGCCGAGCGCTGAAGCATCGGCCGTGGGCGTGAGGAGGTCGCGGTAGCGGTCGCGGGTGACGCCGACCATATCGGCGACCATGTCCCGGAGGGGATGGTCGGTTCGGCCGCTGGTGCTGGGCACGGTGGTGACGGTGTCGAAGCCGGATACCCCACACTGGTCCGCGACGCACTCTTCATGCAGGGCGAGAAAGCGCCATAGGACAGCGGCCAGTCCCATGCGGAAGTACTGCTGCTGGGGGCCGACGGTGTTCTTGTAGCGCCACAGCTCGTTGGCGTACTGCTCGCCTTTCAGGGCCAGGCTCAGGGGGACGACCACATCGGCGACGCCTTCGCCGAGAAGGTCGCCCGCCTGCTGGCATCGCAGGCAGGCGGGGTAGCCGGCGTTCGCGGTGCCGCGGCAGACCTGGCAGACGCCAGGGCCGGGCAGCAGGGGGTGGACGAGGAAGTTGGCGTAGCGGGCGGACAGCCCGACGACGGTTGCCACCCCGGTCCGCCTGTTACGCCCAGGTGAGCTCGCCCGCGGCGGGGACGAGGGAGTCGAGTTCGGCGAAGACGTCGTCAGGGCCGTCGATGACGGTGGTGTTGGGCCTGGTCGCGTACTCCCGCGCCCATTCGTGGGTCATCAGCGAGCGCATGAGGAAGACTCGTCGACCGTGCTCCAGAGCGAGGCGGGCCTGCATGCGAGCCCCGCTGCGGTACGCCGCCTCGACCACCACAGTGGCGAGGCTGTAGCCGCTCATCACAGCGTTACGCATGGGGAAAGAGGTCTTCGAGGGCGGAGCGTCCGGCCAGAACTGGGAGATCAGCATCCCCCGCTCGGCGATCTCCTGCTGGAGCCGTGCGTTCTGCGCCGGGTAGGAGCGCCGCAGACCGGTGCCGATGACGGCGACGGTCCGTCCGCCGACGGCGAGTGCGGACCCGTGCGCGGCGGTGTCGATACCGGCGGCAAGGCCGCTGACCACAGTGACGCCGCGCTCGGCGAGCCCTCCCGCGATGGCGCAGGCGTGGGCGATGCCCTCCGGAGTCGGAGTGCGGGTACCGACGACCGCGACGCGGAGATCGTCACTGACAGGGGTACCACGCAGGAACAGGAAGGGCGGTCGCTGGTGGACCAGCCTCAGGTAGAGCGGATAGTCGTCGTCCAGGATGGTGACCAGCCGCATGTCCTCGCGCTCCCAGGCGGCGATCTCAGCGGCGATCGACTCCAGGTCGGTGGCTGGAGCTGTGTCGAAGAGAGCACCCTGCCCAGAGGCATCGAGCGAGTTCTCGAGTACGTCGCGCGCGCTTCCGACAGTCTCGATCTGGTCGGTCAGTTCGGGCCAGGTGCGATCGCCGCGTCGCAGAAGCGCGACGAGAGCGGCTCGCTCCAGTTCCTGGTCCATGTCGCAAGTATAGGAAGAGCATCCGGGCCAGGCAGCGGAACGTGAGGGGGATCCGGGATCCGCTATCTGCTACTGAGGGTTCTGGCCCGTAACCGGTCTCACCTGACGCGAAGGACCGCCCGGCCGATGACCTGGGCAGATCGTGGTCGGCGGACGGCAGTGCGACCACCGCCACCCGCAATGCGCGGCCGTGGCGCCGTACGAGGCAGGGAGGCTCGGGGACGGGTACGCCGCACGAGATGTGCCGGCCGCCGTCGCCCGGGCCTCCCCCGGTGTCACCTGCCGTAGCCGGCGGCGTTGATGTTGGTCTGTACGGCGTTCTCGGTGGCGTCCGACGGGTAGCCGGACGTCATCACGCCCTCGTAGAAGGTGCCGGCGGAGCCGTGGCTGTTGTCGCCGCCGATGCCGAGGATGATGGCTCCTTCCTTCTTCATGGGGTTGTAGCCGGCGACGTTGGGGCGGACGCCGTTGTAGAAGGTGGACAGGCCGCCGGACTGGGCGTTGCCGCCGCGGATGGCCCAGCGGTTGGGGCCGCCCTTGACGACGGCGGTGAGGTAGCGGTGGCTGATCGAGGGGTCGCCCGCGTTGTAGCGCTGGTTGACGCCGGAGAACAGGCCGTTCTCGAGGTCGGCCATGATCCAGGGGCCGTTGCCGCTGCCGTAGCCCCAGACCTTGATGTTGCCGAAGTAGATGGTCTCCATGGTGCCGTTGCCGTTGTCCCGGCTGTTGGTCTCCGCGTTGCCGTAGTCGAAGCAGCAGCCGCCGTTGTAGTGCGTGCCGTCGAGGACGGCGTACATGCCTTCCGGCTGGTCGCCCTTGGCGACGCCGTTGGTGGCGTTGTTGCGGTATCCGGTGCCGGGAGCGACGAAGACACCGTAGGCCCTGTGCCCGGCGACGGTGATCGGCGCCGCGGTGGCGTTGGCGAGGTTGTCGTAGCCGCCCGCGGCCGGCCCGGAGAAGCCGCCGGGGGGCGCCTGGGTGAGGCGGTTGTTCCGTCCCGACTGGTCGTAGATGACGCTGATGACACAGGACGTTCCGGCGCAGAAGGAGTCCTGCGTGGCGGCGTTGGCGACTCCTTTCGCGCTCAGGACGCCGATGTCCCGGGTGGCTTTGTCCGAGGCGCGGCGCACCTGGTAGAGCGGGCCGTTGTAGGAGCCGTACAGCGCTCGGGTCGTGCTGTGCGCGGCAACGCAGGGGGTGCCCCCGTTGGCGTACAGGTCGCAGGGCAGTGAGCCGGCGGCCTGGGAGGCGGGGGCGGTCGCGGTGAGGATGCCGACGCCGAGCGCGGTTGCCGCTCCTGTGGCCAGGAGGGTGCGTGGGCTGCGGCGTAACCATTGTCGGACGGTCATGGAGTGACTCCTCGGGCTGTGGTGGTGGGGGGTGGGGGCGACGACTGCGGATGGTCGGCCTGGCCTGTCCTGCGGCCGGGACCTGGTGAAGTCGTAACCAGGTGCAGTCGGAACCAGTGGTGTCAGGACCAGCGGTGTCAGAACTGGGTGAAGAACTTCCAGACCTCTGCCGGGACCCAGGTCCTGGGGCCGCTGTCACCCGCGGCGCCGTCCTGCGGTGCCGCGATGTGGCCTTCGTCGAACGCGGCCCAGGCGACCGGGTGTCCGGCCGAGCAGCCCGAGTAGGAGGTGATCCGGTGTGTTCGGCTGCCCTGGGCCGGCTCGGGCGGGTTCTGCGCGGTGCAGCCGTTGTTCCTGACGAACCGGTCGCGCAGCGTGCGTCCGCCGGAGATGCTGAGGACGCTGTCACGGATGCCGTGCACGCCGAGGTAGGCGATGGGCTGCGTGCCGCCGCCGCATCCGCTGAGCTGTCCGCCCGACTGGACCGCGACGGCACGGAAGACGGTTGCCCGGGAGCAGGCCAGGGAGTAGCTCATGGCGCCGCCGTAGCTGAAGCCCACGGCGAAGAGCCGTGTCGTGTCGACGCAGAGCGCTCCCTCGACCTGGTTGATCACGTTGTCGACGAGGGTGACGTCCTCGCCGCCGCTGTTGGCCCAGCCGTTGTTGAGGCCCTGGGGTGCCACGAAGACGGTGCTGTTGTTCGCCAGCCGCTGGAGCCCGTAGTAGGCCCAGGTGCCTGTGTCCACGGTGCGGCCCGTGGCGACGTCGGTGGAGGTGCCGCCGAGCCAGTGGAAGCCGAAGACCAGCCGGTAGGGGCGGTTACGGTCGTAGTTGTCCGGGACTTTCAGGATGTAGCTGCGGGACTTGCCGCCGCTCTGGATCGTGTACGTGCCGCTGGTCAGCGCGGGTGCCTTGCCGCATCCGGCGGTGACCGTGGCGGACGTGCCCGCCGTCGGGGACGCGGCGGCACTGTGGGTGGCCGGGGCGCCCAGGACGAAGGCCAAGATTGACGCGATCATGACAGACCATAATCGGGAACGTGACATCAGCACTCCTTGTTTTGGCGGGGCGTGCGGTACGGACGGTGCCGGTGCGGCTGTGTCATCGCATGTGCGGTGCCGCGTGTTGCCGTGCCAGGTGGGGCGGAGCGATCGGCGCAGGGCGAACCCTCGGCGACTTCGGTCGATATGCCGAACGTCGGCCGGGGGTTCGGACATCCTGGATAATAGGAACCTCACAGGGATCGTCAATACCTCCCGCGTGAATCCTCGACGCCTAGGGGCGGACGTAGGGGCGGGTCATGATCTCCATGTTGTGGCCGTCCGGGTCGTCGAAGTAGGCGCCGCGGCCACCGAACAGGCGGTTGATCCTGACCGGATCGGTGTGGCCGGGGTCGGCGTAGTAGGTGACCCCGACCGCCTCCAGACGGGCGATCGCGACGTCGAACCGCTCCTCGGGCACGAGGAAGGCGTAGTGCTGTGACTGGATCGCCTCGTTCCTCTTCTCGTAGTAGTCGAGCGTCACGCCGTTGCCGAGATCAACGGGCAGGAACGGTCCGAACGGGGCGCCGACCTTCAGGCCCAGGACCGTGGCGAGAAACTCCGCGGACAGGTGTCGGTCGCTCGCGTAGACGGCGGTGTGGTTCAGCTGTACACCGGCCGTCGGCAGCGCGACTTCGTGTGGGTGGCGCTCGTCATAGGGCATCAGTGATGTGTCTCCGGTCTTGGGATCCGCTGGAAAGGGCGCCGCATGCGGGCGCCGGAAGCGAGGACGCGGAGAAGGGGGCGGGCCTCTGGCCCACCTCGGGCTCACGCCGAGGCCGGAGAACCCACTCGTGCATGGCCCAAGGCCGACCCGGCAGTCACCCGGCCGAGCCTAGTGTTCACCGTAGGCGCGGGCAACATCGTTCTCGTACCCCGCGGCCGTGATGTGCCTCCCGAGTTCGGGGACGCTCGCACGAACCTTCGGTCCCCTACCTCGTCACGCCGCCCGGTTGCGCAGGCGGCGCAGCATGCGGGCGTCCTCGAAGCCGACCGAGTGGGCGGCGGCGTCGACCGTGGCGCCGTGGCTGATGAGGTGCTCGGCGCGTTCCAGGCGCAGGGTCTGCTGGTAGCGCAGCGGGGTGAGACCGGTGGCGCGGCTGAAGAGCCGGGTGAGGGTGCGTTCGCTGACGCCGACCGCCGACGCCAGGTGGGGCAGCGGCAGCGGTTCGTCGAAGCGGGTGTCGATGAGGTCCTGGGCGCGGTGCACGGTGTCGTCGAGGTGGGACCGGTGCCGGAACATCGCGCTGGCCTGGGGCTCGTGGCCGTTGCGACGGGCGTAGACGACCATGTCCCGGGCGACCTGGGCGGCGACGGCGGGTCCGTGCCGGCCGGCGACGAGGTGGAGGGCCAGGTCGATGCCGCTGGCGATACCGGCGGAGGTGATCACCCGGTCGTCGACGGTGAACAGGACGTCCCGGACGACGACCGCGCCCGGGTGGCGCAGGGCCAGCTCGTCCTGCACGTCGTGGTGGGTGGTGCAACGGCGGCCCCTGAGCAGGCCGGCCCGGCCGAGTGCCTCCGCGCCGGCGCAGACGCTGGCGACCGTTCCGCCCCTGGTGTGGTGGTCCCGCAGGACCTTCAGGGAGGCGTCGGCGATGGCGGGCGAGCCGGCCAGGGTGACGGTTCGCCAGCCGGGGACCACGATCAGGTCCTCGGGCCCGAGTTCGGGCCATTCGGTCTCGGCCACCAGGGGCAGTCCCTGGGCGGTGGGGACCTGCGGCCGCTCGGCGACGTAGGTGAGGGTGTAGGGGTGTCCGAAGTCGGCTGCGGTGGAGAAGACCTGCGCGGGGCCGGCCAGGTCCAGCAGATGGACTCCGGGCACCAGGAAGAAGACGATGCGGTTCACGATTCGGTCATCATGCCGGAAGAGGTTGTCATGCCGGAAGACCGGTCATCATGCTCGCGGATCCGCCGCGGCCTCCACCTCGTCGACCGTCGCGATGGTGGCGAAGCGGCCGGCGAGGGCGTACTCGGTGCGCCGGATGATCTCGTCGGCGGTCAGGGTGCGGGGGTCGGAGAGCAGTTCGGCGACGCTCTGGTCGGCGGGGGCGTCGCGATGCGGGATGGGGTTCGTGGCGGTCGCGTCGACGACGAAGGTGACCTGGTAGCCGAGGTCGCTCGCCACGCGGGCGGTGGTCTCGACGCACTGCTCGGTACGGATACCGCAGACGGCGATCTCACGGACCCCGTGCTCGGTGAGGAGTTGCTGCAGGTTGGTGGTGGTGAAGGCGTTGTGCGAGGTCTTGTGGATCACCGGCTCGCCGTCCTCCGGCTGCTCCAGCTCCGCCAGCAACCGGACGTCGCCGAGGGCCGGGTCGAAGACACCGCCGCTTCCGGGCTCGGTGTGCAGTACCCACACCACCAGGTCTCCGGCGCGCCGGGCCGGCCGTACCAGTCGGTTCACCTTGTCGGCGATCTTCGGGTCGGAGATCGTCTCCCACAGCGGACGGGCGCGGAAGGACTCCTGGACATCGATGACGATCAGTGCTCGGGTCATGCCCCAACCCTCGTCCCTCCGTAGGGCGCGGGGACAGGCCGCATCGGGTCCCGAAGCGGACCGATCCGGTCAGTCAGCCGTCGTCGTCATCACGGATGAGGGGGCGTCATCGGCCGAGGTGCTCAGCCGGGGCGCCGGGATCGTCACGTCCGGCACGTCCGGCACGTCCGACGGATAGAACTGCGCGTACCACCGTCGCAGCGCCCTGATTCCCTTCTCGTGCGGGAGGAGGACCGGGCGGGCCTGGTGGATCTTGTGGTCCCAGATCCCGACCTCCTCGCGCACCTCGCCCAGGGCTTCCGCGCGGAAGACGAGCTTGAGGAGGGGAGTCAGCGACCGGAGGGGGAACCGGGCCGGTTTGCGGACGTAGTACAGCATCCGGAGTTCGCTCGTGCTGTCGTCGACCGGGGTGGTGAGGGCGACCGCTGTCACCGACAGGACGGGACCGTGGACGCGGACGACCATGACGCCGGGCCCGTACATGAACGCGTCGAAGGTGTTGTTGATGTCCCAGCGCAGAACGCGTCGGGCGATCCGACCGCGGGCCTCGGCGTACGGGCCGTCCTGGCGCCAGTCCTGGACCGGGGGCTCGGGCTGGCCGTGGATGAAGTGGAAGTGGGACTCGTCGACGATGTTCTCGCGCATCTCCTGGACGTGGACGCGCGCCCGGCAGGTGTCGTCGATCGGGGTGGCGTAGTCCTGGGACGTGGTTTCCGGGATCTCCGGTACCTCCCAGGAGGGTTCGCCCGGCCCGGTGTGGACGAGGACGAGCCCGCTGTGCTCCCGGACCGGGAATCCGCCGAGGGACACCTTGGGAGTGCGGGTGGCGAAGGGCGCCTCCACACACCTGCCGTCCGTACCGAACCGCCAGCCGTGGAACGGGCACACCACCGTGCCGTCCACGACCTTGCCGCCGGCACCGAGGTGCGCGCCGTAGTGGGGACAGTGCGCGTCCCGGACGGTCGCCTTCCCGTCGATGCCCCGGAAGGCGATGAGCGCGCGCCCGAAGTAGTGGAGGCTGACGACCTTCCCCGGCCGAAGTTCGGAGCTGCGGAGCACGGCGTACCAGCCGTACGGGACGAACGGCATCGGATACTCGTCGGCCCGGGGATCGCGGGGGAGGGACGCGACCGTGTCATGACTCCGCCATAAGCGCATGGGCTGATGGTAGGGGTGTTTTACGTGGGACTGTAGAGGGCCGACAGGTCGTCGGGTACGGCCGGACGTCTCGTCTCAGTGACCCAGCCCCGCGCCCCCGTCCACCGGAATCACCGCCCCGCGCACGTACCCCGCCTCAGCCAGGAACACCACCGCGTCCGCCACCTCCTCGGGTCGGCCGAGTCGTCCCGCCGGTGTTCGGCGGAGGAGGTCGCGGCGCTGGTCGGGGGTGAGGGCGCTGCTCATGTCTGTTTCCGTGAGGCCGGGGGCCACCACGTTGCAGGTGATGTCCCGTGGGCCCAGTTCGCGGGTGAGGGAGCGGGCGAAGCCGATCAACCCGGCTTTCGACGCCGCGTAGTTGGTCTGGCCGGCGGAGCCGTGCAGGGCTGCCGTGGAGGAGATGAGGACGATACGGCCCTGGCCTTCGCGGAGCATGCCGCGCACCGCGCGCTGGGTGACGCGGAAGGCCCCGGTGAGGTTGGTGTCGACGACCGAGGTGAAGTCGGCCTCCGTCATCCGCACCAGAAGTCGGTCGTGCGAGGTGCCCGCGTTGGCGACCAGGACCGTCACCGGGCCGTGTGCGGCTTCGGCCTCCGAGAACGCCCGGTCGATCTGCTGACTGTCCGTCACATCACAGCGTACGGACAGGAATCCCGCCGAATCCGGGGGTGGCTCACTTCGGTAGGTCACCGCGACCCGGTCACCCGCTGTCGCGAAACGCTGGGCTATCGCCAGGCCGATCCCCCGGTTCCCGCCGGTGACGAAGACCGAACGAGGCGTCGCCCGCGCCATCATGGCCTCACTCTCCATGTCCCTCTCCTCCTCGCTCATCGTCTCCGCACCCGTCGTCTCCGGCACTCATCGCCTCCTTCGGCTCGGCTTCGTCATTTCCCGGTCCGGGTGCGCAGACCCACCACCGACACCGCGAAGCCGATCAGGGCCAGGGCGGCGACGGAGAGGGTGGCGGCGTACATCGCGTCGAGGAAGGCCCGGTCGGCCGTGGTCGCCAGTTCCGGCAGGCGGAGGGATTCGGCCAGTGAGCGGGCCGACTCGGCGGACGTACGGGCCTGTTCCGCGGCGGCTGGTGACAACTGGCCATCCTTCATGGGGAGTTGCGCGTCCGACATTCGGGCCCGGTATACCCCGGACAGGATCGACCCCGCCATCGCCACCCCCAGTGTGCCGCCCACCTGACGGGTGACGCTGTTGACGGCCGAGCCGGCGCCCGCCAGTTGCGGTGGCACCCCGCTCATCATCACTGCCGTGACCGGCGTACCGACCAGGCCCATGCCGAAGCCCTGGATCCACAGCAGCGCGGCGATGAACCAGATCGGCGTTCCGCCGTCCAGCCACGCGTACGCGACGTAGGTGACCGCCGTGGCCAGGACTCCCGCCGCCACCGTCCAGCGCGCCGTCAGCCGGCGGCTCAGCGCGGGGGACGCCTGGCTGCCGAGGACGATGCCGATCGCGGCGGCGATCATCACCAGTCCGGCGTCGGAGGGGGAGAGGCCGCGGGGGCCCTGGAGGTAGAAGGCCGCGTAGAAGAGGTGACCGGCCAGTGCCATGAACGCGATCAGCAGGACCACGCTCCCGGCCGTGAACCCGGGTTGCCGGAACAGCCGCACGTCCAGGCTGGGCGCGGGCGACCTGCGCTGGGCGGCGACGAACGCGGTCAGCAGCGCGCCGCCCACGAGGAGGGGGAGGAGGACGTGAGAGCCGTACCAGGCCTGGCCGTTGCCCAGTTCGATGATCCCGAACACGACCCCGCCGAGTCCGGCGACCGACAGAGCCATGCCCGGCAGGTCCAGCTGTCTGCGCCTCGGGCCCTTCGACTCCGGTACGACCGCTGCCACTCCGGCCATGCACAGCGCCACGATCGGCACGTTGACGAGGAACACCGAGCCCCACCAGAAGTTGCTGAGCAGCGCCCCGCCGACCACCGGGCCCACGGCCACCCCGAGCCCGCTGGAGGAACTCCAGATCGCGATGGCCCGGGTGCGCTTCTCCTCCGGCGTGCTCTGCACGATCACCGAGAGCGTCGCCGGCATCAGCAGCGCGCTGCCCGCGCCCATCACGGCCCGCGCCACGATCAGCCAGCCCGGCGACGAGACGAAGGCACCGGCTCCCGAGGCCACGCCGAACAGCGCCAGGCCCGCGAGGAGCGTGGTCCTCGGGCCGAAGCGGTCCGCCAGCGCACCGCCCGCGAACAGGGCGCCGGCGAAGACGAGGGTGTAGGCGCTCGCCACCCACTCCAACTCGGCCGGGGTCGCGCCCAGTCCGTCCACCGGGTCCGCCAGGGTGGTGACGGCGACGTTGAGGACCGAGGTGTCCAGCCAGATCAGCATCTGCGCGCAGACCACGACCAGGAGAACGGGCCACGACGGCCGCCGATCGGCCTTCCCCGTGGCGGTGACGCCGGTAGCGCCTGCGGCACCTGAACCACCGGCATCACTGGCGTCGCTCGTGTCGCTCGTTCTCACTTCGCCCATCGGACGACGCCTCCGTTGCCCTCGTAGGTACGCAGTACTCGGTCGATCAGCGCGTCCGCCGCGCCCGTGTAGCGGGTCGGGTCGAGCAGGTCCGAGAGCTGGGCGGAGGTGAGTCCGTCCGCCGACTCCGGCTGTATGGGGAGGAGTTCGGCGAGGAGTTCGGTGAGGGGGCGGCCCGTGGCGGCCGACTCTGCCGAGGCCGTCGACAGGAGCTTCTTCGCCCGTGCCTTGCCGAGCACCGGGGTCAGCGCCACGGCCAGTCGCTCGGTGACGACGGCTCCGCCGGTCAGTTCGAGGTTGGCCAGCATGCGGTCCGAGTGGACGACCAGTCCCTCGGCCAGCTCCACCGCCGTGTGTGCCGCGCCGCCCGTCAGCCGCAGTGCCTCCCGCAACGGCTGCCACTCGGCATGCCATTCTCCGGCCGGGCGTTCGTCCTCCGCCAGCAGACACTGGGCCAACACCAATGCGTACGCGGGGACTTGGCGAGCGGCCGACACGATCAGGGTGGCGAGTGCGGGGTTGCGTTTCTGCGGCATCGCGGACGAGGTGCCCCGTCCCTTCGCCGCCGGTTCGGAGACCTCGCCGAGCTCCGTACGGGACAGGGTCCGCACGTCCAGTGCGAACTTGCCGAGCGCCCCGGTGACCAGCTGAAGTACCGCGCCCAGCTCGGCGATCGGCGTGCGTACGACGTGCCACGGCAGCGTCGGCTCCGCCAGGCCCAGGGCCTTCGCGAACGGGGCCAGCAGCTCGACCCCGCCCCGCGATGCCCGTTCCGGACCGCCGTCCAGCGTCGCGTACTCGCGGTATGCCGCCAACGTGCCTGCCGCGCCGCCCAGTTGGGCGGGGAGGGTCGATGCCACCGCGCGCACTCGGGTCAGGGCGTCCATGACCAGTTGGAGCCAGCCCGCCGCCTTCAGTCCGAAGGTCGTGGGGACCGCGTGCTGGGCCAGGGTGCGGCCCGCCAGGGCGGTGTGGCGGTGGGTGTCGGCGAGGGCGGCCAGGGCGTCGGCGGTGCGTTCCAGGTCGGCGGCGATCAGGGTGAGTGCACGGCGGGCGATCAGCATCGCCGCCGAGTCCAGGATGTCCTGGCTGGTCGAACCCCGGTGTACGTACTCCGCGGCGGCCGGGTCCTTGGCGGCGACCGCCTCGGTCAGGGCCGGGACGAGCGCGACCACCGGGTTGGCGGCGGCCCGGGCCGCGTACGCCAGGGCGACCAGGTCGAAGCGGTCCGCGTGGGCCTCCGAGGCGATCGCCGCCACCGCTGCGGCTGGTGTCAGCCCCACCGCGAACTGGGCTTGTGCCAAGGCCACTTCCACGTCCAGCATGGCCTGCAGCCAGGCCTCGTCGGTGACCGCCGCTGCCGCCGGCGTACCGGCCCAGGTGGGCGCGAGCAGCCCCGCGTCCGTGCCGGCAGACGCCGGGTCCATCATCCCGTCCACGCTCATCGACTCCCCGCGCCCGAGGTCTGAGGTGCGAGCAACTCGGCTTTCACCAGCGGCATTCGGCGCTCCCCGGCCAACCCGGTCAACCTGGACCCCCTTGACTCCACGGACTCCTGGGACTCCACGGCCCCCTCCAGGCCCAGCACCGCCCGTGCGATGGCGTCCGAGTCCTCCAGCGTCACCGAGCCCACGCCCGGTCTGATGCCGACCGCCGTCACCCAGCGCACCCCCTCCGTCGGCACCCCGAAGGCGAACCTGCGCGGGTGCGGGCGCCCGGACGCGTCCAGCAGCCGGGGCGCACCGCCGGTCACCGCCATCCCGCCCGTCTCGTGCGGCCCGTCTGCCTCATGCGTCTCACGCGCCTCGTGGCCGCCCGGCCGGTACGGGACACAGCCGCCCTCCGCCAGCAGCCCCCGCAGCAGTGGACTGGCGCTGCGCCGCAGGTCGATGTCGGGCAGCCGCGCCTCGACCAGGGCCCGCACCGGCACCGGCGCCTGGGACACCCCCTCCGCGTCCACGAGGAAACCCGCCTCGCCAGGGCCACCCGCGTCGCTCGTCGGCCGTATCCGCATCCCCGGGCCGACCACGTGCAGCACCTCGGCCTCGATCAGTGCGATCAGCTGCTCGATACGGAACGCGGGCGGGCCGATCGACGTGAACGCGTTCAACGGCGTGTACCAGCCGTCCAGTTCGGCTCGGTACGACTCCCCGACGACACCGCCGTGATCGACCACGAGCCGGACCTCGTTGCGCAGGTCACGCAGCGCGTCCAGCGCCGCCTTCAGCGGGCCGTTCACATTGCCGAGGCGGGCGGCTGCGACGTCCCGGCGCAGATACCCCAGCAGCCAGCGCCGGAAGTCGGCACGGGACGTGAAGTGCCGGTCCCCGTACGGGCGTTCAACGCGCCGCCAGTCCCAGCGCTCGTCCGGGGGCACCTCGTACCGGTCGAGCAGGACCGGCTCCGGATCGCGGCCGGCGAAGCAGCACCGTACGAACTCCGCCGCCGCCCAGGGGCCTTGGGCGGCCCGGATCCACGCCTCGTAGTAGACGGTCCGGACCTCGCGGTCGATCAGGGGCCAGATGTCCGCACGGAAGCCGACGGGACGTCGCCGTAGTCCGGCGATGACCTCCGGGGTGAGGAAACGGGGGTGGTGGCGGCCGAGCGCACCCTTCTCGTTCTCGCCGCGCGCGTGGTACGGCACTCCGCGTCGTGAACCGGCGTACAGCAGTGGCTCGTTGCCGCTCGGGATGTACACGAGCCCGCTGCCCTGACCGCCTTGGTGGGTCTGCTTGAAGGTGCCGCCGCGGCCCTCGGTGAGGAGGGCCAGCTGGTCGAAGAAGTTCAGCCCGAGTCCGCGCAGAGCGACCGGGGTGCCGGGCCGCAGGGCGCTGAGATCGGCGTCGGCCGGGTTCGCGGGGCCCACGTAGGTCACGCCGGAACCAGCACGGTTGGGTGCGTGGCGGGCGGCGAAGGAGCGCAGTTCCCGTTCCTCCCCGGTCGGGGTCGACTGCCCGTGGCCCAGGGCCAGTACGACCGCGTCCAGGCCGGTGAGCCGTGCGCCGTCCGCCAGGGTCACCGTCTGGGTGCTGTCCGGGGCATCGGCAAGCTCGGTGGCGGTCGTCCGGTGTGTGTGGACCGTGAACTCGGGCGGTGCGGTGTGCGTCAGGTGCTGGAAGACCCACTCCAGGTAGTGGCCGTGGAAGGCGCGGGTCGGGTAGGTGTCCGGGCCGAGCCGCCGCGCCTCCGCCAGGACCCGGGCCGGGTACGCCTCGGGTCCCAGAGTGAGCGCCCATTCGTACAGACTCGGGCCCGGTACAGCCGGGCCCGCGCACGGCACGCTGTCGTCGGTGAACAGGGTCACCTGGGAGGCGACCGTGTTCATCAGCAGCTCGGCCGGCTGGTCGGTGCGCCACACCGCGCCCGGGCCGGGTGGGTACGGGTCGACGAGATGCACCACGACCGGGCCGCGGGCCTGGGACGCGTTGGCGCGGAGCCGCTCCAGCACCGAGAGCCCGCGCGGCCCGGCGCCGATGACGCACACGGTGAGAGCGTCACGGGACTCCGGTGGGGACGCGGGTTCCGGTTGGGACACGGGTTCGGGTTCGGGTTCGGGTTCGGTCATTCCTGGCCCAGCCCGTCGCGCCAGCTCGGCCGCAGCGGCTTCCAGCCAAGTTCCGTACGGGCGAGGGAGTTGGAGGCGCCGGCCGCCGAGGTGAGCTGGTGGGCCATGAACCAGCCGAGCAGCCGGGGGGCCATCGTCGCCGGGATCGTGCGCGGTGGCGGGGCGTCCAGTGCACGCGCGAAATGGGGCAACCACTGTGCGGCCGGGGCCGGTTCGTCGTCCGTGATGTGAAAGGCGCCGGTGACCTCGGACTCCACGGCCGCCACCGCCGCCCCCACGGCGTCCTCCACATGCAGGAACGAGGTGATCCCGGCCCCGCCCTCGGGCAGCGGGAACCTCCCGGCCAGCACCCGTTGCGCGGTCCCGCCGCCGGTACGGGCGTACGCGGTGCCGGGGCCGTACAGCGTCCCGTACCGCAGCACCAGCCCGCTCAACTCGGCCGAGGAGTCCAGTACTTGTGCCTCCAGCTCGGAGACCGCCCGTACGGTGGCCGCCCAACCCGGGTCAGGGGCGTCCACGTACAGCGGGGCGCTCTCGTCGACGACCGTGTCCCCGGTCGGCGCGGCGGCGAAGGCGATGGACTGCGCGACCAGGCGTCCGGCACCGGCCGCGCGGGCCGCCGCGATCAGGTTGCCGGTGCCCTCGGTGCGCAGCCGGGCGGTCCGCGCGAAGGCCTCCGGCGGGTCGTCGCGCAACAGCCGTAGCGCCGACAGCTGATGGACGACGACATCGGGGCGTACATCCGTCACGGCGGCGATGAGTGCTTCCCGGTCGAGGGCGTCGGCGACCACGATCGCGTCCGCTTCCGGAGCGCGGGACCGGGACTCCTCCCGTACCAGCGCGCTCACTTGGTGGCCCCGAGCCCGTAGCGCGGCCACCAGCGGATGTCCGACCACTCCGGTGGCTCCGGCGACAAGTATCCGCACGGTGCTCAGTCCTCCGTACCGTCGTGAGTGAGGGGAGTCGGGGGAGCAAGGGGGGTGCGTACGCGCATCAGCAGACGGCACGCCTTGTCGCCGTCGCGCAGGCAGGTCTCGGCGCGGTTCTCGGTCAGGGTCACACCGAGGCCCTCGGACCAGCCCGTGTGGATGTCGGTGCAGGGGCACTGGTAGCCGTCCAGTGTGCCGGCCATCCGCACCATGGTGACGGCGAAGCTACGGCGCAGGGTGAGGACGATCAGCCCGTCCTCCTCGGCCACGTCCTCGACCTCCGTGGAGGCGTTGCGCAGTTCCGGGGGGAACATCCGGTCGCCGCAGTCGTCGTACCGGCGGCGCAGTTCCTCCAGGTCCTTGCGGGTGTCGCCGGTGTCGGGGAGCGGGCCCGAGAGGCGGCCGACGCGTTGTCCGACGTGGGTCGCGACCTTGCGCAGCGCCTCGGCGTTGAGCTCGTTCGCGGCCTCCTGCCCGAACCGACTCGCCACGCCCTGGTACCAGTTGGCGTCGTGCTGCCACCACAGCCGGTACGCCTCGCTTGCCCGGGCACGGTGGTTGACGTCCTCGGTGCCGGTGCCGGTGTTCATCGTTGCTCCTTGGCCACGGAAGCGGCGAAGCGGTCCCGCATCACTCGTTTCAGCACCTTTCCGGTGGCGCCCTTGGCGACGTCGTCGGGCTTCATACGCAGGGCGCGGGAGACCGGGGGGAACCCGGCCGACCTGAGGGCCGTGTTGACCCGGTCGGTCAACTCCTGATCGCTCAACTCGCCGTCGGGCGAATCCCCGTTGGTCAGGTCCCCGTCGGTGAGCTGGAGCAGTGCGTATGCGTGCGCCACTCCGTCGCCGTCCCAGTCCGCGCGTACACCGTTGTCGGCGACTCCGACGACCGTGCAGTCCGCCAGTTCGGGCAGCTCGCGGAGCAGGAGTTCCTCGGTGCGGGTGCTGAAGACGACCCCGGCCGGGGTGCGGATGGCGTCGGGGGCGCGGTCGAGGTGGTAGAAGTTGCCGTCCTCGTCCTGGTGGGCGAGGTCGCCGGTGAGCCAGTAGCCGCCGAGGCGCATACGGTTCCAGGTCAGCGAGTCGTTCCAGTAACCGGGCGTGAGGGTAGGGGACTTGAGGCCCAGGCGTCCGATCTCGCCGGGCGGCAGCGGGGTGCCGTCCTCGGCGAGTACGGCGGCCTCGGCGAAACTGATCGGCCTGCCGACGCAGCGCGAGTAGGCCGAGGTGTCCTTGGTGTGCCGGTTGTGGAAGACGGAGTAGCCGGCCTCGGAGGAGCCGAGCCCGTCGACGAAGACGGAGCCGTCGACGCGGGTGCGCCGCAGGTCCTTGCCGATCGTCTGGTGGCTGCCGTGCCGCACGAGGGCCCGGATGTGTGCCTCGTGGGCCGCGTCCCCGGTGTTGAACCACACCTGCACGCTGGACAGGTCGCGGGCCGAGAGGTCCTCGGCGGCCATCTCGCCGAAGGTCCCGGCGAAGGCCAGCACGGTGGTGGGCCTGAACTCCTCGATGGCGTCCAGTACTTGGGTGCCGCGCTGGCTTGAGAGGAGTTTGATGTCGGTGCGCAGGAGGAGGCAGTAGAGCAGCGTGGCGACCATCGCGTTGTGGGCGCCGGGCAGTCCGACCAGGGTGCGTTCCATGTCGGTGCCGGTGGAGTAGCGCAGGCGGTGCAGCTGCGCGTACATCAGCGTCCGGTGGGTGTGCGGAACCCCCTTGGGCATACCGGTGGTTCCGGACGAGTGCGAGATGAGCACCGGGTCGGAGGGGTCGTGACGGTAGGGGTGGGAGGAGGGGAGCGAGGCCCGGTGTTCGGGGCGGATGTCGGCGGCGGTCGCGCAGAAGCGAAGTCCCCCGGCGACCGAGGACGCGGACCCCGACTCCGGCGCCAGTACGTCGTGGTGCTCGGCGTCCGTGAAGGCACCTACGGCGCCCTGCCGTCGTACGTACTCCCGCGCGATGTCGGCCGGCAGATTGCCGTTGACGAAGGAGGGGATCGCGCCGAGGGAGGTCAGCGCCAGGAAGTTGACCGCGAACTCGGCGCTGGAGTGGGAGTGGAGGGCTACCGGGTCGCGGGGGCGAACACCCTGGGCGGCGTACCAGCCCGCGTAGCTCTCGACGGCCTCCCGCAACTTCCCGAGCGTGAGCTCGGTGGGGTAACTGCCGTCCGGTGCAATCCAGTTGCCGTCGGTGCGAAGAACGACCTCGTCGCGTGGACGGTCGTACGCGGCCAGCCTGGCCAGGATGTTGCCGGCGCCCAGTTCGGTGTCGGAGCAGATCCGGGCCCGCTCCTGCCTACTGATGAGCATGAGTGTGGGTCTCCGTCTCGGTACTTGGTTCGGCATGGGCGGCGTGGCCGGCGTGGGATGTGCGGGAGTCGTGGGCGGTGGCCAGCTCGAAGAGGCTCTGGATGCTTCCGAGGTGCTGGGACGCCAGGGCGGTCTGGGTTCGCCTGATCGGCGCCCGCGCCCCGTCCGCCCCGTCCGCGTCGCCCGCCCCGTCCGCGTCGCCCGGTCGGCCGAGGAGTACCGCCGCCGCCAGGCCCGCGGACGCGGGGAGGTTCGGGACCGGGCGGCGGTACTCCTCGGCCAGTTCGTGGTGGACGGCGGAGACGCGTTCGCCGCCGCCGAGCTCCACGGCCAGCACCAGGACCCTGTCGAGTTCCGGTTCCTCCAGCAACAGCTCGGCCATGGCGAGGAGTTCGTCCAGCGGGTCGTCGAGGGTGGAGAGGCTGAACATCTGGCCCGTGATCCCGAACTCCCGACTCATGTGCCCCAGCACGGAGTTGGCGGTGGCCTGCATGAACAGCAACGGGTTGTGGACCCGCCCGGACACCATGCGCCGACTGGCCAGGTCCGCGGTCGTGGTGTCACCCATCAGGCCGGCCAGCGCCACGGCGGTACGGTCGCCGTCCCCGGGGCGCGCGGTCAGACATCTGCTGCCGACCTCGTACGCCAGCGGACTGAACGCCGACTCCACGAAGCCGGGCAGCTTCGGGAGGGCGATGTCGTCGTCCCGGCCGGTGCCGTGGGTAGCCGTGGCGGCGGCGAGGACCGAGAGGGAGGACAGAGAGGAGAGAGAGGAAGAGGAGGAGGCGAGGGAGGAGCGCTGGACCGTGGGGTGGGTCTCGTCGATCGGGGTCACGGCCGCTCCAGGACGAGTGCGGTGTTGGCGCCCCCGAAGGCGGCGTTGATGGTGAGGGCGCGGCGCACGTCGGCGGGGCGCGGGTCGTTCGGCACGTAGTCGAGGTCGCACTCCGGGTCGGGGCTGCCGTATCCGGCGGTCGGCGGGAGTACGCCGTCCAGCAGGGCCAGCATCGTGATCACGAACTCCACGACACCCGCGGCTTCCAGGAGGTGGCCGGTGGTGGACTTGGTCGAGCTGACCGGTATCGACTCGGCGTGCTTCGGGAAGGCCGCGCGCAGGCCCCTGGTCTCGGCGCCGTCGTTGTACCTGGTGCCGGTGCCATGGGCGTTGACGTAGTCGAGGGACACGCCGTCCGGATCTCCGGCCCGCCGTAACGCCTGTTGCGCGGCTTGGGCGAGGCCGGCGCCCTGCGGGTGCGGCTGGGCGATGTGGTGGGCGTCGGTGGCGGCGCCCCACCCGATGACCGACGCGAGTGGCCGGGCACCGCGCCGCCGGGCGTGTTCGGCGGACTCCAGCACGACGGCCGCGACGCCGTCGCCCAGCAGCAGCCCGGTCCGGTCGGCACTGAACGGCCGCACCACGCCGTCCCGCGACAGGGCCCGGCCGGAGTCGAACTTGCCGAAGGTCTCCTCCTCGACCAGATAGCCACCCGCACAGACGGCGACCTCGATCCGCCCCGAGGAGATCAACCGGCAGGTGTGCAGAATCGCGGCAGCGGACGCGACACACGCATTGGTGAAGGTGAGCCGGGGTCCGACCAACCCCATTTCCCCGGCCAGCAGTTCGGCGAGCCGAGCGGGCACGGCATCGGCGAACCCGCCAGGGGCGCGGGGAACTGCGCGACCAGCCACAACGGACCCGCGCCCTCCATACGCCGATCCCCCCGGAGCGACCGGCACGAAATCCCCGGCACCCCGCCAGTACCGGGTGACGCTCCGATGATCCCCGGCCACCCCCAGGATCACCGCGGCCCCCGATCCCGACCCGAGCCCGGCCATAGCCAGCGCAGCGCCCCCGCACCGGCCGAGCGCGTCTCGCAACGGCCACCCCTCGACCGTCTCCGGCCCGTCGGGCTCGGCCGCGGCGACCGCCGTCCGGTACGGCCCCGTGTCGAACCGTGTCGTGGGCCGGAACGCCGGCACTCCCGCGAACACCCCGCGTCGCAACGCCTCCGCGCCCTCACCGAACGCGGTCCGTACCCCGTATCCGGTCACGGTCACTTCACGCACTTCACGCGTCATCCCGGGCGCCCCCCTTCCGGGCGGTACGCAGGTGTTCGGCACGCAGATAGTCGGTGAGCCGCCGGAGCGAGGTCAGTCCGGCGATGTCCTCGTCGGTGGGCTCGACGACCAGGCCGTACCGCTCCTCCACCACATGCAGCAGCCACACCAACCCGAGGGAGTCCAGGACCAGTTCGGCATCCTCCCCGAGGTCGTCGGGCAGCCCCGGGAAGACCTTGCGGTCCGACAGCAGCTCCCGTACGGAGTCCGTGGTGAGGCCGGTGACAGGGATGGCGTCGGCGCCGGTGTCCGTGTCGGTGGCGGTGCTGGTGCCGGAGGCCCCCGTGCTCGTACTCATGCCTTCGCACCGCGTCGGACGACCTCGGTGACGAGCTCGCCGAGGGTCAGGGTGGCCAGGGGTTCGATGTCGGTGTCGGGGATCTCCACGCCGAACCGGGACTCCAGGCGCAGGGTGAGTTCGATCAGGCTCAGGGAGTCGACATCCAGCCCGCCGACCGTCACCGGGCTGTCGTCCGTGATGCCGTCGCGGCTCAGCAGGATGTTCATCTCGTCGATGACCGATGTCAGGACGAACTCGCGGATCTCGTCTTCCAGAATCGACGTACTCATGATCACTTTCTCCAGTGGGGGAGTAGAGCGCCCCTTCAGGGGCGGGGAACTGCGCGACAAGCCACAACGGACCCGCGGACAAAGGACAACCGGCGACAACCGGCCCGACCCCGCCCTACCCGGCGGAGCGCAACGTCGCCGCCTGTCGCACCAACTTGCCGTTGGACGTGCGCGGCAGCGCGTCCAGCAGCCGGATCACCCGGGGCACCTTGTAGTCGGCCAGCCGCTCCCGGCACCAGCGCGACAGCTCCTCGGGGGAGGGGGGTTCGACGCCGGCCGTGACCGCGACGTACGCCTCGGTCACGTCCTCGTGGACCAGGACCGCCTGTTCGACGGCCGGGTGCTCGCCGAGTACGTTCTCCACCTCGGTGAGGTCGACCTTGAGGCCGCCGACGACGACGAGGGAGTCGGCGCGCCCCCGCACCAGTACCGCGCCGGTGGCGTCCAGCGCGGCCCGGTCCCGGGTGTGCAGCCAGCCGTCCGTGTACTGGGTGCCGCCCGAGTCGAAGAGGTACGGCGACTCGTCGAGGGCGACGTCCAGTTCGCCCTGTCTCACGCGGATCGAGACACCCGGCGCCGCCCGGCCGACCGAGGGGCGCAGGGTGCCGCCGACGTCGATGGCGACGATGCCGGTCTCGGTGGTCCCGTACGCCTCGCCGACCTCGACGCCGTACCGCCGCGCGAACCGGGCCGCGACCTGCGGGGGCATGATCTCGCCGCCCGACACCGCGAGCCGCAGGTCGGGCAGCGCGAGTTGGTCGGTGGCGGCGGCGAGCAGTTCGAAGTGCGTCGGCACGCCGAAGACGGCGGTGATCCGGTGCTCCAGCGCGGCCCGCAGGATGTCGCGGGCGGACACGCGGGGCGCGAAGACGACGGAGACGCCGGCCGCGAGGGAGTACAGCAGGCCCCCGATCAGGCCGAAACTGTGCGCGGTCGAACTGAGCAGCAGCAGCCGGTCGCCCTCGACGGGCATGCCCGGGACGCCGGCGAACCGGTCCACCTCGGTGGCGAGCGACCGGGCGGTCCGGCCGATGACTTTCGGCCGTCCGGTGGAGCCCGAGCTGAACTGGACGAGGCGGTGCCCGGTGGTGGCCGCCAGACCGGTTCTGCGCCGCTCGGTGACGACCTCGTACTCCGAGCGGAAGCCGAACGTGGCCCGGACGTTGGAACCGGCGCTGACCATGAACTGCGGTCGGCAGGAGGCGCAGAGCGCCGCCACCTCGGGTGGTTTGAGCCGGAAGTCGAAGAGCAGCACCTGCGCGCCGAGCCGCCACAGGGCGAGCAGCACCTCGATCTGGGTGAAACTGGGCGGGGTCCGCAGCCCCACGGTGCTGCCCGGCCCGATCCCGTACCCGGCGAAGACGGCGGCCTGTTTGGTCACCCGCTCCCGTAACTCACCGCGTGTGACCGTCTCCTGTTGGTGTGTCAGATATGGCAGCCGGTCGTCGTGCGCGTCGAACAGCCGCCCCACCAGCGGGGCGAGTTCTGATTCGGGTTCGCCCATCGGACCTCAGACCTCCTTGCAGAACTCGCCGATGGGCAGCCCCACATGACGCTTGTCGGCGGCCAGATACCCGAGCAGCTCGTCGCCGGTCCGCAACTCGGTCACGTTGAGAACCTTGCCGCCGGGGCCGAGCACCCGTACATGCCAGTCGTCCTGCACGGTCAGGCTGACCAGCCGGCCGTCCTCGGCGTGGGTACGGATCTCCAGGAGCGGCCGGGATTCGAGTTTCGCCCGCCCGACGACGACCCGTCGGGTGCGCCCGTCGGCGCCGACGGCGAGCAGCGCGCTGCCCGAGCCGACCTCGCTGAGGTAGTTGGTGCGGTTGTCGGGGCCGAGCGTGTACGAGTGCAGGGCACCCGCGTTGACCCGGAACGGCCTGGTCGGCATGTAGGGCAGGGGGTGGGTCTCGCTGCAGCACAGCACGAACCCGGAGGAGTAGGAGCCGACGAGGATGCCCTCGTCCTCCTCGAAGTGCGAGCAGGTGTCCACACAGACCCGGTCGCCGAGTCCGACGTGCCGGATGCTCTCCACGGTCAGTGTGGACAGCTCCAGTTGCGGTGTCGTCGCCTCCAGCAGCCGCGCCAGCGCGAACACCTCGTCGGCGCTGCGGGGCGTGAAGAGGATGCCGTCCGAGCCGCGCTCCAGCACGTCGAAGACGATGGCCGCCTCCTCCAGGCCGTCGACGACCGTCACGAGCTTGCCCTCGGCGGACTCGGCGGCGGCGAGCACGATCTCCAGGGGGATCTTGGTCGGGTCCGCGAAGTGGATGACCGTGTACGGCAGCACCATGGCGCCCGAGCACGACAGTTGGAGGGTGCGGTCGTCCCGTACGTCGATGAACCCGGAGACGGGCGTGCCTCCGGCGCCGCCAGTGCCACCGGCGCGGGTGCCGGCCCGGTGCTCGGCGGCGAGCGCGTCCAGCTCGTCCTGGGTGCCGAACTTCCGCAGGAGCACGTCGAATCCGGTGCCGGCCGGTGAACCGCCCCTCCCGGCATGGGACTTGACCTCCTTGTCCGAGGCCTTCGCCTCCTTGCCGGTCTCCTTCACGTCCTTGTCGCCGGGGTTCCTCGCACCGGTCGGGACCGGGCCGCCGCCGGTGACGGCCAGCACCCGCGTGACCGTCGGGGGCAGGGTCCCGAGCAACTCGGCGTCGGCGGCCACGACTCCGGCCATCCGGGCGTGGATTGCCGCGTCCACCACTGCCTGGAGCTGCGGACGGGGGACTTCACGCAGGTCGATCCATGCGAACCTCATGCCACTCCTGCCACGATCGTCGAGTAATTAGCCATGCGCATGTCATGTGGGAGCTCGGTGTTCCCGCCGTGCACCACTGCCGAGAGCCGGGACACGAGTGCGGCGGGCGAGGGGGAGGAGAAGATCCGGCGCCCGATGGCCAGGCCCCGGCAGCCGGCGGCCATCACGGCGGTGCCGTACTCGACGAGGTCGGAACCGTCCGGGGGACCGCCGGCCGCGAGGACGGGGATGGGACTGTTCGCCACCACCTCGGCCATGCGCTCGATCGGCAGGGCGACGGAGGTCTTCACCAGGTCCGCGCCCAGGTCGGCGGCGACGTTGGCCAGATGGGAGAGAAGGGCCGGATCGCGTGGGTCCTCGATCCGGGGGCCGCGTGGATACACCATCGCGATCAGGGGCATCCCCCACGCGTCGCAGGAACGGGCCACTGCCCCGAGGTCCGCCAGTTGCTGTGCCTCGGTGTCGGAGCCGATGTTCACATGGACGCTGACCGCGTCCGCGCCGAGCGTCAGCGCCTCCTCGACGTCGGAGACCAGCACCTTGGCGTGGACGTCGGCGGAGCAGGCGGTGCTGGCGCTCAGGTGCACCACCAGCGCGCAGCTCCTCAGGATGTCCGGCGCGAAGGAGCGGGCCCGCCCCTTGTGGACGATGATCCCGTCGGCGCCGCCGGCGACGAGCGCCCGCAGCAGGTCGTCCCACTTGTCGGCGGGGACGATCGGACCGTCCGAGACGCTGTGGTCGAGGGGGACGAGCAGATGCCGGTCGTCACCCGCGAGCGAAAGTCTCCTCAAGCGTAATTGCTTGCCGGTTTTCAGCATGGGTAATGAGCCCTCCCAGCCCGGAGGTCGCATTTCAGAAAGCCGGTAACCGCGACATTCTGTTGCGATTCTCCGTGTCCGAAAATCGATGGTTGTAAAACTTTCAAGTTAAGCGATCACGAGCATTCACGTGTGGCTGACGGTTGGCAAGGTGTGGCCATGGACAAATTTTTATACGGTTTGCGGTATGAATATTGACAGGGGATTGACAGGTTGCGCGGGGTTGACGTGGCCTGGGCGTACTGTTCGTGCACTCTATGCGCGTTGGGGCGTTCTGCCCCTCCTGTCACCGCACTTGAAGCTCTATTCAATGAGCTTCTTGTGAGCTTCTTGTCGAAATTGAATTTCGATGATTAGGGTGACTCCTCTCCCCACTCAGGACCTGGAAGTGACCCCCCATGCCTGAATTACCGCTCAAAACCGCCGACCTGTCGACGACGACAGCCACGGCGACGGCGACGGCGGCCACGGCGAAATCCGAGGCCCCGCGGGTCGCCGCGGCGAGCCTGGTCGGCACGACGATCGAGTACTACGACTTCGCCGTGTACGGCACCGCCTCCGCGCTCGTCCTCGGCCCCGCGTTCTTCCCCTCCGGCAACGCGACCCTCTCCTCCATGGCCGCGTTCCTCACCTTCGCCGCGGCCTTCGTCTCCCGCCCCCTCGGCGTCATCCTGTTCGGCACGATCGGCGACCGGCTGGGCCGAAGACAGGCCCTGGTCGTCTCGCTGCTGCTGATGGGCGTGGCCACGGTCGGCGTCGGCCTGCTGCCCACCTACGAGACCGCCGGACTCCTCGCCCCCGTACTGCTGGTGACACTCCGTCTGCTCCAGGGCGTCAGCATGGGCGGCGAGTGGGGCGGGGCGGTGCTGCTCGCCGCCGAACACGCGCCGCCCGGCCGCCGCGCGTTGTACGCGTCCATCCCCAACGTCGGCCCCTCGCTGGGCTTCCTGCTGTCCACCGCGGTCATCCTGCCCACCATGAACATCGTGGGCATGGAGGGCTTCACCGACTGGGCCTGGCGCATCCCGTTCCTGCTCAGCACCGTCCTCGTCGCGGTCGGCCTGTGGGTGCGTACGACGGTCTCCGAGTCCCCGGTCTTCAAGTCCGCGGTACGGGCCGATCCGCAGGCACCGGAGCCGAGTTCGCTGTCGGCGTCCCGGTTCCCGCTGGGGACGATTCTCAGGCAGTACCCCGGCCGGCTGCTGCTCGGCACCGGCGCGGCGATCGGCGGCTCGGCCGTCTACTACCTGACGATCGTCTACAGCCTCTCGTACGGTCCGCGGGAACTCGGCATCCCCCGGAACACGATGTTGACCGCCGCGAGCATCGGCGCGGCGGCCGGAATCGCCATCACCCTCCCGGTCGCCAGGCTGTCCGACCGGATCGGCCGCCGTCCGCTGATGCTGGCCGGAGCCGTCGGCAGTGTGGTGTGGGCGGTGCCGATGTACGCCTCGCTCAGCTCACGCGACGGGCTGGTGATCACCGGCGCCTACACGGTCGGCCTGATGTTCCTCGCGCTGATGTTCTCCCCGGTGGCAGCCTTCCTCCCCGAACTGTTCCCGGCCCGGTTGCGCTACACCGGCGCCTCCGCCGCCTTCATCCTCGCCAACACCCTCGGCGGCGGTTTCGCCCCGTCCATCGCCACCTGGCTGAACAGCCACTGGGAATCCCCGCTGGTCCTCGGCTTCTACACCGGCGGCCTCTGCCTCGTGAGCCTCCTGTGCCTGCTGGCGCTGCCGGAGACCCGGGACCACGAGTTCGACGTCTGACCTGGCCCCCGCCGCCGGCCGTCCGCCGCCGGCCATCGGCCATTCGACACCTCAGCCTTCCGTCTTATGTCTTCCGCGTTCCGCCTTCCGTCCGGCGGAAAGTGCGTAGTCAATAGGCATTACCGAGAGGCGGGAAAATGTACTAGCAGGAACAAAGTGCCCTTTCGGTGAATTCGGGCTGCGGGCGCAACGGTTCCGCGGGTGCTCTAGTCTGAGCCGACGTGAGGCGTGGAATGCTCACTGTTTTGCTCACAGGCAAGGAGTTCCCGAATGGCTACTCACCGTTATAAATCCCGGTCGGCGCGATATGGCTTGGTAATGGCATCGCTGGGGCTGCTGACCGCCGGGGCCGCGATATCCGCCCCGGCGGCATCGGCCGCCGTCTCGACCGCCGCCCTTCGGGGCGCTGATTCCGGGCGATGTCTGGATGTCCCCGGCGGAAAGACCGAAAGCGGCACCGAACTCACCCTGTGGGACTGCAACGGGGGAAGCAACCAGCAGTGGTCGTACGACACCGCGACCAAGACGCTGGGCGTCTACGGGAGCAAGTGCCTGGACAGCGCGAGCGCCGGCGCGGTCAACGGTGTGGCCGTGCTCATACGGGACTGCACGGGCGGCGCCACCCAGCAGTGGGACGTCGTGTCCGGAGGGACCGTCAGGAACGTCGGCCTCGGCCTGTGCCTGGACGCCGCCGAGCTGGGCGTGGCGAACGGAACCCCGATCCAGCTCTGGTCCTGCAACGGCGGCGGAAACCAGCAGTGGAGCGGAATCACTCCCGGCGCTCCCGCCGACACCACCGGAATGACGTCGCTGGAGAAGCAGGCCCTCGACAACGTCAACGCGCAAAGGACCGCCAACGGTTGCGCGGCGCTGGTGGTCGACACGAGCCTGCAGAAGGCCGCTCACGACTACGCGGCCGAGATGGTGCGGACCCACAACTTCTCGCACACCTCGGCGAGCGGAAAGAGCCCCACCGACCGTGCCAGGGACGCCGGATACACCCGGGGCGGTGTCGGCGAGAACATCGCGATGGGTTTCCAGGGCGATCCGAACGGCGTGGTCAACAACGCGACCTACGGGTGGATGAGCAGTTCCGGTCACCGCGCGAACATTCTCAACTGCGGCTACACCAGGACCGGCATGGGATACGACGCGGGAAACATCGACCCGAACTACGCCAGTGGTTCCTGGGTGCAGGTATTCGGCTGATGCCGATGCCGATGCCGATGTTGCTGTCGGTGTAGCTGTCGATTCGAGGTGAACGGGCCGCCCACGCCTTTCCGGAGACGGCCCGTTCACCTCGATGGGGCCGCGCCTGCGGTGACGCGTCCGCCAGGTTCGCCGGGACTCGCCCCAACCACTGAGATCTGACATCTGTCGTCCGTCCTCTCGTCTGTCCTGTCGTCCGTCCTGCTGTCCGTGTCGCGCCGGGCACTTCCGTGTGGCCCTGCAGCCCAATCTGCTGCCTTCGAGGGCACCACCGCATCGGCCGAACGGCCGTACCCCGCAGACCCGAACCGCCTCTGAACTGGCCGAACGGTGGAGGCGGGGACTTCGTCGCGAGAGGTTCACTGGTCTCTCGGCGCGAACACGCCGGATGTTTTCCCAACCCGACACGATTCCCGCTCGTCTCTGGGCGTGAGCCGTCGGGAGGTACGTGCGACGGCTGCTCTCCGATGTCGAAGTGTCAGGAGTCCAGATGGAGTTACGCGGGAGACCAACACGTGCGGTCGTTGCGGCGGGGGTGGCCTCCACGGCCCTGCTGCTGGCCGGTGTCCCGGGTGCCGAAGCCCAGGACGCGAGCGGCGTCGGTACGGTCAGGACGGCCGAGGCGTCCAAGGCGTCCGGTGCGACCAAGGCGATCAAGACGGTGACCCTCGTCACCGGCGACCAGGTCATGGTCGACGGTGCCGGAAAAGTCACCGGCGTGGTCCGCGCCGAGGGCCGTGAGAAGGTGCCGTTCACCGTCCGGGTCGTCGCCGGACACACCCGGGTCGTGCCCGGTGACGCCGAACTGCTGCTGGCACAGGGCAAGTTGGACGCCCGGCTGTTCGACGTGACCCAACTGGTCGCGGACGGTTACGACGACGCCCGCCGTACCGACGTACCGCTGATCGCCACGTTCCAGGGGAAGAAGGCGCCCTCGATGGCCCCCTTCACCGGGGCCGGGGCGAAGATCGGCCGGGCGTTGCCGGTCGTGAACGGGAAGGTGGTGCGCCCCGCGAAGAAGCGGGCCGCCGAGTTCTGGGACGCGGTCACCGGCACCGCCGAAAAGGCGGACGGGGCAACGGAGTTCACCCCCTCCACCGCCATCGAGAAGCTGTGGCTCGACGGCAGGGTCAAGGCCAGTCTCGACAAGAGCGTGCCGCAGATCGGTGCGCCCACCGCCTGGGCCGCCGGTTACGACGGCACCGGCACCAAGGTCGCCGTACTGGACACCGGCATCGACACGAGCCACCCCGATGTCGCCTCTCAGGTGATCGCCGAGCAGGACTTCACCGGTTCCCCCTCGGGCGCCGGCGACGAGTTCGGCCACGGCACCCACGTCGCGTCCATCACGGCTGGTACGGGCGCCAGGAGCGGGGGCAAGTACAAGGGCGTCGCCCCCGGTGCGAAGATCCTCAACGGCAAGGTCCTCGACGACAACGGCGGCGGCGACTACTCCGGGATCATCGCGGGCATGGAGTGGGCGGTGGCGCAGGGCGCCGACGTCGTCAACCTCAGCCTCGGCGGTGAGGACACGCCCGGCATCGACCCGCTGGAGGAGACCGTCAACCGGCTCTCCGCCCAGAGCGACACCCTCTTCGTCCTCTCGGCCGGCAACGAGGGGGAGGGCGGCGAGAGCACCGTCGGCTCGCCGGGCAGCGCGGACGCCGCGCTCACCGTCGGCGCGGTCGACAAGTCCGACCAGCTCGGCGACTTCTCCAGCCGGGGCCCACGCGTCGGTGACGGCGGGGTCAAGCCCGACCTGACCGCGCCCGGTGTCGCCATCACGGCCGCCGCGGCCGCGGGCAGCGTCCTGGAGGAGTGGTATCCCTCCGACGTACCCGGCTATCTCACCCTCGACGGCACCTCCATGGCCGCCCCGCATGTCGCGGGCGCCGCCGCGATCCTCGCCCAGCAGCATCCCGACTGGACCGGCGAGCGCATCAAGGCCGTCCTCACGGGCTCGGCCGAGCCGGGCGCGTACAGCTCCTTCCAGCAGGGCACCGGCCGCACCGACCTGGTGCGGGCGCTGAACCAGAGCGTCGTCACCGAGCAGAAGCCGCTCGACTTCGGCATCCAGCAGTGGCCGCACGGCGACGACACCCCGGCGACCAAGCAGGTGACGTACCGCAACCTCGGTACGGAGCCGGTCACCCTCGATCTGTCCGTCGACGCGCTCTCGGTGGACGGCAAGCCCGCCGCCGAGGGCATGTTCGCCGTGTCGCCGCAGCGGGTCACCGTCCCGGCGGGCGGCGAGGCGAGTGCCTCCGTCACCGCCGACACCCGCGCCGGCACCGCCGACGGCTCCTTCGGCGGCTCGGTCACCGCCGCATCGGCCGACGGCAAGGTGCGCGTGCGTACCGCCTTCGGTGTGGAGCGCGAGGTGGAGTCGTACAGCCTCACTCTCAAGCACCTCGACGAGAACGGCGCGCCGGTCGGCGACGCCTCCACCTCCGTCACGGACCTCAACAGCGACTTCTACGCCGAGTACGCCGACGAGCAGGACGGCGAGCTCACGGTGCGGCTGCCCAAGGGCGACTACTCCCTCAGCGGAGTGATCCACCCGTCCTACGAGTCCGCCACCCACGCCATCCTGGTGCAGCCGAAGCTGACCCTGGACCGGGACACCTCCGTCACCATCGACGCCCGCAGGACGCGGCCGGTCAAGATCACCGTGCCCGACGCGGCGGCGGAGAACACCGAGGCCACGGCCCACTACAGCTACGCCCGCGGCGAGGGCCGGCGCCCGGGCATCATGGAGTTCATCCTGCCGACCTTCAAGGGCACGACCTTCGGGCAGCTCGGCCCCGAGCCGTCCGCAGGCCAGGCGTCCGCCGTGTTCGCAGGCGACTGGACCCGCGAGGACGCCGAGGGCCGGCCGGTCACCTACCACCTGGGCTGGAACCGCCCCGGCGGTCTGGACGGCTTCGCCGCCGAGGTGCGGAAGAACCAGCTCGCCAAGGTCGACCTGCAGGTCGGCGTGCCCGTCGAGGGCAGGCGCGTCCAGGTCGAGGTGACGCCGCACACCCCCGACGGGGACCTGATCTTCGGCGACCACGACCTGCGGGGCGGCCTGCCGCTGCGCACCACGGACTACGTCCTCGACAACGACGTCAAGTGGTCCTTCCGCGCGTGGCAGGTATTCGGCGAGGGACACGACTCGCGCTTCGAGGCCTTCCAGATGAGGATGCCGAGGACCTGGCAGGCCGGTCACAGCTACACCGAGCGGTTCAACGTCGGCGTCTTCGGCCCGACCCTGCCCGCCGCGGGTGACCAGGGACCGGAGCGGGGACTCCCCGGCGTCGTGCGGTACGGGAACGTCATCAGGGCCTTCACACCGCAGTTCGGCGACGGCGCCGGACACTGGGGCCTCAGCGACTACACCTCGGTGACCAGCTCGCTCCAGGCCGACGGCAAGGAGATCGCCGACGACTACGGCATCTCGCCGATCGACCTCACCGAGTACACCGTTCCCGCCCAGGACAGCGCGTACAGACTGACCGTGGACGCGTCCCGCGACCCCGCGGTGTACCCGGTCAGCACCCGCGTCCGTACGGAGTGGACCTTCCGCTCCGCCACCACCCCCGAGGACTCGAACACCGCCCTCCCGCTGTCGGTGGTCCGCTTCTCGCCCGACCTGAGCCTGTCCAGCACGGCGAAGGCCGGCAAGCGGTTCTCGGTGCCGTTCACCGTCGAGGGCGCGGCGGCCGGGCAGCGTCCCGCCAAGCTCGCCTTCGAGGTCTCGTACGACGACGGCGCCACCTGGCAGCACGCCAAGGCCGTCGGCGGTACGCACCTGGCGCTGACCCACCCGGCCACGGCGGGCTCCGTCTCGCTGCGGGCGAAACTGACCGACCGGGCCGGCAACACGCTGGTCCAGACGATCGAACGCGCCTACCTCACCACCAAGTAACCCACCGGAACATCCGGTCGAGTCCTGCCGGGGGCGGCGCCACCGCCCCCGGCAGGACTTTTCGCTCCCCCCGAACGGACTCCTCATGAATGCCGCCGTCGGCCACCGTCCTCCAGCCTCACACCTCCATCTGAGCGTCATCAACGCCATGGCCGGCAACATCTAGGCTGGCGTGGTGACTGATGAGCGGGAGTGGGCGCGGCCGTCAGGGGTGTGGGCCACGGCGGTGGGCGTGGCCAGGGTGCGGGCGCTGGAGACCGAGCGGGAGAACGCGTTGTTCCGCGACCCGCTGGCACAGGCCTTCGCCACCGCCGGCGGTCTGTGGCCCTCCTCGGCGCCGCTGCCCGACGACGAGGCCGCGCGCCGCCGTCGACTGGCCGTGTCGTTCTCCGTCGTCATCAGGACGAAGTTCCTCGACGACCTGTTGGAGCAGGCCTCCGCGTCAGGGATCCGGCAGGTCGTGCTGCTCGGCGCCGGCATGGACAGCCGCGCCTTCCGGATGGACTGGCCCGAGGGCACCCGGCTGTTCGAGGTCGACACCGCCGCGCCACTGGATTTCAAGGCTTCGGTGCTGCGCCAGGAGCGGGCCTTCGCGCGCTGCGAGCGGATCACTGTCGCGGTGGATCTGCGGGAGGACTGGCCGGGCGCGCTGGCCGCCGCTGGGCACGACCCGGACGTGCCGACCGTGTGGATCGCAGAAGGGCTGCTGATCTATCTGCCCGAGGACGCGGTCGAACTGCTGCTGGCCCGCATCAGCACGCGGTCGGCGACAGGCAGTCGGATGGGACTGACGCTGGGCTCGCGCGGCGTGATCGAACGCTTCGGCGCGGACGCCGCGCCGGGATCGGCGGCATCCATGTGGGTCTCCGAGATGCCCGACGACCCGGTGGACTGGCTGGCCGGGCACGGCTGGGAGGCCGACAGCCACACCCTGCGTGAGCGCGCCGCCGCCTACGGACGCCCGATCAGTACCCCGCCGCAGCGCGAGGAGCGGCCAGGCGGACTCATCTCGGCGGTCCGCCGGTAGAGCGCCTGTGCCTCCAGGCTTTCCGGACGACCGAGACGACCGAGACGACCGAGACGACTGAAGCGACCGAAGCGATCCAATCCAAGGTGGCTGGAGCGGTGGGGAGACCCATGCTCCCCAATGCCCAAGAGGGTGCTGGCCGAGCAAGGAGCTCGGCGCGTCAGTCTCCGACCGCGCTGGACAGGGCCTCGGTGATCATGCGAGTGGCGAAGTCGGGGTCTTCGGTGATGCGGTTGATGTGTTCCGCGAGCAGGAGGGCCGTGGCTTCCAGGGGAGTCATCTCGCCCTCGGTCCAGTCGCCGTACTGCTTGCGCCACAGGCTGGGGCTCAGGCCCATGCCCGCCGAGATGGCCAGGCCGGCCATGGTGGGGATGGCCTCGGGGGGAATGCTCCTGGGCATCATGCGCATCGAGGCCACCAGGGTGGGCACCACGTACTCGATCACGTCCTTGTCCTGGTCCTCGTGGGCCTTCCGCAGCCAGGTCATGAACATGTAGATGAGGGTGCACGCGCCGTCCAGGAGACCGGCGGCCTCCTCCGGGCCCAGTGACTCGGTGTACTGGTCGATCAGCGCCTGTTGCTCGGGGTCGGTCCCGGTGCTGCCGTCGTGGATGCCCTTGAGGCGAGAGTCGATCATCAAGAGCGCTGCGCCCACGTCACCGGCGGGAGCGTGCTGCGGGTCGCAGGGCGATGACACAGGGGTCCTCCTCAGGCGGCCGCGACGGTCAACGCGGCCTGTCCGTAAGACAGTAGGGGCCCGAGGGTGACGGGGCCGGGGGTTCCCGGCATCGCCAGGAACCCCCGGATCCCCCCTCAGCTCTCCCGTGCCCTCACTTGCCCCCTCGTCGGGAACCCCGGCCTTGCCAGGCCCGGAAAACAGCCGGGCCAGGGGCGAGGCCTGGAGCGCTCGGTCCGGTGTCGGCGCTGGAGGGTCGAACTGGCGTATGGCAACGGAAGGTTGACCGACGACACCCTCGGCGGGCCAGAGGCGCGGCCGACGTGGCGTCCGCGCCTCCACCTCCACCCCTACCTCTATCCCTACGCCTTGATGGCGGCGGCCTCCGCGGCCTCCGGAGTCTCGACCGGGCTGCCGCCCGCGGCCCCCTGCGCGTTCTCCCGTCGGCGCGGGACGAAGGAGGCGAGGGCGAAGGCCAGCAGGGCGGCTCCTGCGCCGATGGCCATGACGACCTTGAAGCCGTTCTCCGAGGGCAGGGCCATGCCGCCGAAGTCGGTGGTCATCTGGGCAAGGATCACGCCAGCGAGGGCGCTGGCGAAGGAGGTGCCCAGGGACCGCATCAGGGTGTTGAGGCTGTTGGCGGCACCCGTCTGGGTGGGGTCGACGGCGCCCATGATCAGGGCGGGCAGCGCGCCGTAGGTGAAGCCGATGCCCGCGCCGATGACGCAGGACACCAGGACCAGGTGCCAGACCTCGGACATCAGGAGGAGGTTCAGGCCGTAGCCGCCGGCCACGATCAGCGCACCGATCATGAGGGTGACCTTCGGGCCCTTGGCCTTGGTGACCTTCGCGGACACGGCCGACATGACCATCATCACCAGGCCCTGCGGGGCCAGCACCAGGCCGACGGTCAGCATGGACTTGCCCAGGCCGTAGCCGGTCTGCGAGGGCAGCTGGAGCAGCTGCGGCAGGACCAGGGACATCGCGAACATCGAGAAGCCGAGCGCGATCGAGGCCAGGTTGGTGAACAGCACCTGCGGACGGACGGTGGTACGCAGGTCGACCAGCGGCTGCGGGGTGCGCAGCTCCCACCAGCCCCAGGCCAGCAGGATCACGACGGCCGCGGCGCCCAGGCCGAGGGTGGTGCCGCTCGTCCAGCCCCAGTCGCCGCCCTTGGAGACGGCCAGCAGCAGGGACATGAGACCGGCGGCGAGACCGAGCGAGCCGACCAGGTCGAACCGGCCGCCGGCGCGCACCTTCGACTCCGGCACGATCAGTACGACGAGGGCGAGGGCGACGACACCGAGGGCCGCCGAGACCCAGAAGAGGATGTGCCAGTCCCAGTTGTCGGCGATGAACGCGGCGCTGGGCAGCCCCAGCGCACCGCCGACACCGAGCGAGGCGCTCATCAGCGCGGTGGATCCGGCCAGCCGGTCGGCGGGCAGCGCGTCACGCATGATGCTGATGCCGAGCGGTACGACCGCTGCCGCGAGGCCCTGCAGGGCACGCCCGATGATCATCGGGGTGAGGGAGTCGGCGAGTGCGCAGACCACCGAACCGGACACCAGCAGCACGATGCTGATCAGCAGCATCCGGCGTTTGCCGAACATGTCGCCGAGCCTGCCCACCACCGGGGTGGCGACGGAGGCCGCGAGAAGGGTGGCGGTGACCGCCCAGGCGGTGTCGGAGGCGGGGGCGTTCAGGAGCTTCGGCAGCTCGGGGACGATCGGGATGACCAGGGTCTGCATCAGCGAGACGACGATCCCGGCCAGGGCCAGTACCGCCACCACGGCGTTCGGCCTCGGCGGAGCAGATGTGCCTGCTCCGGCGGGACGGGTAAGGGCGTTGGACATGGCGTCGGGCCTCCGGGGGCGAGTCGTGGTGATCGAGCTGGGTGCTCACATCAGGTGCTCAATTGCTTGACTCAGGCAAATGTAAATTGAATTGCTTGACTTACGCAAGTTAATGAAGACGTGTGTGTGGTGGCGTGGGTCACAGAGACCCGGAGACGATCAGGAGGGAGCGGGAACCTCGGGCTCGTACGGGTCGCGCCCCCACTCGGAGTCGCCGAGCGGATAGGTGTACGCGGGCCGTCCCACGTTCCCGCTCGTCCGGAAGGGGTTGCCCCTGTCGTCGAGGCGCATGGTGCCCCGCTGGTCGCCGCTGGACCAGTCCAGCTCCAGGTACCAGCTCACGTAGTGCGTACGTACGTCGGCGAAGACGTAGAAGACCTCGGGATCGGACTCGCTCACCTTGTACGGGAAGTCACGCTGCCCCGACCTGGGCGAGACCGTGGGCCGCCCGGCGTCGAGGTTCACGTCGAACGCGACCGTGTCCACGCCGCCGCCGCATCCGACGCCCATCGTGTAGTCGTTCCAGGCGAGCGGAGCGCTCTTCTCCACCACCCGCACATGCAGCGCCTCCAGGACGACGGTCGCCTTCCCGGTGCCCTGCACGGTCAGCGCGAGCATCTGCTTCCCGCCGGTCACCCCGCCGAGCGCGGTGACCCATCCGCGGGCGTCCGGCTCGGTCGGCGGCGGAGGCACCTGCTCGGGCTTCTGGTCGATCAGGTAGTGGGGGCCGCACGGGTCGTCCCACTTGTACGGATCGACGGCGACGGTCGGTGCGGTGGCCCCGTCCTCCGCCTCCTCGCCCTGCACCCCCGCCTCCACCAGGACGACCGCCACGGTGGTCTCCCGCCCCCTGAACCACGTTCTCCTCACCGTCACCAACACCGGCTCGAAGCTCTGCGACCTCGTCGGCTACCCGGCCGTGCGGTTCGGTGAGGCCCAGTCAGTCCCGCCCGTCATCGAGGACTCCCAGCCGCAGGCCGTGGTCACGCTGGCCCCGGGTGAGTCGGGCTACGCGGCCGTCGTGACGTCGGCGGCGGACGGCAGTGACACGGACGGCTACACGGCCAAGGGCCTGGCGGTCTTCTTCAACAGCGAGAGCACCAGCGCCGCCCGTCCCGCGCTGCCCGCGAAGGGCGTGTACATCGACAGCTCGATCACCGTCACCTACTGGCAGTCCGACATGGCCGACGCCCTGACCTGGTGACGCCCGCCCGGTACCTGGACGACCGGGCCGCACACGCGCACGCCCACTCACACATGACTGTCGGCCCGCCCGAGGGAGTTCCTCGGGCGGGCCGACGGCTGTCAGTTGTGAGTCGTCAGTTCTCAGTTGTCACCTCACGGCGTACGCGTTGTACACCGTGGTCGTCGAGCTGTCGCCGTGGGTGTCGGTGACCGTCGAGCGCAGGCCGACTCGGCCGCCGGACGGCGGGTTGTGGACGGGGACGGTCCATCTGCCGTTGGACAGCTTCGCGGGGGAGGCGTGCCAGTGGGCTCCGTTGTCCGTGGTGTACCAGGCGTGAACCGACTTCACATCGTCCGACAGCCGGCCCACCGTGCCGTCGCCGGTGGGGTTGCGCTGCATGCCCAGGACGACGGTGGTGGTGGCTCCGGCGGGCGCCTGGTTCCTGCTGTTGAGCGAGTTGGGCCAGAACCGGGTGATGTAGTCCCGGATCTGCTGGTTCTTGCCGGTGTCCGCGTAGAAGTGCAGGCTGAGGCTGGCGCTGGTCGACAGGGAACCCGCCGGGAGACTGCGCCGGCCGGTCTCGTCGAGCGTGTACCAACCGGTGCTGGGGATCCGCAGCTGCGCGCCGATGTCGTTGCCGCTGGTGTAGTTGCGCGAGTAGAGCGTCCTGCCCGCGTGGGTCAGCTTCAGGTTGCCGGCGGCCAGCGCTCCGCCGTACGGCAGGCTCGGGTCCGCGAACTGGTTGACGCTTCCGAAGTACAACTGGTGGTACCAGGTGTACGGCAGCTGCCCGCCGGGCCCCCAGACCGCGTGGCCGATGTTCAGCGTGGTCGTTTTTCCGGCGGCGTACGCGTGGTACGAGTTGCTGATGCTGTCGTGGCCTTCCTGGCTCACGTTCCACTGGCCGGGTGGGAGGTGGACGCCGAAGGAGTCGGGCAGGGTGCGCTGGAGCTGGATCGAGTTCGTGAACATCGGGCAGGCGTCGCCGCCCGTCGACTGGTTGTCGAACGAGAACTGGGCCTGCCCGCTGTCCGGGCCGGAACGGGCGGTCACCTTGAGGGTGGTCAGCCCCGTTTTCCTGATCGTCGCGGACACGCCGGACGGCAGGCCGCCCCGGTGCGTGGCGGACGCCAGCCAGAAGTCGCCGCCGGTCGCCGACCGGGGCTCGTACGTGGTCGCGTAGGACAGCTCGTACGCCTTGTCGGTCGTCGGGATGACGTACAGGTGGCCGGATTCCGCCGAGAGGCCCATGTAGACAGGGCCGTTGTCGGCGGCACAGACGTACGCGCTGACCATGTGGTCGTATCCGCTGCCCGGGTTCGGGCTGAGCGCGACCTTGACCTGGTGGCCTGTCCGGGCGTCGAACGTGGTCTTCGTGGCGCCGGAGACCTTCACGCTGTGGCCGCCGACAGCGGCTCCGTCGTCCTGGGCGTCGGTGAAGGAGGTGGCGAGTTCGTAACTGCCGTTGGGCAGCGACGCCGCCTTGTTGCTCTCGATGTAGCGGAAGTCGAGTGTCTTCGTGTTGTAGACCGCCACCTGGGCGTAGACCGCTCTGCCACTCCGGTCCAGCGTTCTGACGGTGAGCGACCCCTTGGTCGCGGCCGACGCCGAGGAGGCGCCGGTCAGGAGAAACGGCGCGAGTACGGTGACGACACCCGCGACCACGGCGGTTCGCCGCATGAAGCCCCCCAAGGCTGTGTGGATCAGGCGTACCGGTGTTGGGCACGCGATCCTCAAACTCCCTCAGGACAGCCCCGGGTTGGTTCACAAGCAGGTCGACCACGGACAAAAAATCGGCCATGCCACCGCAAAGACCGAGAGGACCGGGGTTACGACTCCGCGGAGGCCTGCTCCGGCTGCGGGATGTCGCGCTTCTCCAGCGGGCGTACCGCGGGTCCCTGGAGGATCCGTCCGTCCGGGGCGAACCGGGAGCCGTGGCACGGGCACTCCCACGCCTGCTCCGCGTCGTTGAAGGCCACGACGCAGCCGAGATGGGCGACCGCGAAGGGCAGGTCGGTGCCGGTCACGAACTCGGCCGGGAGGCCCGCCATCCCGCGCGGCTCGGCCTCCGCCCGCAGCTCGGCGACGTGCCGTGGATCCTCGGCGCAGGTGAGGGCCGCCGCCTCCTCCCACCCGCAGTCGATGCCCAGTGCGTCGACGAGTCCGGCGGCGTACTCGATCGCCTCGGTCTGTGAGCGCGCGTACAGACGGGCGCCCTCGGGGCCGCGGGTGCGGCGCAGATGGTCGTGGATCAGGGTGTACTGGGCGGTCAGCTCGGCCGTCGTGCGGCCGGTGACCCCGGCGGCGACGCGGTCTCCAGCCAGTAGGAGCCCTGGATTCCGGTTCGGGTTCATGGCGGCCGAGTGCCCCTCGTGTCACGCGATACGCCCCGACGGTGAGGTCTTCATTCCGTCGGCCTGGGTACCCGAGGTCGTGCGGAAGACCGCCAATGCCCGCCAACACCTCAAATGAGGAGGAAAGCATGAGCACGGTCAAGGAAGCAGTGGACGTCGAGGTTCCCGTCCACACCGCCTACAACCAGTGGACTCAGTTCGAGGAGTTCCCGAAGTTCATGGAGGGCGTCGAGGAGGTCAGGCAGCTCGACGAGCGGCACAACCACTGGACCACCAAGATCGGTGGCGTGAAGCGCGAGTTCGACACCGAGATCGTCGACCAGCTGGCGGACGACCGGATCACCTGGCGGTCCGTCGGCGGCGACACCCACCAGCGCGGATCCGTGCGGTTCGAGCGCATCGACGAGACGCACACCCGGGTGGAGCTCACGATGGAGGTCGAGCCCACCGGCATGGTCGAGAAGGGCGCGGACGCGCTCGGCATGATCGACCGACGCGTCAAGGGCGACCTGCACCGCTTCAAGGACTACGTCGAGGAGCGCGGCGGAGAGACGGGCGCCTGGCGAGGCCGCATCAAGCCCGGCGACCCCGGCGCCGGCGCGACCGCGACACCTCCCACCGCGACACCCGGTGTCCCCGGAGCGACGGGTATGCCCACCACGCCCGGCACCCCCGGAACGCCGGGCAGCACCGGAACGTCCAGGATCCCCGGCACCCCCGGCGTCCCCGGATCCGGTACCCGTGGCACCCCGGGCGCACCCGGCCCGGGCGGTCCGCTCATCTGACCAGGGAGTCCGGCCAGGGAGCCCGGCATCCGGCGCGCTCGCCCTTCCACGCAACCGGCGTGGAGGGGCGAGCGCGTGCGTCTACCGGCGTGGGCCCAAGGGAACCTCGCCGCGCAGGCCGGTGGCGCCCTCGCGCCAGGCGCCGAGGAGCGTGTCCGCGAGGCGGTCCTCAAGGTGGACCGTCGCCCGGATCCCGAACACCACGTCGGCGTCCAGCTGCGGTTCGCCCTCCAGCAGGCCGCCGACGACGTCGTGCCGCACGACCTGCTCGTGCACCGCGTCGGCCGTCACGTGCTCGGTGTAGAACCGCTCGGCCGCCGGGCCGGCGCCCACCCGGCGCATCGCCTCGGCGAGACGGCGCGAGGCCGGTGACGAGGTCACCTCGACGGTGGCGAAGTGGCCGACGAGCGCCGCGCGCAGCGCGCGGTGCAGCCCGAACAGGGACATCAGGTTGACGGTGGCGAGCATCTCGGCCGGTGCCGCGTCGACGTAGTGGCCGTACGTGGTGTCCAGCCCCAGGTCCGCCATGAGGTCGGCGAACAACTGCGCGTGGATCTCGTCGGCGCGGCCACCGCCGAACTCGTCGAACTCCACGGCGACCATGGCCGCCTTGGCCCGCCCGTGGAGCCGGGGGATGACCCAGGCGTGCGGGTCCGCTTCCTTGAGGTGGTAGAGGGAGCGCACCGCCGCGTACGCGCGCACGTGGTCGAGGGTGCCCTCGTCCCGGAGGAAGTAGGAGACCCCGCTGCCGTCGTCGCCGACGGGTTCGATCTGGAGTTCGTCCAGTGCCTGTTCGGCGGTCTCCGCGCCGTCGACGGGCAGGTCCGTGCGCAGCGCGCTCAGGAAGCGGTCCTCGATCTCACCGCGGCAGGCCAGCAGGACGCTGTCCCACTCCAGGTTGTCCGGGACGCCCTCGAAGCCCTGGTAGTGCAGCTCGTAGAGGACGTACAGGGTGAGTTGGAGGTCGTCGCCGTACGGGGAGCAGCTCTCGGGAGGCGGCACGGGAATCGGGGCGTTCCCGGGGTCCGAACCTCGCAGGCGCGCCGTCACCGCGGCGGAGAGCGGGCCGCGCGGCTCGGGCAGCGGCGGGGGCAGGAGCCGGAACTGCTGCCGGGAGAGGCCGGAGGAAGGGCGGGAGACGCCGGAGGGGACGGTGGAGGAGACGGAGGAGACGGAGGAGACGGAGGAGACGGAGGAGACGGAGGGGGAGGTGGGGGAGGTGGCGCCGGTCATGAGGTGTCGCCCCCGTCCCTCTCCCCGGCTTCCGGTTTGCGGCGGCGACGGTGGCTGGTGTCGCACCAGGGGAAGTCGCGGCTGCGACGGCAGGTGCAGAGCGCCACGGTGAAGCGGTCGGAGACGGCCACCTCGCCGTCCTCGCCCACCACCTCGACCGGGCCCTCGACGAGCAGGGGGCCGTCGCGCTGGACGCGGACACGGCGGGGTCGTTCAGATGTGTTCGGCACGGATCACCACCAGCTCCTCCGTCGTTCCCTCGGGGTCGGTCAGTCCCTGGTCCCGCAGCCAGGTGAGCCGGGAACGCAGTACGCGGCCGTAGGGCAGCCTGGCCCGGCCGGTGACCTCCGCGCGCAGCCCGGCCCGCTCCAGGCGGGTCAGCGTCGTGTCGACGCCGCACAGGTGCGAGTGGACCATCAGCAGGGTCCCCTTCGGCCGCAGGACCGTCGGCGCGCTGTCGCAGATACGGTCGATCAGCAGCCGCCCGTCCCTTCCGGCGTCCCAGGCCCTGGCGGGGCCCCGGGGCGGCGCGGTGTCCGGGGCGGGCACGTACGGCGGGTTGCTGATCACCAGGTCGAAGCGGCGGCCGGGCACGGCTTCGGCCAGGTCGCCGTGGCGCACCCGGAGGGTCTGGCCGTTCAGCAGGGCGTTCAGCCGGGCGGTGGCGAGCGCCCGCCAGGAGATGTCGACGGCGGTGACCCGCCCGCCGAGCCGGGCCGCCTCGACGGCGAGCAGGCCGCTTCCGGTGCCGAGGTCCAGTACGTCCGTCCGCTCCGTGACGACCTCGCGGCGGATCGCCTGCCGCATGAGCCGGGTGTCGGTCTGGGGCGCGTACACGCCCGGGGGCACCCAGTAGCGGAGTCGGGGGGTGGTGGTGAGGGGTTCGGCTTCGACGGTCATGGGGCCCTCTCAGTCCGTGTGGGGGAGGGCTCGGGGGGACTTCTTGAGGGTGCAGTTGCTGACAGGTGCTCGCACGATCGCTCCGACATCGGGGACAGTCGGCCCACGAGTACCCACTGGCCGCAGACGTAACGGGCGACGGGCATGCCGTCGGCTCCCGCCACCGGTCCCGGGACGAGCCGGAGCTGGTGCCCCGGGCATGACCTGTCGGCCGTCTCGGCTTCACCGGGACTTCACCGCATCCCCCACCTGGAGTATCGTCCTGGCGGTCCTCCTGTGCTTTCGCTGTGGCGGGCGGACAGCGGGACACGGGGCACAGCGGGGGACAGTGGGGGAGAGTTCTGAGGCCGGAACCAGGAGCGTGCTCCGTCCATCTTCATCTGTCGGGAGCCTCTGACGGACAAGAGTCCGGCACATCGAATGGGAAGTCATAAATGCCGCCACGAGTGTTCTCGCGAATAAACACCCTCTGGCTCGTGGCGGGTGTGGCGGCGCTCGGGTTCCTGGTCGCGCTGGAGATCGCCGCGCGTCACTACGGCCTGCCGGGGCCGGTCACCAACCAGTTGCAGGAAGTCGTGTATCCCCCCAAGTCGGGGCCGCTGCTGTACGCGAGCATGGCGCTGATGATGGTGGTGCTCACCTGGCGGCAACGGTTCGTCGCCGTCGGTGTCGCGATCGGTGTCGACGCCGTCTTCCTGCTGGTGCGGTGGGCGGCCGGCGCCGAGGTGTCCGGGAGCCACTGCTTCGGCAACGGCGCGCTGTGGGTGATGCTGGGCTGTGCGGTCATCGCCGTCACCCGCCGGACCGGCCAGGAGCGGATGCTGTTGCTGAAGGGCGTGGGGCTCGGTCTGCTGCTGGTGGCCGGGCGCAAGGCGGGCGACACCTGGCTGCTGATCACGTCGAAGACCCGCCCGACGGTGCTCGACCAGTACGTGGCGACCGCCGACCACGCGCTCGGCGACCCGTCCTGGCTGGCGGGCCGGATCGTCAGGGCCACGGGCCCGATCGGCACCCACCTCCTCGACTGGGTCTACATCCAGCTCGCGGTGGCCGCGGTCTGCGTCGCGCTGTACCAGCTGCGCAACGTGGCGGCCGAAGGCCGTTTCCCCGGCCACCACGTGGTGCGTACGTTCCTGGCGATCGGCCTCCTCGGCCCGGCCGTCTACATGGTCTTCCCCGTCGTGGGACCGGTCTTCGCCTACGGCCCCGGCGCCTTCGGCACGGGCGGCGGCCACTGGGCGGTGGCCAACCTGTGGCCGGACGTACCGCTGCCGGTCGGCACCCCGAAACCCATGGCGTACGACGGGATCACGCCCCGCAACTGCATGCCGAGCCTGCACACCGCCTGGGCCACCGTGATCTTCGTCCACTCCCGCAAGGGCCCACGGTTCCTGCGCTACGCGGGCACGTTCTGGCTGGTCGCCACGGTCTCCGCGACGCTGGGCTTCGGCTACCACTACGGCGCGGATCTCCTGGCCGGTGTGGTGTTCGCGCTCACGGTGGAGGCGGCTCTGCGCTCGCTCGACCGAGGCTGGGACCGGTCGGCGACCAGGCTGGTCGCCCACGGCACGACGGTGTTCGTCGCGCTTCTGGTGTCGTACCGCTATCTGCCGACGCGGATGGCCGACCTGCCGTGGGTGTTCGGGCCCCTTCTCGTCCTGGCGATGCTCTCGGTGATCGACGGCTACATACGGACCACCAGGAAGTGGGACCCGAAGCCCGCGTCGGCCTGGCAGCCGGAACGGCGACTCGAACTGGTCTGAAGGCCGCTCTGAGGGCGGGTCGCCTCCCGTGTCCCGGACCGCTTCTACCAACAGACGATCCAGCCGTCCAGGGGGCTTCCTCCCGGCTTTCGGCTCGGGCCGGCCCCAGCTCGGAAGCACCAGCCTGCCGGAGTGATCACGCGGCGAATCGTGCCTAGCGTGATGTCACATGCCGACCTTGTTACCGACCTCCCACTCCGGCAGGCGCGCGGGCCTCGCGGCCCTGCTGGCGGCCACCGTTCTCGTCACCGGAACCTCCGTCGCGACCGCGCTGACCCTCGCCGCGTCGCCCGCCGCCGCGCAACCCGTCCGGACGGCGGCAGCTGACCCCCTGGCCCGCTTCCACCACCAGAACCTCGCCTGGAAGAGCTGCCTGCTCGGACCCGACGACACGACCGGCAAGGAACTGGAACAGGCGGGCGCCCGCTGCGCCGACGTCACCGTCCCGCTGAACTACGACGACCCGGGCGGCCGTACGATCACCGTCGCGATCTCGCGTATCCGGGGCACCGACACCGCCCACCGCGTCGGCGCGCTGCTGCTCAACGGGGGTGGCCCGGGCGGGCAGACCCTCGGCGACCCGCCCTGGGTGCGCACGTCGATGAAGCAGGTCGCCGAACGCTACGACGTGGTGGGCGTGGACCCCCGTTTCGTCGGCCGCAGCACACCGCTGGACTGTCACTGGCCCACCGGTTCCTTCATCCGGGGGGCGGGGACCGACCGCGCCGACTTCGGCCGCTCGGCGGCGTTCGCCGGGGAACTCGCCCGCCGCTGCCGGACGAACGAAGGTGATGTCCTGCCCTACGTCACCACCCGTAACACCGCGCGCGACATGGACGTGATCCGGGCGGCGCTCGGCGAGCGCCGGATCTCCTATCTCGGTTACTCGTACGGCAGTTACCTCGGCCAGGTGTACGCCACGATGTTCCCCGGCCGCACCGACAGGGTCGTCCTCGACGGCGTCATCGCCCCCGACCGCTACGGCCCCCGGCTGCTGCGCGGCTCGGAACGGGCCAACCGGCACGCCCTGGAGGGCTGGGCGGCCTGGGCCGCCGACCGGAACACCACGTACGGTCTGGGCGGCACAAGGAGCGCGGTCCTGGCGGCGGTCGACCGTGTCCAGGCCGCCGCCGGACGTAAGCCGCTGTCGATCGGCGGCCTGCGGGTGGACGCGAGCCTGCTGCCCGTCGTCGTCCTCAACGGTCTCTCGCAGGACAACGACGCCGCCTACGGCGCCTTCGCCGAGGCGGTGCGGGATCTGCGGCGCGCCGCCGCCGGCCGACCGGTGACCCCGTCACCCTGGCTGGCCGACGCGCTCGGCTTCCTCCTGACCGGCTCCGACTCCTCGTACGGCAGCGTCCAGACGGCGATCCTGTGCGGCGACGTGGCAGCGCCGCGCGACCCGCAGACGTACTGGCGTGATGTGCGGCGCGCCCGTACGAAGGACGCGTTGTTCGGACCCGTCACGAACAACATCGGGCCCTGCGCGTTCTGGGACGCGCCGCGTGAACGTCCGACCACGATCCGCGGTGACCTGCCCGCCCTGCTCGTCAACGCGACCGGCGACCCGCGCACCACGTACGAGAGCGCGAAGACCGTGCGCGGCAACTGGCCCTCCGCCCGGCTGGTCACCCTGCGGGGCGCGGACCAGCACGCCGTGTACGGCGTCTTCGGCAACTCCTGCGTCGACACGACGGTCAACACCTACCTCGCGACCGGCCGTCTGCCGTCGGCCGACGTCACCTGCGAGAGGTCTTCCGGATGACGACCCGGGGGTTTGGCGGGGCGCGGCGATGAGGTGATCGCCGGGCCCCGCGGTCACCGGAGGGGCCGCCGCCTGGCGCGCCGGGTCACCCGCGCCCCGAAGAAGATCAGGTCGGCGGCGAAGATCACGATGCCGATGGCCAGGAGGTACCCCAGGCCCGAGGCCGTCACCCCGATGATTCCCAGGATGACGGCCACCAGGATCAGCAGCAGGAAGAGCGCCATCACGCCGACCACCTCCTCAGTGCCGTGTGCGTGTGGGTGTGCGTGCGTTCAGCGGCGGGCGAGCTGACGTTCGCCTCCCGCTCCCGGCTGGTACGTCATGCCGTAGTGCTGGAAGATCTCCGCCTCCTGCTCGGCGGGGAGTACGTCGTCCGTCCCGATCGACGGGGCGTTGCGTACCTCCGCCTTGGAGTAGGACACCTTGACGTAGCCCGGTCCGAGGACCACGTCGTCGAGGGGTACGAAGACCAGCCGGTGGCGGGTGGGCAGCCCGGTCCGGACGGTGGCCATGGCGGGTTCGTCGGTGGCCGTGTCCACGTAGACGGCTTCGAGGATGCCGATCCTGCGCTGCTTCGTGTCGATCACGTCGTGGTTGCGCCACTCGCGGATGTCGGCTGAACGGATCATGCCCTGCTCCCTGTCTGCGTGCCCCGGCGGGTGGTGCGACGGCCCCGACGCGGACCGGCCGGATGCCGGGGTACCGGTGTACCGAGTGCCCTCGGGGCCCGAGGGCATGCACGCGCCGGGACGGCCGTCGCGGCTTTCCGGCGACCGGATGGGCCGGACAGGTGCTAGCCGCTCACCACATTGAAGGCCTGGTAGATCTTCGGTTCCGTTTCGGGGATTCCGGCTTCCCGCAGGAGAGGGGCGAGTTTCTCCCCGAACTGCCGGAACGCGTCCTCGGACTCCCAGACGTCCGTCACGAACCAGCCGGTCGGGCTGGGGCCGGTGGCGTGGGAGATCAGTCCCGGCACGGGCCAGTCCGAGGCCTTCTCGAGAGGGCGCCCCCCGGTCATCCGGTTGGTGACCTGTTCGTACTGGGCCTGAGTCGTGCCCGGGAAGTCGAACGTGATGATGATCGGCATGGCGAGAACCGCTCTCGATCGATGGCAGTGCCTGCTGTTCGGAGTCCACCAGCACGGGCGGCGGGCTGCCAGTGGAGCAGGCCGTCCGCATGAATCCCGACGCTGACTGATGCCCGTACAACCGTTCGCGTCGGCGGGAGTCTGACAAGGCGCGGCATGAGCCGGCGCCCGTTCCTGACGGTGACCGTCACTCATCGCCGCCGCACTGACCGGGATGACACATGGGGGTGGAACGCTTGAGACGCACGACTCCGCGTACGGCGCGAAGAAGGGGACGGTCGAAGGCCGGGGCGGTCTCGGGTGCCGCCGTTCTGGCGATGACGGCCGGGCTGCTGCAGTTCGCGTCGGGGCCGGCCGTCGCGGCGGACGGCGAGGACATGCCGACCGTCACGCTGACCGGCACGCACCGGACGGCGCCGCGACAGGCGTTCATGACCGCTGCCGACGACTCCGGGTATCTGTCCATACCGGACACGTACAGTTCCGAGACCCCTGCGAGGTGGGTCGGCCGCGACGGCTCGACCAGGGATTTCCCGAGCCGTGAACGTCCGCTCGCGTACAACGGCGGCCTCGGGCTGGAAAGGGCCGAGGGGACGCCGAACGTGGTACAGATCCGGCGCTACTCCACCGGCGTGGCGACGCGGTTCTACCTGAACGCCGGTGACGGGGTCAGCGGTGCCTTCGCCGAGAACCGAGTGCTGGTCAACCGCAAGGTCGACGGGAAGTGGACGCTCCACCTGCTGGAGATGCCGGTGGGCGGCGGGAAGCCGGTCGACCGGCTGGTGAGCGGCGGGGTGGACGGCCTCGGCGGGTACGCCCTCGCCGGCGTGGCCGACAGGCGGGGGGCCGCGTTCTCGTACAGGTCCGACACCGACCACGACGGCGACATCGACAACCAGGACGGCTGGCTCACCGCGCTGCTCGACTTCGACACCGCCGCGATGACGCTCGTGCCGACCGACGACTTCGGCGTCCTGAACGAGGGCCACCTGGCCGATGACAAGGTGCTCTTCCAGGGGGTCGACAAGGACTTCCGAAACCCGCGCCTGTACGTCGTCGACCGCGAGCATCCGGCGACGCCCGCACGTCCGATCGACGTTCCGGAATCCGTCCTCGACAAGGCCCGCGTGATCGGCGACTGGGTGCTCTACCCCGACACCGGCAAGAAGGCGATCCTCGCGGTGCCGGTGACCGGTGGTCCGGCGCGGACGCTGCTGGCCGCCTCGACCGGCGACTTCGTGGACGGCGACGACGGCGCTCTCTCCATCGAGGGCGGCACGGACGCCGACCACTGGGCGGTCCAGCACATCGCCCTGGGCCCGGACGGAGCTCCGGCCGTCGAGCCGGTGTCACCGCTGCCCGCGGTCTCGGTGTACGAGGTCGGGGGCGTCGCGGTCGACCAGGGGCGGGTGCTGCTCGGCACCGAGCGCGTGGACGGGACCGGCCCGCCGACCGACACCGATCTCACCGCCTCCGCGCTCTCCCTGTCGGCCGACGGCACGCTGACGGCCGCACCGCCGGAGAACCTCGGCGACCTCGGGTACGAGGTGCCGGATCCCGACGGCCTCGACGGCCCCGACGCGACCATCCACGTCGCGTGCTACAAGGAGTGCCTGCGGCTCACCGGCACAGGTGAGAGCCAGGTCACCCACCCCGACGGGGTGACAGCGGTCGAGGCGGCGTCCGGCTCGTACAGGGTGGTCCGCGTGGGCGACACCACACAGGTGCGGGACGGGAACAAGGTGCTGGCCACCGGCTCCTGGCCGGCCACCGCCCTGTGGGGGAGCACCCTGTGGACGGCCAGGTACAGCGGGAGCTCGACCGTGTTCGACAGGTTCTCGCTGCCTTCGATGCGGAAGCTGGACACCGTGACGTCCGACCTGCCCTGCAAGGTGACCGAGCTGCAGGTGGTGGGTCAGTACGTGTACTGGTCCTGCGGTCCGAACGGGCGGGCGGGGGTGTACGACCAGGAGAAGCAGTGGGTGCAGGACGTGCCGCGAGGCTACGGACAGCTGGGCGACGGTTATCTGGTCACCCAGGACGACGAGTCGGACAAGCTGCTGGTCACCTACTTGCTGAGCGCGGTCCCCGCCGGCCGGGCCGGGACCGAGGAACTGGGCCCGCTGCCGTCCCCGCCGCTCGCTCCCGCCGATCTGCGTGGCCGGTTCTGGAACGTGGACCGGTTCGGCGGCCCGGTCGCCTATCAGACGGCGTCCGGTGATGTGACGGTGAAGTGGCCGCAGGTGACCACCTCCCCGTTCGCGGCGACCGACGCGACCGTCCCGGCCTCCGTGGACCTGCGCCAGGGCGGCGGCTTCGCGGGCACCTGGCACCTGAACAGGCCCGCCGCGAGCTGGAAACTGACCGTCACCGCCCCGGGTGGCGCCGTCGTACGGACCGTCACCGGTGGTCCGGCGCTCGGGAAGCTCACCGCGACCTGGGACGGACGTACCGAGAACGGGACGCTGGTCGGTACCGGTACCTACCGGGTGAAGCTGACCGCCCGGGCCGCGAACGGCACGGCGACGACGGAAACGGTGCTCTACGACAAGCAGGTCCCCGTACGGTCGCTGGAGCGTCATGACTTCGGCCGGGACGGTATTGGTGACCTGGTCACCTTCGACAGCGCGGGTCGGCTGGCCATCCAGCCCGGTACGGGGCGCGGCACGATCGACACCGCGCACAAGGCGTTGGCGGGTGGCTGGCCCACCTCGTCGACGTTCGTGCCGTTCGGTGACCTGAGCGGGGACGCGTGCAACGACCTCCTGGTCCGGGACTCCGCCGGGCGGCTGAGCCGGTACGACGGCAGCTGCGGCAAGGCGTTCACGCCGACGGGTCCGCACCGTCTGCTGGGCACCGGTTTCGGCGCGTACGACGTGCTGACGTCCCCCGGTGACCTGACCGGTGACGGTCGCGCCGACCTGGTCGCCCGTGACAGGGCGGGCGTGCTGTGGCGCTACTCCGCCGACGGCAAGGGCGGCCTGGAGGCACCGGTGAAGCTGGTCGCGGGCCAGGGCGGCTACACCCGCCTGGTCGGCGCGGGTGACCTGAACGCCGACGGTGTCGGCGACATGGTCGGCCTGGACCGTGCGGGTGTGCTGTGGCGGTGGTTCGGCAACGGCAAGGGTGCCTTCGGTGCCCGGGTCCGTATCGCGGGCGGGATCAGCGTCACCGCCCTTGCCGTACCCGGTGACCTGACCGGTGACGGCCGTCCCGACCTGGTGGGCCGGGACAGTGCGGGCGCCCTGTGGCGCTGGAACGGCACGGGCGCCGCGACCTTCGGTGCGAAGACCCGCATCGCCACCGGCTGGAACGCCTACACCGGCCTGTACTGACCGACCTCGACCAACAACCATCTGACGACCACGAGGCCCGGCCGCGACTTCCGCGACCGGGCCCCGAGGTTGTCAGGTGTAGAGGGACAGTTGGGCTCAGCGCACCGGGAAGCCGAAGACGTAACCCTGCTCCTTGAGCCGGGGGAGGACCTGGCGCAGGGCCTCGACGGTCTGGGAGCGGTCGCCGCCCGCGTCGTGGAAGAGGAGCGTCGGCCCGTTGGGCAGTTCCCGCTCGACGGTGGCGACGATGGCGTCCGTGCCCGGCCGCTCGAAGTCCTTGGTGTCGACGTTCCAGCCGAGCGGGCGCATGCCCCGGGAAGCGGCGAGCTTGCGGCTGTAGGGGGTGAACGCGCCGCCGGGCGCGCGGTAGTACATCGGGCGTACGCCCCCGGACGCCTCGGTGATCATGCGTTCGGCGTCGAGGATCTGCTGCGACTGATAGGCCTCGGACTTCTTGTCCATGGTGGTGTCGTGCGACACCGAGTGGTCGCACAGCCGGTGCCCGGCCGCGACGACCTTCTTCACGAGGTCGGGGTGGGCCTCCGCCTGCGTCCCCACCATGCAGAAGGTGGCCTTCACGCCGAACTCCCGCAGCACGTCGAGTACTTGGGGGGTCCACTCGGGGTCGGGGCCGTCGTCGATGGTGATGTTGACGCCGCGCGCCCCCTTGTCGGAGGCGTGCACGATGGTCACCGCGACCGGCTTGACGGGACTGGCCGGCTTGGCCGCTGTGGTGGTCTTCGGCGTCGAACCGCCCACGGCACCGGCCTGCGCGGTCCACATCGAGGCACCCGTGGCGAGCAACGTCACCCCGAGCGCGGCGCCGAGTACCTTGGTGTACCAGCCTCGCCCGCCACTGTGCCGTGCCATGTCCGCCCCGCTTTCCCGCAGTTCCACGCCGATCGTCGGTCACCTCGCGACCACCTGACATGACGAGGAAAAGCGGCCGGAGGATGCGTCCGTTACCGATCAAGGACAATTCCGGTGTGGTTCGCGGACAACCGGGCGGCTCTCCCTCTCAACGGAGTTCGGGAAGGGCGGCCTGCGCGGCGAGAAACCGGGCCAGTTGCTCGGGCGCGGAGTAGAACGGCGAGTGGTCGCAGTCGAGTTCGAGGCGTACGTCGGCACGGTCCGCGCAGACGCGCTGGGCCTCGGGCCGTACGGTCCGGTCCGCGCCGCACACGACGTACGCGTTGGGGACGGTCAGCCACGCCGGGTCGTCGAGGGGCGTGTCCGGCACGCGGCTGCGCATCGGCCGCCAGAGTGCCGCCGCACGCTCGGCGTGCCGGGGAGGCGTGGCTGAGTAGAGCGCCTCACTGGCGGACGGCAGCAGGGTCACCGTGCCGTCGGGGGCTTTCCGTACGGAACGGTGGAAGGCGGAGTCGTTCCAGGTGGGCGTCAGCCCGGCCGGGGACTCACCGGGCAGCGGCATCCGCGCGGCGATGTGCACCAGGCGTGCCGCCGCGTGCCCGCCGGCGGAGACGGGCAGGCCGCCGTAGCTGTGCGCGACCAGCAGCACGGGGCCGTGCGGTGCCGCCTCGTTCACGGCTGCGCGGACGGCCTCGGTGTCCTCGGCGAAGGACGTGAACGGCAGATCGACGGCCCGGGTGCGGACGCCGGCCGTGCGCAGCCGGTCGGTCACCTCCTCCCAGCACCAGGAGCCGTGGTGGGCGCCGTGGACGAGGACGACGACGGGCTCGCGCGCCGGGGACCGGCTCACGGCAGGTTGCCGGGGTGCGGATCGGGGTCGACGGGCCGGTTGTTGAGGTCCACGGAGAGGAAGATGTCGTTGGCGACGGGGTTGCGCATCTCCTCGGCGAGCTGCCCGATCAGCCCGGCGGTACGGGCCAGCAGGGCGAAGCCGCGCAGCAACGGGATGGGCAGGTCGAGGTCGGCCAGGGCCGCTCCGCACACTCCGGCGCCGTTCAACGGCAGGATCTTGCCCAGGAGTTGGGGGTGAGTCCGGCCGATCGCGGCGAACAGCGACAGGTGCGGGCCGAACTGTTTCTCCTCGGCGGCGATCTCCATGAGCCGGGGGGTGCGCGGGTCGCCGTCCTTGTGGACGTGATGACCGAGGCCGGGCACGAACAGCCCGGCGGCCCGCCGCGCTCGTACGGTGTCCAGGGCGAGGACGTCCCATCCCGCCTCGTCGTCCGGCAGCGGGCCGCGTTGGCGTTCGATGACCTCGTGGAGGAAGGCCCCGGTGTCCTCGGTGACCCCGAGGAAGCGGGAGCCGCCGCCGAGCAGCCCGGCGGCGAGCGCGCCCTGTACCGAGTCCGGGGCCGACAGATAGGTGAGGCGGGTGACGATCGCGGTGGGGGTGAAGCCGTGGTCGGCCAGGGCGGCGAGGACGGCCTCGAAGACCCGTACCTGGCCGGGGGTGGGGCGGCGCTGGGTGGCGAGCCAGTAGGCGAGTTCACCGAATCCCACCTCGCCCATGACATCGCGGGCCAGGTCGGTGCCGAGGAGGGTGATCGACGTGCGGTCGGCGGCGCCCAGCGCGGTGGGGTAGGACGGCGGCTGGTCAGTCACGCGAGCCCTCCCCGTTCGTGCGCGAGGCGCTCGGTGCCGTGAGCCACTTGCGGAGTTCGGGGCCGTGCTCGTCGAGTTCGGGTGGCGGCAGCTCGTAGCGGGCCGGGGTGGCGGAGAAGGAGATCGGGTGACGTGCCATGGGGACGGCCCGTTCGCCCTCGCCGACCTCGACGACGGGGTCGAGTCCGAAGCGCTCGGCCGTGGCGAAGCCTCCGTCGATGGTGTTGATGGGGGCGGCCGGCACCCCGGCGGCGACCAGGGCGTCGAACCAGTCGGCCGCGCCCCGGGTGGCGAGCCGCTCGACCAGCAGAGGCCTGAGTTCCTCGCGGCGGGCGGTGCGGTCCTTGTTGTGCGCGAACCTCGGGTCGTCCGCGATGCCGGGGATGCCGAGGACCTCGCACAGCCGCCTGAACTGGCCGTCGTTGGCGGCGGCGACGATCAGATCGCGGTCGCCGGTGGGGAAGGGCTCGTACGGGAAGACGCTGGGGTGGGCGTTGCCCATCCGGTAGGGCACGGTGCCGCCGGCCACGTAGGCGGAACTGTGGTTGACCAGGCCGGACAGTGCCGAGGACAGCAGGTTGACCTCGACGTGCTGGCCCTCGCCCGTCGCGTCGCGGTGCCGCAGCGCGGCGAGGATGCCGATGGTCGCGTGGTTGCCCGCCATCACGTCGAAGACGGAGATGCCGGCCCGGTAGGGCTCGCCCTCGGGGTCGCCGGTGAGGCTCATCAGGCCGGAGATCGCCTGCACCATCAGGTCGTAGCCGGGTACGTGCGCGCCCGCGCCGGGCCCGAAGCCGCTGATCGAGGCGTAGACCACGCCTGGGTTGCGGGCCGCGACACTCGCGTGGTCCAGGCCGTACTTCGCGAGCGCGCCCGGCTTGAAGTTCTCGATCACGACGTCCGCGCGGTGCGCCAGTTCACGGGCGGCCACGGCGTCGTCCTCGGCGCGCAGGTCGAGGGCGATGGAGCGCTTGTTGCGGTTGACGCCCAGGTAGTACGTGGAGGTCTCACCCCGGGTCGGCGGCATCCAGCCGCGGGTCTCGTCACCTGCGGGGGACTCGACCTTGACGACCTCGGCGCCGAGATCGGCCAGCAGCATCGTCGCGTAGGGGCCCGCCAGCACGCGGGAGAAGTCGGCGACCAGCAGCCCGGACAGCGGCCCGACGCCCCCGCCGGAAGCTGCCGACCCTGTGGCCATCTCCATGAGTCCATCCCTCCGACCGCACAGCGGACATCTGTCCGCGAACTCCGATTGTGGCACGCCGACCGACGACGGGGCGAGGACCCGGAAACAATCCACCGGACGACGCGGGGTGCGGGCGCCGGAGCGCCGGCCGGGTTCGCGGGTGGGCCTCGGCGTCGCGGGCGGCGGTATCCCGTCGACGCCAACGGGCCTGCGGCCGGTGTGGCGCCGTCGGGTGCGGGTCGGTCAGAGGCGGGCGTGGATCAGAGTCGAGCGGGGCTCACCGACTGCGGGAGGGTGGCGAGGCGGGCGAAGTCGCAGCTGATGTCGCCCGCTGTCTGCAGCAGGAGCGGAAGATGCTCCTCCCGGAGTTTCTCCACCGAGGTCTCGGCGGCGTGGGCGTTGACGTTGACGGCCGCGATCACCCGGCCCCCGCCGTCCCGCAGGGGCGCCGCGACCGAGCGGATACCCAGCGCCAGATCCTCGTCGGCCAGCGCCCAGCCACGGGCCCGCACCTCGCGCAGAGCCTCGTCCCGCTCCTCGCGGCCGGGCCGCCACAGCGCGGTGAGCCCGGAGCGGGTCGGTTCCGCGAGCGTCTTCTCCAGCTGCTCCGGCTCCAGCGCCGCCAGCAGCACCTTGCCCAGGGAGGTCTGCAGCGCCGGGAACCGCGTGCCGATCCGCACGGACAGCGTCACGATCTTCGGTACGGCGACCCGCGCGACGTACACGATGTCGCTGCCGTCGAGCTGCGCGACCGAGCAGGACTCGCGCGTCCGCTCCACCAGCCGCTCCATGTGCGGCCGGGCGACGTCCCACAACCCCAGCGAGCCGACGTACGCGGCGCCCAGGTCGAGCACGCGCGGGGTGAGCGCGAAGCCCCTGTCCGAGGTGCGGACGAACCCGAGCTCTTCGAGGGTCAGCAGAATCCGCCGTACCGTCGGACGGGCCAGACCCGTCGCCGCCGCCAGCTCCGCGAGGGACATCACCGGGCGCTGCGGAGCGAACGCGGTGATCACGTCGAGCCCCCGGGCCAACGCCTCGATGAAGTCGGGCCCGGTACCGGTACGCGGCATCTGCGGCCCCTCACAGTCGTTCGGCTGGGTGTTCAGGTTACTGCCCGCTGTCCGCATGTCGTCCACACCTGTGGAGAAAGCCGCATCCGGGGAATCGGCTCCCACGATTCTCTTGACGTCCCGGGCGAATCGCACGAAAGTAACGACAGCGACCGCCTGGCGGACAGGCGTCCGTCGATCGGTCCGTCGCCGCTGCCCGGCGGACCAAGGAACCTCAAGGAGAGTCGACGATGACCCAGGCTTCCCCCGCACCCTCAGCCGCGTCCGGCGCCGCGTCCCTGCCCTCGCGGCTGCATCACAACGCGTACGTCACCCGCGACCAGGAGGCCACCCGGGCCTTCTACGAGGACATCGTCGGCCTGCCGCTCATCGCCACCTGGAAGGAGTCCGACGAACTCTTCGGCGCGATACGCACGTACTGCCACACCTTCTACGGCCTCGGCGACGGCAGCGCCCTCGCCTTCTTCCAGTTCTCCGACCCCGAGGACCAGAAGCAGTTCGGCCCCGAGATGCCGCACTCACCGTTCCAGCACATCGCCCTCAAGGTCACCGAGGACGTGCAGAACGCGATCGCCGAACGGCTGGAGAAGGCGGCCTGGCGGCCCGACGAGACCTACGTCCTGGAGCACGGCTACTGCCGCTCCCTCTACACCAGCGACCCCAACGGCCTGCTCCTCGAATTCACCCTGGACGCGCCCGGCATCGAGACGAGCGACGCCGAACGCCGCCGCACCGCCCGCGCCGAACTCGCCTCCTGGCTCGCCGGCGAACACACCAGCAACAACACCTACCGCTGAGCAAATTAACCAGGTGGACCAGATGGACTCGGTCAGCTCAGTCAGCCAAGAGGACTCGATTGATTCAGTGAACTCCATAAACTCTACAAACTCTGTGAACTGATTCAGCCGTTCGCGGAGTCCAGCGCCGACTGGAGCGACTGCCGGTAGCCGTCGCTGGTGTAGGTGGCCCCGGAGACCGTGTCGATGTCGGCGCTCTGGGCGGTGAGCGCCTCTCTGGTCAACTGCGGGATGGCGTAGGAGTTGATCTGCTGGTCGCGTGGGTTCTCCTGCGGATAGGTGATCGCGGTGACGTCGGTGAGTTTCCCGTTCGTCACCGTGACCCGGACCTGGACGGGACCCCACCGGGTCTGGACGGTGTCCCCGGTGAGGGTCCGGGTACCCGTGGCCGCCCCGCTCGACCCGGCCCCCGACGTGCTGGAACCGCTGGAACCGCTGGAACCGCTGGAACTGCTCGACGGCGCGGGAGCGGACGCGAGCCCGGCGACGGCGGGCGTCGTGTGCGGCTTCAGCGACAGCAGCAGCACCATCCCGGAGACGGTCGCGGCGCTCGCCAGCACGATGCGCCGCAGCGGGCGGTTCTTCCTCAACGTGTGCAAGACGGCCTCACAGCTCGAAGGACTCGTGGTGGATACGGCGGTCGGGGACCCCGGCGCCGCGCAGTTCCCTGTACAGGTCCTGGGTGAACCCGTGCGGGCCGCACAGGTACACGTCGTGGGAGTCGAGGTCGGGCACCGCGGCGCGCAGGGCGTCGGCGGTGAGGTCCGGACGCCGGCCCCGCGGACCGTTGAGCGCGTACAGCACCCTCGCTCCACGCCACCGTGCGACGGCCTCCAGCTCACCGCCCAGGGCGAGATCCTCGTTCGTGCGGGCGCGGTAGAGGAGGGTGACGTCGCCGGGCAGGGTCTCGAACAGGGCCCGCAGCGGGGTGACACCGACCCCGCCCGCGATCAGCAGGGACCTGTGCGTGGTCTGCCGGTCGGCGGTCAGCGCCCCGTACGGACCCTCCGCCCACACCCGGGTGCCCGGCCGCAGCAGCGGGACGGCGGCGCTGTGGTCGCCGAGCGCCTTGACGGTGATGCGCAGCAGGTCCGGGCGCGGCGGCGCCGACAGGGAGTACGGCGTGGACGTCCAGCGCATCCCCTCGGTGAGGAACCGCCAGCGCAGGAACTGCCCCGGCCGTACGCCCATCTCGTGCAGCCGCCGGCCACCGATGACGACGGAGTACACGCCCGGCGCCTCCTTGTGCACGGAGTCGACCCGCAGCCGGTGACGGAGGTTGAGCCGGACCGGGGCGAGGATCCGGAACCACAGCACCAGGGCGGCGACGCCCAGGTAGAGCGCGTACCAGGCGGCCCGGGCCGGTCCGTTGCCGGTGAAGTCGGAGCCCAGGGCGAGCTGGTGGCCGAAGGAGAGGAAGAGGGCGGCGTACGTGAGCAGATGGACGTAGTACCAGAACTCGTGGCTGACGCGACGGCGCACCGCGCGGGCGGAGACCAGCCCGACCGCGAACAGGACGACCGTGCCCGCGGTGGCCTTCAGCATCTCCGGGTAGTCCAGGACCACGGTGAGCGCCTCGTCCAGGAACGAGGAGCCGTCCTGGGCGGCGTACCCGAGGAGGATCAGCACGATGTGGGCGAGCAGCAGACAGATCGTGTAGCGGCCCGCCATCGCGTGCCAGCGCGTCACCCGGTCCGCCCCGATCCGCCGCTCCAGGAGCGGGACGCGGGCCATCAGACCGACGAGGACGGCGCAGGCGTACCCGCACAGCAGTCCCGCGATCCGCCCGGCCCCCGTCAGCCAGCCCGAAGCACCCACGACCGACCCGGTGTCGTACCACCACAGGGCGATCACGGCGGCGGCCCCGGCCCACAGGACGCCGAGCACGGGACCGGCGGGGGACCGCCGTGGCGCCGGAGGCGCGGGAGCGACCCTTCGTCGCGCGTACGCCGTCGTCATCCGCGTGTCCTTTCGCTCGGCCTTTCGCCTGGCCAGGAGTTTGCCGGGACAACCTCTGAGCCCGCTCTCAGTGCTTGGGGGCCCGCGAGGGCATCGCCGCAGGTGGGAGGGGTACAGGAAGGCCCGGTGCGGTGTGGGGGCACAGCGGGCTGAGAGCGGACTCAGAGGGAACTCAGAGGTCGGGGAAGCGGCCCGGGACGCGGCGAGACCGCATCCTGGTACCTGAGATGAACACTCCCCGCCCCCGCGGCCCAGGCCGCCCCGAGCTGACCCGGACCGACGGCACCCCGCTCCGGGTCCTGGTCGTCGACGACGACCCCGACCTCGCGGAGGTCCTCTCCGGCGCCCTGCGGTACGAGGGCTGGGAGGTCCGTACGGCGGGCGACGGCGTCTCGGCCGTCGCCGAGGCCCGTGAGCTGCTGCCCGACGCCGTCGTCCTCGACGTCGTACTCCCGGACACGGACGGCTTCGCCGTGCTGCCCTCGTTGCACGCCGTGCGCCCCGACGTGTGTGTGCTCTTCCTGACCGCGCGGGACGCGGTCGAGGACCGGATCGCCGGCATCACCGCGGGCGGCGACGACTACGTGACGAAGCCTTTCAGCCTGGAGGAGGTCGTCGCCCGGCTGCGCGGACTGCTGCGCCGGGCCGGCATGGCCCGGCAGACGGAGGACGGGCCCCGGCTGACCGTCGGCGACCTGGCCATGGACGAGGAGGCCCGCGAGGTCACCCGCGGTGGCGAACTCGTCGAGCTGTCCCCGACGGAGTTCGAACTGCTCCGCTACCTCATGCGCAACCCGCGGCGCGTGCTGAGCAAGGCGCAGATCCTCGACCGCGTCTGGTCCTACGACTTCGGCGGGCAGGCCCATGTCGTCGAGCTGTACATCTCCTACCTGCGCAAGAAGGTGGACGCGGGCCGCCCACCCATGATCCACACGGTGCGCGGCGCGGGCTACGTACTGAAGCCGGTGGCCCGGTGAGAACGCGCGGGTGGCTGCGGCGGATCCCCCGCCCGCACACGCTGCGGGCACGGCTCACCGCAGGCCTCGTCGTGCTGCTCGCGGTCAGCTGCGCGGCCGTCGGGGTCGCGGCGGTGGTGGAGCTGAACGGCTTCCTCACCGGCCGCCTCGACCAGCAGCTGCGCGAGACGGGCGCACGGTTCCCGGCGAGCCTGGAACACGGCGGCCCGCTGCCGTCCGATCTCCCCCAGTCTCGAAAGGACTCGACCGGGGGGACCCCCATCGGCGACGAGGACGCCGACGGGGACACCCGCCGTCAGGCCGTTGGCACCTTCGGCGCCCGGCTGGTCGGCGGCACGGTCACCAACGCCGCGGTGGTCGCGTCCGGCGGCGGTACGGGCACGGTGACCGTCAGACTCGGCGCGCGGGACAGGAGAGAGCTCGCCGCGCTTCCGGCCGACGGCGAGGGGCATACGGCCGACCTCCCGGCGCTGGGTGACTACCGCCTGATGGCGACCGAGGGCAGGGACGGCGACGTCCTGATCACCGGGCTGCCCATGGAGTCGGTGGAGGCCACCGTCCACCGACTGGAACTGGTCGCCGCGATCGTCTTCGGCGTGGCCCTCGCCGTCACCGGAGTCGCGGGTGCCCTGTGGGTGCGCTGGTCGCTGCGACCGCTCAGCAACGTGGCCGCGACCGCCACCCGGGTCAGTGAACTACCGCTCTCCAGCGGCGAGGTGGCGCTTCCGGCACGCGCCCCCGAGAGCGACCCGCGCAGCGAGGTGGGACGCGTCGCCGGCGCCTTCAACGCGATGCTCGGCCACGTCGAGGACGCGCTCACGAAACGGCACGCCAGCCAGGAACGGCTGCGCAGTTTCGCCGCCGACGCCAGCCATGAACTCCGTACGCCCGTGGCGTCGATCCGAGGCCACGCCGAACTGGCGCTGCTGCACCCGGACCCGGTGCCCCGGAAGGTGACGCGGGCCCTGGAGCGCATCGAGGCCGAAGCCGCCCGGATGGGCGAGATGGTCGACGATCTGCTGCTCCTGGCCCGCCTGGACGCAGGCCGCCCCCTGGAACGCCTGCCCGTCGACCTGACCCGCCTCGTCCTCGACGCGGTGACGGACGCGCAGGCCGCGGGCCCCGGACACCGCTGGCTGCTGGAGCTGCCCGAGGAGCCGGTGACGGTGCCGGGCGACACCCACCGCCTCCACCAGGTGCTGGCCAACCTGCTGGCCAACGCCCGCCTGCACACCCCCGTCGGCAGCACGGTGACCGTCTCCCTGGAAGCCGACGGCACGACAGCGCTGCTGAAGGTCCACGACGACGGGCCGGGCGTCGCGGCGGACGTCCGGTCCAAGGTCTTCGAACGCTTCACCCACGCCGACCGCCGCCGCCCCGAGGAAGCGAACGGCGGCACGGGCACCGGCCTGGGCCTCTCGATCGTGGCAGCGGTGGCGGAGGCCCACGAGGGAAGCGTCACCCTGGAAAGCACCCCGGGATCGACCACCTTCACCGTCCGGCTGCCGGTCACTGTGCCGCAGCCTTGACGGACGCGGGTGCGACGGCCACTTTGGACGATACCGAGTAAGCGTGGGAGCGCTCCCACATCCCCGCGCCCCCGCACCCTCGCCCCCCACCATCGGAGGAAGACCACATGCGGACGCCTCGTCACTTGTCCCGAAGGACGCTGCTCACTGCTGTCACCGCCGGCGCCGTCACCGCGGTCACCGCCGGCGCCTCCCCCTCGCAGGCATCCTGCGCCCGGGCCCGGTTCCGGTTCCGGACGGCGGGCCGGGTCAAAGTGGCCGCCGACGGGTTCGTGCAGTACACCTGGCCCGGCATCTGCTTCGAGGGCCGGTTCCGCGGTACCGGTGTCGGCATCGTCCTCGACGACTCCGAGAACGACTACGACGTACAGGTCGACGGAACGACCACGGCCACACTGGTCACTCCGGGCCGGATCACGTCCTGGATCGACGGCCTCGCCGACACGCAGCACCGCGTACGGCTCGTCAAGCGCACCGAAAGCCCCTGGGCCGCAGGCCGGTTCGGCGGGTTCGTCGCCGCTCCCGGAGGCGAGATCCTCGCCAGTCCCCGGGCACGGAGCAGGCAGATCGAGTTCATCGGCGACTCCTACACCGCGGGCTACGGCAACACCTCCACCGTCCGCGACTGTTCGGGCAACGGAGGAGTCAACCGCAACAGTGACGCCGACCTCGCCTTCGGCGCCCTCACCGCCAGGAGACTCGACGCCGACTACCAGCTCAACGCCTTCTCCGGCCGGGGCATGGTCCGCAACTACAACGGAAGCAGCCCCGGTACGGACTTCCGCACCTACTACGACCGTGCCCTGCTGAACGTCGACGGCGACGTCTGGCGGAAACCGGACAGCTGGCAGCCGCAGGTCGTCGTGGTCGGCCTGGGCATCAACGACTTCTCGACCCCGCTCAACCCGGGCGAGCCCTGGACCACACAGGACGAGCTGACCGCCGCCTACGAGACCGCTTACCACGGCTTCCTCGACAAACTGCGGGCCCGTTACGGCGGCAGGACGTTCATCGTGGTCAGCGCCACCCACCTCGCCAACACCACGACGTTCGCCGAGACCGCCCTGCGCATCGTCCGCGACCGCGAGCGCCGGGGGGACCACCGGATCAGTCACTGGTACTACGACAGCGCCGGCCTGGACTACTCGGGCTGCGACTGGCACCCCTCCCTGCACGACCACCGTCTCATCTCCGACCGGCTCGACGACCACCTCGCCGCCCTTCCGCTGCGTTGGTAGCCGGACCGCTCTCAACGCGCGAATTCGCGAACACGTCCGGAATTCACAAATCCGCTGACGGAAACCCAACGGAATTCCATCGCAATCTCGTGCGCCGCGTGCCTGAAATGCGGTGTGCCTGAAATGTGGCCTGAATCAAGTCATACGAGAAATTGGATCGAACTTTCGCAAGATTTGGGCGCATGAGTTTGGCACGCTGAGTCGGCGCGGTCGGCCGGCGTGAACGACTTGGGTCGGCGGTCGCGGAAAAGCCTTCTCAGGCGATCGGAAAGAGGAAGCGATGAGATCTTCTCTGGCCAGGGCACTGGTCACCACGAGCGCCGTCGTCGGCATCGCCGCCGGCGGTCTCGCGGGTGCGACCGCGAGCGTGGCGGCCCCCCAGCAGGCCACCAAGCCCGCGGTCAGCAGCCCGCATGCCGCCATCCTCGCGGTGAACAACCTCGGCCTGGACACGGCCCGGGCCAAGAACTGGCAGAACTGCCTGAACGCGTGGGGCTTCAACGCCGGCACCGAGGACGGACAGCTGGGCACCAACAGCTGGAAGGCGGCCCAGCGAATGCTCAACGCCTGGGGCTACAACGCCGGCACCGTCGACGGGGCCGTCGGGCCCAACACGATCACGGCACTGCAGAAATTCCTGAACGCCGTCGGCTACAACGCCGGAACTCCCGACGGTATCGCCGGACAGCAGACCAGGAACGCGTTCTGGAATTACAACGCCACTGGCTGCTGAGCCAATCCCGGACATCGTTTCCCGGACCCCGGCTCCAGGCCCCGGACGGCCTGGCGGGCGGGGTCCGGGAGGCGTGTCAGCGAAGTCCGGCGAAGAGATCCTTCTCGGGTACGGCCGCACCCGTGGAGTCCTGGACACGTACGAAGGTCTCCATGCCCATCAGCTCGCCGAACCTCTCCTTGCCCATCTTGAGGAAGAAGATGTTCTCGCCCTGGCTGGCGTGCGCGGCCAGCGCGTCGAACTTCTGACCACTGAACTCGGTGGTGTCCACCCACGTCGAGATCTCGTCGTCGGGGAGGCCGATCTCGGCCAGCGCGGCGGCCTCGGCGGGATCCGGCTCCGACATGTCCTCCTGGAACTCGCGCATCGTCTCGCCGAACCGCCGCATCATCGAGCGGGGCATCGTCGTCCAGTACACCTTCGGTGTCAGCTCGGTCAGCTCCAGCGCCGCCATGGTGATGCGGTGGGCCTGGATGTGGTCGGGGTGGCCGTAGAAGCCGTTCTCGTCGTAGGTGACGACCACATCGGGCCGGTAGTGCCGCATGAGCTCCGCGAGCCGGGCGGCGCCCTCCTCCACCGGGGTCTGCCAGAAGGACTTGGGGGCGTCGTTGCTCGGCCAGCCCATCATCCCGGAGTCGGCGTAGTCCAGCATCTCCAGGTCGCTGATCTTCAGGACCCCACAGCTCGCCTCGAGTTCCTGTCGGCGCAGCAGGGCGACCGCCGCCGGATCGTGCTCGGGGTCGCCCGGTTTGACGCCCCCGGGTCCGTCGCCGCAACCGCCGTCGGTACACGTCACGAGGACCGTGCGTATGCCCTCCGCCGCGTACCGCGCGAGGACCCCGCCGGTTCCGGTGGCCTCGTCGTCGGGGTGGGCGTGTACTGCCATGAGCGTCAAGGGCCGGTCAGTCATGAAGCAAGTCCTCCTGCGGAGATTCGGACGGAAATCCGGAAAACACGTATCGATCCAAGTGGGCCCGTACGGCGCTGGTCCCTCGTCGGTGCAACCGTGCCGACCGGACCGGCTGTTCCCGGCGCGGCCGTCAGGCTTCCGGGTACGGGCCGGCGGTCCACGGCTCGCGAGGTACGCCCGGGACACGAATGGGCCCTCTTCGTCACCCCATTTGCGCTGATTGGGGAACGCGGAGGAGGCAAAAGCCCTCCTTCTGTGTGAAGGAAACCGCACGGGTAGGGAAATCGGGTATCAACCGGTATGGGTCTGACCAGCGAGACGACTGTGTATGTGATGGCGGCGCTCGCCGTCGTGGGTGTGGCGCTGATGGTCTGGTCGTGGCCACGGTTCGCCCGGCGGGGACTCTGGCATGTGCTGGGCAGACTGGTGGCCATCGGGACGACCCAGGTGGTGATCATCGCGGCGTTCGCGTGCTGGCTGAACTCGTCGTACCAGTTCTTCGGATCGTGGGGCGAGCTCTTCGGCCGCGTCGAGACCGCCCCCGTCGGGGTGACGCAGGCGGGGGACGGCGGAGTCACCGGCGGAGTCGGCACAGCGAGCGACGTCGCCCTGAAGGGGGCGCTGGTGCAGCCGGCGACCGACGAGCAGCTGAGCCAGGTCGGCGGACTGCCCACCGGTCCCGCCGCGGTGAACGGGCGCGTGGAGTCCGTGAAGATCATCGGGCGCCGCACCGGCGTGGTCGACCCGGCGTTCGTCTACCTGCCGCCGCAGTACTTCCAGAAGGCGTACCAACGGCAGCGTTTCCCGGTGATCGTGGCGCTCAGCGGCTACCCGGGCAGCATCTTCAACCTCGCTCAGCATCTGAGGGTGCCCCAGATCGCCGGTGAGCTGCAGAAGAGCGGTCGGATGCAGCCGACCATCATGGTGATGATCCGGCCGACGATCGCCCCGCCGCGCGACACCGAGTGCGTGAACGTACCGGGCGGCCCGCAGACCGAGACCTTCCTGGCCAGGGATCTGCCCGACGCCCTGAAGTCCACCTACCGGGTGGGCCATGCCGCCAGTGCCTGGGGTGTCATGGGCTACTCCTCCGGCGGCAGCTGCGCCCTTCAGCTGACGATGCGCGATCCGAACGTGTACACGACGGCCGGGGCCCTGTCGCCCGACTACAAGGTCAAGGACGATCCGACGACCGGCAACCTCTTCGGCAGCGGACCGGACCGCACCGAGCGGATCAACGGCCACGACCTGATGTGGCGACTGGGGCACCTGCCGGCTCCCCAGGTCTCCGTACTGGTCGCCGACAGCAAGCACGGTGAACGCGGCTATTCACAGACCCAGGCGTTCATCCGAGCCGTCAGGGCACCCATGCGCGTCGTGTCGATCCTGCCCGAGCACGGCAGCCACAACTTCCCGACCTGGGTGCAGGAGATGCCCCCCGCCCTGCAGTGGATGAGCCAGCAGCTCACGTTCCCCCAGGACGCCGTGCCGCGTCACCACAAGAAGCGGTCGGCGGTCACCGACCCCCCGAAGACCCCGAAGCCCGCGCACACCCCCCTGCGCGCGGACGGCCCGGACCTCACGCCCACCACCACGACCCGCGGACAGCGACCGTAGAAGACGGGGACTGCCGGGCCCCACCGGCCAGGCACCACCTGCCGCCCGGCCAAGTCACCGTTCCTGTGGACTGAGCGGGAGTGAGTCCCGTTCAGCCGCGCGCCCCGAACGGTCTTGGGCGAGCTGGTCCCCGGCGTACTCGACCCCGGGAGGCGACACGCATCCTGTACGTGGTCCGGGCCCGGGAGGCCAGTTCCCTACGCGGCCTGGCCAGGTGGGTACGGCCAGAGGGCGACGGGGAGGCCCTGAACCATCACTCCGGTGGAGCAGGGGCCCCGCACGCTGACGCCGTACCCGGTGTCCCAGGTCGCACCACCACGTTAGCCCGAACAGCCCAGACCACCGCAAGCCCGCACACAGACGATCACACGATCGAGCTAATCCGGTCTGCGGCCGGTCGTCCCGAGCAGGGTCGAGTAGAACGTGACCGCCTCGTCGAGGTTCGCCACCTCTACGTTGAGGCGGAACAGGATCGGGTCGTCGTCGGTCATGGCTGTTCCTACTCGTGAGTCGTGAGTCGTCGGACGTCGGGCGGGACGAGCCGGCCTCGCGGATCAGCCCCAGCCAGCCGGCGACCAGGCCAGGTCCACGCGTGGCCGGTTCACGCGGTAGGTCCGCGTTCGTCCCTGGCGTTTGTACGTCACCAGCGCGGCGTCCGCCATCACCTGCGGGTGTCGGCCGGTCGTCGGCCAGGCGTGCTCGAACATCCGCGCGTGATCAGGAGCTGCCGGCCGTTCGCAGCCCGTACCGTCGAGCGCCGCTGCCTCGGCGAACGGCCCGCATACGAATCGACGTTGACGCGCCACCAGACCAACTGCCCCTGGTTGCACGTGTCTTGTTGCACGGAACGGGCGGAAGTTGTGCGAATGCTGTGCGAATGGGTGACAGGCTGTTCGAATGTGCTGCATTTGGTGCGTCGGGGGAGCCCGGGGCCTGTGGGATTCCCGGGGCGCTGACCATGAGGAGGAACAGAAGTGATCCGTGTCTCGCGCGTGACGGCCGCTGTGACAGCGGCCCTCGCGCTGGCGCTGGCGTCGCCGGGGGCGGCGCAGGCCTCGCCGGAACCGGAGCCCGGGCGGCCGACCGCTCCCGTGTCTCCGGGACTTCCCGAGGGCTGGCTGACCACCGGCTCGGGGAGTTCGGCGGAGCTCGTATGGCGTTCGCCCGAGAAGGTGCCGGTGGGTGACGCCCAGGTCGAGTTCCGCAGCGGGGAACGGCTGTTGGGCACCCCCAGACCCGCCGCGGACGGGCGTACCTTCCGGCTTCCGCTCGACGGGGTGCGCCTCGGCAGGACGGACGATCTGCGGGTCGAGGCCGCGGGGCGCCGTCTGGACGCGGCCGGGGTGAAGGCCGCGGCCCGTGAGCGCCGTGAAGCCGACAGCTCGGCGGGTCCCTCGCGGCTGCCCCGGGCGGCGACCGTGAACAAGGTCGACCCCGGTGTGGCCGGCCCGTTCCGTACGACGAGCGGCGAGTACTCCCTGCCGTCGGTCCATCTGCCCGGCTACGACACCGACGTGGAGATGAAGGCCGTGGTGGTCGCCCCGGAGGGCGCCACCGGCCGCCGCCCGCTCGCGCTGTTCCTCCACGGGCGCCACGCCACCTGCTTCAAGGGAGACGACTCCACCCTCGAATGGCCGTGCCCGGCCGACTACGAGCCGGTGCCCAGCTACCGCGGCTACCTGCACGACCAGCAACTCCTGGCCTCCCAGGGCTATGTGACGGTCTCGATCTCGGCCAACTCCGTCAACGCCCAGGACTGGCAGGCCGCCGACGCCGGCGCCCAGGCCCGCTCCTCGCTGATACGGCTGCACCTGGCCCACTGGGCGGACTGGGCCGCCGACCCGTCCACGGCCCCCGAGGTCGTACGGCGGGCACCCCGCGCCGACCTCGGCCGGGTGCTGCTGGTGGGCCACTCCCGTGGCGGCGAGGGCGCCGACAGGGCAGCGCTGGACAGCCTCACCCCACCGCCCGCCGACCAGGACGGCTACGACGGTCCGACCCGCTGGAAGATACGCGGAACCGTCCTCATCGGCCCCACGATCTTCGGCCAGAACCCCGCACCCGACGTACCGTCCGTGACGATCCTGCCGGGCTGCGACGGAGACGTCATCGACCTCCAGGGCGAGTACTACGTCGACGGCACCCGAGAGGTCAGCCGCGGCAAGGCCCTGCACAGCGCGGTGTACATGACGGGCGCCAACCACAACTACTTCAACACCGAGTGGACCCCCGGCCAGGCCACCGCACCGTCCGACGACGACTTCTCGTACGGCGGCGACGAGCACGACCCGCTGTGCTCGCCGGGCACCGCCACCCGGCTCACCGCCGAGCAGCAGCAGAAGGCGGGCTCGACGTACATAGCCGCCGCGGCCCGGCTGTTCGTCGCCGGTGACGACCGGGTGCGCCCGCTGCTCGACGGATCCTCCGCGCGCGCCGCCTCCGCCGGACCCGCCCGCGTCGTCACCCACGCCGTGGGCGCCGCCCGCTCGGGGGCGTTCCTGCCCGTCTCCTCCGCCAAGGTCAGCGGCGGCCGGCTGTGCGCCCAGGTGGACCCGGACCCGAACGTCTCCTGCCTGGACCCCGCCCTCGGCACCGCTTCCCCGCACTTCACCCAGTGGCGCAGGGTGACACCCGGCAAGGAGCCGGACCGGTACGCGCTGGCCATGAAGTGGACCCGCCCCGGCACCGCCACCGGGCTCAGTCCCGCCCGTCCGGTCTCCCTGTCCGGCGCGAAGTCGCTGAGCCTGCGCGTGATCGTCCCGCCGAACACCGCCGGCACCGAGCTGGACATCGCCCTCAGCGACACCTCCGGCAAGCGGGCGAACCTCGGCCGGGTCCGCGTCGACGGCCTGCCGGGCACCTCCCGTACCTCCTCCTACTGGGCGCGCGAGGTCCGCGTTCCCCTCTCCGCCGAGACCGCCAGGCACATCGACCTCGGCCAGGTGAGAACCCTCCACCTGACCCCCCGTACGACGTCCGGGACGGCATGGCTGGTGGACGCCTACGGCTGGCGCCCCGGCACCCCCGTCGTCGAGCCCGCGAAACTGGCGCGCGTGGATGTCGGCCGGCTGACCGTCAAGGAGGGCGACTCCGGCTCCCGCACCTACCAGGTGCCGGTACGGGTGTCCGGGTCGGGCAGCGGCGAGGTCCGGCTGTTCGTGGACGAGCCGGGCAGCGCCTCCCCCGTCGCGCGCACGGTGAAGGTCCGGGCCGGCACCCGCGTCGACATACCGGTGACGGTCGAGGGCAACACCCGCTACAGCTCCGACACGGACCACCGGGTGGCCGTCAAGACGGTACGGGGTGCGGTGGTCGGCTCCTACCTGGGCGGCGTCACCGCCCAGAACGACGACCCCCAGCCCACGGTGACCATGACACCGGTCGCCGACGAGGTCACCGAGGGCCGGCCACTGGTCTGGCGCATCAGCCTCTCCACGGTCGCCGACGTCGCCATGTGGACGGACCTGGAACTGCTGCCCGTCTCCGACGGCCCCGAACTGTCCACCAAGGACGTCCCCGCGACGTGGCTGGACGAGAACTTCGGAGCCTCACCGGACCCGGAGCGACCACTGTCCACCCTGCCGAACGGCGCGCTGCTCCTGGGCGAAGTACCCGCGGGCAGCCTGAGCGTCGACGTGTCCATACCCACGCTCACCGACCAACTCCCCGAGAACACGGAGTCCCTGCACCTACGCCTCTGGACCTACGACCCGGCCGGAGAGTCGATCGAGGGCCCGGAATTCACCGGCACGGTACGAGACGCCTCCTGACGAATCACCAGGCGCCGTCGGCTTTCCCACTCCCTACGGGAGGGTCGACGGCCCTCAGCTCTCGTACGAACGGCCGTGAACAGAAAGGAAGTTGAGACGGCCACGTAGAGATCGACTGCTTTCCCCGGCGGCGCCCCGCTGTCGCCCACCTTCTCCCCGTCCCCGATGTCCGTCGGCCTGTCGTCAGCTTCCTGCCCATCGTCTCAACTTCCTGGTGACATGGGTCTTGTGGAGTCGGGTGGCCGAGGCTTCGCTCGGGCTCGTCATGAACGCCATGATCGGGGTCCATCGTTTGCCCCCATGGGGAGTCGCCCATTTGACGGCGGGAAAGTCGGTGATCTGTGTGATGCGCTCTCGCTCGATCACTCGTGTCCGAAGGTAGCCGCGGATCGAGAGTCTCCCGTGTTCACACGTCACGCCGAGCCGGTATCCCCTCACGGAAAGGATCGCGAACCCGATCACAGCGAAACAGGCCAAGAGCCGCGGAAGGCCGCTGGCAGCTTGCGCTGCGTAAACAACAGCACCGACTGCCGGGACGGCTCCCAGGCCGCTGTTCGCCAGGCGGTTCCCCAACGGCGGCGACAGCTCCACAACGCTCCTTACCTGTGCTGGTGCTTGCCGGTGGCAGCGTACTGGTGGGTGAGCCGGCTGACGGTACGCGGCTGCCGTACAGCGACCGGGCCGGGAGCCTGTCCCGACGGCGCCTTCACCGGCCGCGAGCAGCCGTCCCTTCCGGCTCCTCCGTGGCACGCCGGGCCTTCACCAGATAGCCGGCAAAGCCAACGTCCGGCCTGGCCTTTGCCCACCCGTCCGCCTCCTTGACGGGAACGAGCACGGTCGTGCCCGGAACGGGGCGGCTCACTTTGTCATTGGCGCCCGGCGGTATCTCGTAACGACAGTGCACCTCGGCGATCGACACCACCTCCACCGGGGCGGGTGCACGCTCCTCCCCCTGGCCGTGATGCTCCTCGCGGAAGTCGATCTCATCCGCGCGTCCGCTGCCGACGACGTCGGCGTAATCCTCCGGATCGACTTCCAGCAGCGTCCAGGAGACAACATCCCCCGGCGCGAAGCTCTGGCCGCAGCACTGCATCTGCCAGTCATCGACCCAAACCGTCAACGTCATGCCGCCATTGTCCTGAGCTTGTTCCGCTTTGACGGACACCATTGGTGTGGTGGTCAGGCTGCGTGTGCGGTCTCGTATTCGGCGGGACTGCGGTAGCCGAGGCTGCTGTGC
>NZ_JARAZV010000021.1:0-182938 GCF_033795085.1 Streptomyces sp. AK08-02
GCTGACCCCCTCCGTCCTCGGGCAGCTGATCGCGCTCTACGAACACAAGGTGTTCGTCCAGGGCGCCGTCTGGAACATCGACTCCTTCGACCAGTGGGGGGTTGAGCTGGGGAAGGTGCTGGCGAAGCGGGTGGAGCCGGCGTTGACGGAGGGGGTGGAGGTGGCGGGGCTGGATGCGTCCACGGTGGCGCTGGTTGCCAGGTATCGGGAGTTGCGGGGGAAGTAGGGGGTGTTTTCTCGCCCCCGCCGCCCCTACCCGTCCCATCCCATCCCGTTCCTGGGGGCTGCGCCCCCAGACCCCCCATCGGCCCTGAACGGGCCTCGTCCTCAAACGCCGGACGGGCTGATGGTGCGGGCCGGGGCTGCAGGTGTGGTGGGGCCTCGTCCTCAGACGCCGGACGGGCTGGTTGGTCAGTCCGTCCGGCGTTGTCGGTCAGGCGGATGCCGGGGGGTACAGCGACCTCGGGAGCTGGGATGCGGCCGCCGCGTCCAGGAGCCACAGGGTGCGTTGTCTGCCGTACGCGCCTGCCGCCGGGGCCTGGATCTCGCCCGCGCCGGACAGGGCTATGGCCGCTGCCCCCGCCTTGTCCTCGCCCGCCGCCAGCAGCCATACCTCGCGGGCCGCGCGGATCGCCGGGAGGGTGAGGGTGACCCGGGTCGGTGGGGGCTTCGGGGCGCCGTGGACGCCCACCACCGTGCGGTCCGTTTCGCGGACCGCGGGCAGCTCCGGGAACAGGGACGCCACATGCGTGTCCGGGCCCACGCCCAGCATCAGGACGTCGAAGGTCGGGACCCGGCCGTGGGATTCCGGGGTCGCCGCCTTGGCCAGTTCCGCCGCGTACGCTTCCGCCGCGGCGTCCACGTCGGAGCCGTACGGGCCGTCCGACGCCGGCATGGCGTGGACCCGGCTCGGGTCCAGCGGCACCGCGTCCAGCAGCGCCGCCTTCGCCTGGGTGACGTTGCGGTCCGAGTCGCCCTCGGGCAGGAAGCGTTCGTCGCCCCACCACAGGTCCAGCCGGGCCCAGTCGATGGCGTCCCGCGCGGACGAGGTGGCCAGCGCGGCCAGCAGGCCGTTGCCGTTGCGGCCGCCCGTGAGGACCACCGACGCGGAGCCCCGTGAGGCCTGCGCGTCCACGATCTTCGTGATCAGGCGCGCCGCGGCCGCCTCGGCCATCAGCTCCTTGTCGCGGTGGACGACGAGCTGCGGTGCCCCAGTCACTTCGAGGCCGCCTTCTTCACCGGCGGCATCAGGGCCGGTGTCGCCCTGTCCGAGGCCTCCGCGGGGGTCTCCCTCCGCGCCGGTTCCAACGCCGGCGCCGGCGCGGAAGCCCTGGGCGCAGGCGAAGCGGTCAGCCGCTCCACCCCGTACCGCAGCGCCGACGCGTACGTGTCGTCCGGGTCCAGGCGGCGCAGTTCCTCCGCCATCAGCTCGGCCGTCTCACGGCGCTTGAGCGCCACCGCGCGGTCGGGCTGGCCCTGGATGGAGAGGGTCGCCAGGGAGCCGTCGGCACGGTCGAGGGTGATGGGGCCCGTGCTTGTCTTCAACCGGACCGCCGTCAGACCGGGGCCGGAGGACAGGGAACGCTTCACCGGGACGTCCAGCCGGTCCGCCAGCCACATCGCCAGCAGCTCGCAGCTCGGGTTGAACTCCTCGCCCTCCACCTCGACCGCGTCCACCTCGCAGGTGACCTGGTCCAGGGCGGCGGCCAGCATCGAGCGCCACGGGGTGATCCGGGTCCAGGAGAGGTCCGTGTCGCCCGGCGTGTACGCGTCCGCGCGCGCCGCCAGTTCCCGTACCGGCTGCTCGGCCGCGTACGTGTCCGTCACCCTGCGCTGCGCCAGAGCGCCCAGCGGGTCCTTCGCCGGGTCCAGCGGGGCGTTCACCGGCCACCAGACGACCACCGGGGCGTCGGGCAGCAACAGGGGCAGCACCACCGAGTCGGCGTGGTCGACGACCTCGCCGTACAGACGCAGGACGATCGTCTCGCCGCTGCCCGCGTCCGCGCCGACCCTGACCTCGGCGTCGAGGCGGGACGTCGTACGGTCGCGGGGGGAGCGGGAGACGCGCTTGACGACGACCAGGGTGCGTGAGGGGTGCTCGCGCGAGGCGTCGTTCGCCGCCTTCAGGGCGTCGTAGGCGTTCTCCTCGTCGGTGACGATGACGAGGGTCAGGACCATGCCGACGGCCGGTGTGCCTATGGCCCGACGGCCCTGCACCAGCGCCTTGTTGACCTTGCTGGCCGTGGTGTCCGTGAGGTCCGTTTTCATGGGCGCCGCCAGCTCCGTCCGTCTCGTTCGAGCATTTCGTCCGCCTCGACGGGGCCCCACGTGCCCGAGGGGTACTGCGCGGGCTTGCCGTGCTTGTCCCAGTACTGCTCGATCGGGTCGAGGATCCGCCAGGACAGCTCGACCTCCTCGGTGCGCGGGAAGAGGTTGGAGTCGCCGAGGAGGACGTCCAGGATCAGACGCTCGTACGCCTCCGGGCTCGACTCCGTGAACGACTCGCCGTACGCGAAGTCCATGGACACGTCCCGGATCTCCATCGAGGTGCCGGGCACCTTGGAGCCGAAGCGGACCGTGATGCCCTCGTCGGGCTGGACGCGGATGACGATCGCGTTCTGGCCCAGTTCCTCCGTCGCCGTGTGGTCGAAGGGGGAGTGGGGAGCGCGCTGGAAGACCACCGCGATCTCCGTGACGCGACGGCCCAGACGCTTGCCGGTACGGAGGTAGAAGGGGACGCCCGCCCAGCGGCGGTTGTCGACCTCGACCTTGATCGCGGCGTACGTGTCTGTCTTCGACTTGGGGTCGATGCCGTCTTCCTGGAGGTAGCCGATGGCCTTCTCGCCACCCTGCCAGCCCGCCGCGTACTGCCCGCGGACCGTGTCCTTGCCCAGATCCTGCGGCAGCTTGACCGCACCGAGGACCTTGGTCTTCTCGGCGGCCAGCGCGTCCGCGTCGAAGGAGGCGGGCTCCTCCATGGCCGTGAGGGCCATCAGCTGGAGAAGGTGGTTCTGGATGACGTCACGTGCCGCGCCGATGCCGTCGTAGTACCCGGCCCGGCCGCCGATGCCGATGTCCTCGGCCATGGTGATCTGGACGTGGTCGACGTACGACCGGTTCCAGATCGGTTCGAACATCTGGTTGGCGAAGCGGAGCGCCAGGATGTTCTGGACGGTCTCCTTGCCGAGGTAGTGGTCGATCCGGAAGACCTGGTCCGGGGCGAAGACCTCCTCGACGGTCGAGTTGAGCTCCTCCGCCGACTTCAGGTCGTGGCCGAAGGGCTTCTCGATGACCGCGCGCCGCCAGGAACCGTTGTCCTGGTCCGCCAGTCCGTGCTTCTTCAGCTGCTTGATGACCACCGGAAAGGCGGACGGCGGCACGGAGAGGTAGAAGGCGAAGTTGCCGCCCGTCCCCTGCGCCTTGTCCAGCTCCTCGATCGTCGAGCGCAGCCGCTCGAAGGACTCGTCGTCGTCGAAGGTGCCCTGGACGAAGCGCATCCCCTGGATGAGCTGCTGCCAGACCTCCTCACGGAACGGCGTACGAGCGTGCTCCTTGACGGCGTCGTGGACCTCCGCCGCGAAGTCCTCGTTCGCCCACTCGCGCCGGGCGAAGCCGACGAGGGAGAAGCCCGGTGGCAGCAACCCGCGGTTGGCGAGGTCGTACACGGCAGGCATCAGCTTTTTGCGTGACAGGTCGCCGGTGACCCCGAAGATGACCAGGCCCGACGGCCCCGCGATACGCGGGAGCCGTCGGTCTGCGGGGTCACGCAGCGGGTTGCTGCTTGACAAGGTTTCAGCCCTCCGAGGGGGCGAGGCGCTTCAGTTCCGCCTCTGTCGACTTGAGCAGGTCGGTCCAGGACGCCTCGAACTTCTCGACGCCCTCGTCCTCAAGCAGCTGGACCACTTCGTCGTACGAGATACCGAGCTTCTCGACCGCGTCGATCTCGGCGCGGGCCTGCTCGTACGTACCGGCGATGGTGTTGCCGGTGATCTGCCCGTGGTCCTCGGTGGCGAACAGGGTCGCCTCCGGCATGGTGTTCACCGTGTTCGGCGCGACCAGGTCGTCGACGTACAGGGTGTCCTTGTACGCCTTGTCCTTGACGCCGGTCGAGGCCCACAGCGGGCGCTGCTTGTTGGCCCGCGCCTTGTCGAGGGCGGCCCAGCGGTCGGAGGAGAAGATTTCCTCGTACGCCTGGTAGGCGAGCCGCGCGTTGGCCAGACCGGCCTTGCCGCGGGCGGCCTTGGCCTCGTCGGTGCCCAGCGCGTCGATCCGCTTGTCGATCTCCGTGTCCACGCGGGACACGAAGAAGGACGCCACGGAGTGGATCTTGGAGAGGTCCAGGCCGCGGTCCTTGGCCTTCTCCAGGCCCGCCAGGTAGGCGTCCATGACCTTGCGGTAGCGCTCCAGGGAGAAGATCAGCGTGACGTTGACGCTGATCCCGAGGCCGATGACCTCGGTGATCGCCGGGAGACCCGCCTCGGTGGCCGGGATCTTGATCAGGGTGTTCGGACGGTCCACCAGCCAGGCGAGCTGCTTGGCCTCGGCGACGGTCGCGGTGGTGTTGTGGGCGAGACGGGGGTCGACCTCGATCGACACCCGGCCGTCCTGACCCTGCGTCGAGTCGAAGACCGGGCGCAGGATGTCGGCGGCGTCGCGGACGTCCGCCGTCGTGATCATGCGGATCGCCTCTTCGACGGTGACCCCGCGAGCGGCGAGCTCGGTGACCTGCGGCTCGTAGCCGTCACCGCTGCTGATCGCCTTCTGGAAGATCGACGGGTTGGTCGTGACGCCCACCACGTGCTGCTGGTCGATCAGTTCGGCGAGGTTGCCGGAGGTGATCCGCTGGCGCGACAGGTCGTCCAGCCAGATCGCCACGCCTTCCTCGGAGAGGCGCTTGAGTGCGTCTGTCATGGAAAATGCATCTCCTACGTGTCGGTATGTCAGCGTCAGCGCTGGGCTGCGGCGATCGATTCCTTGGCTACTGCGGCCACGTTCTCGGCAGTGAAGCCGAACTCCTGGAAGAGGACCTTGCCGTCGGCCGACGCACCGAAGTGCTCCAGGGAAACGATGCGACCCGCGTCCCCGACGTACTTGTGCCACGTGAGACCGATACCGGCCTCCACCGCGACCCGCGCCTTGACGGACGGGAGCAGAACGCTCTCCCGGTACCCCTGGTCCTGCTCCTCGAACCACTCCACGCACGGCATCGACACGACCCGCGTCGGCACACCTTCCGCCTGGAGCTGCTCCCGGGCGCCGACGGCCACGTGGACCTCGGAGCCGGTCGCGATGAGGATGACCTCGGGCGTGCCGCCTTCGGCTTCGAAGAGCACGTAGCCGCCCTTGACCGCGTCCTCGTTGGCCTCGTACGTCGGCACGCCCTGACGGGTCAGCGCGAGGCCGTGCGGGGCGCCCTTGCCGAAGACCTTCGTCCAGCGCTTCAGGATCTCGCGCCAGGCGATGGCCGTCTCGTTGGCGTCGGCCGGGCGTACGACGTTCAGGCCCGGGATGGCACGCAGCGACGCGATGTGCTCGACCGGCTGGTGCGTCGGGCCGTCCTCGCCGAGGCCGATGGAGTCGTGCGTCCACACGTACGTCACCGGCACGTGCATCAGCGCGGACAGGCGTACCGCGTTGCGCATGTAGTCGGAGAAGACGAGGAAAGTACCGCCGTAGATCCGGGTGTTGCCGTGCAGCGCGATGCCGTTCATCTCGGCGGCCATCGAGTGCTCGCGGATACCGAAGTGGATCGTGCGGCCGTAAGGGTCCGCCTCCGGCAGCGGGTTGTCCGCCGGGAGGAAGGAGGACGTCTTGTCGATGGTCGTGTTGTTCGAGCCGGCCAGGTCGGCCGAGCCGCCCCACAGCTCCGGGATGACAGCGCCCAGCGCCTGCAGGACCTTGCCCGACGCGGCACGCGTGGCGACACCCTTGCCCGCCTCGAAGACCGGGAGCTTCTCCTCCCAGCCCTTGGGCAGCTCACCCGCGGCGATGCGGTCGAACTCGGCCGCGCGCTCGGCGTTGTTGTCGCGCCACTCCTGGAACGACTTCTCCCACTCCGCCTTGGCCTGACGGCCGCGCTCCAGCGCCTCGCGGGTGTGGTTCAGGACGGCGTCCGAGACCTCGAAGGACTGCTCCGGGTCGAAGCCGAGGACACGCTTGGTGGCCGCCACCTCGTCGTCGCCGAGCGCCGAGCCGTGCGCGGCCTCGGTGTTCTGCGCGTTCGGGGCGGGCCAGGCGATGATCGAGCGCATCGCGATGAACGACGGCTTGTCCGTCACCTTCTTGGCGGCCTGCACGGCGTTGTAGATGGCGTGCGGGTCGAGGTCGCCGTCCGGCTTCGGGGCGATCCGCTGCACGTGCCAGCCGTACGCCTCGTACCGCTTGGCGACGTCCTCGGAGACGGCCGTCTCGGTGTCGCCCTCGATCGAGATGTGGTTGTCGTCCCACAGCAGGACCAGGTTGCCGAGCTTCTGGTGGCCGGCCAGCGAGGACGCCTCGGCGGAGATGCCCTCCTGCAGGCAGCCGTCACCGGCGATCGCGAAGATGAAGTGGTCGAACGGGGACTCCCCTTCGGGGGCCTCCGGGTCGAACAGACCGCGCTCGTAGCGGGCGGCCATGGCCATGCCCACCGCGTTGGCGACACCCTGGCCGAGCGGACCGGTCGTCGTCTCGACGCCCGTCGTGTGCCCGTACTCGGGGTGGCCGGGGGTCTTGGAACCCCAGGTCCGGAACGCCTTCAGGTCATCCAGCTCCAGGCCGAAACCGGCCAGGTAGAGCTGGGTGTAGAGGGTCAGGGACGAGTGACCGGCGGACAGCACGAAACGGTCGCGCCCGACCCAGTCGGCGTCCGCCGGGTCGTGCCGCATCACCTTCTGGAAGAGGGTGTACGCGGCGGGGGCCAGGCTCATCGCCGTACCGGGATGGCCGTTGCCGACCTTCTGTACGGCATCGGCGGCCAGGACGCGGGCGGTGTCGACGGCCCGCTGGTCCAACTCGGTCCACTCGAGGTCTGTGGTGGTCGGCTTGGTGCTCACCCTGGGTCAGGGCTCCTCTCCACATGTCTAATGCCGGCGTCCTCGGTGTCCACCGGCTGCCGGGGCTGACACCCTCGGCCTTTGTCGAGCCTACCCTCGTACGAACGTGCATTATTTCGAGTCATTCCAGACTGCCGGGACTGCTTCGTATCCGCCTCCCGACCACTGCCGGACTGCAATACGAAGCGGGCCGTCCCCGTGCTCAATCGAGCCGCGTCGCGCCCATCACAAAGCGCCCCTCAACACGACCCCACCCCCGCGAAGGGCGGGGTCTGGGCAACGTCTAGAGTGGCGTGGTAAGCGCGAGCCTTTACCGGGACTTCACAGCCGGGGGCTTGTTGGAATGTCTCTGTCAGGGGTGTGCGTGACGGCCGTTGAATCCCGTCCAGCGGGGATGACCGGGACGAGCCAGAGCCAGAACCGGAGTCACCGGCCCTTCGGGGCCCGGGTCATGGCGTTCATTGCTCTCACAAAGCCGCGGATCATCGAGCTGCTGCTCATCACCACCGTTCCGGTGATGTTCCTGGCGGAGCAGGGTGTACCGGACCTGGGACTGGTCCTCCTCACCTGCCTCGGCGGCTACCTCTCCGCGGGTGGCGCCAACGCGCTCAACATGTACATCGACCGTGACATCGACGCGCTCATGGACCGCACCTCGCAGCGCCCGCTGGTCACCGGCATGGTCAGCCCGCGCGAGTGCCTGGCCTTCGGCATCACCCTCGCCGTCGCCGCCACGCTCCTGTTCGGCCTCACGGTCAACTGGCTGTCCGCCTGGCTGTCGCTGGGCGCGCTCCTCTTCTACGTGGTTGTTTACACGATGATCCTCAAGCGGCGTACGTCGCAGAACATCGTGTGGGGCGGCATCGCGGGCTGCATGCCGGTCCTCATCGGCTGGTCCGCCGTCACGAACTCGCTCTCCTGGGCACCGCTCATCCTCTTCCTGGTCATCTTCTTCTGGACCCCGCCGCACTACTGGCCGCTGTCCATGAAGGTGAAGGACGACTACGCGCGCGTGGGTGTGCCGATGCTCCCGGTCGTCGCCTCCAACAAGACGGTCGCCCGGCAGATCGTGGCGTACAGCTGGGCGATGGTCGCGGTCTCGCTGCTGCTCACTCCGCTGGGTTACACCGGCTGGTTCTATACCTCGGTGGCGCTGGCGGCGGGTGGCTGGTGGCTGTGGGAGGCGCATGCCCTGCAGGGGCGTGCGCGGGCCGGGTCGACTGGGGGCAAGCTCAAGGAGATGCGGCTGTTCCACTGGTCGATCACCTATGTTTCGCTGCTGTTCGTGGCTGTCGCGGTGGATCCCTTCCTGCGTTAGTGGTTGGCCGCGGCGCCGTTGTGGCTGGTCGCGCAGTTCCCCGCGCCCCCAACAGCCCTTCTGCTGGACGGGTTCGTGGGCAAGGCCACTTCCCCTGCCGTCGCCAGCTGATCTACTCGTCGGTAGCATCCTCGGCATGGCAGATACACAAGAGCGCACGGTCGCCAAGCTCGCCAAGCAGATCAACGGGTTCGCCAAGCAGCACGGCGGGGCCGAGGGGCAGGTGGCGTACATCGGGGAGCGTGGGGCACGGATCGTGCTCGTCGGTGCGGACGGCGGCTGGGGCGACCTCGTGGCCCCCACCCACGCCATCGCCCAGCAAGCTGTCGAGAAGGCCGGCATCACCGTCCACGAGGATTTCGACGGCGAGTTCGCGGCCAGGGTGACGACCGGTCCGTACGAGTGGACCCGCATGGCGGGGATCCAACTGGGCGGACCGTCCAACGGTTGAGCAACCGATCTCAGGGGCGCGGGGCGCTTCCCACGGGGTGTGCGGCAGCAACACCTGATGGTCGGTTCACCCGTTAGGACCTTGGGTACACACGGTCCAGACACGGGGAGCCCGGATGATCGACATGCCGTCCCTCGTGGACCAGTACTGCCACGGCGTACTCAGAACAGAGCTGGGTCTCGGCACCTTCGAGGCCCAGCTCGCGCGTACCGAGGGGCCGCCCGCCGCCGGGACCACCCTCTTCGACACCCAGACCGGGTTCGCCGTACGCCGCTGGTGCCCCCCGCTGCTGGGCCTGGAACCGCATGCCTCCCCCGCCCGTTATCTCGCCCGGCGCCGTGAACTCGGCGTACTGGAATCGGGCCGACGGCTGCTGCGGGGGAGCGGAATCACGACATACCTGGTCGACGCCGGGCTGCCGGGCGACCTCACCGGGCCCGCCGAGATGGCCTCCGCGGGGGCCGCCGACGCCCATGAGATCGTTCGTCTCGAACTCCTGGCCGAGCAGGTGGCCGACACCTCCGGCACCGTCGAGTCCTTCCTCGCCAACCTCGCCGAGTCGGTGCACGGCGCGGCGACGAACGCCGTGGCCTTCACCTCCGTCGCGGGTGTACGGCACGGGCTGGCCCTCGCGCCCGATCCGCCGGGGCCGGGTGAGGTACGGGGCGCGGCGGCTCGCTGGCTGGCCGGACGCCGGGTCGGCGGCCCGCTCAGCGACCCCGTGCTGCTGCGCCACCTGCTGTGGATCGCGGTCGCCTCGGGCCTGCCGCTCCAGCTCCACGCGGGGCTCGGTGAACCCGGCTTACGCATCGACCGCACCGATCCGGTCCTGCTCACGGACTTCGTCCGGGCGACAGCCGGGCTCGGCACCGACCTGGTACTGCTGCACGGGTACCCCTACCACCGGCACGCGGCCCACCTGGCCGGGGTCTTCCCGCATGTGTACGCCGACCTGGGCGCGGCCCTCGTCCGGACCGGCGCCCGGGCCGCCGCCATCCTCGCCGAGATCCTCGAACTCGCCCCCTTCGGCAAGATCCTCTTCTCCAGCGGAGCCCAGTCCCTGCCGGAACTCCATGTGGTGGGCGCGCGCCTCTTCCGTGAGGCCCTCGGCCGGGTGCTCGGCGGCTGGGTCGTCGACGGGGCGTGGTCGCTGGGGGACGCGCAACGAGTGGCCGGAATGATCGCGGCGGGCAACGCGCGACGAGTGTACGGGCTGGGGTGAGCTGTGAAGACTGAGGGCATGACGACACGTGAGACCCGCCCGGATGTCCTGACCGACGCCTTACTCGACCGTTTCCTCGGGGAGCTGCGAGCACTCGCCCCGGTCGCCGTCTGGGCCCATGGATCGCTCGCCGGCGGCGACTACCAGGAGGGCCGCAGCGACCTCGACCTGATCGCAGTCCTGGAGGGGCCGATCGGGCCGGGCACCGCCTGGCGGGTGGGAAAGCTGCACGCCCGTCTGCGCGCGCACCCGCTCGCCCCGCTGCTGCACTGCACCTACCTGTCCGACGCGACGACGGCCAACCCCGGGCGACAGCACCTCACCTGGGCGCACAGCCAGTTGTTCCGGCGCACCGTCACCCCGGTGACCCGGCGCGAACTGCACGCCTTCGGACGGGTGCTGTACGGGAAGGCGCCCGGGGAGCTGCTTCCGGCGGTACCGGACCGGCAGCTGACCGACTTCGTCGTACACGACCAGCGCGACTTCTGGCGGCCCGTCGTGGACAAGGCCCACCTCTGGACTCAGGACGTCTGGGTCGATCTGGGGCTGGTCACCTTCGCCCGGGCCACCATGACCCTGAGAGACGGCAGCCTGATCTCGAAACGGGAGGCACTGGACCTGCTGCCGGGGCTGGGGGCACCCGTGGAGGTCGTCGAGGACATCGCACGGCGGCGGTACCGGCAGGAAGGCGGGCCGGTCGACGAGGGGTGGCGCGAGCGGCGAGCCGGGCTGACGCGGGACTACCTGGGCGGCGCGATCGACCGCCTGGTGACCTCGTACAGCTGATGCCCTGAAGTACGTCTACGCGCGCGTGCCGACCGTCGCCTCGGTCGTGGGGCCGGGTACGTCGGCCAGGGCGTCGGACCCGGCGCGCTCGCGCAGGGCGAGCAGGACACGCAGGACGGCGATCCACACCAGCGCGGAGCCGAGCATGTGGAGGCCGACCAGGACCTCGGGAAGGTTCGTGAAGTACTGGACGTACCCGATGATCCCCTGGGAGAGCAGGATCAGGAACAGGTCCCGCGTACGGTCCAGTGGGTCCTTGGGGGCGTCGACCGCCTTCAGGACGAACCACAGGGCGAACGTCAGTGTCACCACGATCCAGGCGAGCACCGCGTGCAGCTTGCTGACGTTCTCCCAGTTCAGCGGCATGCGCTCGATCTCGCTCGAGTCGCCGGCGTGCGGGCCGGACCCGGTCACCACCGTGCCGACCGCGATCAGCAGCACCGTCGCGACCACCAGGAACCACACCAACTGCCGCACCGCTCCGCCTACCAGCGGGCGGGGTGTCTCGTCGCCCTCCCGCGTGCGCTGCCACATCACCGCGGCGACCGCGATCAGGGCGGAGGACAGCAGGAAGTGGGCCGCGACCGTGTACGGGTTGAGGCCGACCAGGACGACGACGCCGCCCAGGATCGCGTTGCTCATGACGACCCAGAACTGGGCCCAGCCGAGCCGGGTGAGGCTGCGCCGGTACGGCTTCTCCGAGCGGGCGGCGATGATCGCCCAGCCGACCGCCGCGCACAGCACGTAGGTCAGCATGCGGTTGGTGAACTCGATGACGCCGTGCACGCCCATCGCGCTGGTCGTCGTCAGCGAGTCGTCGGTGCACTTGGGCCAGGTCGGGCAGCCGAGGCCCGATCCGGTCAGCCGTACGGCACCGCCGGTGACCACGATGACCACCGACATGACGAGCGCGGCGAGGGCCGCGCGCTGAACCGTCCGAGGGGTCGGGGTCCAGCGGGCGGCGATGAAGGCGAGCGGGTTCCGCGCGGCGGACAGGGCCTCGGCGGGGGTCATCTTTGGCACGCGTCCCATCGTAGGCGGCTGCTTGTGCACGCTTTCACGAGGGGTCCCCCGGCCCCTCGGCCGGTCCCGGCTCGGCACGGCTCACTCCCAGCGGAAGAACCGGCCGGCCGCCGCCAGCCCCGCGACCGCCCAGACCGTGAGGATCCCCAGGTCGCCCCACGGCATGCCGGCGCCGTGCTGCAGAACGTCCCGCAGCCCGTCCGACAGGGCCGAGATCGGGAGCAGGGACAGTACGTCCTGGACGCCGGACGGGAACTTGTCCAGCGGGACGATCACCCCGCCGCCCACCAGGAGCAGCAGGAAGACGAGGTTCGCGGCGGCCAGGGTGGCCTCCGCCTTCAGAGTGCCCGCCATCAGCAGGCCGAGGCCCGAGAAGGCGGCCGTGCCGAGGAGGAGCAGCAGCAGTACGGCGAAGGGGTCGCCGTGCGGGGACCAGCCGAGCGCGAAGGCGATCACCGTCACCAGGGCGACCTGAAGGATCTCGGTGACCAGCACGGACGCTGTTTTCGCCGTCATCAGGCCCCAGCGGGGGAGCGGGGAGGACGCGAGTCTCTTCAGGACGCCGTAGCGGCGCTCGAAGCCTGTCGCGATGGCCTGGCCGGTGAAGGCCGTGGACATGACCGCGAGGGCGAGGATGCCCGGGGCGAGGAAGTCGACCGCCTTGCCGGTGCCCGTGTCGACGATGTCCACCGAGCCGAACAGCAGCAGGAGGAGGGTGGGAATGACCACTGTCAGCAGCAGCTGTTCGCCGTTGCGCAGCAGCATCCTCGTCTCCAGGGCCGCCTGGGCCCCGATCATGCGGGGGAGCGGGGCGGCGCCGGGCCGCGGGGTGTAGGTGCCCGCGGGAGTCGGGGTGGTGGTCATGAACGCAACTCCTTGCCGGTCAGCTCCAGAAAAACGTCTTCCAGGGTGTGCCGTTCCACCGAGATCCGGTCCGGCATCACCCCGTGCTGGGCGCACCAGGACGTCACCGTCGCCAGGAGCTGCGGGTTGACCTTGCCGCCGACGCGATACGCGCCCGGGGTCAGCTCGACGGCCGTGCAGTCCGCCGGGAGGGCCTTGAGCAGGGAGCCGACGTCCAGACCCGGCCGGCCCATGAAGCGCAGGGTGTTCTCGGCTCCGCCCCGGCACAGCTGGTCCGGGCTGCCCTGGGCGATGACCTTGCCGGCGTCGATGATCGCGACGTCGTCGGCGAGCTGCTCGGCCTCGTCCATGTGATGGGTGGTGAGGATGACGGAGACGCCGTCGCCGCGCAGGTCGCGGACCAGGTCCCAGGTGGCGCGGCGGGCCTGGGGGTCGAGGCCGGCGGTCGGTTCGTCGAGGAAGACCAGCTCGGGCCGGCCGACGACCGCCATCGCGAGCGCCAGGCGCTGCTGCTGGCCCCCGGAGAGGCGGCGGTAGGTCGTCCGGCCGCAAGCGCCGAGGCCGAGGCGTTCGACGAGCGCGTCCACGTCCAGGGGGTGCGCGTGCAGTTTGGCCACATGGCGGAGCATCTCGTCGGCGCGGGCGCCCGAGTAGACGCCGCCGGACTGGAGCATCACGCCGACCCGTGGACGCAGGACGGCGGATTCACGTACCGGGTCGAGGCCCAGGACACGTACCGTCCCGGAGTCCGGTCTGCGGTATCCCTCGCAGGTCTCGACGGTGGTCGTCTTGCCCGCGCCGTTCGGGCCGAGTACGGCGGTGATGCCCGCCCGGGCCACCAGGTCGAGGCCGTCCACGGCGGTTTTCGTGCCGTACCGCTTCACCAGGGCCTGGACCTGGACCACGGGCTCGCTTCGCATGGGTCCAGAGTCTAGGTACGGGAGGAGCCGTCCAGGTGCGCGGGGGCCGGGTCCGGGCTCGGTGCGCGACGGCTCCAGCCCCGCTGCTGTGCTGCTCAGGGCTGTCCGCTGATCGATCAAAGATCGTTTCCGCAGGTCAGGTTAGGTGAACCTAAGTGATGCAGGGCACCGTCGAGGAGACAGAGCGCGGCTTGCCGCGCTCTGAGGAATTACGCAACAATGGTGTTGTGAAATACGACGGCGAGGTTCGGGAGGCCCCCATGGGTGCCCCCCAGGAGGATGCCGCGACCGGTGAGCGCTCCACGCGCAACCGGGTCGCGCGGTCCATCCTGGACCACGGTCCGTCGACCGTCGCCGAGCTCGCCGGGCGCCTGGGCCTGACCCATGCGGCCGTACGGCGTCACCTTGACGCGCTGGTCGCCGACGACGTCGTACAACCGCGTGAGCAGCGGGTCTACGGGGCACGCACCCGTGGCCGGCCCGCCAAGGCCTTCGCGCTCACCGACTGCGGCCGCGACGCCTTCGACCAGTCCTACGACAAGCTCGCCATGGACGCGCTGAGCTGGATCGCGGCGCGCGAGGGCGGCGAGGAGGCGGTGCTCGCCTTCGCGCGGGCCCGGTTCGCCGAGCAGGCCGCGAACTACCGGGAGGCGGTCGAGGCCGCCGACCCCGAAAAGCGCGCCGAAGCCCTGGCCAAGGCCCTGAGCGCGGACGGGTACGCTGCTACGGCGCGCAGCGCACCGGTCGGAGAGCAGCTCTGCCAGCACCACTGCCCGGTGGTCCATGTCGCGGAGAAGTTCCCGCAGCTCTGCGAGGCGGAGACCGAGATCTTCTCCCAGCTGCTCGGAACGCATGTCCAGCGGCTCGCGACCATCGCCCACGGCGACGGTGTGTGCACGACATTCATCCCGAAGGCCTCGCACGCCTCGGCGCCACCCGCTCCACAGCTGTCCACCACGTTGTCCACCGCCCACAAAGCATCCGCAAGTACCGCCGGGAGGAACCCAGCATGACGCTCCCCATCGAGGAGACTGCCCACCCCGAGCTCGAGGGTCTGGGCACGTACGAATACGGCTGGGCCGACTCCGACGTGGCCGGTGCCTCTGCCAAGCGAGGAATCAACGAGGACGTCGTCCGCGACATCTCCTCGAAGAAGTCCGAGCCCGAGTGGATGACCAAGCTCCGCCTCAAGGGCCTGCGCCTCTTCGAGAAGAAGCCCATGCCCAACTGGGGCTCGGACCTGTCGGGCATCGACTTCGACAACATCAAGTACTTCGTGCGCTCCACGGAGAAGCAGGCGGAGTCCTGGGAGGACCTGCCCGAGGACATCAAGAACACGTACGACAGGCTCGGCATCCCGGAGGCGGAGAAGCAGCGCCTCGTCGCCGGTGTCGCGGCCCAGTACGAGTCGGAGGTCGTCTACCACCAGATCCGTGAGGACCTGGAGGAGCAGGGCGTCATCTTCCTCGACACCGACACCGCGCTGAAGCAGTACCCGGAGCTCTTCAAGGAGTACTTCGGGACCGTCATCCCGGTCGGCGACAACAAGTTCGCCTCGCTGAACAGCGCCGTGTGGTCCGGTGGGTCGTTCATCTACGTGCCCAAGGGCGTGCAGGTCGAGATCCCGCTCCAGGCCTACTTCCGTATCAACACGGAGAACATGGGCCAGTTCGAGCGGACCCTGATCATCGTCGACGAGGGCGCCTACGTGCACTACGTCGAGGGTTGTACGGCGCCGATCTACAAGTCGGACTCCCTGCACAGCGCGGTCGTCGAGATCATCGTCAAGAAGAACGCGCGCTGCCGCTACACGACCATCCAGAACTGGTCGAACAACGTCTACAACCTGGTCACCAAGCGCGCCGTGGCGTACGAGGGCGCGACCATGGAGTGGATCGACGGCAACATCGGCTCCAAGGTGACGATGAAGTACCCGGCCGTCTACCTGATGGGCGAGCACGCCAAGGGCGAGACCCTGTCGATCGCCTTCGCGGGCGAGGGCCAGCACCAGGACGCCGGTTCCAAGATGGTCCACATGGCGCCGAACACCTCCTCGAACATCGTGTCGAAGTCGGTGGCGCGCGGTGGCGGCCGTACGTCCTACCGCGGTCTCGTCGAGATCGGCGAGGGCGCCCACGGCTCCAAGTCCAACGTGCTGTGCGACGCGCTGCTGGTGGACACCATCTCCCGCTCCGACACGTACCCGTACGTCGACGTCCGCGAGGACGACGTGTCCATGGGCCACGAGGCGACCGTCTCCAAGGTCTCCGACGACCAGCTCTTCTACCTGATGAGCCGCGGTATGACCGAGTTCGAGGCGATGGCGATGATCGTGCGCGGCTTCGTCGAGCCGATCGCCAAGGAACTGCCCATGGAGTACGCGCTGGAACTCAACCGGCTGATCGAGCTCCAGATGGAAGGCTCGGTCGGCTAGTCGTCGACCGCGTCCCCATCACGTCACTTACGCAGGAAAGAGAGCAGACCGACAGCCATGGCTGAGGTTCAGAACATTCCGGTGGGCAGCACCACCGCCGGCTCGATCGCGGTTGCGGCCGCGGCCGAGTCGACCGTCGCCACGCGCATGAGCGCGCCCCCCTCCTTCGACGTGGCGGACTTCCCGGTCCCCCAGGGCCGCGAGGAGGAGTGGCGGTTCACCCCGCTGGAGCGCCTGCGCGGGCTGCACGACGGCACCGCGGTCGCCACCGGCACCGGTGTGAAGGTGGACGTCCAGGCACCCGAGGGCGTCACCGTCGAGGCCGTCGGCCGTGACGACGCGCGCCTCGGGCGGGCCGGCACTCCGGTGGACCGCGTCGCCGCCCAGGCGTACAGCTCCTTCGAGGCGGCCGGTGTGATCACCGTCCCCAAGGAGACGGTCCTCACCGAACCGATCCGCGTCGCCGTGCACGGCGAGGGCGGTGTGGCCTACGGCCACCAGGTCATCGAGCTGGGTGCCTTCGCCGAAGCCGTGGTCGTCATCGACCACACCGGTGACGCCGTGCTCGCAGCCAACGTCGAGTACGTCCTCGGAGACGGCGCCAAGCTCACCGTCGTCTCCGTCCAGGACTGGGACGACCAGGCCGTGCACGTCGCCCAGCACAACGCGCTGATCGGCCGCGACGCCACCTTCAAGTCCTTCGTCGTCACCTTCGGCGGCGACCTGGTACGCCTGCACCCGCGTGTCTCCTACGCCGGTCCCGGCGGCGAGGCCGAGCTGTTCGGTCTGTACTTCACGGACGCCGGCCAGCACCAGGAGCACCGCCTCCTGGTCGACCACAACACCCCGCACTGCAAGTCGAACGTCGCCTACAAGGGCGCGCTCCAGGGCGAGGGCGCCCACGCCGTGTGGATCGGCGACGTGCTGATCGAGGCCAAGGCCGAGGGCACCGACACCTACGAGTTGAACCGCAACCTGGTTCTCACGGACGGCGCCCGCGTGGACTCCGTACCGAACCTGGAGATCGAGACCGGCGAGATCGTCGGCGCCGGGCACGCGAGTGCCACCGGGCGGTTCGACGACGAGCAGCTGTTCTACCTGATGGCCCGCGGTATCCCGGCCGACGAGGCCCGCCGGCTGGTCGTCCGCGGCTTCTTCGCCGAGCTGGTCCAGCAGATCGGCGTCGAGGACATCCAGGACCGCCTTCTCGCGAAGATCGACGAGGAGCTGGAGGCATCCGTCTGATGACCGCCTCTCCGACGTTCGTACGCGCCTGCGGGCTGAGCGAGCTGGACGAGGACACCCCCAAGCGGGTGGAACTCGACGGCACGCCGGTCTCGGTCGTCCGTACCGAGGGTGAGGTGTTCGCGATCCACGACATCTGCTCGCACGCGAACGTCTCGCTCTCCGAGGGCGAGGTGGAGGACTGTCAGATCGAGTGCTGGCTGCACGGCTCCAGCTTCGACCTCCGCACAGGCAAGCCGTCCGGCCTTCCCGCGACGCGCCCCGTCCCCGTATATCCCGTAAAGATCGAAGGGGACGACGTGCTCGTCTCCCTCACCCAGGAGTCCTGAGGAACCCATGGCTACGCTTGAAATCCACGACCTGCACGTCACCGTCGAGGCCGACAACGCCACGAAGGAGATCCTCAAGGGCGTCGACCTCACCGTGAAGCAGGGCGAGACCCACGCCATCATGGGCCCCAACGGCTCCGGCAAGTCGACCCTCGCCTACTCGCTCGCGGGTCACCCGAAGTACACGATCACCGGCGGCACCGTGCTGCTCGACGGCGAGGACGTCCTGGAGATGTCCGTCGACGAGCGCGCCCGCGCGGGCCTGTTCCTGGCGATGCAGTACCCGGTCGAGATCCCCGGTGTCTCCGTCTCCAACTTCCTTCGTACGTCCGCCACCGCCGTCCGCGGTGAGGCGCCGAAGCTGCGCCTGTGGGTGAAGGAGGTCAAGGAGGCCATGCAGCGCCTCAACATGGACCCCGCCTTCGCCGAGCGCAACGTCAACGAGGGGTTCTCCGGCGGTGAGAAGAAGCGCCACGAGATCCTCCAGCTTGAGCTGCTCAAGCCGAAGATCGCGATCCTCGACGAGACGGACTCCGGTCTGGACGTCGACGCCCTGCGCATCGTCTCCGAGGGCGTCAACCGCGTCCGCGAGTCGGGCGAGGTCGGCACCCTGCTGATCACGCACTACACGCGCATCCTGCGCTACATCAAGCCCGACTTCGTCCACGTCTTCTCCGACGGCCGGATCGCCGAGTCCGGCGGCGCCGAACTCGCCGACAAGCTGGAGAACGAGGGCTACGAGGCTTACACCACGAAGGGTGGCGTATCCGCGTGACGCAGCTGCCGGGCCTCCTCGACACCGAGGCGATCCGTAAGGACTTCCCGATCCTCGACCGGGTGCTCCACGACGACAAGAAGCTCGTCTACCTGGACAACGCGGCGACCTCCCAGACGCCCCGCCAGGTCATCGACACCCTGTCCGAGTACTACGAGCAGCACAACGCCAACGTGCACCGTGGCATCCATGTGCTCGCCGAGGAGGCCACGGCGCTGTACGAGGGCGCGCGGGACAAGGTCGCCGCGTTCATCAACGCGCCCAGCCGCGACGAGGTGATCTTCACCAAGAACGCCTCCGAGTCGCTGAACCTCGTGGCCAACATGCTGGGCTGGGCCGACGAGCCCTACCGGGTCGACCACGAGACCGAGATCGTCATCACGGAGATGGAGCACCACTCCAACATCGTGCCGTGGCAGCTGCTCGCGCAGCGTACGGGCGCGAAGCTGAAGTGGTTCGGCCTGACCGACGACGGCCGGCTGGACCTCTCGAACATGGACGAGGTCATCACCGAGAAGACGAAGATCGTCTCCTTCGTGCTGGTGTCCAACATCCTGGGCACGGTCAACCCGGTCGAGAAGATCGTGCGCCGCGCGCAGGAGGTCGGGGCCCTGGTCCTGATCGACGCCTCGCAGGCCGCCCCGCACATGCCGCTGGACGTACAGGCCCTCCAGGCCGACTTCGTGGCTTTCACCGGCCACAAGATGTGCGGCCCGACGGGCATCGGGGTGCTGTGGGGCCGCCAGGAGCTGCTGGAGGACCTTCCGCCGTTCCTCGGTGGCGGCGAGATGATCGAGACGGTGTCGATGCACTCGTCGACGTACGCTCCCGCCCCGCACAAGTTCGAGGCGGGTACTCCGCCGATCGCCCAGGCGGTCGGTCTCGGCGCGGCGATCGACTACCTCTCCGCGATCGGCATGGACAAGATCCTCGCCCATGAGCACGCGCTCACCGAGTACGCGATGAAGCGGCTCGGCGAGGTCCCCGACCTGCGGTTCATCGGCCCGAGCACGGCCGAGGACCGGGGCGCGGCGATCTCCTTCACGCTCGGCGACATCCACCCGCACGACGTGGGCCAGGTCCTCGACGAGCAGGGCATCGCGGTCCGCGTAGGCCACCACTGCGCACGCCCGGTCTGCCTGCGCTACGGAATTCCCGCGACCACGCGAGCGTCGTTCTATCTGTACTCCACGCCGGCCGAGATCGATGCTCTGGTCGACGGACTGGAGCACGTACGGAACTTCTTCGGCTGAGGAGATTGGCGAGCGATCGCATGAAGCTTGATTCGATGTACCAGGAAGTCATCCTGGACCACTACAAGCACCCGCACGGGCGTGGTCTGCGGGACGGTGACGCCGAGGTGCACCACGTCAACCCGACGTGCGGCGACGAGATCACCCTGCGCGTGAAGTACGACGGTACGACGATCAGCGATGTCTCGTACGAGGGCCAGGGCTGTTCGATCAGCCAGGCATCGGCCTCCGTACTGAACGAGCTCCTGGTCGGCAAGGACGTGTCCGAGGCTCAGAAGATCCAGGAGACCTTCCTGGAGCTGATGCAGTCCAAGGGCCGGCTTGAACCGGACGACGCGATGGAGGAGGTGCTGGAGGACGCCGTCGCGTTCGCCGGTGTCTCCAAGTACCCGGCCCGGGTGAAGTGCGCGCTGCTGAGCTGGATGGCGTGGAAGGACGCGACGGCCCAGGCTCTGGGCTCGGACGCCGCCGAAAGGAAGACGGCATGAGCGAGACAACGATCGAGATGAAGCCGGCCTCGGAGGACGAGGTCCGCGAGGCGCTGTACGACGTCGTCGACCCCGAACTGGGCATCGACGTCGTCAACCTCGGCCTGATCTACGGCATCCACATCGACGACGCGAACATCGCGACGATCGACATGACCCTGACGTCGGCGGCCTGTCCGCTCACGGACGTCATCGAGGACCAGGCCAAGTCCGCCACGGACGGCATCGTCAACGAGCTGCGCATCAACTGGGTGTGGATGCCGCCGTGGGGCCCGGACAAGATCACGGACGACGGGCGCGACCAGTTGCGGGCGCTCGGGTTCAACGTCTGAGACGACGTCTGAGACGACGTCTGAGACAACACCGCACACGAAAGCGGCGGCACCCCCCTCGGGTGCCGCCGCTTTCGTGTGTGCCTCAGGCCAGTGGGGCCACCACGCGGAAGTAGAAGTCCTGCCGGTTGGTCGTGTTGTAGCCGTACGGGTCCAGGCGCAGCTGGAAGTTCTTGTGGCGCAGCGCGTAGTTGGGGTAGTTCACCGACTGCAGCACGGCCGAGCCCGTGTACCCGGAGTACCCGCCGCAGAAGGTGGCGTCCTGCTTGAACAGCGAGGAGCCGTCGTTGCCTTCGGCACGCAGGATGAAGTTGCGGTGGCGCAGGTACTTGCCGTCGTGCGTCTTGAACGAGTAGCAGGAGTTGTTGGACAACCCCTTGACCACGCTGAAGGTGGAGTCCTGGCGGAACTCCGAACCGCCGACCTGGTCGAGCTTCACCAGGCCGTCTGACACGTGCCAGTAGCGGTCGGGATAGTTGACCGCCTCGACGGACCGCAGGAGGGAGCGGTCGGGCGTCGAGGGAGCGGCCGAGGTCTTGCTGGGGGACGGGGACGCGGCGGGCGTCTTGGAGGCTTCCGTCACGGGAGCGGAGGCGGAACCCTTGACGTCCGGGGCGGAAGCGGGGGTCGAGGCGTCCGACGCGGTCGGCTGCGCCGACGACAGGCCGCTCTTTCCGCCCGGGGGCTCGGTTGTTCCGGTCACGGACGGAGAGGCGAAGGTGAGGAGACCGGGGTACGTCGAACCGGGCGAAGCCGCGGGGGCCTTCGCCACGGGCACCGTCTCCTCGGGCTGCCGGTCCGTGATGACGATCGCGGTCACACAGGCGGCCACGACCGACAGGGCCAGGGTGCCCGCCATCCAGAGCCGCCGCGTCCCGGGCACACGCGTGGTGTCCGGGGCCCAGCCGTTCTCCCAGGGTTGAGTTGGGATGAGCCGGGGCTTTTCTTCTGTCATGCGCTGTTCCTCCGGCGTCGCCTGTGGCGAACGTGTGAATGAGTGGTTGAAACAGTAATGGACGCGAGGCTAGGTGACGTCCAGTGCCCTGAGAAGGGTTGTTTCCTCAATGAGACCGGGGGGTGGGGGAGTTGATGATGTGATGCGGAGTGCGGGTGGATTTGTGTATGCGCTGGGCGCAGCCGCTGTGTACGGCTGTACGTATCGATGCGTACACTCGTACACATGGGATATGTGTTGCTGGTCGGAGCCATCGCCGCGGAGGTGGGCGCCACGACCGCCATGAAGTACAGCGACGGTTTCAGCAGGTTGTGGCCCTCGGTGCTCACCGGACTGGGGTACGCCGTCGCGTTCGTGCTGCTCGCCCAGACGCTGAAGACCGTGTCCGTGGGCACGGCGTACGCCATCTGGTCGGGCATCGGCACCGCGGCTGTCGCGACGATCGGCGCGGTGTTCCTCGGGGAGGGCATGAGTGTGGCGAAGGTCGCAGGAATCGTGCTCATCATCGGCGGGGTCATCGTGCTCAACATGGGCGGCGCGCACTGATGGGGCGGCGGTACGACCCCGAGCGGCGCCAGCGGATCATCGACGCGGCGATCCGGGTCGTGGGGGAGAAGGGGATCGCCGGGCTGAGTCATCGGTCGGTGGCGGCCGAGGCGGATGTGCCGCTGGGGTCCACGACGTACCACTTCAGCACCCTCGACGAACTTCTCGTGGCCGCGCTGCGCCAGGCGAACGAGGGGTTCGCGAAGGTGGTGGCCGCGAGGGGTGGGCTGCGGGACGACCGGGCCGATCTTGCGGGGGAACTCGCCGGACTGCTCGGGGAGTGGCTTTCGGGGGACCGGGCGGGGGTCGAGCTGGAGTGCGAGCTGTATCTGGCGGCGCTTCGGCGGCCGGCGTTGCGGCCTGTCGCCGCCGAGTGGGCGGAGGGGGTCGCGGAGCTGCTGGCCGAGCGGACGGACGCGGTGACGGCTCGGGCGCTGGTGGCGGTGCTGGACGGGATGTGTCTGCAGGTGCTGCTCACGGGGGCCGTGTACGAGGAGGCGTTCGCTCGGGAGGTGTTCGGGAGGGTGCTGCGGGGGTAGGGGGCTTTGTCTACCCGCTCACCCGCCCGTCTCGGTTTGTTTGCAGGGTGCGCTCTAACTGCCTTTCCCACCCACCCGTCTCGCCTCGATTTCGATTTCCAGGCAGCGTTGAAGGCTCGTGGTGCCGGGGCGCCGTCCAGCTGTGCCCGGTCCTTGAGATGCGTTCGTAGTGGTTCGCCCGCGCGGGGCGGCTCACGTTAGGTTTTCTCCATGACCGACACGACTGCTTCCCGCACCACCGGCGCCGTGGCCGCCGGGCTCGCCACCCTTGCCGCCGACGGCACCGTTCTCGACACCTGGTTCCCCGCCCCCGAGCTGTCCGCCGAGCCCGGCCCCGCCGGTACCGAGCGGCTGTCCGTCGAGCAGGCCGTCGAGGCGCTCGGTGAAGGGGCGGCGAAAGCGGTCGGGCCGGACGCGCGCAGGGGCGTCGAGGTGGTCGCGGTCCGTACGGTCATCGCCTCCCTCGACGACAAGCCGCTCGACGCGCACGACGTCTACCTCCGCCTCCATCTGCTCTCGCACCGGCTCGTGCGGCCCCACGGGCAGAACCTGGACGGCATGTTCGCCCACCTCGCCAACGTCGCCTGGACCTCGCTCGGCCCGGTCGCCGTGGACGACGTGGAGAAGGTGCGGCTCAACGCTCGCGCCGAGGGCCTGTACCTCCAGGTCACGTCCATCGACAAGTTCCCCCGTATGACCGACTACGTGGCCCCCAAGGGCGTCCGTATCGCCGACGCCGACCGGGTGCGCCTCGGTGCGCACCTCGCCGAGGGCACGACCGTCATGCACGAGGGCTTCGTCAACTTCAACGCCGGCACGCTCGGTACGTCGATGGTCGAAGGCCGGATCTCCGCCGGTGTCGTGGTCGGAGACGGTTCCGACATCGGCGGCGGTGCCTCGACGATGGGCACGCTGTCCGGTGGCGGGCAGGTCCGTATCACCATCGGCGAGCGCTGCCTGGTCGGCGCCGAGGCCGGCGTCGGGATCGCCCTCGGCGACGAGTGCGTGGTCGAGGCCGGGCTGTACGTCACCGCCGGCACCCTCGTCACCATGCCCGACGGACAGATCGTCAAGGCCCGCGAACTCTCCGGTGCCTCCAACATCCTCTACCGCCGCAACTCCGTCACGGGCAGGGTCGAGGCCCGCCCGAACAACGCGGTCTGGGGCGGTCTGAACGACGTCCTGCACAGCCACAACTGACGGATCCCTCCAGCCGTACGGGTACGGACGGCGACGCCCAAGATCACGTACGGGTTACTCCGCGTGACCTCGTCGGGCTTCAGGCAGATGAACGGGTGGACACAGGGTCCGATCAGCTGCCGGAGCAGAGGTAGTGGAAGTGCCGACGAGGGGTGGAGCACATGACGAACGGGCGGAAGAGGGGCGCGGCGCGCTGGCTGACGGGCGCGGTCACCGCGGCCGTGGTCTGCGGGGTCCCCGTGGGGACGGCCTACGCGGACGAGACCAACACCGGTTCGCACAACGGCCCCCGGGTCGGTCTGGTCAACATCGGCCAGGTCGACGATCCGATGGAGGACGTGCTGGAGCACTTCCTGCTGTTCGGTGACGGGTACCGCTGGGAATGACAGTCGGCGAGCGCCTGTCGACGAACGAATGACCGCCGGCGAATGACTGTCGGCCTTCATGGGTCTGGGCCCGTACCGCCGCCTTCGCGCGTGGTACGGGCCCTTTCCGTTCGGTCGCCGTGCCCTACGTCATGTCCCGCACGTCCTCGTACGCCGCCAGCAGCTCGTCCGTCGCCTCCCGGCCGGCCGGCCGCAGCGGGGCCCGTACCGGACCCGAGGGCAGGCCCAGCCCGCCGAGCAGTGCCTTGGCCGTGACCGCCCCGGGCAGGCCGGATGCCATCATCAACTCGGTGAGCGGCAGCGCCCGTTGCTGGAGGCGGGCGGCCTCGGTGGTCCGGCCCGCGTCGAACGCGTCGATGATCGAGCGGAAGTGACGGGGGATCACATTCGCCACGGTGCTGACGTATCCGGCGCCGCCCAGCGCGTACAGCGCCAGTACGTACTCGTCGCAGCCCGTGTGGATCGCCAAGTCGGTCCGGGACAGCACCTGCTGAGTGCCCATCAGGTCGTACGCGCAGTCCTTGACGGCGACGATCCTCGGGTGGGCGGCGAGGCGGATCATCGTCTCCGGGGCGATGCGGACACCGGTGCGGCCTGGGATGTCGTACAGCATCAGGGGCAGGGCGGTGGCGTCCGCCAGCTCCTGGAAGTGGGCCTCGACGGCGTCCTGCGGGGGCCTGCTGTAGTACGGCGCGACCGCCAACAGGCCGTCCGCGCCCGACTTCTCGGCCGCCCGCGCCAGTTCGACGGAGTGCAGGGTGTCCGGGGTGCCGACGCCCGCCACGACCGACGCCCGTCCGTCGACCGCCTCCCGCACCGCCCGTACCAGCGCCGACTTCTCCGCGTCCGTCGTGGTCGGGGACTCGCCCGTCGTGCCGGACAGGACGAGGCCGTCGCAGCCCCCGGTCACCAGCCGGTCGGCGAGCCGCTGTGCACCGTCGAGGTCCAGGGCCCCCTCGGCGGTGAAGGGGGTGACCATCGCGCACAGGGCGCGGCCGAACGGGGGAGGAGGCGGCGTGGGTGGTGTCGTCATACGACCAGTCTCGGCAAGGTGTCTGTGAAGCTCCACTTAATTTTCTTACCGAGTGCACGTAAGCGATGCTTCAGTGTTGTGAAAAAATGCTTGCCGAATAATTTTCTCTCCTGGACAAAAAAAGTTTTCGGTGGGACGGTGGAGCCATGCTGGACGTCACCGTGATCGAGGACCCGGCGGCCGCCGCCGCCTCGCTGGACCCCATACGGGGCCGGCTGCTCGCCGAGCTGGCCGCCGGGCCCGCCTCGGCCGCCATGCTGGCCGGAAAGGTCGGGCTGCCCCGGCAGAAGGTGAACTACCACCTCAAGGCGCTGGAGCGGCACGGGCTGGTCGAGTTGGCCGGGGAGCGTCGCAAGGGCAATGTCAACGAGCGACTGATGCGGGCGACCGCCGCGTCGTACGTCATCTCACCGCTCGCCCTGGCGGCCGTACAGCCCGATCCCGACCGGTTCCGGGATCAGCTCTCCGCGCGCTGGCTGCTGGCGGTCGGTGCGCGGCTGGTGCGGGACGTCGGCACACTGGTCACCGGGGCCGCCCGGGCCCGTAAGCGGCTCGCCACCTATGCGCTCGACGGCGAGGTGCGGTTCGCCTCCGCCGTCGACCGGGCCGCGTTCATCGAGGAGTTGACGGCAGGCGTCAGCGCGCTGGTGCGCAAGTACGACTCGCCCGGCGTCGAGGGTGGGCGCGATCACCGGATCGTCGTGGCCGTGCATCCGACGGTCAAACCCCAGGCCGGTGAGCCGACTTCCGGTACGACGGACACCGGGGACGCCACCGGCAGCGTGGATATCACCGAAATCGTAGACAGCACAGGCACTGTGGACAGCACAGGCACTGCGGAAATCCAGGAGTGAGCGCCATGTCCGAGGAAGTTTCCAGGGAATTCGAGATCGCTCGTGAGTTCGAGGTCGACGCCAGTCCGGAGGAGGTGTGGGAGGCGTTCACCACGGGGACCGGAGGATATCTGTGGCCGATGGAGCCGCCGGAGCCGCACGTCGGCGGCCGGGGGCCCTTCGGGTCCAAGGTCATCGCCTGGGATCCGCCGCACCGCTACACCAACCGCGTCGAGAACGTCGACGGCATCTCCGAGCAGACCCTCAACCAGCTCGACTACACGGTCGAGCCGCGTGACGACGGCCGCCGGGCCTGGGTGCGGTACGTGCACAGTGGCATCTTCGTCGACGACTGGGACAACCAGTACGACGGCGCTGCCCGGCACACCGACTTCTATCTGCACACCCTGCGCGAGTACCTGACCCACTTCGCGCCCCGGCCTGTCGCCTTCGCCACGTTCGACGGGCCCGAGGCGTCCAAGGCCGCCGACGCCCTCGCCGCCGTCGGGCGGGCGCTCGGGGTCGGAGAGGACGTGCCGGTCGGTTCGCGGGTGACGGTCCAGGGGCCTGACCAGTTCGAGGCCGTGGTCGACTTCCGCGACGACTACTTCATCGGGCTGCGCACCGACCGGGGGCTCACCCGCATCTTCGGGCGCAACCACTGGGGCCACCCGGTCGGCATCTCCCTGCACGACTTCACGCCGGGCGCGGACATCAAGGAGTGCGAGACCGCCTGGCAGGGCTGGCTGAACGGTGTGTTCGACCAGCCCTGATCCAGAGGGGTTGTTGACTGTTCGCCTTCACCGTTACGGCTGGAAGCGCAGCACCTGCGGGTCGTGGTCGCTGATCTGGTCGTTGAACTCCGAGTTGATGTGCACGGAGTCGTAGTCGAAGTCGCAGCTGCGGCTGATCGACGGGCTGACCAGGATCTGGTCCAGGACCTGGCTGTTGCCCTGGTAGTCGTAGGTGTAACGCTCGCTCTTCGGCAGCGACTTGATCGCCGACCACAGTTCGCCGTCGCCTTCGAGCAGCTTGGCGGTGTCGGAGAACTCGAAGTCGTTGATGTCGCCGAGCGTGATCACGTCCGCGTTCTTCTGGACCTTCAGGATGTCCTTGACGAACGTGTTCACCGCGGTCGCCTGGAGGTGACGCTGGGTCTCCGAGCTGCGCGCCGGGGGCTGGAACTGCGAGGTGAGACCCTGGTCGCCGCCCTTCGAGGCGAAGTGGTTGGCGATCAGGATGACGGTCTTGCCACGGAAGACGAACTCGCCCGCGAGCGGCTTGCGGCTGTTCGTCCAGGCCACGTTCGTCGGGTCTATTCGGCCCGGCGAGAGGGTCAGGGCCGCCTTGCCGTGGTCCTTGGTGACACCGACGGCGGTCGTGGCGTCGCCGCCCGGCCGGTCGGTGAAGGAGACGCGCGCCGGGTTGAACAGGAACACCTGACGGATGTTGCCGCCGGGCTCGCCGCCGTCCGCGAGGTCCACCGGGTCGATGGAGCGCGACTCGTACGCCGGGCCGCCTGCCGCCACGATCGCGTCGACCAGCTTCTTGACCGTCTGGTCGGCGGCGACCGTACCGTCCTTCGTCGCGCCGTTGTTGTCCTGGATCTCCTCCAGGGACAGGATGTCGGGCGACTGCAGGTTGTTCACGATCGCGGCGGCGTGCGCGGCGAAGGTGTTGTCCGACGGGTCGAGGTTCTCGACGTTGTACGTCGCCACCGCCAGCTCACCGCGCGACTGCTTGCGGGTCGTCTCGCGCTTCAGGCCGCCCTGCTTGAGGGTGCCGAGCTCGTTGGCGACGAGCGTGTAGCCACCGAACTGGTTGTAGTCCAGCGGGCCGGTCGTGGCGCCCTTGAGGCTGTCACCGACGTTCGCGGTCGGGAAGTCGGCGACCGCGCCCAGCGACTGGATCTGGAGCCGGCCGGTGTTCTGCGAGGTGTACGCGCCGTACACCGTGCCGCCGCGCCGGTTGTCGTTCTCGTCCGGCTTCACCGTGACCCACAGCTCGGTGTACGGGTCGGTGGCGGTGACCACGCGGGCGTTCTTGACCTGGACGTTCATGCCCTCAAGGGACTCGTAGTAGTCCAGGGCGTACTTCTTGGGACGCAGCGTCAGCGCGTTCACCGAACCGCTCGCGGCGGTGTCGCCGGCCGGGGTGTAGACGGCCGGTACGGACCGGGCGTCGACGACGACCGGGGCCGGGACCGCGTTGCCGCTGGAGACGACGGTGACCGTCGGCTTGACGATCTCCGTCACCGACTGGTTGCCGGACGCGGCACCGCCCGGCACGAACTCGGAGACCGTGCCGGTGACGGTGACCGAGTCGCCGACCGCGACGGTCGGCTTCGAGCTGGTGAAGACGAAGACGCCCTCGCTGGTGGCCGGGTCGGCGTCCGGGGTCGTGTCCTGGATCCAGAACCCGCGCGACGAACCGTAGGTACGGACACCGGTGACGATTCCCGCCACGTCCGTGACCTTCTGGCCCGCGAGCGGGGACAGGCGCGTGGTGCCCTGGATGTCATGAATACGCACGGTGTCGGCGTGAGCGGTCGACGGCAGCACCACCAGGGTGGCGAGCGTGGAACAGACGGCGGCGACAGTGAGCGCGCCGAGGCGCGCGGAAGACTTGCTCGGCAACGGGATCCCTCCGGGGACAGACATGGGTGCCGGGACGAAGAAGCTAAGGGTGGTGCCGTGGGGGGAACGCGAGCTGCAGGGCGGCTGGCGACGCGCGTAGACATCGGGTGAACTCCCGGTGCGAAAGGCTTCGCACCGAAGGCTCGGCCACCGGGCGATCGGCAGTGAACGCCCGGCTTGGGAGAACAGTGAACACGATAGAACCTGGCGGAAGGCGAGGCGATGCGGTGGCCCGGCGTCCCCTCGACTTCTACGCGCGTCAATCTCCTGCCTGGTCACGCCACTTGTCAAGGTTTCAGCCATGTACCAGCTCTGACAGGTTCATGAACCGGGCGGCATGGTGCCAAATCCGTCTAGGCTGAGCGGCTGAGTCGTACGGCCTTCAACGCAACGTCGTACGGTCGTCAGACGCCGTCGTCGGACTCCGGGCGCATCCGGGTGCCGTGGTACGGCCTTTCGGGCGCCTGAGGAGAAAACAGCCGATGTCAGACAGCTCCCCCCTGCCGCCGGTGCGACTGCACTCCGAAGCGGAACTGGCGCGGGACGCGCTCGCCGCCCCGCTGGTGTCCCGCGCCGCCCGGCTCGCCCGCTGGGCCGGACCGGACACCAGGGTCGGGGCCGGCGGCGAACTGGTCCAGGAGCAACTGGCCGCGGCGGCACGGGCCCTGGGCCTGATCGAGGGCGAAGCCGCCGGTGGGGCGGACGTAGAGGACGCGCTCGCGTACGCCGGTGAGGCCTGGCGGGTCGCCGTGGACGCCGGGCTCGTCGAGGTCGTCGACGAGGACGAGGGCACCGTCACCGTCGGCGAGGACCTGACGCTGCTCACCTCCGGGGCACCGCACGAGGTGCTCGCGGTATGGCTCGGGGCACTGGAGACCGTCCTCGCCGACGCGAGCGTGCCCGACCTCGACGATCTCGTCGACGCCATGGACGACAGCGCCGAGGTCGACTTCTCCCAGCTGGACTGGGACCCCGAGGCGGATGCCGACTTCCTCGACGGTGTGCTCGCCAACCTGTACCTGCTGAGCGTCAGCGAGGCCGGGCCCGCCGACGGCCCGGTGCCGCTGCCGGCGCTGGCCGCGTCGATGGTCGTACCGAGCGACATGGGGGAGCCCACCAACGACGTCCTGGAGCAGGTCTCGGACATGATGATGCGCCTCGACGACCAGTTCAGGCTGCTCGAACCCATCGGGCTCGTCGCCTACCAGCCCGTCGACGAGGCGCTCATGGCGGACATCGACGACCCCACCGAGGGCACGCCGACGGGCGACGACACCGACGTCTCCCGCTACGGCATGGTGCGGCTGACCCCGCTCGGCCTGTACGGCGTACGCGCCCGGCTCCTGGAGGCCGGCTTCGCGGCGCCCGCCGTCGGTGACCTCGCCGACAAGGGCGCGGACGCGCTGCTCGACGGCACGGCGGCCTTCCCCGCGACGGCCGCGCGGGCCGAGACCGAACAGTGGCTGACCCGCCGCGAACCCCTTGGTGCGGCAAGGGAGTTGCTCGCGGCGGCCCGGGGCGGCGACGCCGGTGCGCCGCTACGGCGGCTGCGCTGCCAGCAGGCGCTGTCCCTCGTCGGCGCCGAGGCCGAACCCGCGCTGCGCGAGGTCCTCGACGACGCCGAACTGGGTGGCCTCGCCCGGGTCTGGCTCAGCGAGCAGGGCGCGCCGGACGTGCCGGCGCCGTCCGAGGCGATGGTCTTCTGGCTGACCATCGACACGGTGGCCGCGCAGCTCGCGGCCGAGGGCAACTCGGCGGAGCTGCTCGGGCTGGTCGAGGGGCTGGCCCAGCAGCACGGCGGTTTCTTCGAGGCGGCCTGGCGGGTGGAACATCCGGCTACGGCGGATGTGCTGGAGGCGATGGGGCGGTTGCATCCGGACAAGCGGGTGGCCAAGGAGGCGCGTAAGGCGGCGTTCAAGGCGCGGTCGCAGCAAGGGGGTTGAGCGGGGCGGATTCTGTGGGGGGTGGTGCTGTCCGACCCCGGCTGCGGGTGCGTTGTGGCTTGTCGCGCAGTTCCCCGCGCCCCTCGGCAGTGCCCCTTCGGGGCAGCTGCCTCCGTGACGTCGGCTTCCGTTCAGCTTCCGTTCAGGCGTGGGCGGGAACGTGGCGGTCACGGCAGGTTCATCGTCATAGGAGACGTCATGGCGCTCACCCGTAGGGACTTCGGTAGACAGTCCGCGATCAGCTCGGCCGGGGTTGTGCTGGCCGGGACCGTTGGTGCTCTTGCCACCGCGCCGAACGCCCTCGCGTCCACGGAGACCGGGAGTGCGGACGGGGAATCGGCGGACCGGCACCACGGAGTCGGCTACGGCCCGCTGCTGCCCGACCCCAAGGGCCTGCTGGCGCTGCCCGCCGGGTTCTCGTACCGGGTGATCACCCACAGCGGGAAGACCACGCTGGAGTCCGGCGAGATCACCCCGTCCAACCATGACGGCACCGCCGCCTTCGCGGGCCCGCGCGGCACCACCCTCCTCGTCAACAACCACGAGTTGAAGGGCCCGCGCGCCGACTGGAAGTACCCGGTGCCGCTCACCGAGGGCCTCGTCTACGACCCCGCCGCGTCCGGCGGCTGCACGGTCGTCGAGGTGCGTCCCGGCGGCCAGGTCGCCGAGTGGGTGGGCATCGCCGGTACCTCCACCAACTGCGCGGGCGGCAGCACCCCTTGGGGTACCTGGCTCACCTGCGAGGAGAACTCCGACCGCGCCGGCGTCAACGGCATGACCAAGGACCACGGGTACGTCTTCGAGGTCGACCCCTCCGACAAGCGCGCCAACCGGAACCCCAAGCCCCTGAAGTTCTTCGGGCGTTACAACCATGAGGCCGTCGTCATCGACCCCAAGCGCGGCGACGCCTACCTCACCGAGGACGCCGCGTCTCCCAACGGCCTTCTCTACCGCTGGACCCCGCCGCGGACCTGCCACCACGGCCACGGCAACCTCCGCACCCTCTCCGACACCGCGGGCACCCTCCAGGCGCCCAAGTGCTTCGACTCCACAGGCAAGTTCGTCGACGACCTCTCCCGCGCCACGAAGATCGGCACGGTCTACGGCGTCGACTGGGTCGACGTACCCGACCGCGATGCCAGGACCGTCGACGTGCGCAAGCAGTTCGGCGCCGGGGAGATCACCCGGGCCCGCAAGCTCGAGGGCATGTGGTGGGGCGACGGCGGCACCTACATCGTCTCGTCGTACGCCCGCTCCGAGAGCCCCGTACAGCACGACGGCCAGGTCTGGTTCTACGACCCCAAGCGCCGCACCCTCACCCTGAAGGTCCTGCTGGGCGTGAACCCCGACCCGTCGGCCGACGGCGCCTTCGACGGCCCCGACAACATCACCGTGTCCCCGTACGGCGGCCTGGTCATCGCCGAGGACGGCGAAGGCGTGCAGCACCTGTTCGGCGCGACGGACAGCGGACGTACGTACCCGATCGCCCGCAATGAACTCAACGCCGGCACCGAAGAGGCGCCCGAATACAGCGAGTTCACCGGTGTGACCTTCTCGCCCGACGGAAAGACGCTGTACGCCAACATTCAGACGCCGGGGATCATGCTGGCGATCACCGGGCCCTGGAAGCGGCAGAAGCGCGGATAATTAATTGGGTCGCTCGGCCCGCGGTACGCCTCCTAGAGTGATGAACGTCCAGGTGCGAAGGCAGGACCTACTTCCACTCATAATGGGGCGGCCGCGGGTTCGAGTCCCGTCACCGGTACAACGTGCCGGTGTAGCTCAGGGGTTAGAGCGCCTACGTCGGTTCCGCCGGCTTCGATCTCTGGACACCTACAACTTCAGGCACCTCCCGGTGCGCGATTCGATCTCGGGGAGGTGCGGCAAATGGTGGGTGCCCGGTGCGAAGGCAGCGGATACTTCGGGAACTGGTGGGGACAGCTCCTCATGCGGGTTCGAATCCCGTCATCGACCTCGGGTCGGTGTGGCGGAACGGAAGACGCGCCAGTTTATAAGCGACCGTCGCCGATCTCGATCTCGGGCATCCTCCTATTGCCGCGCCTCCCTCCAAAAAAGCCTTTCCACGCACGAAGTGCTGGCGAATGGGGGGAATTCATCATGGCGCGATTCAACACCAAGGCCGCCAAGGCGCGGCCCACCTCGCGGGTCACCTCGACGGGGCGGGTGCTCCGTACCCACCAGGGGGGCCGCGGCCGTGAGCGGGACGAGCGTTCTGAACTCTTCCTGCTGTCGATCGCCAACTTCGTGGCGCAGAAGACCTTCTACGAGAGCGGCGAGGACCGCGACGACCGGTTCGCCGCGCTCGTCCGCCGGCTCGCAGTCACCGACCCGGCGTGGACGGCCGGACTGCTCGGCTGGCTGCGCGGCGACGGCAACCTGCGTACGGCCGCCATCGTGGGTGCCGCCGAGTACGTGAAGGCACGCCTCGACGCGAACGCCACCGACGGTCCCACCAACCGTCAGGTCATCGACTCCGTACTGCGCCGCCCGGACGAGCCCGGCGAACTGCTCGCCTACTGGACCTCCCGGTACGGCCGCAACATCCCCAAGCCCGTCAAGCGTGGCGTCGCCGACGCCGTACGGCGGCTCTACAGCGGCAAGTCGCTGCTGAAGTACGACACCGCGTCCAAGGGCTACCGCTTCGGCGACATCCTCAATCTGGTGCACGCGGCGCCGGACCCGGACAAGCCGTGGCAGGGCGAGCTGTTCCAGTACGCGCTGGACCGGCGCCACAACCCGGACACGGCCGTCGTCCCCAAGTCGCTGCCCGTGCTCACCGCACACCGTGACCTGATGGCGCTGCGGCCCGCAAAGCGACGCAAGGTCGTGACCGGAGCGGGCGGAGCGGGGCGGCTCGCGGACGCGGGCATGACCTGGGAGGCGCTGGCGGGCTGGCTGCAGGGCCCGATGGACAAGGCGGCCTGGGAGGCGGTCATCCCGTCCATGGGCGCGATGGCGTTGGTGCGAAACCTGCGGAACTTCGACGAGGCGGGGGTGAGCGACGAGGTCGCGGCGTGGGTCGCCGCCAGGATCAGCGACCCGGCCGAGGTCGCGCGCTCGCGGCAGTTCCCCTTCCGGTACCTCGCCGCGTACCGGCACGCGCCCTCGCTGCGCTGGTCGTACCCGCTGGAGCAGGCGCTCGGACACTCGCTGGCCAATGTGCCGGCTCTGGACGGGCGGACGCTCGTCCTCGTCGACCGCTCGGGCTCGATGTTCTTCTCCCGGCTGTCCGACCGTTCGGAACTCACCCGGGCCGACGCGGCGGCGATCTTCGGCTCGGCGCTCGCGCTGCGGGCGGCGGGCGCGGATCTGGTCGAGTTCGGTACGTCGAGCAAGCGCCTGTCGTACCGCGGGGGTGAGTCGGTGCTGAGGATCCTGGACCGCTTCGGCGACCTGGGCGGCACCGACACGACCGCGGCGGTCCGGCGCCACTACCGCGGGCACGACCGGGTGGTGATCGTCACGGACGAGCAGTACGCCCACAGTGTGCACGGCGACCCGACCGAGCAGGTGCCGGCCGACGTGCCGGTCTACACCTGGAACCTCGCCGGGTACCAGGCGGGCCACGGCCCGTCCGGGTCGGGCAACCGGCACACTTTCGGGGGGCTCTCCGACGCGGCCTTCCGGATGATTCCGCTGCTGGAAGGCGCGCGCGACGCGGACTGGCCGTGGGTCGTCTGAGGCGAGGCGAAGTACAGCGAGACGAGTGGTGTGTGGCCCGTACTTCGGTGCGGGCCACATCGCTGTGTGCGCTACCGAGCAAACCCTTGTGTGTCGACCGGTCTGACATCTAACATTTCAGTTGTGGATGCCATGCGACCCGTCACTCGGACCCTGCTCAGGGATCGCGCGTACGAAGCGATCCGGGACGCCATCGTCGCCGGGGAGATCGAACCCGGTGCGGTGGTGCGTGACGCCGAGCTCGCCGAGCGGCTCGGGCTGTCCCGGGCGCCGGTGCGTGAGGCGTTCGCACGGCTGGTCGACGAAGGGCTGCTGGAGAGCAAGCCGCAGAGCTACACGAAGGTGACGCCGGTCGTGGCCGCCGACGTGCGGGACGCGGCGGCCGTGGTCGGGGCCATGCACGAGCTGGTCACCCGGGCCGCCGTGCCCCGGCTGTTCGCCGCGGACGTCGAGACGATGCGCGCCGCCAACGAGCGGTTCGCGGAGGCGGTCCGCGCGGGTGACGTGGAGACCGCTCTGCGCGCCGACGACCAGTTGCACGACGTCCTCGTGCGGGTCAGCGGCAATCGCGCCGCCGCTGCCACCGCCGCCCGCTACACACCGCTCATCCGCCGTCTGGAGCGACGACGCTTCGGCGAGGGCGGCAACTGCCGTTCGGCCGGCCTGCACGACCGGCTCCTCGACGCCTGCGCGGCCGGAGACGTGGACGAAGCGGTCCGTGTCACCGCGGAGATCTGGCGGGGCCTCGCCGAGCTCGCCGACAGCGACTGATCCTGGGAGGAACCCCATGTCCCTTGCCTCGTACGAGCGTTACCCCCTTCTCTTCGGGCCCTCCCCAGTGCACCCGTTGGAGCGGCTCAGTGCGCATCTCGGCGGCGCCGCCCTCTGGGCCAAGCGCGAGGACTGCAACTCCGGTGTCGCGTACGGCGGCAACAAGACGCGCAAACTGGAGTACCTGGTCGCCGACGCGCTCGCCCAGGGCTGCGACACGCTCGTCTCGATCGGCGGGGTGCAGTCCAACCACACCCGTCAGGTCGCCGCCTGTGCCGCCCGCGCCGGGCTCAAGTGCGTGCTTGTGCAGGAGAGTTGGGTGGAGTGGCCCGACTCCGTCTACGACAAGGTCGGCAACATCCTGATCAGCCGGCTCGCCGGGGCCGATGTGCGGCTGGTGCGCGCCGGGTTCGGGATCGGGTTCAAGGAGAGCTGGGAGCTGGCGCTGCGGGAGGTGGAGGAAGGGGGCGGCAAGCCGTACGCGATTCCGGCGGGCGCCTCCGACCACCCGCTGGGCGGCCTCGGGTTCGCTGGTTGGGCGTACGAAGTCGCGGAACAGGAAAGGGAGTTGGGGGTCTTCTTCGACACCGTGGTGGTGTGCTCGGTGACCGGGTCGACCCAGGCCGGAATGGTCGCCGGATTCGCGGCGCTGGAAGAGGCGGGCGGCCGGTCCCGGCGGGTGCTCGGCGTCGACGCGTCGGCGGCGCCCGCCCGGACGAAGGAGCAGATCGCGCGGATCGCCCACAACACCGGCCAACTCATCGGTGTAAAGCGGGAGTTGACCCAGGCGGACGTCGAGCTGGACGAGCGCTATCACGCGGGTACGTATGGGATCCCGGACGAAACGACCCTGGAGGCGATGCGGCTCGCCGCCCGTACCGAGGGGATGGTCACCGATCCCGTGTACGAGGGCAAGTCGATGGCCGGGATGATCGACCTCGTGGCGCGGGGGGAGATCGGGCGGGAGTCCACCGTGCTGTACGCGCACCTGGGCGGTCAGCCCGCGCTGAACGCGTACAGTGCGCTGTTCTAGTCGGTGCGATGGACAGGCTCTACTGGTTCTACCGGTCCCTCCGGAAGGCCGAGTCCGAGGAGCGCAGGAGTGGTTCTGGTCCGGTGAAGGCGAGTTCGGCGAAGCGCTCCCCGATACGGCGGTGGGTGGCCGCGTCCGGGTGGAGCTGGTCGGGCAGCGGGAGGTCGGCGAAGTCGGCCTCGCCGTACAGGACGCGGCCGTCGAGATGGCGGAGGTTCGGGTCGTCCGCCGACCGCTGCTCGACGATGCGGGCCAGCTCCTCCCGGATGACGTTGAGGGTCAGTTTGCCGGCCTCGCGCTCGGCGGGGTCGCCCATGGGCTGGAAGCGCACCTGACCGGCGCCCATCGTGCTGAAGTCCAGGGCTGTGGGGCCGGGGGTGTCCTCGTGCATGGGGCAGTAGAGGGGTGAGACGAGCAGGAGCGGTGCGGTCGGGTGGCCCTCGCGGACGGTGTCGAGGAAGCCGTGGACCGCGGGACCGAAGGCGCGCAGACGCATCAGGTCGGTGTTGACCAGATTGATGCCGATCTTGACGCTGATCAGGTCTGCGGGGGTGTCGCGCATCGCGCGGGCGGTGAACGGGTCGAGCAGCGCGCTGCCCGCCAGGCCCAGGTTGATCAGTTCCACACCGCCGAGGGACGCGGCGAGCGCGGGCCAGATGGCCGTGGGGCTCGCGGCGTCGGAGCCGTGGCTGATCGAGCTGCCGTGGTGCAGCCACACCGCGCGAGTCCTGTCGCGTGCGGCCACGGGTTCGGCCGGGGCGTTGGTGCGCAGGGCGACCAGTTCGGTGGTCTCGTTGTGGGGCAGCCAGATCTCGATGTTCTTCAGGCGGTCCGGCAGCCCGGTGAAGCGGAGGGTGCCGTGCGGGCCGGGTTCGTGTGTCGTCGTCCCGGCGGTCAGGTCGACGGTCAGGGTGTTGCCCCCTCCGGTCACCGAGGACTGGGCGGTCAGCCGGCCGTCGACGAGGAGGTCGTACACGCCGTCGGGGCGGGGCGGGGCGCCCGCGTAGACCCGCTTGGTGGGCAGCGCGTCCAGTTCGACGGAGGTCGCCCGGGTGCGGAAGACCAGCCGTACGCCGGAGGGCTGGGCTTCCGCCGCGGCGAGTTGGGGGTCCGTGCACTGGGCGCGGGCCCGGGCGGGCAGACGGTGGGGGAGCACGCCGTGGGAGGTGTGCTCCAGGTCGAGGGCGCCGCGTATCAGGTCCGCGGTGATCGGGGTCGTCGTCCAGCTGCGCTGGGTGTGCATGTCGGTCCTCGGCCTGTCGGTCAACGGGTGGGAGGGGTCGGCCAGTTGCGCAGCAGGGCGTCGAGGGCGTCCAGGATCCTGGTCCAGCTCTCCTCCGAGTCCGGGGCGCTGTGGCTGAAGCCGCCCGACGACTCCAGACTGGAGTAACCGTGGAAGACGCTGCCCAGGAGACGGACCGCGTGGGTCTGGTCGGGTTCGCTGAGGTCGTAGCCGCGCAGGATCGCCCGGGTCATCTGAGCGTGGCGGACGCCCCCGCCGGCGGCGGCCGTCTCGGGGTCGAGTCTCATCCGGGTGGCGGCGGCGCGGCCGGGGTGTTCCCTGCCGTAGTCCCGGTAGACGTTCGCGAAGGCGGTCAGGGCGTCCTTGCCGGCCCGTCCGGCCACGGCGTCGGCGGCGAGGTCGGCGAGTTCGTCGAGGGCGAGCAGGGCGATCCTGGTCCTCAGGTCCTGGGTGTTCTTGATGTGCGAGTACAGACTCGCGACCTTGACGTCGAACCGCCGGGCCAGCTCCGAGGCGGTCACCTGGTCGAAGCCGACCTCGTCGGCGAGTTCCGCTCCGGCTCTGGTCAGGCGTTCGGTGGTGAGTCCCGCGCGTGCCATGACCCTCCTCCTGTTCAGCCGAAGCTGTTCGGCCAAGGCGAATATAGGTTTGCCTAAAGAGTTTAGGCAAATTAGCCTGCTGTTATGGAGCCGCTGACCGAGCAAGAGATCCGTGCCGCGTTCGTGAACTGTACGAAGGGTGAGGCGCAGCGTCTGGCCGTGCCGCGTGACCTGGCCGACCGCCCCTGGGAGGACCTCGACTTCCTGGGGTGGCGAGATCCGCAGGCGCCCGACCGGGCCTACCTCGTCGCCGAGGTGGACGGCGGGGTGGCGGGCCTTGCCCTGCGCAGTTCGGCGCCCGCCTTTGGGCAGACGCGGCGCAGCATGTGCTCGATGTGCCTGACCTCGCACACCGGAGGCGTGTCCCTGATGGTCGCGCGGAAGGCGGGGAAAGCAGGGAAGCAGGGCAACTCGGTGGGGGCGTACATATGCGGCGACCTCTGCTGCTCGCTGTATGTGCGGGGCAGGAGGGACGCGGGCGCCGGGGCGCGGCTGCACGAGACGATCACTCTGGAGGAGAAGATCCGGCGGACCGTGGGGAACGTCGCCGCGTTCTTCGTCAAGGTGACGGAGTGACGTGTTGGCGGTGACGGTGACGGCTTGATGTCTTGCCCACGGTCCGCTTCGGCGGGTGGTGCGGTGGTGCGGTGATACGGGCGTGTGGTGGTGCGGGCGAGTGGTTGAGGGTGGTTACAGCGACTGTGCGGCCGGCTTCACCATGCCCCTGACCGTGCGGGACTTCACGAAGTCGCCGATCGCCGTCATCTCCCACTCGCCGGAGAACTGCTTGATCATCTTGGCCATCATCACGCCCGTCTGCGGTTCGGCGCTGGTCAGGTCGAAGCGGACCAGTTCCTCGCCCGTCGCCGCGTCCAGGAGACGGCAGTACGCCTTCGCCACCTCGGTGAACTTCTGACCGGAGAACGAGTTCACCGTGAACACCAGACCGGTGACCTCCTGGGGCAGACGGCCCAGGTCGACCACGATCACCTCGTCGTCGCCCCCGCCCTCGCCCGTGAGGTTGTCGCCGGAGTGCTTGATCGCGCCGTTCACGATGGAGAGCTTGCCGAAGTAGCAGCTGTCGATGTGGTTGCGCTGCGGGCCGTACGCGATGACCGACGCGTCCAGGTCGATGTCCTTGCCCCGGAACGCCGGCTCCCAGCCGAGGCCCATCTTGACCTGGGAGAGGAGGGGCCGGCCGCCCTTGACCAGGGAGACGGTCTGGTTCTTCTGGAGGCTTACGCGGCCCTTGTCGAGGTTGATCTTTCCGGCGCCGAGGGGCGGAGCGGGGGGTGCCGTCGGGGGTGCCTGGGGTGCCTGGGGCGCCTGCGGCTGGACCGGGGTCGCCTGCGGGGCGGTCGGTGCGGGGGTCGGTGCCGGTGCGGGTGCCGGTTCCTCCACGCTCACGCCGAAGTCCGTGGCGATGCCTGCCAGGCCGTTCGCATACCCCTGGCCCACGGCGCGGGCTTTCCAGGCGCCGTTGCGGAGGTAGATCTCGACGATCACCAGGGCGGTTTCCGTGCCGAGCTGAGGGGGCGTGAACGAGGCGAGGACGCTGTTGTCGGCCGCGTTGCGGATGGTGGCCGTCGGTTCGATGCCCTGGAAGGTCTGGCCCGTGGCGTCCGGGCTCGCCGTGACGACGATCTTCTCGATGCCCGGGGGGACGGCGGTGGTGTCGACCGTGATCGAGTCGGGGCTGGTGCCGCCGCCGGAGCGGTAGGTCACGCCGGGGCCGGTCGGCTGGTTGTAGAAGATGAAGTCGTCGTCGGAGCGCACCTTGCCGTCGGCGGTGAGCAGCAGGCTCGATACGTCGAGCCGCACCGGGGCAGCGACGTCCACCGTCACTCTGGTGACGGGGAGAGGGATGTTCGAGCCGGGTGTCATAGCTGTCATGACCGGTGAACGAGCGGACCCGCTTTGCCGTTCCCTTACCTTGGGGTCATTTGGTTCGGGTGGGGTGAGATGGGGGCCGCGTAGGGTTTTTCGCCCCCGCCGCCCCTACCCGTCCCATCCCGTTCCTGGGGGCTGCGCCCCCAGACCCCCCATCGGCCCTGAAGGGGCTTTGTCCTCAAACGCCGGACGGGCTGGGACGGCGGGCCGGCGCTGGGAAGGTGCCGGGCGGGTTGGGATGGGTGGGGCGGGAGGGGCCTGTCCTCGAACGCCGGGCAGGGTGAGGCACCCGGGGCCGCGCTGGGCGGAGGCGGTGAACGGGTGGGTGGGAGATGTCCCCTACGGCACCACCACGATCTTTCGGCCCACGCCCGAGGCGAACTGGTCCAGTGCCTGGGGGTACTGGTCCAGCGGCAGGCGGTCGCTGATGAACACCTCGGGGTTCAGCGCACCCGCCGCGAACAGCTCCGCCGCGCGTTCGAAGCTGTGGAGGACCGCCATCGAGCCGGTGATGGTGATCTCCTGGTTGTAGATGCGGTACGGGTCGATCGTGACCCTGGTCGCGTAGTCCGCGACGCCGAACTGGAGGAACGTGCCCGCCTTCGCGACCCGGTCCAGGCCGTCCTGGATCGCCGCCGCGTTGCCCGTGGCGTCCACGACGACGTCCCAGCCCTGTGGACGGTCCAGCTCGTCCGCGCTCGTCGCCGATCCGGACACGCCGAGCAGTTGGGCCGTGGACAGGCGTTGCGCGTTGATGTCGACCACGTCGACACTCGCCGCGCCCGTCCGCTTGGCCAGCTCCAGCATCATCAGGCCCATCGTGCCCGAGCCGTAGATCAGGACGTGGGCGCCGAGACGCGAGCGCAGGACGTCGTAGCCCCGTACCGCGCACGACAGGGGCTCCACCAGCGCCGCGTCCTGGGTGCGGATGTGCTCCGGCAGACGTACGCAGTTGGCGACGGGGGCGACCGCGTACTGGGCCGCGCCACCCGCCGTCGTCACGCCGATCGCCGCCCACCGTTCGCAGAGGTTGTTGTGGCCTGTGCGGCAGTAGCGGCACTCGTGGCAGTAGAGGGAGGGGTCCACCGCGACCCGGTCGCCCAGCGACAGTTCCGTGACCGCCGTGCCCACGCCCACCACCTCGCCCGCGAACTCGTGCCCCGGCACGATCGGCAGTGTGGGGGCGAACTCGCCCTGGAGGATGTGCAGGTCGGTGCCGCACAGGCCGCAGGCCGCGACCTCGACGACGACCTCGCGGGGGCCCGGTGTCGGGTCCGGGACCTCGGTGACGACGGCCTTGCCCATGGACTCGATGACGGCTGCCTTCACTTCACGGCTCCCAGTGACAGGCCCTGGACCAGTTTGTCCTGGGCGGCGAATCCCGCGGCGAGCACCGGCAGGGAGATGACGAGCGACGCGGCGCACACCTTCGCCAGGAACAGGCCCTGGCTGGTGATGAAGCCGGTCAGGAAGACGGGGGCCGTCTCCGCGACCACGCCCGTCAGCACTCGTGCGAACAGCAGCTCGTTCCAGCTGAAGATGAAGCAGATCAGGGCCGTCGCGGCGATGCCCGGGAGGGCTATCGGGGCGACCACCCGGGTGAGGACCGTGGGCAGCCTCGCCCCGTCCACCCTGGCCGCCTCGATGATCGCCACCGGAACCTCGGAGAGGAACGACTGCATCATCCACACCGCGATCGGCAGGTTCATGGACGTGTAGAGGATGACCAGCAACCAGATGTTGTCCAGCATGTCCGTGTTCTTCGCGAACAGGTAGATCGGCAGCAGGCCCGCCACCACCGGCAGCATCTTCGTCGACAGGAAGAAGAACAGGACGTCCGTCCATTTCCGCACCGGGCGGATCGACAGGGCGTAGGCCGCGGGGAGCGCGAGGACCAGGACGCAGAGGGTCGAAGTCAGCGACGCCACCGTCGAGTTGATCAGGGACGGCCAGGGGCTCGCGCCGCCTCCCGTGCCGAAGAACTCGCGGTAGCCGTCGAGGGTCAGCGCGGCTCCGAAGGACGGGGGGTTGGTCGCCGCGTCCTCCTCCGAGTGGAAGGACGTCAGGGCCATCCACGCGATCGGGAGGAAGAAGAGGACGCCCGCCAGCCAGGCCAGCAGCCCCAGGCCCGTTCCTCGGGTGCGGCGGGGACGTTCACGTACGGTCGCCGTGGCGCTCATGCTCGGGACGCCTCCTCGCGGAACAGGGACGACACCACGCGCAGTGCGAAGGTCGCGATGATGATCGAGCCGATGACCACCAGGACACCGGCCGCGGAGGCGAGGCCGTTCTCGTGGGCCTGGTAGAAGCTCTGGTAGACGGTGTAGGGGAGGTTCGCCGTGCCCAGGCCGCCTGATGTGATGGTGAAGACCGCGTCGAAGTTCTGGACTATGTAGATCGAGCCCAGCAACGCGCCCAGTTCCAGGTATCGGCGCAGGTGGGGGAGGGTCAGGTGGCGGAAGATCTGCCAGTCGTTCGCCCCGTCCACCTTCGCCGCCTCGATCTGCTGCTGGTCGCGGCTCTGCAGACCCGCCAGCAGGATCAGCATCATGAACGGCGTCCACTGCCAGACCAGCGACGCCTCCACCGCGAGCAGCGGGGTGTTCGAGATCCAGTCCGGCTGCGGGCCTCCCACGTAGTGCAACAGGCCGTTGAGCAGGCCGTATTCGGGGTTGTAGAGCACGTGCTTCCAGAGCAGGGCCGCCGCCACCGGGACCACCAGGAAGGGGGCGATGAGGAGTGTGCGGACGAAGCCCCGGCCGCGGAACCGGCGGTCGAGGAGAAGTGCCAGGGCCAGACCCAGGACCAGGCTGGCCAGGACCACCGCCGCCGTGAGCAGGACCGTCGTCCACACCGATTGACGCAGGTCGGCGTCGGTCAGGACCTCCGTGTAGTTGGCGAAGCCGGTGAAGCGGCGGGCCTTCGGGTAGAGCGCGTTCCAGTCGAGGAACGAGATCACCAGCGTGGCCACGAACGGGAGTTGGGTCACGGCGATCATGAAGATCAGGGCGGGGAGCAGCGGGGCCCGGGTGGCCCAGGCGCGCAGCCGGTCGCCCGAGGTGCGCTGCCGGGCGCGTACGGATGGTGCGGTGGCTGTCGGGGCTGTGGTGGTCGCGGTCATCGTCCCTCGTACTCCTCGGAGATCTCCTCTGCCAGCTTCTGGGACTTCCTCAGGGCCGACTCGACGGACTGGCGTCCGGCGATGGCCGCGCTGATCTCCTGCGACACCCTGGTGCCGAGATCGGTGAACTCGGGGATGCCGACGAACTGGATTCCGGGTGCCGGACGCGGCTGGACTCCGGGGTCCTCGGGGCGGGCGCCCTCGATGGCCTCCTTCGTCGTCTCCTGGAAGGCGGCGGCCTCCTGGCGGTAGGCGGGGTTCTCGTACGTCGACGCGCGTTTGCCCGCCGGGACGTTGGACCAGCCGATCTTGTCGCCGACCAGCTGCTCGTACTGCTTGCTGGACGCCCAGGACACGAACTTCCAGGCGTTGTCGGGGTTTCGGGAGGCCTTCTGGATGCCCCAGGCCCAGGTGTAGAGCCAGCCCGAGGACTCCGTCTTCTCGACGGGGGCGGGGACGTAGCCGATCTTCCCCCTGACCGGGGAGTTCGCCGACTCCAGGGAGCCGGCCGCGGAGGTGGCGTCGTACCACATGGAGACCTTGCTCTGCGTCATGTTGTTGAGGCACTCGGCGAAGCCGGACTGGGGTGCGCCGGACTCGCCGTGGTCGCGTACGAGGTCGACGTAGAAGGTCACCGCCCGCTTCCATTCGGGCGAGTCGAGCCTCGCCTTCCAGTTCTTGTCGAACCAGGTGCCGCCGAAGGTGTTCACGACCGTGGTGAGGGGTGCCATGACCTCGCCCCAGCCCGGCAGTCCGCGCAGACAGATGCCCTTCATGCCCGGCTCGGCCCCGTCGGCCTTCGCCGCCAGGTCGGCGACCTGGGTCCAGGTGGGGTGCGGCGGCATGGTGAGGCCCTTCGCCCCGAACACGTCCTTGCGGTACATCAGGAAGGACGACTCGCCGTAGAAGGGCTGGCCGTACAGCTTGCGGTCGTCGCCGGTGAGGGACTGGCGCATCGGCGTGAGGACGTCCTGTTCGTCGTACGCGCTGTCCTTCGCGACGTACGTGTTCATCTCGTGCAGCCAGCCGTTGCGGGCGTAGATCGGTATCTCGTAGTTGGAGAGGGTCGCCACGTCGTACTGGCCCGCCTGGTTGGCGAAGTCCTGGCTGATCTTGTCGCGGACGTCGTTCTCGGGCAGGACCGTGAAGTTGACCTTGATGCCGGTCTCTTCGGTGAAGTGGGCCGCGGTGAGTTTCTGCAGCTCGACCATCTGCGGGTTGTTCACCATCAGGACGTTGACGGCGTCGCCGCCGGAACCGGACCCGCCCGCTCCGGCCCAGCAGCCGGAGAGCAGCGGGGTGAGCAGCGTTCCTGCGGCGGCCAGGGCGAGCGTGGCTCGTGGCCTCCGTCGGCTCGGGGTTCGCATGGATCGCTCCTGGAGGTATGGGGGCATAAAGGGCACGTCTGGGGGTGGTGTACCCGGAAAGGGGTGTCAGGGAGTGGCGATGGAGGGGGGAGTGGGGATGGATTGGGGGTGGTGCGGTGTGGGGGTGGGGGAGTCGGGGGGTGGGGGTTCAGACGCGGATGATCTGCGGGCCTCGCAGGGCGTAGCGGTGTGCTTCCGCCGTGGGGAGCAGGGTGCTCGTGACGATCGTGTCCAGGTCGCCGATGTCGGCGAAGCGGCAGAAGCTGACCGCCCCGAACTTGGTGTGCACGCCCGCGAACACCGTGCGCCGCGAGGCCCGGATCGCCTGTGCCTTGACCTCGCTGACAGCGGGGTCGGGCGTGGTCAGGCCGTGTTCTCGGGAGATGCCGTTGGCGCCGATGTAGGCCAGGTCCAGGACGAAGCCGGCCAGCATCTTCGTCGTCCAGTGGTCGACCGTCGCGAGGGTGCCGGGGCGGACCCGCCCGCCGAGCAGCAGGACCGAGGTGTTCTCGGCCTCCGCGAGCGCGCCCGCGACGGGCAGGGACGCGGTGACCACGGTCAGCGGCCGGTCCCTGGGCAGTCCCTCGGCGATGAGCTGGGGGGTGAACCCCTCGTCGACGAAGACCGTTTCGGCGTCCCCGAGCAGTTCGGCCGCCGCGGCGGCGATCCGGCGCTTCTCGGGCACGTGGCTGGTGGCGCGGAAGGCGAGCGTCGTCTCGAAACCGGCGCTCTCCACGGGGTAGGCGCCGCCGTGGGTGCGGCGGACGAGGCCGTGTTCCTCCAGGGCGCGCAGATCGCGCCGTACGGTCTCCTTGGCCACGCCGAGTTCGCCCGCGAGCGTGGTCACGTCGACGGAGCCGGTGGTGCGGGCGGTGCGCACGATGTGCCGCTGGCGGTCTTCCGCGGTGTTGGTCATGTTGTCTGTCACCCGCCTGCCTGCCGCGTTGCCCGTTCGGGCCTGTGGGGGAAGTTCTACAGCGGGTGCGGGAGGGTGACCAGGTCTGTTACGGGGGTGATAGTGCCCGCGTGTGCCCGTTCGGGCCGGTCCGGGTTCGGGTGGGGACCAGGAGCCCGGTGGGTGCTGTTGGGTGCCGGCCGAGGGTGCGATGTGGCTGGTCGCGCAGTTCCCCGCGCCCCTGGAAGGGCGCTGCCGCGCCCGTTCCAGGGGTACGGCAGCGGGTGTTCGCGTGCCCGAATGGGGCAACGGGCGGCCCGTTCGGTGCCCGTCCGCGCTCTCGACCGGACTTCAGTACGGCCAGATCGGCGGGTCCGTCACGAACTGGCCGCCCAGGTAGGCGTGTCCCTCGTTGCCGGTCTGGAGTTCGCCCTGTTCGGCGATGAGTTTCTCGGCGTACGGCTCGGAGTCGTCCTGCGGGGTGTAGCCGAGCGCCCGCGCGGAGTCCAGGTCCCACCACAGGCGGGTGTTGGCGGAGGAGCCGTAGACGACGGTGTGGCCGACCTCCTCGGCGGTCAGGGCCGCGTGGAGGAGGCGGGCGCCGTCGGCGGGGCTCATCCACAGCGACAGCATGCGCACGCTGGTCGGCTCGGAGAAGCAGGAGCCGATGCGGACGGAGACGGTCTCCAGACCGTGCTTGTCCCAGTAGAACTGGGCCAGGTCCTCGCCGAAGGCCTTGGAGAGGCCGTAGAAGGTGTCCGGGCGGTGCGGGGTGTCGACCGGGATCAGCGGATCGGTGCCCTGGGGTCGGGGGGTGTAGCCCACCGCGTGGTTGGAGGAGGCGAAGACGACGCGTGAGACGCCCTCCTCGCGCGCGGCCTCGTACAGGTTGTACGTGCCCTCGATGTTCGCCCTGAGGATCTTGTCGAAAGAGGCTTCCAGGGAGATGCCCGCGAGATGGATGATCGCGTCGACGCCTCGCACGGCCTCGCGCAGCGCCGCCCTGTCCGTGAGGTCTGCGGTGATCGCGTCCGGCTCGCCCTCGACGGGGAGCAGGTCGAAGAGGCGCAGTTCGTAGCCGTAGGACGGGAGCAGGTCCCGCATCAGGGTGCCGAGTCCGCCGGCGGCGCCGGTGAGCAGGACGGTGCGGGGAGCGGGCATCCTCGGGTCTCCTTCGGGCTCCTGGAGGGGTCCTGGGACCTCCCTGGTGCGGCGGGATGTGGCGGCCGTATGCGTGTACGGCATTCACATTCGTGGACACGCTATGGAGCCGTGGCGGCTGCCGTCAAGTGTGGCGCAGAGCTGCGCATTCTGCCTCTGGGCGGGTGTCGATCGGCTTGACCCGCCCCGCGGTGGGCCCTTAGCGTGAAAGTGTTCAGAAATGTAGACATGAATCAGAAGCGTGCACGAATGCCTGTCCAGGGAGAGCCCGTGACGCCAGCCCCCCTCGCCGCCCGACTCACCGTCCCGAGCGGTCCGCTGTTCTTCCCCGTCACCGCGTACGGCCCCGACGGCTCGCTCGACCTCGACGTGTATCGCACGCATGTGCGGCGGGGTGTGGAGGCGGGTGCCGCGGCCGTCTTCGCGTGCTGCGGCACCGGGGAGTTCCACGCGCTGACGCCGGAGGAGTTCCAGGACTGTGTTCGGGCGGCGGTCGAGGCGACGGCCGGGCGCGTACCCGTGGTCGCGGGTGCCGGATACGGCACCGCGCTCGCCGTGCGGTACGCGCGTCTCGCGCAGGACGCCGGAGCCGACGGGCTGCTCGCCATGCCGCCGTATCTGGTCGTGGCCGGGCAGGAGGGGCTGCTGCGCCACTATCGGGAGCTGGCCGCCGCCACCGCGCTGCCGGTCATCGTCTACCAGCGTGACAACGCCGTGTTCAAGCCCGAGACCGTCGTCGGACTGGCAAGCACCGAGGGGATCATCGGGCTGAAGGACGGGCTCGGCGACCTGGACCTGATGCAGCGGATCGTGAGCGCCGTCCGCACGGCGGTGCCCGGCGACTTCCTGTACTTCAACGGGCTGCCGACCGCGGAACTGACCCAGCTCGCCTACCGGGGGATCGGCGTCACCCTCTACTCGTCGGCCGTCTTCTGCTTCGCGCCCGAGATCGCGCTCGCCTTCCACAAGGCGCTGGGCACCGGCGACGACGTCACCGCGAACCGGCTCGTGGACGGCTTCTACCGGCCGTTCGTCGAACTGCGGGCGCGGGGGCGTGGATACGCCGTCTCGCTCGTCAAGGCCGGCGTACGACAGACCGGACTCGACGTCGGGGAGGTCCGGCCGCCGCTGCACGAGCCGGCCGAGGATCATGTGAAGCAGCTCGTGGGGCTCGTGGAGCGCGGTCACGCGCTGCTCGACGCCGAGTCCGGTGCCGGCAGCGGTGCGGGGGCCGAGGGCGTCCGTCACCGCGCCGCGGTCGACGATTCCGAGTTCGGCAAGTTCGACAAGTTCGAGGAGAGCGTGTGAAGGCGTCCGCATTCGTCTATCCCTGGGACGTCAACGGCGACCCCGACGCCGCCCGGCGGATCGCCGCGCTCGGCGTGGAACAGGTGACCCTGGCCTCCGCGTACCACTCCACGCGCGCGTTGACCCCCCGCCACCCCCGCCACCGCATCGTCACCGCCGAGCACGCGGCCGTGCTGTACCCGCCGGACGAGCGCTGGGCGGGCCGTGAGCTGCGGCCGTACGCCGCCGGAGCCTGGGCCCCCGGGGACGCGTACGGCGAGGCCGCCGACGCCCTCGCCGAGGCGGGTCTCGACGTGCACACCTGGGTCGTCCTCGCGCACAACTCCCGCCTGGGCGCCGACCGTCCGGACACCTCCGTGGTCAACGCCTACGGGGACCGCTACCCGTGGGCGCCCTGTATCGCGCAGCCCGCCACGCGCGCGTACCTCGTCGATCTCGCCGCCGAGGCCGCCGTACGGCCCGGGGCGCGCGGTACGGAACTGGAGTCCCTCGGCTGGTACGGACTCACACATCTGCACGCCCACGACAAGACCGGTGGCATCGGGCTCGGCGACGCCGGCCAGTATCTGATGGCGCTCTGCTTCTGCCCGTCCTGCCGGGCCGGGTACGGCGGTCAGGGCCTCGACCCCGACGAGCTGGCGGCGGCCGTACGCGCGGCCCTGGAGCCACTGTGGCGGGGCGAGCCGGACCACGGGGGCTGGGCGGGGGTCGAGAAGGCCCTCGGCGACGACCGGGCCGCCCGCGCGTGGGCGTGGCGCGAGAAGACGGCCCGCACGCTCCAGGAGTTGGCCGTCGCGGCGGTCCGAGCGGCGGCCCCGGCCGGCTTCCAGGTGCTGCTGCACGCCGACCCCGTGCCCTACCACGTCGGTGCCAACCCGGGCGTGGACCCCGCGCACATCCTGTCCGTCGCGGACGGAGTGGTGGTGCCGTGCACGGGCGGGGCGGCCCTGTTGACGCCGTTCGCCGAGGTGGAGCGGCGGGGCGCGGTCCTCGCCGCCAACCTGGTCGTGGTCTCCGGGATGGGCGGCAGCCCGGCCACGCTCGCGGCGGACGCGGAGCGCGCGGCCGGGCTCGGAGCCACCGAACTGCGGCTCTATCACGCCGGGTTGGCGTCGGACGGCGACCTGGACGCGGTACGGGACGCGCTCGCCCGGCGCTGAAACAGCGGGACCGCGGTCAGCAGCAGAGCGAGGGCGTACAGCGGGAGCAGCACCCGGTGGTCGACGAGTTCGACCAGTGCGGCGCCCACGGCCAGACCGATCGCCGTGGGCGCGAACATCAGGGTGTTGGCGGTCGCCGCCGTACGCCCGAGGAGTTCCTCGGGCGTCTCCCGCTGGACGGCGGTGAGGCCCGCGATCAGCACGCACGGCAGGCCCATCCCGGCCGCCACGCCGGAGCCGAGGACCGCGAGGTCGGCCGGGACCGCCCGCAGCGCCATGGCCGCGCCGGTCAGGACGATCCCGTACGCCGCGAACCCGCGCTCCCCGAGGCGGCGCAGCAGTGGGCCCGAGGCCAGGCCGACCGCCACCGAGCCGGCGCCCTGGAGGACGTACAGCGGCCCGGCGTACGCGGGGGAGTGGCCGAGCCCCTCGACGACGGCGTAGAGGGTGGCGGCGCTCAGGCCCGACAGGAGCATCGTCGTGCCGCCCGCCAGGACGAGCGGGCGCAGCCGGTCGTGCCGCCAGAGGAAGACGGCGCCCTCGGCGGTCCGGGCGCGCAGGCCGGTCACCGGGGGCTGCGGAGGGCTCTCGTGGACGCGCAGACAGGCGTACAGGAGCGTGGCGAGGACGAACGTGACGGCGTCCAGGAGTGCCACGCTCGGGCCGCCGTAGGCCGCGTAGAGGCCCGCACCGGCCGGTGGGGCGACCAGTTTCATGCCCTCGTTCGCCGTCATGCGCAGGCCGTTGAAGTCGCCCAGCAACGTTGGGTCGACGACCGTGGCGACCAGGGCCGGCTCGGCCGCGTCCTGGACGACGCCCACCGCGCCGTATACGAACAGGACGGCGAAGAGGATCCACACGCGGTCCGCGGAGTCGACCGTGAACAGAGCCGTCAGAAGGGTCGCCAGGGTCAGGTTCGTCCAGATCAGGAGCGGCTTTCTGAGGCTTCGGTCGGCGAGCGTGCCCAGCAGCGGGCCTGCCAGGCTCGGCGCCCACATGGCGAACAGACAGAGCGCGGCCAGGCCGTCCGAGCCGGTGAGGTCCTTGACCCAGATCCCGGACGCGAGCCACAGCGCCGACGTGCCGAACCCGGAGACCACGACCCCGGCGAGACAGAGCCCGGCGGCGCGGTCCCGCAGCACGCGCACCACGGACCAGTTTCGAGTCGTCATGCCTGGTCATCGTTCAGCTAAGGGGTGGTCGGAGGGATCGGGAAGGTGCCCTAGAAAAGGGCCGGGGACGGGAGTGGGCGGGAGGTTCGGAGTGAGGGGCGATGAGTTTCGCCCACGGCGGCGGTCTACCCCCTGCCGTGCCGACCAGCCCTGAGGAGAAACCCATGACCGACCGGACGACCACCCTCGACCTCGGACCGCAGGCCCGGATCGTGGCCCGGCTCGCGGAGCGGGTGACCGACGAGCGGCTCGCGGCCGGGACGCCGTGTCCGGCGTACGCCGTGCGCAATCTCCTGGGGCATGTCGCCGGACTGGCCGTCGCCTTCCGTGACGCCGCGCGCAAGGACCTCGGCGCGACGACGGACACCAGCCCGGCCGATGCCGTGCCCGACATCGCGGACGGTTGGCGCGAGAGCCTGCCGAAGGCGCTCGACGAACTCGCCGACGCCTGGCGCGACCCGGCAGCCTGGACCGGCGAGACCCGCGCCGGTGGCGTGACACTGCCGGGCGCGGTCGCCGCGGCCGTCGCGGCCGACGAACTCGTCGTCCACGGCTGGGATCTGGCCCGCGCCACCGGGCAGGAGTACGAGCCCGATCCGGCCGCCGTGGAAGCGGCCCACGGCTTCCTGGCCGCCGCTGTCGACCAGAGCGGAGGGGCCGGCGTCTTCGGCCCCGTCGTCCCGGTGCCGGACGACGCTCCGCTGCTGGACCGGGTGATCGGGCTCAGCGGACGGGATCCGAGGTGGACGGCCGAGTGACCGGGAGCGGGTGGCCTGTCACCGCCCGCAACGCGTGCCAAACCCCGTACAGCCGCCCGCACCGCCCCGTACGCTCCGGGCATGCCCCTGAGCCTCACCGTCCTCGGCACCGCCTCTCCGCATCCGGCGCCGGGACGCCCCTGCTCCGGCTATCTGGTGCGCGGCGGCGGTGCCGAGGTGTGGGTGGACGCCGGGCCCGGAACGTTCGCGGAGTTGCAGCGGCACACTGATCCCGCCCGCCTCACGGCGATCTGGATCTCCCATCTGCACGCCGATCACAACGCCGATCTGCTGGCCGCTGTCTACGGGTTCGCATACGGCGGGCTCACCCCGCCCGCACCCATTCCCGTCTACGCGCCTCGCGAGTGCGCGCGCCGGATCGCCGGGTTCTTCGGACAGCCCAACCTCGGCTTCCTGAGCGGAATCCTCGACTTCAGGCCGCTGCACGACGGCCACACCGTCCGGCACTGGAACCTGCGCCTCACGAGCCGGGCCGTCTCCCACGGCATCGAGGCGTACGGGCTGCGGGCCGAGTCGCAGGGGAAGGCTCTCGCCTACTCCGGGGACACCGGCCCCTGCGACGCCCTCGCCGAACTCGCCCGGGGCGCCGACCTGTTCCTGTGCGAGGCCGACATCGACCGGCACGACGATGGCGATGGCGAACAGGTGCACCTGACGCCGGAGGACGCGGGCGCCTACGCGAAGGGTGCCGCCTCGCTGCTCATCACGCACGTCGGGCCCACGCTCACTCCCGAGGCGGCCACCGACCGAGCCGCCGCCGTGTTCGGCGGGCCCACCGACACGGCGTTCGAAGGCACCACGAAGCTCATCTGACGCACGGGACACGTTCGGTTCCGCGCGTCTCCTCGACTTCTCTTCTCAACTTCTCTTGTCAGAAGCGTTGACGAAACACGGCGCCCCTCCTACCTTCAAGCCGTCGTACTTCGTACGTCATATATGAGACGCGATATGTGAGATCCGATACGCGAGATCTGATCCGGTGGGTCAGGTCCGTCAAGCTCCGAGAGGCACGCATGACCTCTGTGCCCACGCCGATCCCGTCCCGCACGCAGTTCGTGCTGGAGGGGATCAAACACCGCATCCTCACCGGACAGTTGACGCCGGGGCAGGCCCTGGTCGAGACCGAGCTCGCCGCACAGTTCGGGGTGTCGAAGACCCCGGTGCGCGAGGCGCTCAAGACACTGGCCGGCACCGGGCTCGTCGTGATGAACCAGTACAAGGGCGTCACGGTGCGCATGGTGGACGCGGACATGGCGCGCGAGGTCTACGACGTACGGCTGCTCCTGGAGCCGGAGGCCCTCAAACGTTCCGTCCGCAGAGGAGCCTCGCTCGACGCCGCTCGTGATGCGCTGACCAGGGCCGACGAGGCCACCGACACCGCCGAACGGTCCCTGGCCAACCGGGAGTTCCACCGTTCCCTCTACGTCCGGTGCGGCAATCCGCTGCTCGGCCGGATGCTCGACGAGGTGCGCGACCAGGCGGCCCTGGTCTCCGCCGTCGCCTGGGCCGCCAACCCGTCGTGGGAGCGGGAGGCGGACGAGCACCGGGAGATCCTGCGGCTCGCCCTGGCCGGTGACTCGGACGGTGCGGCGCGCGCCCTGCACGCCCATATCGAGTCGTTCGTGCAACGGGCTTACCCCGCAGGGGAGTCCGAGGTCCAGGGAGAGGGCGGTCAGGAATGAGCGGCGTGGCGTTCGAGGCCCAACGGGCGGCCCTGGCCGACGTGGTGGCGATCCCGGTGACCCCGTTCGCCGAGGACGGCTCCGTCGACCAGAGTGCTCACCGGGCCCTGCTGCGCCGACTGGTCGACGGCGGCATCACCACCCTCACGCCGAACGGCAACACGGGCGAGTTCTACACCCTGACTCCCGAAGAGCGGCGCCTGGTCACCGAGTTGACCGTCGACGAGGTCGGCGACCGGAGCGTGATCCTCGTCGGCGTCGGCCACGACGTACCGACCGCGGTGGCCGCCGCCCGGCACGCCCGGGACAACCGGGCCGCGATGGTGATGGTCCACCAGCCCATCCACCCGTACGTGTCCGAAGGCGGCTGGGTCGACTACCACCGGGCCATCGCCGAGGCCGTACCGGAGTTGGGCGTCGTTCCGTACATTCGCAACGCCTCGCTCAGCGGGCTCCGGCTCGCCGAACTCGCCGATGTCTGCCCCAACGTCATCGGGGTGAAGTACGCCGTCCCGGACGCCGCCCGGTTCGCCGCCTTCGCCCGGGACGCCGGCCTCGAACGCTTCGTCTGGGTGGCCGGGCTCGCCGAGCCCTACGCGCCCTCCTACTTCTCGGCCGGCGCCACCGGCTTCACCTCCGGCCTGGTGAACGTCGCCCCGGCCGTCTCGCTGAACATGATCGAAGCGCTTCGGTCGGGTGACTTCCCGGGCGCCATGAAGGTCTGGGAGCAGATCCGCCGCTTCGAGGAGCTGCGCGGCGCCAACGCCTCCGCGAACAACGTGACCGTCGTCAAGGAGGCCCTCGCCTCCCTCGGCCTGTGCCGGCGCGACGTCCGCCCGCCGAGCCGCGCGCTGCCCGAGGACGAACGTGCCGAGGTCGCCGAGATAGCCGCCGGGTGGTCCATATGAAGCCCGGACAGGCACGAAAAGCACCGGAGGAGCTGCGAAGCCACCAGTGGTACGGGACGGACGGGCTGCGCTCCTTCAGTCACCGGGCCCGTACCCGCCAGCTCGGCTATCTGCCCGAGGAGCACCTCGGCAAGCCCGTCATCGCGATCCTCAACACCTGGTCGGACATCAACCCCTGTCATGTGCACCTCCGTGACCGGGCGCAGGCCGTGAAGCGGGGCGTGTGGCAGGCGGGCGGATTCCCCCTGGAGTTCCCGGTCTCCACGCTCAGCGAGACCTTCCAGAAGCCGACCCCCATGCTCTACCGCAACCTCCTCGCCATGGAGACGGAGGAGCTGCTGCGCTCGTACCCGGTCGACGGGGCCGTCCTGATGGGCGGCTGCGACAAGTCGACGCCCGCCCTGCTGATGGGTGCCGCGTCCGTCGATCTGCCGGCCGTCTTCGTGCCGGCCGGGCCCATGCTGCCGGGGCACTGGCGCAACGAGGTCCTCGGCTCCGGCACCGACATGTGGAAGTACTGGGACGACAAGCGCGCCGGGCTCATCGGCGACTGCGAGATGACGGAGCTGGAGAGCGGGCTCGCCCGTTCCCCCGGTCACTGCATGACCATGGGTACGGCGTCCACGCTCACCGCCGCCGCCGAGGCGCTCGGGGTGACCGTGCCGGGGGCGTCCAGCATCCCCGCGGTCGACTCCGGGCACGACCGGATGGCCGCCGCATCGGGCCTCAGGATCGTCGAACTGGTCCACCAGGACCGCAGGTTGAGCGACATCCTCACCGCCGACGCCTTCACCGACGCGGTCACGACCGTCCTCGGCCTCGGCGGTTCCACCAACGCCGTGATCCATCTGATCGCCATGGCGGGCCGGGCCGGTGTCCGGCTGACCCTCGACGACTTCGACCGCATAGCGCGGACCGTGCCCGTACTCGCCAACGTACGGCCCGGTGGACAGACGTACCTCATGGAGGACTTCCACTTCGCCGGCGGCCTGCCCGGCTTCCTCTCCCGGATCACCGACCTGCTGCATCTCGACCGGCCGACGGTGTCGTACGACAGCATGCGCGAGCAGCTCGACGGCGTACAGGTGCACAACGACGAGGTCATCCGGCCGCGTGACAGGCCGGTCGCGAGCGAGGGCGGGGTCGCCGTCCTGCGCGGCAACCTCTGTCCGGACGGCGCCGTCATCAAGCACATCTCGGCTGAGCCGCACCTGCTGAAGCACACCGGGCGCGCGGTCGTCTTCGACGACTACCGCACCATGCAACGCACCATCAACGACCCGGAGTTGGACATCACCGCCGACACCGTCCTGGTGCTGCGCGGCTCCGGACCCAAGGGCGGCCCGGGCATGCCCGAGTACGGGATGCTGCCCATCCCCGACCACCTGCTCAAGCAGGGTGTACGGGACATGGTGCGGATCTCCGACGCCCGGATGAGTGGCACCAGTTACGGCACGTGCGTGCTGCACGTGGCCCCCGAGTCGCATGTCGGCGGGCCGCTCGCGCTCGTCCGCACCGGCGACACCATCACCCTCGACGTCGAGGGAAGGTCGCTCCAACTCAACGTGGACGACGATGAGTTGGCGCGCAGGCGGGCGGAGTGGACGCCGCCGGCCGAACGGTACGAGCGCGGTTACGGCGCGCTCTACAACGAGCAGATCACCCAGGCCGACACCGGCTGCGACTTCGAGTTCCTGGCCAGGCCGGGCAAGTCCCCAGATCCTTACGCAGGTTGAGTCAGCCCACCCAGGGGCGCGGGGAACTGCGCGAAAGGCCACTGCGCACCCGCGCCCGCCGCACCACCGCAAGAGGCACCCCGTACCGCGAAAGGGGCCGACCTCCGCACAGCGAGAAAGCGCTTCCTGCCCGACGCACGTCCGCACGCACGCACGACGTACCGAGAACGGAGAACAGTCATGGCCCAAGCCGCAGTCGTGGCGAAACCGCCCACGCCACCCCGGCGCCGGCGTGCCTCCGCGACGCCGCGAAGGCTCCCCTACCTGCTGATCGCACCGGCCGCCCTGCTCATGCTGGGCTTCATCGCCTACCCGGTCCTCAGCGTCTTCTACTACAGCCTGCAGAACTTCAACCCCACCAAGCCCTGGCGCAACGGCTTCGCGGGTTTCGACAACTTCACGCACGCCTTCACCAAGGACCCCCAGTTCTGGGACACGCTGGTCTTCAGCGGCAAGTGGGTCGTCGTCGAGGTCGGCCTGCAGCTGATGTTCGGTCTGGCACTCGCGCTCATCGTCAACCAGACCTTCGTGGGGCGGTCGATCGGCCGCGCGCTGGTCTTCTCGCCCTGGGCCGTCTCGGGAGTCCTCACCTCCGCGATCTGGGTACTGCTCTACAACTCCCAGACGGGCATCACCCGTTACCTCGCCGACGCCGGCATCGGCGCGTACGGCACAAGCTGGCTGTCGGACACCTCCACCGTGTTCCCGGCGGCGATCGTCGCCGACCTCTGGCGAGGCGTGCCCTTCTTCGCGATCCTCATCCTGGCCGACCTCCAGTCCGTCTCCAAGGACCTGTACGAGGCCGCCGAGGTCGACGGCGCCAGCCGGTTCAAGCAGTTCTGGCACATCACGCTGCCGCACCTCAAGGACGCCATCGTCCTGTCCACACTGCTGCGCGCGGTCTGGGAGTTCAACAACGTCGACCTCCTCTACACCCTCACGGGTGGCGGGCCGGCCGGCGAGACCACGACACTCCCGCTCTACATCGCCAACACCAGCGTCGACGCGCACAACTTCGGCTACGCCTCCGCCCTCACCACGGTCGCGTTCGTGATCCTGCTCTTCTTCTCGATCGTCTATCTGCGGCTCAGCAAGTTCGGAGGGGAGAACAAGTGATCACCAAGGAAGCCACCGTGATCGTGCCCACGCCCGTGGACGACGTCCCCGAGCCGCCCCGCCCGCAGAACAAGCAGCGCCGCGCCTGGGACGAGGCCCCGCGCTGGCAGATCTACCTCCCCCTCGGGATCTACCTCGTCTTCACCCTCATCCCCTTCTACTGGATCCTCCTCTTCGCGCTGCGCCCGGCCGGTTCGACCTCGCTGGTCCCCTGGCCGATGACCAACGACCACTTCGAGAAGGTGTGGACCGAGCGAAGCTTCGGCACGTACTTCGAGAACAGCATCCTCGTCGGCCTCGCCACCCTGGTGATGACGACGCTCGTCGCCCTGGCCGGCGGGTACGCCCTCGCCCGCTTCGACTTCAAGGTCAAGCGCGCCTTCATGCTGGCCCTGCTCTGCTCCCAGTTCGTGCCGGGCGCCCTGCTGCTGGTGCCGCTGTTCCAGATCTTCGCCGAGCTCCGGATGATCAACTCGCTGGGCGCGGTCATCATCGCCGAGACGGTCTTCCAGCTCCCGCTGTCGATGATCCTCATCAGCGGCTTCATCAAGAACGTGCCGTACACCCTGGAGGAGGCCGCCTGGGTCGACGGCTGCAACCGCTTCACCGCGTTCCGGATCGTCGTACTGCCCCTGCTGCGACCCGGGTTGATCGCCGTCGGCTCCTTCGCCTTCGTGCACTCCTGGAACCACTTCCTGTTCGCCCTGATGTTCCTCAGCGACCAGGGCAAGCAGACCATCCCGGTCGGTCTCAACACCCTGATGAGCGCGGACAGCGTCGACCTGGGCGCCCTCGCGGCGGGCGGCATCATCGCCGCCGTACCTGTGGTGATCGTCTTCGCCTTCATCCAGAAGTGGCTGATCACCGGCTTCAGCGCGGGGGCGGTGAAGGGATGAGACGCCCTCCGCGAGCCGACCTCACAGCCGACGCCGGCCGGCCGCCTACCCTGCACTCAAAGATCGACAGCGCCGACACGGCCGACCGAGAGGTGGCACGCGGCGCGGGCGCAGGGAGGCGCACATGAACACGACACCGACGGCCGCATCGACGGCGACTTCGCCGGTCACCCCGGTCACCCCGGTTCCGGTGGTCCTCGCGGGAGCACGCGGCCACGGGCACTGGCATCTCGCCAACATCCGGCGGCTCCAGGACAAGGGCCTCGTCCGGCTGGCAGGCGTCTGCGAGCTGACCCCGCTGACCGACGAGGAGCTGGAGGGCCTCGGCACGCCCGAGCAGTCCGCCGACTTCGGCGCGCTCCTCGACTCCACCGGCGCCGCCATCGCCGTGATCTGCACGCCGATTCCCACCCACACCGACCTCGCGCTCGTCGCTGCCGCCAAGGGCGTACACCTGCTCCTCGAGAAGCCGCCGGCGCCGTCGTACGCGGAGTTCCGGCGGATGGCCGACGGGGTCGCGGCGGCCGGGGTCGCCTGCCAGATCGGCTTCCAGTCGCTGGGCTCGCACGCCCTGTCCGCGATCCGGGAACTGATCGCCGAGGGCGCCGTCGGTACGGTGACCGGCGTAGGCGGGGCGGGCGCGTGGGCGCGCGACGAGGCGTACTACCGGCGCGCGCCCTGGGCCGGCAAGCGCAGGCTGAACGGTGTGGACGTCATCGACGGCGCCCTCACCAACCCGCTCGCGCACGCCGTCGCCACCGGCCTCGCCCTCAGCGGCAACACCCGCGCCGAGGACGTCACCGGCATCGAGACCGAACTGCTGCGCGCCAACGACATCGAGTCCGACGACACCTCCTGCGTCCGCGTCTCCACCGCGAACGGCATCCCGGTCACCGTCGCCGCCACCCTGTGCGCCGAACACCCGGACGACCCGTACGTCCTCGTGCACGGCACCAGCGGCCGGATCACCTTCTGGTACAAGCAGGACCGCGTACTCCTCCAGCGCTCCGGACACGGCCCGGAGGAGTACGAGTACGACCGCACCGACCTGCTGGAGAACCTCGTCGACCACCTCACCGAGGGCGTCGAACTGCTGGTCGTGCCCGACGTGACCGGCGCGTTCATGCGGGTCGTCGAGGCGATCCGACAGGCCCCCGACCCGGCCCAACTCCCGGCGGAAGCATGGGAGTTCGCGCCCGGCGAGGCCCCGCGCCGGGTGGTCCCCGGCATCGACGGACTGGTCGCCGCGGCGGCCGACACCCTCTCCCTCTACTCCGAGCTGGGCGCCTCCTGGGCGCTCCCGAAAGAGGTGAGCACCTGATGAACCAGCACCAGCTGCCCAACGAGTCGCTGGTCCTGCGGGTCGCGGGCCGCCCGGTCGGCCGCTACACCGGCCGGCCGGAGCTGCCGATCCGCCACGCGCCCCGCCCCTATCTGCACCCCGTCACCACCCTGGCCGGCACCGCCGTCACCGAGCTCAGCCCCGCCGACCACACCCACCACCTCGGCGTCGGTGTCGCCATACCCGACGTCGAGGGGCACAACTTCTGGGGCGGGCGCACCTACGTACGGGACCAGGGGCCGACCGAGCTGGACAACCACGGCGCCCAGCGGCACACCGCCTACCAGCTCCGCGACCCCGACGGCTTCGTCGAGGAACTCCGCTGGATGGTCGGCGGCGGTGAGCTGCTGCGCGAACGCCGTACGGTCGCCGCCACCGAACTCACCGCCTCCGCCTGGGCGTTGGACTTCACGTTCTCCCTCACCAACATCACCTCCGCGCCCCTCTCCATCGGCAGCCCGGCCACCAACGGCCGCCCCGGCGCGGCCTACGGCGGCTTCTTCTGGCGGGCGCGCAAGGAGGCCGGCACCCCCGACGTCTTCACGTCCGCCGCCGAGGGCGAGTCGGCGGTCCACGGCACCCGCGCCGACTGGCTCGCCCTGGCCGGCGCCAACTGGACGCTCGTCTTCGCCGGCGCCACCGAACAGACGCGCCGCGACCCGTGGTTCGTCCGGGCCGAGGAGTACCCGGGGGTCGGCTCGTCGCTCGCGTCCGCCGAGCGGCTGTCGATCGGGCCGGGTGAGACCGCCGTACGCCGGATCGTCACCGTGGTCGCCGACGGGCGCCTCGACCGGGGCGAGGCCGCGGCTCTCGTACGGAAGGCGGTGAGCGCGTGATCACCGGTGCCGATCTCGGCGACGGGACCTACCGCAACCCGGTCCTGAACGCGGACTGGTCCGACCCTGACGTCCTGCGCGTGGGCGACGACTTCTACCTCACCGCGTCCAGCTTCGGCCGGGCTCCCGGCCTGCCCCTGCTCCACTCCCGGGACCTCGTCAACTGGTCCCTCGTCGGCCATGCCCTCGAACGCCTGCGGCCGGCCGACGAGTTCAGGGTCCCGCGCCATGACTGCGGGGTCTGGGCGCCCTCGCTCCGCCATCACGACGAGCGGTTCTGGATCTTCTGGGGCGACCCCGACCACGGCATCTTCCAGGTCAACGCCCCGGCCGTACGCGGCCCTTGGACCAGCCCGCACCTGGTCAAGGAGGGCAAGGGGTTAATCGACGCGTGCCCCCTGTGGGACGAGGAGACCGGCGAGGCGTATCTCGTGCACGCCTGGGCCAAGTCCCGGTCGGGCGTGAAGAACAGGCTCACCGGCCACCGAATGCACCCCGAGGGCACGGGACTTCTGGACGAGGGCAAGGTGATCGTCGACGGCGACCGCATCCCCGGCTGGTTCACCCTTGAGGGCCCGAAGCTCTACAGGCACGACGGCTGGTTCTGGATCCTGGCACCCGCCGGGGGAGTGGAGACCGGCTGGCAGGGCGCCCTGCGTTCCCGTGACTTCTTCGGGCCGTACGAGGAGCGGATCGTCCTGGAGCAGGGGGACACCGACGTCAACGGGCCCCACCAGGGCGGCTGGGTGCGCACCTCGGCAGGCGAGGACTGGTTCCTCCACTTCCAGCAGCGCGGCCCGTACGGCCGTGTCGTACACCTTCAGCCGATGAGCTGGGGCGTCGACGGCTGGCCCGTCATCGGTGACGCCGGCGCTCCCGTCGCCGTACACCGCAAGCCCGATCTGCCGGCGCAGCCGCCCGCCGCGCCCGCCACCGACGACGACTTCCCCGGCGGACGGTACGGCCGTCAGTGGCAGTGGACGGCCAACCCCCAGGACGGCTGGGCCACCCACCACTCGGGGGACGGGCTGCGGCTGAGCTGCGTACGCGGCGCCGACGCCCATGACCTGCGGAAACTCCCGAACATCCTCACCCAGCGGCTGCCGGGCGTCGCCTGCGAGGCCGAGGTGGGGCTGCGGCTCGACAGCGAGGAGCCGGGAGCGCGGGCCGGGCTGGCCCTGCTGGGCGACTCCTTCGGCTGGATCGGCCTGGAGCGGGCGGACGACGGGACGGTCCGGCTCGTCCACCGGTTCGCGGAGTCCGTCGCCGAGCGGGAGCGGGACGCGAGTCGGCCGCGGGTGGCTCCCGAGGGGCGGGTCCGGCTGCGGATCGGGATCGGGGCGGGGGCCCGCTGCCGGTTCGCGTACGACCTCGGCACCGGGGACGGCTGGGAGACGTCCGGACCGGTGTTCGCGGCCACCCCCTGGCGCTGGGTCGGTGCCCTGCTCGGGCTCTTCGCGCTCGCGCCCGTCGGCGGGGGACACGCCGGCGCGGCCACGTTCACGCGGTTCAGAGTCACGTCCCCGTAACCCACCTCATTCGTATGCCTGTTGGGAGCCGCAATGACGCACTTCCCTAGCAAGCGCTTGCCGGGAGCCGGTAGAACCCTGGCCACCGTCATGGGTCTGGCGGCTGCCCTGACCCTGGGAGCGGTGGACGTGGCGACGGCCGCCGCACCCGCCGCCACGGAGACCGCCGCCACGGAAGCCGCTGCCGCCAAGACCTCCGCGACGACAGCCGCCCGCTGGACGGACCGGCCGCACGGTTTCGCCTCCCTCGCCGGTGGCACCACCGGTGGCGCGGGCGGCAAGGTCGTCACGGTCACCGACCAGGCCTCGTTGGTGAGGTACGCGGCGGCCGAGGAGCCGTACGTCATCCGGGTGGCGGGCTCGGTCGCCGTGGCGCCCTTCGGTTCCGATGTCGTCGTCGCCTCGAACAAGACGATCATCGGCGTCGGGGACACCGGCGAGATCGTCCACGGCGAGCTGCACCTCAATCCGGGTACGCGCAACGTGATCATCCGCAATCTGACGATCCGTGACTCGTACGTCGAGGGCGACTGGGACGGCAAGACGACCGACTTCGACGCCATCCAGATGGACACCGTCGACCATGTCTGGATCGACCACAACCGCTTCGCGCACATGGGCGACGGTCTGCTCGACATCCGCAAGGACAGCCAGTACATCACCGTCTCCGACAACCAGTTCGCCAACCACAACAAGGCGTTCGGGATCGGCTGGACGCCCAACGTGCTCACCCAGATCACCATCGACCACAACTGGTTCACGGGCACGAAGCAGCGCAACCCTTCCGCCGACAACTGCGCCTACGCGCACCTCTACAACAACTACGTGTCGGCACAGGTCGCCGACGGCGATCCCGTCTGGACGTACGGGAACTGGTCGCGCGGCCGGACGAGGATGGTCATCGAGAACAGCTACTACGACGGGGTCCAGCACCCCTACCAGGCGGACGCCACCGCCGAGTTGGTGCAGCGCGGGTCGATCCTGAGGAACGTCAGCGGGCGTCAGGACACCTGGGGCACCGCCTTCGAACCGCGTGACTTCTACGCGTACCGGCTGGACCCGGCCGCCGCCGTACCGGCGCTGGTCAAGCGCTTCTCCGGGCCGCAGGCACGGATCGGCGCCACGGTGACGCTCGACGTCCCCGCCGACTATCCGACCGTCCAGGCCGCTGTCGACGCCGTGCCCGTCGGCAACGCCGGCCCGGTGACCGTCGCCGTCGCGCCGGGCACGTACAGGGAGAAGGTGTTCATCCCGGCCGGCAAGTCGAACATCCTGCTCCAGGGCACCGGGCGGAAGCGCTCCGACACCGTCATCGTGTACAACACGCCTGCCGAGTACGGCGGTTCGACGGGTAGCGCCACGGTGCGGATCGCCGCCAACGACGTCACCGCCCGCAACCTCACCTTCAGCAACGACTTCGACGAGGCCTCGGTGGAGCTGAAGGGCGAGCAGGCGCTCGCGACGAAGACGACCGGTGACCGCATCGTCTTCGAGAACACCGCCTTCCTGGGCAACCAGGACACCCTCATGACCGACAGCCCCAAGCTGGACGTGATCAGCCGGGTCTACGTCCGCGACTCGTACATCGAGGGCGACGTCGACTTCATCTACGGGCGGGCGACGACCGTCGTCGAGCGGTCGGTGATCCGCGCGCTGAGTCGCGGCTCCGCCACCAACAACGGCTACATCACCGCCGCTTCGACCTGGACGGGCAATCCGTACGGCTTCCTGATCACGCGCTCGAAGGTCGTGAGCGACGCCCCCGCCGACTCCTTCCACCTCGGCCGGCCCTGGCACCCGGGCGGCGAGCCGAACGCCGTGGCCCAGGTCCTCTTCCGGGACACCGAGCTGCCCGCCGCGATCAAGGCCTCGCCGTGGACCGACATGAGCGGCTTCTCCTGGAGGGACGCCCGCTTCACCGAGTACGGGACCTACGGACCCGGCGCCCGAGTGACCGCCGACCGGCCGCAGTTGAGCGAGGCCGACGCCGCCTCGTACACCGTCGCCGAGTATCTGCGCGGCACGGACGGCTGGGCTCCGTACGCCCGCCGCTGACCCCCCACAACTTCACAGTTCCGACTGATCCAGAAGAGTTCGACCCAGAAGAGAGAGTGCCGACCAATGAAGATCAGCATCCGCAGAAGCAGGCGCGCGGCCATCGCCGTGGCCCTCGGTTCCGTTCTCGCCCTGACCGCCACCGCCTGCGGTGACGACGGCAGCGGAGCGGCCGGGGACAAGGGCAACGAGGGCTCGGGGAAGGGCGAGATCACCTTCTGGGACAACAACGGTGGTGTCCGCACCGACATCTGGAAGGAGATCATCGCGGACTTCGAGAAGGCGAACCCGAACATCAAGGTCAAGTACGTCGGCATCCCCGCCGCGAGTGCCCAGTCCAAGTACGACACCGCCATCCAGGGCGGTGGCCTGCCCGACGTCGGCGGGGTGGGCACAGCGATGCTCGCCGGGGTCGCGGTCCAGGGCGCACTGGAGCCGCTGGACAGCCGACTCAAGGACAGCGCGCTGAACGGCGAGTTGAACCAGAATCTGCTGGAAAGCAGCCGGGCGGCGGGCGGCGGTAAGAGCCTGTACCAGATCCCGACCTCGTCCAACAACGGCACTCTGTGGTACCGCACCGACCTGTTCGAGAAGGCCGGCCTGGAAGCTCCGACCACCTGGACGAAGTTCTACGAAGCCGCCGACAAGCTCACGAACAAGGGCAAGAACGAGTTCGGTTTCACCATCCGCGGCGGAGAGGGCTCCATCGCGCCGGCCCTGGACGCGGCGTACAGCCAGGCAGGCATCAGCTCGTTCTGGAACGGCGACAAGACCACCGTCAACGACCCGAAGATGGTGGCGGCCCTGGAGAAGTACGTCGCCCTGTACAAGAAGGACACCCCGTCCGCGGACGTCAACAACGACTTCGCCAAGATGGTCGCCCAGTGGGACAGCGGTGACATCGGGATGCTGAGCCACAATCTCGGCTCCTATCAGGATCACCTGAAGGCACTGGGCGCCGACAAGTTCCGGGGCATTCCCAGCCCGACCCAGGACGACGGCAGCCGGGTGCAGATCTCCAACCCGGTGGACGGGCTGAGCGTCTTCAAGTCCAGCAAGAACAAGACGGCCGCCTGGAAGTTCGTCGAGTTCGCCGTCTCGCACGAGGAGAACTCCAAGTACAACAAGTCCGCAGGGCAGATACCGGCGAACACCGAGGCCGCGAAGGACGAGTGGGTCCAGAAGGCCGAGCCGACGAAGCTGGCGGCGGAGGCGCTGAACGGGGCCGACACCAAGATCGTGCAGCTGCCGTACTACCTGCCTGACTGGAACACCCTTTCCAAGGCGGACAACGAGCCCAATTACCAGAAGGTGCTGCTCGGGAAGATGAGTGCGAAGGAATTCCTGGACACGTTGGCCGAGCAGTTGAACGCTGCGCAGGCTGAGTGGAACGAGCAGGTGAGTTAGGTCGTATTTCGGCTGCGGGTTCGCCGTGGCTGGTCGCGCAGTTCCCCGCGCCCCTGAAAACGGGGCGCGGGTGGCTGCCCCCATGTGAAAGGCACACCGTCGTGTCTCTTAGCCGTAGACAAGTGGCCGCAGCCGCAATCGCTGCCGTTCCTCTCGCCCTGACCGCCTCGGAGAGTGCCTCCGCGCATTCCGGTCGCCGTTCTCGCACTCTCTACATCGCCGGTGATTCCACCGCCGCCCAGAAATTCGCTGACGCCGCCCCGGAGACCGGGTGGGGAATGGCGCTTCCCTTCTTTCTGCGGAAGGATCTGGTCGTCGCCAACCACGCGGTGAACGGGCGCAGTTCCAAGAGTTTCGTCGACGAGGGGCGTCTCGACGCCATTCTCGATGTCATCGCCCCTGGTGACCTCCTGCTCATCCAGTTCGGGCACAACGACGAGAAGATCGCCGACCCGGTCCGGTACACCGAGCCCTGGACGACGTACCAGGACTTTCTGCGGCTTTACATCGACGGCGCGCGGGCCCGTGGTGCCCGGCCGGTGCTCGCCACGTCCGTCGAGCGGAGAAAGTTCGACGCGAGCGGCAACGCGGTGCCGACCCACGGCGACTACCCGGCGGCGATGCGTGCGCTCGCCGGGGAGGAGAGCGTCCCGCTGCTCGACATCCAGGCCCTGTCGATCGCGCTCTGGCAGGAGCTGGGCGTCGAGGAGACGAAGAAGTACTTCAACTGGACGCCGACCGAGCAGGACAACACGCACTTCAATCCGCCGGGTGCCATCGCGGTGGCCCGGCTCGTCGCCGCCGAGCTGGTACGGCGACGGGTGCTGGCGCGCCGGGACGTGCGCCGCCTCGACGACGCGATCCCGGAGTCCTGGATCACCTGGCCGTCGGCCGCCGTCTAGCACCCACCCCAAGACCTTCCGCCCCGTTCACCGAAAAGAGAGCCGCATCATGAACGTTCGCGCATGTCATGATCATGTCACCATGAAGGCCGCCGTCCTGCTCGGCTGCACGGCCCTCGTCCTCACCGTCACCGGTCCCGCCGCCCAGGCCGCTCCGGCCCCCGACCTCGGCCGCCAGACGCTCGCCGCCGGTGACGGCTGGGGGTCCGACACGGGCGGCACGACCGGAGGTTCGGCCGCCGACGCCGACCACGTCTACACCGTCACCACCTGGGCACAGTTCAAGGCCGCACTGGCGGACGGCGGCAGCGCCCCCAAGATCATCAGAGTCAAGGGCATGATCGACGCCGTGTCCGAGGGCTGCGAGGCCTTCACCACCGGGGGCTACGACCTCCAGCAGTACCTCAAGGACTACGACCCGGCCGTCTGGGGCAACGACAAGGTCGCCAGCGGTCCGCAGGAGGACGCGAGGGTCGCGTCCGCCGCCAACCAGGACAGCGTCATCAAGGCCGCCATCCCCAGCAACACCACCATCGTCGGTGTCGGCAAGAACTCCGGCATCCTCGGCGGCAGCCTCCAGATCAAGGCCGTCTCGAACGTCATCCTGCGCAACCTCACCATCGAGGCCCCGCTCGACTGCTTCCCGAAGTGGGACCCGACCGACGACAACAACACCGGCAACTGGAACTCCGAGTACGACGCCGTGGTGGTCTACGGCACCGACCACGTGTGGATCGACCACAACACCCTCACCGACGGCCGTTACCCCGACAGCGAGCGGCCGAGCTACTTCGGCAAGGTCTTCCAGCAGCACGACGGGCTCACCGACATCGTGCGCGGCGCCAACTACGTCACCGTGTCCTGGAACTCCTTCAAGGACCACGACAAGAACATGCTGATCGGCAACAGCGACAGCACCGCCTCGACCGACGGCGGCAAGCTCAAGGTCACCATGCACCACAACAAGTTCGACGGGATCCTGCAGCGCTCCCCGCGCGTGCGCTTCGGTCAGGTCGACGTCTACAACAACAGCTACGTGGTGGGCGAGGCGCAGAAGGCCGACTACTACCTCTTCGGTGTCGGCATCTCCTCGCAGCTGTACGCCAGCGACAACGCCATCTCGCTGCCCGCCGGCGCCAGTGTCGGCAAGGTGCTGAAGAAGTGGAAGGAGTCCCCGCTCACCGCCGTGAACAACTACGTCAACGGCCGGCTGACCGACCTGATCGCCGTCCACAACGCGGAGATCCCCGAGGAGACCCTCCAGTCCGGCGCCGGCTGGACACCCACCCTCCGGACAAAGGTCGACTCGCCGCGCGCGGTGCCGTCCGTCGTCAACCGCGGTGCCGGCGCGGGCAAGGTCTGCTGATCATGGCGAGCCCTGAACTCCCGTTGAGCAGACGGTCGTTCGTCGCCGCGAGCACCGGGGCCGCACTGGCCCTGGGGCTCGCGGCCCCCGCCCGCGCGGCCGGCCGGACCCGGTTCGGCCGCTACGGCTCCCCGTCCCGCCGCCTGACCGAACAGACCCTGTACGTCGATGTGGCAGGCACCGGCGACTTCACCGGCGTACAGGCAGCGGTGACAGCCGTGAGCGGCAGCGGATTCACGCTGGTCGTCGCCCCGGGCGTCTATCGCGAGACCGTCGCCGTCACGGCCGCCCGTACGGAACTGACCCTGATCGGCGCCTCCGAGAACCCGCGCGACGTCGTCATCGTCCACGACAACGCCGCCGGCACCCCGAAACCGGGGGGCGGCACCTACGGCACCACCGGCTCCGCCACCACCCTCGTCCAGGCCGCCGACTTCACGGCCCGCTGGATCACCTTCGCCAACGACTGGCTGCGCGCCGACCACCCGGAGATCGCGGGGACCCAGGCCGTCGCCATCAAGGTGCAGGGCGACCGGGCGGCGTTCCACCACTGCCGGTTCCTCGGCCACCAGGACACCCTGTACGCCGACTCGATGAGCCGTGAGGCGTACGCCAGGCAGTACTTCGCGGACTGCTATGCCGAAGGGGACGTCGACTTCGTCTTCGGCCGGGCCACCGCCGTGTACGAGCGCTGCCACTTCCGCACCCTCAACCGCACCGACCTTGCGGGCACCCCCTACGGCTTCGTCTTCGCGCCCTCCACCGTGGGCACCAATCCGCGCGGCTACCTGGTCACCGGCAGCCGCGTCACCAGTGAAGCCCCGGACGCCGCCTACAAGTTGGCCCGCCCCTGGGTGCCCAGCTCCGACACCACCGCCCGCCCGATGCTCACCGTCCGGGACACCCACCTCGGCCCCGGCATCGACGCGTTCGCGCCCTACACCAACATGTCGGACACCTACCCGTGGCAGAGCCAGCGGTTCGCCGAGTACCGGAACACGGGCCCCGGCGCCAGGATCGTCATCGCCGAGAACCGCCCCCAACTGGACGCCACCGAAGCCGAGTCGGCGACCCGTGAGGCCTACCTCGGCGACTGGACACCGTGGCGCGGGCGGTGGTGCTGAGATGCGCCGACGCACCCTGCTCACCGGGCTCACGGCAGGCCTTGCCGCCGCCGGTACGGCTCCCGCCCTCGCGTCCGCCGCGCACCGCGTCCTGCATGTCCGTCCCGGCGGCTCCGTCCAGGCCGCCGTGGACGCGGTGGTCGCGACCGGCGAGGTCGGCCGCACGATCGTCGTCCACCCGGGGACATACCGCGAGGTCGTCAACATCCCCGCCCAAGCAGCCGAGTTGACGATCCGTGGCGCCACCCGCGATCCGCGCGACGCCGTCATCGTCCACGACAACGCCAACGGCACCCAGAAACCCGACGGTTCGGGCACCTACGGCACCGCCGGCTCCGCCACCTTCACCTCGGCGGCGCCCGACCTGACCGTCCGCGACCTGACCCTCGCCAACGACTGGCTGCGCGCCGATCACCCGGAGATCACCGGGACACAGGCCGTCGCCGCGTACGTCACGGGGGACAGGTCGCAGTTCCGCCGGGTCCGGTTCCTCGCCCACCAGGACACCCTGTTCGCGGACACGACGGCACTGACCGCCTTCGACCGGCACTACTACCGGGACTGCTACATCGAGGGCGACGTCGACTTCGTCTTCGGGCGGGCACGGGCCGTCTTCGAACGCTGCCACTTCCACACCCTCGACCGGGACGTCGCCTTCAGACCCGAGGGCATGGTCTTCGCCCCCGCCACGGCCCGCGCCAACCCCTACGGCTTCCTCGCCGTGCGCGGACTGGTCACCTCGGGCGCTGAGGACGGCGCGTACAAGATCGCCCGGCCCTGGGTGCCGTCGTACGAGACAACGGCCTGGCCCTCGCTGGTCGTCCGGGACACCTGGCTCGGCCCGGGCATCGACGCCGTCACCCCGTACATCAACATGCGCGAGGCCTATCCCTGGCAGACCATGCGCTTTCGGGAGTACGCCAACTCCGGTCCGGGCGCGGTGATCACGGCGCCGGAGAACCGGCCGCAACTCACGGCGGCGGAGGCCGACGAGCACACGCGGCGGACGTATCTCGGGGACTGGTGCCCGTATGACCGGCCGTGACCCGGCGGTGGGGCGGCGGACGTTCGTCGTGGGAGCGGGGGCGGCGCTGATGGGCGGCGCCGCCGTCCAACCCGCGCAGGCGGCACCGGGGTCCGAGTCGGCGGTCGTCGACGGCCCGCTGCCCGGCTTCCATCCGGCGCTCAAGGACGAGCTGGACTTCCCGCTCGCCTGGGGCAGATCGGGCGTCCGTGACTTCCGGGCCTGGCGCCGCATCGCCCGCGCCAAGGTGGAGGAGACGCTGCTCGTCGAGCCGGACGGCGAGGGGACCCCGTACGGCCCGGAGTTCAGCGACCGCAGCGAAGCACCGTCCTACACAAGGGAGTTGGTGACCCTCGCCCTCACCCGGTACGAGCCGGTGCGTGGCGCCCTGCTCACCCCGCACGGCCCCGGCCCCTTCCCCGCCGTACTGCTGCTCCACGACCACGGGGCGAAGTTCGACATCGGGAAGGAGAAGCTGGTCAGGCCCTGGTACGACGACACCCGGCTCGCCTCCGCACAGGCCTGGGCGGACCGGTACTTCAGCGGACGCTTCGTCGGCGACGAACTCGCCCGGCGCGGCTACGTCGTGCTGGCGCTCGACGCGCTCGGCTGGGCCGACCGCGGCCCCCTCGCCTACGACCAGCAGCAGGCCCTGGCGAGCAACCTGTACAACCTCGGCTCGTCCCTCGCCGGACTCATGGCCCGCGAGGACGTACGCGCCGCCCGTTTCCTCGCCGGACTCGACCGCGTGGACCGGCGGCGGGTCGCGGCCGTCGGGTTCTCCATGGGCGCCTTCCGCGCCTGGCAGACCGCCGCGCTCAGCGACGACATCGCCGCCGCGGCCAGTGTCTGCTGGATGACGGGGCTGAAGGAAATGATGGTCCCCGGCAACAACACCCTGCGCGGCCAGTCCAGTTACCACATGCTCCACCCCGGGCTGGCCCGGCATCTCGACTTCCCCGACGTGGCGAGCATCGCCGCACCCAGGCCGATGCTGTTCTTCCACGGCGCCCAGGATCCGCTGTTCCCGGCGGAGGGCGTACGCGTGGCCCACGAGAAGCTGCGCGCCGTCTGGCGCTCACGCCGCGCCGGGGAGCGGCTGCACACCAGGATCTGGCCCGACCTCGGCCATGTGTTCACCGCACCCATGCAGGACGACGTCTTCTCATGGCTGGACGCCGTCCTCTAGCCCCCACCGCCCGCCCCCTACCGCTTGCCCAACCCCCCACGCACACCCCCCACCGCTTTCCTCCACCTCCCCAACTCCCCTCCCCGTTACGACGAAAGGACCCGCACGTCATGCGTCGTATCACCCGCGTCAAAAGCTCCCTGACCGCTCTCGCCGTCACCACCGCCGGTGTCGGACTCGCGGTACTCCCCACCCCCGCCCAGGCAGCGACGGTGGTCGTCTCCACCTCCGCCCAGTTGAGCAGTGCCATCTCCGGCGCCGCCGCCGGCACCACCATCCAGGTGCGGGCGGGCACGTACTACCCGACGGCCACCCTTCAGTCGACGGCCAACGGCACCTCCGCCAGCCGGATCTACCTCCAGCCGTACGGCTCGGAGACCGTCAAGATCGACGGGTCGAACCTGCCCGACGGCGACTGGATCTTCAAGCTGACCGCCGACTACTGGACCGTCTCCAACATCACGTTCCAGAACTCGCCGGACAGTGCGGTCGTCTGCCAGTCATGTGCCTCGACGGTCTGGAGCAACATCAAGACCATCAACGGTGGCGACTCAGGCTTCACCCTCACCGGCGACAACACCACCAACAACACCGTCAGGAACATCGACTCGTACGGCCACTACGACCCCGCCAACCACGGCGAGAACGCCGACGGGATCGCCGTGAAGTTCGGCTCCGGCACCGGCAACCTCATCACCGGCGCCCGCCTCTACAACAACTCGGACGACGGGATCGACTTCTGGTCCTTCTCGTCCCCCGTCACCGTCGAGCACACCTGGTCGATGGGCAACGGCAAAAACCGCTGGTCCGACTCGGCGTTCGCGGGCGACGGCAACGGCTACAAGCTGGGCGGCGACGGCGAGACCGTGGCCCATGTCATCAACAACTCGGCCGCCTGGGACAACGCGGGCAACGGCTTCACCGAGAACAGCAACAAGGGCGCCATCGTCATCAACCGCACCACCGCCTACGCCAACGCCAAGTGGGGCTACTACTTCGCCACCGGAGCGGCCAAACTCGGCAAGAACCTGGCCGTGAGCAACAGTTCGGGTTCGGTGAGCAAGGGCTCGTCGGTCACCTCGTCCGGCAACAACTGGGACTCCGGGATCTCGACCCCGTCCTTCGTGTCCACGAACGCGTCGACCACGTTCAACGCCCGCGCGTCGGACGGGACGCTGCCCGCGACGACGTTCCTGACGACGGGCAGCAGCACGATCGGGGCGACGATGAACTGACCGTCCGCCAGGGCGGGTTGCGAGACGGAGGAGGGGCGCGGCGCCGCTGCCGCGCCCCTCACTCCCTATGGCTGGTTTCCCACCCCTATTGACTTGATATGGATCAGGTAAAAGGTCTGGCAACCGGAAGGGTGACGCGCGTAGAAACCTGTCATGCATAAGACACTCCGTTTCGCGACGATCACCGTCGCCTGCGCCGTCGCAGGCGCCACGCTGTACGGCACCGGCGCGGCCACCGCCGGTCAGTCCACGGCGAACTCCACCCACGAGCCCTACAACATCGGGCTCCTGGTCAAGGACATCGACACCTACTACGGCACCGCGCTCGACGCCAACGGTGTCTACCAGGCCTCGACGAGCAGCCAGTACGCCAAGGACCTCGCTCAGATCGAGTCGTCGGCCAAGCGGTACATCGACAAGGCGGCGCACAAGAAGCCGCACAAGGGCAAGAAGCCCGCGGTCGTCTTCGACATCGACGACACGCTGCTGCTCTCCCTCGACTACGAGAAGAAGACCAACTACACCTACAACTCGGCCACCTGGACCGAGTACGTGGCCAAGGCCGACCGCCCGGCCGTCTTCGGCACGCCCGAGCTGGTCGCCTACGCCAAGGCCAAGGGCGTCGAGGTGTTCTACAACTCCGGCCTGAAGGAGTCGCAGCGCGACGCGGCCGTCGCGAACCTGAAGAAGGTCGGCGCCGACATCAACCTCGACGCCGCCCACATGTTCCTCAAGGACGCGGCCAACCCGCCCGCCTACCTGAGCGCCTGCGCCACCCCGGGTACCTGGACCTGCACGACCGTGCAGTACAAGTCCGGTACCCGCAAGCACATCGAGGACCTCGGCTACGACGTCATCGCCAACTTCGGTGACCAGTACTCGGACCTGGAGGGTGGCTACGCCGACAAGACGTACAAGCTCCCGAACCCGACGTACTTCGTCAGCTAGTTCACCCGGATCTACCCGGAGTTCCTGACCGGCCGGATCCCCGTGAGGGTCGGTACCACCGGCCGGATCGAACCGTCGGCCGCGAACTCCATGCGGTCGATGGTGGTTTCACGGTGCATACCGTCCCCGCCCGCCTTCCCCGGCCCGTTCAGGGCGAACCGGTGATAGACGATGTACCAGTCGTCGGTGCCGGGGACGTTCACCACGGAGTGGTGGCCGGTGGCGAGGACGCCGTACTCGGGACGCTTGGACAGGATCGTCCCCTTCTTGGTCCACGGGCCGAGCGGGGACGGTCCCGTCGCATAGGCGACGTGGTAGTTCTCGCTGCGCGTGTCGTCCTCGGACCACATGAAGTAGTACGTGCCGTTCCGCTTGATCACGAAGGATCCCTCGCGGAAGTTGTCCGGGGTGATGTCCCGCACCTTCGACGCGTCGTACGAGACCATGTCGTCGTTCAGCGGCACCACGTAGCCGTGGCCGTTGCCCCAGTAGAGATACGACGTTCCGTCGTCGTCGGTGAAGACCGCCGGGTCGATCATCTGGCCCTGCAGCGAACCGCCCTTCGACACCAGGGGCTTGCCGAGCGCGTCCTTGAAGGGGCCGGCGGGGGAGTCCGCCACCGCCACACCGATCTGCTGCTCGGCGCAGAAGTAGAAGTAGTACTTGCCGTCCCGTTCGGCGATGGCGGGCGCCCAGGCGTACTTGTCGGCCCACGACACGTCCGCGCCGAGGTCGAGGATGACGCCGTGGTCCTTCCAGTGGACCAGGTCCTTCGACGAGTACGCCCTGAACCGTGTCCCGCTCCAGCCGTTGAAGCCGTCGGTCGTCGGGTAGATCCAGTACTCGCCGTTCAGATAGCGCACGTCCGGGTCGGCGTTGAGGCCGGGCAGCACGGGACTTCCGGTCGGCACCGCCTCGACGGTCCAGACGCGGGTCGTGCCGTCCGCCGCCCTCACCGTGTACGTCTGCGGCCCCCGGAAGTCGCGCCGGGTGCCGGACCCCGGGGTCACCGTGGCGCCCGCGCCCACGGTCAACTCCGGTGCGAGACGTGTGAGATCGGTGCCGGGGCGCATCGGCAGCACGACCTTCGACGAGGCGTCGGTGACGATCGAGTAGCCCTTCCGGCCCTTCGCCGTCACGTCCACGACCGAGGTGGGCGTCGCCGGGTAGGCGGCCAGCAGGCGGTCGTACTCCTTCCCCGTCACCGGAAGTACCGTGCCGTGCCGGGGACTCGCGGGCAGCTGGTAGTCGGTGGACGCGGTCCACCTGCCCGAGTCGAGGTCGGTGGTCTCGAAGGGGACGTAGCCGCGACCGCCGTACTCGTCGATGAACAGGTACCACTTCTCCTCGGTGTTCGACTTGAACACCGTCGGGCCCTCACCGCGGTCCATCGCGCCGCTGCCGATGCAGTCCGCGACCAGGTCGTACTTCGTCGAGGTCAGACTCGTCGACTTCTCGCCGGTGATGAACTTGGCGCAGGGAGAGCTGGAGGCGGGGTCCCGCTCGTCCTTCGTGTAGCGGTAGTAGGTCCCCTTGTGCTCCACGACGGTCGAGTCGATCACCGAGTATCCCGGGTCGTCCCAGACCTTCGCCTCGCTGAAGGTGCGGAAGTCCTTCGTCGTGGCGTACATCATCCTGTTGTACGTCGAGCCGGTGTGCCCGGGGTCTTCGTCGGCGTACAGCTTCGACGCCCAGAAGACGACGTACGAGCCGAGCTTCCTGTCGTAGTAGGCCTCGGGCGCCCAGGTGTTGCCGGCCGCGTCGGGGGACACCCTCACCAGTCGCTGGTCGGTCCAGTGGACCAGGTCGGTCGACTCCCAGACCATGATCGACTTGCTGCCGTGCCGCTGGACGTCGTCCCAACTGCCGCTGCTGTTGCGGTACATGCGCAGGTCGGTCGCGATCATGTAGAACCTGTCACCCTTGGGGGAGCGGATCACGAACGGGTCGCGCAGCCCCTTCTCCCCGGTGGTGGAGGTCAGTACCGGCTTGCCCGCGTTCAACTCCCGCCAGTGCAGCGGGTCGTCGCCACGGCTGAGGGCGTACCGGATCTGTTCACCGTCGGCAGTGCCCTCGCCGGTGAAGTAGGCGAAGAGGTAACCGGCGTACTTCTGCGTCGACTTGGGCTCGGGTCGCTGTTCGGGCTTCTGCTGCGTCATGGGTGGGGCTCCTGAGGCGGCGGGACTGGGCGGGGCGGCCAGCAGGGAGAGGAGCAGGGCCGCGAGGGAGATGAGGGGGAGCAGGAAGGCGCGGGCGAGGTGGGGGCGCATGACACATCCTGTCGGGGTCTGATGGTTTCTGTTGAGTGTTCGTCCTGGGAGTCTCGCCAGCTGGGGACGGTGCGTCAATCGGTGCGGACGAGGCCGGCGGGACCGAAAGTTTCGACGGCTCGTGTGCGGGCCGCGGCAACCCTTTTCGGCCGGGCGGCAACAGGACAGCGGAGCCGGGCCGCGACCCCACCTCATCGGGGCCGCGGCCCGGCTCGCGTCCCCCTCCGGCGAGGCAAGGAACGTCCCGCGCGCATCACACGGCCGACACCGCGGAAACGGCACCCTGTCCGTCGCCGCCGCGGTGGCGCTCTCCTCGGGTGCGGGCGGCGACTGCCCGGGCCTCTCGACCGACGGGGCGAGCGCTGCCACCTTCACGGTCACTGTCTCCAGCGCCGCTCAGTTGGAGTCCGCGATGAGGAACGCCGCCGCCGGTACCGTCATTCAGGTCCGCGCCGGCGCGTACTATCCGACGGCCACGTTCAAGTCGACGGCGAACGCCGCAAGTTCGGCGCGGATCACGCTTCAGGCGTACGGCGGTGAGAAGGTGAGGATCGACGGTTCCAGGCTGCCGCCGGTTCCTGGCGGCCGGGATCTACGGCGACTACTCGACGGTCCAGAACGTCACCTTCCAGAACTCCCCGGCCCAGGGCTTCGTCGTCACCTCGTCGGTCGGCGGGATCTTCAAGAACCTCGTCACCGCGCGCAACGGCGACTCCGGCTTCACCCTGGGCGGCGACCGCACCACCGACAACCTCGTGCAGAACCTGGACAGTTACCTCAACCATGACGCCGCCAACCACGGCCAGAACGCCGACGGCATCGCCATCAAGTTCGGCTCCGGCAGCGGCAACAGGATCACCGGCCCGCCTCTACATCAGTGCGGACGACGGCAACGGCTGCAAGCCGGGCGGGGAGACGCCTCGGTCGCGCATGTCGTCAACAACAACGAGGCCTGAGACAACAACCTGCGCGGCTTCGCGGAGAACTCCAACACCGGCGCGATCGCGCTCAACCGCAACACGGCGTACGCCAACGCCCGGACCGGCTTCTACTTCGCCACCGGCAAGGCGCGGCTGGCGAGAAACCTCGCGGTGGGCAACAAGGCGGGGCTGTCCAAGCTGTGCCCGTCTACCGTCTCGGCCGTGAACAACTGGGACAGCGGCGTCGCCACACCGACGTTGACGTCGAAGGATGCGACGACGGAGTACGGAGCCCGCCAGCCGAACGGCTCGCTGCCGCTGCCACGTTCCTGGCGGTGGACTCCACGGCCATCGGGTCGACCAGGAAATAGCGGTCTCGATCGACGACTACTCACGCACGGGATCCACGCACGAATGCGCCGACTCGGAAAAGTATTGCCAATTTCCTTCTTTCGGCGACAATGTGCATATGCTGCGGTTGTGCGACGTATGCATGGTTCAACAACCGTTCCGTGCGTGAGAGTTGTGGCCTATGGCGGGCAAGACGGTCGGACTGATCACGGCAATCGTGATTCCTCCTTCGGTCGCAGCTGGGCTGTGGCGGACGTTGATGCTGGATCACCCTGTGGTGACTGTGCTGCTCATGCTGGCGTATGAGGCCGTTGTCGCATTCGTGGTGTTCGCCGGGAAGATTGTCGAACAGTTGGCGAAGCGTTGGCAGCAACGGATCGTCGAGAATATGGATCAGGCACTGGGACTGCGTTTCTCACGATTCCCCGGGCGCTATCGTGCCGCCCTGCTCGGAAACCTGCGTTATGTCGATCTCAAAGGTCTGGAGACGATCGGCTTCTACACGCCCGAGTTGGACGAGGTGTTCATCCAGGTGAGCCTCGCCTACCAAGCACCGGACGGCGCCGAGACGAGTGTGATTGCCCACCTTCCCCAGGACGTGACCGGCCGCCATGCGTTGGGCGACTTTCTCGACCAGCGCCAACCCGTGGTGCTCGCGATCGTCGGCGCTCCCGGAAGCGGCAAGACGACGTTGCTAAGGCGTACGGCGCGGCAGATCTGCCAGGAGCACCGGGGCCGTCGCCGAGCCATCCCCGTCCTGCTGTTCTTCCGCGATCATGTGGGCACCGTACTCGATGCCCCCGATGTGAACCTGGCTGATCTGGTACGGGAAACCCTGGAACGAGGCATCGGAGAACCGGCGGGCTGGTTCGAGCAGAAGTTGCGGGCCGGTGACTGTGTGGTCATGCTCGACGGGCTTGACGAAGTCGCGAGGCAGGACGACCGAAGGGCACTGGCTGCCTGGGTAGAGTGCCAGATCGCGCTCTACCCCTTGAACGACTACGTCCTTACCTCGCGTCCGCAGGGGTATGTGTCGGCACGCGTCAACGGCGCGGCCGTACTCCAGGTGCGCAGCCTCACCGATGAGCAGGTGGCCTCCTTTGTCCGCGGCTGGTATCTCGCGGTGGAGAGATACACCGCCGGCACGGAGAACGCGGAAGTCCGGCACAAAGCCGAAACGGCCACCGGTGATCTCCTGGAACGGCTCAACCATGCTCCGGCGCTGCTCGATCTGACGATCAACCCCATGCTGCTGACGATGATCGCGAACATTCATCGCTATCGCGGTGCGCTGCCCGGCAGCCGGACGCGACTGTACGGGGAGATCTGTCAGGTCATCCTCTGGCGAAGGCAGGAGGAGAAGGGAATACCCAGCCAACTGAGCGGTGACGGGAAGGAGATACTGCTGCGCCATCTCGCGTTCTCCATGATGGAACAGCGGGTCCGGGATCTGTCTCGATCAGCGGTTCTCGCGGCGATCGAACCGATCCTGCGGCGGATGTCCACCGTCCTGACCGCCGAGGAATTCCTGGCTGACGTGGGCTCGAACGGATTGCTCATCGAACGCGAAAGCGGTCTGTATTCCTTCGCCCATCACACCTTTCAGGAGTATCTGGCAGCCTCACACATCCGCGACACCGGGCAGCCCGAACTGCTCGTCGCCGGTGTCGACGATGTCTGGTGGCGCGAGTCCACTCTGCTGTACGTGGTCGGCGCCGACGCCGATGCCATCGTCGAGGCCGGTCTCGACTCCGGGACCGTCACCGCGTTGTCGCTGGCGTTCGACTGCGCCGAACAAGGCAGCCACCTCGCGCCGGAGTTACGTGCCCGGATGGACAACCTGCTTGGCTCGACATTCGGTTTGGACGCGGACCGGGATCGGCTGCGGCTGATGGCCAGTGTCATGGCAACTCGCCAACTGCGTCCCACCGTTCGGACCGAAGGCGGCGGTCGTGTCTGCACCCGCCCGGTGACACAGGGGCTCTACTGGCTGTTCCGGCAGGACACCGGAGCGCTGCTGCCCGACGGGTTGACAGTGTCCGCCCCCATCAGATCCGACGCGGAACTACCGGTCACCGGTGTCCGCGCACCGGCTGCGGCAGCCTTCACCCGCTGGGCCAACTTCATCACAGGCGACAGCCCCTCCTACCGGCTGCCCAGCCGCTCGGAGATCGAGGACCCCGCCGTCCAGCGCGTCAGGAAATTCGCCCGAAGCGACACACGGTCGGAGAGCCTCTGGCTCGCGCCGGACAGCGAACCGGGCCGACCCCAGTTGTGGACTCCCTCGGAGAGCCTCCATCCGTACGCGATGAACGCGGTCGATCTGGGCCCGCCTGTCATGTCGGACCTGCGGCGCGCCGGGCCGACCGTCCTCCGCCTGCTGCTGCTTCGGGCGCTCGTTTCCGTGCGACTTCTGCCGTGGACTGTGGCTCTGGCGTCCAGGCGGGAGGTGGGCGTCGACCATGTCCTGGACCACATCCATGACCTTGCCCAGACCCTTCGACACGCGATCGCACTGGATGTTGCCGGCCGGACTCGGTACGTCGGCACACTCGACATGGTCGACTCGCTCAATGCCGAAATCAATCGCGAGCGGCGACTCGTACGCGCCGATGGAATCGACTCCGAGCTGTTGCGTCCGCTGATCGAAGGTCTGGAGGACCTGCGTGGCGGTGATCCGACCGAGGTGATCGACCTGGTTCTCCCCACGAGCGCGGTCATGGCCCAGGAACTGGCCGCAGACCATACATTCGAGCGCGCGCTCGAACGGGCGATGGGGACCGCGCTGTCATCCACGGTTACGCACATGCTTCGCACCACCGCCCAGCCTGGGTCCTGGCTCACCGATTTCTCGCGCAAGTTCATCGACCGGACATTCGGTGAGGGTTTCCAGTCCCGTTTGTCACCGGACGACCTGGCGGACCTGACAGAGGAAACGAGCAGGGCTTTCGTGCACCTCTTCGAACCGTCACGTGAGGCTGCGTCTCCTTTCTGGGCATACAGAACGGTCCAAGAATTCCGGCAGGCCGCGATGCCCATGTTCGAGGGCAGAGGACGGATCACTTCCCGGGCCGCGAGTGAGCTGCGGGTATCGGCCCTGTGTCTGGCAGCCGAGGCGGAAGCTCATCGGGCACCAGACCTTGGTTCTTCCTTTCGTCGCCTCGCGAGTGGTGTGAACCTGCTGGAGCAACGGACAGTCGGGAACAGGGTTCCGGGCGAGGGCATCATGTTGGCAACCCTGTGACCATGTTGAATCCGGTGAAGAAACCGAGGTAGGCGGTCCGGGGGAGGGACAGGAGGTCGCGTGGCACGCAGCAACGGTCCGGCAGGACCTCACGTCACATACGACGGCCGCTATCGTCCTTTGTCGCATCGAGGTCTCGCAGCCGCATCCATCGGGCATTCCATGGAATGGTTCGACTGGAACTCGTACGTGATCTTCTCGGTGTTCTTCGCCCCTCATTTCTTTCCCGCCGGAAACTCGGACACCGCACAGCTCAAGACACTGATGATCTTCGCGATCGGCTTCCTCTTCAGACCGCTCGGCGGGATGCTACTGGGAGGCCTCGCCGACCGGCACGGTCGCCGGAGCGCGCTCACCCTGTCCATGCTGCTCATGGCGGGCGGCAGCCTGCTCATCGCGATCTGTCCGACATACAACCAGGTCGGACTGCTGGCCCCGACCCTGCTGCTCGTCGCGCGCATGGCCCAAGGGCTGTCCACCGGCGGTGAGATGGCAGCCTCCGCGACATATCTCGCCGAGGTCGCTCCATCAGGTCGACGCGGCTTCTACTCCAGTTTTTCCTATGTGACCGGAACACTCGGCAGTCTGGCCGCTACTCTCCTCGGCCAGTTGATTCTCGCGCGGCTCGGCGAGACCGCGATGGGTGACTGGGGCTGGCGTATTCCGTTCGCCTTCGGAAGTGTGATCGGACTCTGCGCGTTGTATCTGCGCCGCACACTGGAAGAGACCGGACCGTATCTCATGGGCCAGGATCTCCGAGTACGTCGCCCCACCTGGGAAGTACTTCGCAGGCACCCGGCAAGCGGACTGCGAGTGATCGGCTTCACCGCCGGTGCGACAACGGTTTACTACACGTTCCTGGTCTATCTGCCTGGATACGCCCAGAACACCTATGACGTGCCCGCCGGTTCCGCCCTGTGGGTCTCGGTCGTCGCCCAGACCGCGATGGTCGCGACGCTACCCCTTCTCGGAATCCTCTCGGACAGGATCGGCCGCAAGCCGCTGCTCAGTGTCTTCGCCGGCGGCTATCTGGTATTGATCGTGCCGCTGTTCTCCCTCCTTTCCTCCTCTGTCTGGTCTCTTCTCGCGGTCATGACCACAGGCCTGCTGCTGTTCGGGTGCTACGCCGCGATCGCACCCACCGCGATGGCGGAACTGTTTCCCACACAAGTGCGTTCGGTCGGTCTGGGCATGCCCTATTCACTCGTGGTCGCGATCTTCGGCGGAACCGCTCCCTACCTGGTCCAGGAACTGACCGAACGGGGGCGTGCCCACTGGTTCCCCTGGTACGTGGCCGCACTGTGCCTGGTGTCACTGCTGGTGTATCTGACAACACCGGAGACCAAGGACGTGAACCTGGACCGATGAACCCCGGATCGCCGAGCCGCGAAGGTGAACGCCCCGCCGGTCGTCACCGGCGGGGCGTTTCTCTGACTGGCCGAGGGGGGCTCAGGCCAGCAGATCCAGGCAGTCGAACGAGGTGCCCGGGCTGAGGAATGCCGTGCCACTCGAACCACTGACGATGTTGATCTTCAGTACGTTGTACTGTCCCGGGTCCGTCTTCCACGCACTGGAAGGGACGCTGTACGTCAACGTACGGTTGTTCCCACGGTACGAACCCGTGGTGAGGGAGCGCGTCGAGGGCTGCGTGGACGCCTGCGGGACGGCCGACACCCAGTCGTTGACCGTGACACGCGGGCGCCCGCCCGCGAAGGCGTCCGTGATGCCGATACGCAGGGTGTGCGCGGCGGCGGCCTGGGCCGCGGTCAGCTTGAAGTACACGAGGACGCCGTCGTTGACGCCGCTCCACATGTAGGCCGGGAAGTCCGCCGACGCCGGCCGGGAGCCGCCGACGGTGACGTTCCCCGTCCACTTCGCCGCTCGGGCGTCCGCCGGGTGCGCGTACGTCATCAACTCGGCGTTCTTGAACTCGCCGGGTGTGCCGTCCCAGTCCCCGAGCCGCCAGATCGTCTTCGCGGCGGACGGGTCCCCGGTCACGGTGATGCTGTTCAGCGCGGTCGCGCCGCCCGCCCTCACCGTCACCGAAGCGGTGTGCACGGCCAGTTCACCCTTGTACACGGTCAGCGTGTACGTCCCCGGCAGCATCCCCTTGCAGGAGAAGGCGCCGGTACCCGTGGCGGCCTTCGCCCAGTACTGGGCGTCCGGGTTCGCGAAGCCCACGGTGTACGGGTGCCGCGCGTCCATCCCCCTGATGCCGACGCCGGCCACCTTGCCGCGCCCGGCCGCGCCCACCCAGCCGGTGATGCCGAGCCCGTCCACCCAGGAGGTGTCGAGGCGGGCGGCGGCGAGGGAGGGCGAAGGAGCGCCGCCGTCCGTGAAGGCGAGGACGAAGGGACCCTGCAGGCCGAAACGTTCCGGCTCGGTCTGGGCCTCGTTGTAGTGCAGGATCTCGTACAGCCCCGCGCCCTTGTCGTTCGAGTGGCGCAGCAGCGAGCGGTAGAAGGGCCCGCCGGACGCCTTCTCGTGGTTGGAGCGCACGAGCCACAGGCCGACGGAACCGGTGGTGAAGCCGATGTGGTCGTAGTCGATGACCCGCTTGCCGGAGTAGTGCTTGGAGTGCGTGGTGCCGTCCGCCCGCTTCCAGACGTCCCCGGCCTCGATGATCCTGTCGGAGGCCTCGATCCAGGAGTCCGACCCCTCGTTCGGGAACATGCCCGGCCTGAGGCGGACGAGGAAGCGGGTCGCCGTGAAGGAGGCGTCCGCCTTGTTCGTCCACAGGTAGACGTTGTTCTGGCCGCTGCGGGCCGCGTACCACTGGGTGATCGCCCCGTGGACGACCTTCACCAGGATCGTCGAGCCGGACTGCCTGACGCTCACCGTGGACGCGCCGAGCCCCGACTCCACGTGCGAGTGCCTGCCGCCGTACCCCTCGTACTCCTTGCCCCGGTAGACCAGGGACGTGAGGTCGCCGGTCGACTTGGAGACCTTGAAGACGAGCGAGGCGCCCGTGTTGATCACGAAGTTCTTGCCGTCGTCGGTGTGGCCGAAAGTAGCCGCCGACGCGGACGACAGCAGGCCGCTGCCGGTCGCCACCGCAGCGCCCGTCCCGGCCACGCCCACGGCCGAAGCGGCCAGCAGCCTGCGGCGACTGAGGTTTCTCCTGTGCGTGCTCAAGACTGCCTGCTCCGTCGTGCTTGAAGAGTCACTTGCTCGTACGCGATGTCAGATGGCCAGAAATCGTAGGTGGTTCCCTGCGGACCGCCATCGATTTCGGACGGTTCTCCGCCTTGGTCGCCGCCGGGGCGGAAAGGGTTGCCGTATCCGGCGAACTTCTTCGGGAGCCGCTGCCCCGCTTCAGGAATCGCCCTCGTCGGACGTGCCCGAGTCGTCCTGGCCCGCGAAGTCACCCTTCACGGCGAGCTGTTCGCCCGCCGCCTCGCCCGTCACCGTGTACCTGTCGTCCTTCGCGTCCCTGCCGCCGCGCGTGTGGTCGTACTGGCCCGCGAAGACCCACTCGCCCGGCGGGACCTTGCGGCCGTCCTTGAGCACCCATGTGTAGATCAGGAAACCGTCGCGCTCGGCGACCGTCAGATCGAAGTCGTCCTCCGGCGCCGACCGCCAGGCACCAGTGGAGGTGACCCCGCCGGTCTGGGCGATCCGCAACTCCACGGTGAGAGCGGTGAGCTGCTCGGAGGTCTTGACGGTGACGTTGCTCTGCGCCCAGAAGTCGTTGCTGTGCGGGTCGACCGAGCCGTCCGACCACAGCGGCCCGTCCTCGGCGCCCTTCGCGTCCGGCGCGGCCACGGTGTTCGAGGCCTTCGGCGTCGGGGCGGGCGTCGGTGTCGAACTCGGCCTGTCGTCGTGGGCGTTGCCGCCGGACGGCTCCGGGGCCGGCTGGATCGGCGCCCGGCTGGTCGCGTCCGGGGACGGGGTCGGCAACGGTGAGACCGAGACGGTCGGGTCGGCCGGTGTCTCGTCGCTCTTCACCACGGACGCCAGCGCGTACCCGCCCATCGCGAGGATCCCGGAGACCGCGGCGGTCGCCCCCACGACCCGGGCCCAGCCCAGCAGCGGGGGACGCGTGGCCCGGCGCCGGGGACGCTTCTGAGCGGGTGCGGCCATACCGCGCTCCACCCGCGCGAGGATGCGCGCGCGGTCGGGCTCGTACGCCTCGGCCGCCTCGTGCAGCCCGGCGCGCAGCTCGTCGTGCGGCGTCCTCATCGCTTGGTTCCTCCCGCTCCGCCGGTGGTACGCACAGGGGTACGCATTCGAAGCGGGGCCTCGTCGGTGCCAAGGAGCCGCTGCAGTTCGGCCATTCCCTTGGACGTCTGGCTCTTCACCGTACCGACAGTAACTCCCAGTGCGAGCGCGGTGTCCTTCTCCGAGAGGTCGAAGGCGTGCCGGAGCACCACACATGCCCGCTTGCGGAACGGCAGACTGCGCAGGGCCGCCTGCACATCGATGACGCCGGGTATGTCGGGATTCTCCGTCTTCTCTTCTCGCTGCGACCAGAACAGGGTGATGCGTCGGCGTTCCCGGACCGCGCTGCGGATACGGGTCTTGGCCAGGTTGGCGACCACACCGCGCGCGTACGCCACCGGATGATCGGCGGCCCGCACCCGGTCCCAGCGGTGCCACAGGGCGAGCAGCGCGTCCGCGGCCAGGTCGTCGGCGGCGTCCGCCTCGCCCGTCAGCAGGTGCGCCAGGCGCGCGAGTTCGGCGTAGTGCCGCTCGAAGAAGGCATGGAACTCCACGGAGGCTGCGTCGTCGACGACAGTGCCCACGGGCGACTTCTCCCCTTGGTTCGCTGGGTTTCCCAGGCCGGTGGACGGCTTTCGGGCGTACCCGGGCGCCTGTGTATACGGCCGCTGTGGTGCGCCGGTGAAGAGACGGTGATCGTTCGGCGCGAGAGCCGAGAGAGTATCAGGCGTGCGTAAGGCCCTTCGAGTGCCGTACAACGGATCGATCCTGATTCCGTAACACGGGGAAAACCTGAGAACGGTTCAACACAGGGACAATCCAGCCTGCACCCGCGCACAGATCGATCAGGCAACGAGGAGTAACCGCCATGTCCGAACCCCAGAAGGTGGCCGACCGGCCGAAGGCCGCGCCCCCCGCGGCGAACAGCGTCGACGGCTTCTTCAAGATCTCCGAGCGGGGATCCACCTTCGCTCGTGAAGTACGCGGCGGCTTCGCCACGTTCTTCACGATGGCCTACATCCTTGTCCTGAATCCCATCATCCTGGGCAGCGCCAAGGACAAGTTCGGCCACCAGCTCGACAGCGTCCAACTCGTCACCGCCACCGCCCTGGTGGCCGCGGTGATGACGATCATCATGGGTGTCGGCGGCAACCTCCCGCTCGCCCTCGCCGCGGGCCTCGGCCTCAACGCGGTGGTCGCCTTCCAGATCGCCCCGCTGATGAGCTGGGACGACGCGATGGGCCTGGTCGTCCTGGAGGGCCTGTTGATCTGCGTCCTTGTGGTGACCGGCCTCAGAGAAGCGATCATGCACGCCATCCCGGCGCCGCTCAAGGCGGCGATCGGCGTGGGCATCGGCCTGTTCATCGCCTTCATCGGCTTCGTCGACGCCGGCTTCGTCAGCCGTATCCCGGACGCCGCGAACACCACGGTCCCGGTGCAGCTCGGCGGCACCGGCACGCTCAGCGGCTGGCCGATCGTCGTCTTCTGCCTCGGCGTCCTGCTGACCATCGGCCTGCTCGCGCGCAAGGTGCGGGGCGCGATCCTGATCAGCATCGTCACGATGACGTTCCTCGCGCTCGTCATCAACTCGGTGGCCGACGTCAAGAGCTGGGGCCTGACCACGCCGGCCTGGCCCGACAAGATCGCGGACACCCCCGACTTCGGGCTGATCGGCCACTTCAGCCTGTTCGGCGCGTTCGGCGAGACCACGGTGATCACCGTCGTCCTGCTGATCTTCACGCTCATCCTGTCGGACTTCTTCGACACCATGGGCACGGTCGTCGGCATCACCGCCGAGGCCGGCCTCCTGGACGAGGAGGGCAAGGTCCCGAACCTCGGCCGCGTGCTGCTCATCGACGGCGCGGCGGCGGTGGCGGGCGGCGCGAGCTCCTCGTCCTCGGCCACCTCGTTCATCGAGTCGGCGGCGGGCGTCGGCGAGGGCGCGCGCACCGGCTTCGCCAACCTGGTCACCGGCGGCCTGTTCGCCTGCGCGCTCTTCCTGACGCCGGTCCTGACCATCGTCCCGATGCAGGCCGCCGCGCCCGCCCTGGTCGCGGTGGGCTTCCTGATGATGACCCAGGTCAAGCACATCGACTGGGACAAGTACGAGATCGCCATCCCCGCGTTCCTGACGATCGCCGTGATGCCGTTCACGTACTCCATCACCAACGGCATCGGCGCCGGCTTCCTGGCCTACGTCCTCATCAAGGCGGTCCTCGGCAAGGCGAAGGAGGTCCACTGGCTCCTGTGGGGCACGAGTGCCCTGTTCCTGATCTACTTCGCGATCGATCCCCTGCAGCAGCTCTTCGGTACGAAGTAGGTTCCGGGTGCGGTCACCCGCGCCCCACAGGGGCGCGGGGAACTGCGCGATCAGCCACAACGGCGCAGCAGCCGAAGTGCTCAGTCCTGCAAAGCCGCACTCATCATCGCTTTCGCGACAGGCGCGGCCAGCCCATTCCCGCTCACCTCGGACCGGGCTGCCCCCGACTGCTCGACCAGCACAGTCACGGCAACCTCCCTCCCGTTGGAGTCGGACTTCGCATAGGACGTGAACCAGGCATAAGGCGTCTGGCTGTTGTTCTCTCCATGCTGAGCAGTACCCGTCTTCCCGCCCACTGTCGCCCCGGAAATCCGCGCATTCGTCCCGGTACCGTCAGACACAACTGTCTGCATCGCCGACTGCAACTGCTCAGCGGTCCCCGAGCTGATGACCTCCTTGGTCGACGCCGAGCTGTCAAGGTCCTCCAACGTGTCCCCGCCGGCGGTAACCACCTGGGACACCATGTGCGGCGAGACCAGCTTGCCGCCGTCGGCTATCGCGGCGGACACCATGGCCATCTGCAACGGCGTCGCCGTGACGTCGAACTGTCCGATGCCCGTCAGCGCGGTCTGGGACTTCTCCATGTCCGACGGGTACACGCTCGGATACGCCCGCACCGGCACGTCCTGCTTCTCGTCGTTGAAGCCGAACCGCTCCGCCATCGCCCTGACCTTGTCCTGCCCGAGGTCGACGGCCATCTTCGCGAAGACGTTGTTGCACGAGTACTGCAGCGCGACCCGGATCGTGGCGTTCGCACAGGGCGCGTCCGGGTTCTCGTTCGTCAGCTCACGCGTCGTACCCGGCAGCGTGTACGGGTCCGGGCTGACCGTACGGTCGTCCACCGAGCCGTACAGCCCGTCCTCCAGAGCCGCCGCCGCGACCACCAGCTTGAACGTCGAACCCGGCGGCAGTGGCTGCCGTATCGCCCGGTTGACCAGCGGTTTGTCGGGGTCCTCGTTGAGCTTGGTCCAGGTCTCGCCGTCGTTCACCCCGGTGATCGCCGAGGGGTCGTACGACGGAGTGGAGACCATGGCGAGGATTCTGCCGGTCTTCGGGTCGATGGCGACGGCCGCGCCCTTCTTGTCACCGAGCGCCGCGTACGCCGCCTTCTGGACGTCCGGGTCGATCGTCGTGATCACGTTCCCCGGGGCGGCGTGCTCCTTGGTGACCGTGTCCATGACGGTCGTGAGTCTGCTGTCCGAGCCGTCGAGCACGTCCTTGTAGATGCCCTCCAGCTGCGTCGGCGCGAACAGCGGCGTGCTGTACCCGGTCACGGCCGCGTAGAGGCTGCCGTCCGTGTACGTCCGCCGGTACTTGAGATCCCCGCCGCTCGTCTCCTTCGAGCCGGTGACCGACTCGCCGGCCACGATGATGTTCCCGAGCGGGTTCGCGTACAACGCGATCGCGTTCCGTCGGTTCAAACTGTCGTCCGCGAGGGCCTTCGCGTCGTAGAACTGCACCCATGTCGCCCTGACCAGCAGAGAGAGCACGAGCAGCAGCGTGAAGACGGAGGCCCGCCTGATCGTCTTGTTCATCCCGTCCGAAGACGAGCGGCACCGGACGGAACGTTCCCTTCCGCCTGATTTCTCATGGCACATTCAGGAAACGCGGGAGCCTGTAAGGGACACCCGCGGCGTCGTACGACGATCAGGCGTCCAGCGTCAGCACGACCTCGTCGATCTCCGCGTCCCGTGCCTGGGCGAACCCCCGGTCGTGCCCGGACACGCGGAAACCGCACTTCTCCAGCACCCGCAGCGAGCCCGCGTTGTCGGCGGCGGCACGCGCGAACAGCGGGCGCTCCGGCTCCTCGGCGATGAGCGCTCGCAGCGCGGCCGTCGCGATACCGCGCCCCCAGTAGGCACGGTCGATCCAGTACGTCACCTCGCGCTCGCCCGGCTCGCCGTACACCGCCACGTTGCCCACCACGTCACCGTCGACGAGCACGGTGCGCGGCAGGATGTCCGCCGCGGCGCGGATCCGCTTCCAGTGGGCCTCGAAGGCGTCCCGGTCGGTCGGGTCCTTCGCCGTGAACGCGGCCATCCACAGCGACTCCGGGTCGTTCGTCTGCCGGAAGAAGACCGGCAGGTCACTGTCGTGGATCTCGCGGAGCACGACGTTCGTCGAAGCCGAGTACCTCATCGTTCAGAGCCTCCGGGTGGCCAGTGTCAGCCGGTCGCGTGCGTCGAAAAGGGCGTCCTTGACCATCTGTTCGTGGGCCGGGGTGAGCCGGGCGACCGGCACGGAGCAGCTGATCGCGTCCCGCGCGGGAGTGCGGTACGGGACGGCCACGCCGAAGCAGCGCAGCCCCAGCGTGTTCTCCTCGCGGTCCACCGCGAAGCCCTGCTCGCGCACCAGACGCAGCTCCTCGATGAGCTTCTCCCGGTCGGTGATCGTGTGTTCGGTCAGCGCGGGCAGCGTCTCCGGGAGCAGCTTGCGGACCTGCTCGTCGGTGTGGGTGGCCAGCAGCGCCTTGCCGAGGGAGGTCGAGTGGGCCGGCAGCCGGCGGCCGACCCGGGTGAAGGGGCGCAGATAGTGCTGCGACTGCCGGGTGGCGAGATAGACGACGTTCGTGCCGTCGAGCCGGGCCAGGTGGATGGTCTCCGTCGTGTCGTCGGAGAGCCGGTCGAGGGTGGGACGGGCCACCGCGACCACCTCGTCACCGTCGATGTACGAGGTGCCGACCAGCAGCGCCCGGACGCCGATGCCGTACCGAGTGCCCGTGGCGTCGGTCTCCACCCAGCCGAGGTCGACAAGTGTGCGCAGAAGCATGTAGAGACTGGACTTGGGATAACCGACGGCCTCCTGGACCGACGCCAGCGAGTGCATGCCGGGACGCCCGGCGAAGTATTCCAGCAGTTCAACGGTCCGTACCGCGGACTTGACCTGCGCCCCGCCGCCTGTCTCGGCTGCCGACATCGCCCTTGACCCCTTCGTTCAACGGGAAATAGTCTCCAACAGCATATTCATCATCAGAGACGCTGTTCAGCATATCGAACGCACCTGGTGAATTACGCAAAATCTGAGCACCACAAATGGCAACACAATCTGGAGGAACCCCCGGTGGCAGCAGCACCAGTCTGGAGTGTCGACCCCCGTACCGGGAAGCAGCGGGAGCAGGTCGCGGTCGAGGCCACCGCGCAGGAGGTGGACGCCGCCGTCCGCGCCGCGCACGCCGCCCGCCCGGCGCTCGTCGACCGCACCGTCCGCGCGGCCTTTCTGCGCAGCGCCGCCGAGCAGCTCGAAGCGGCCAAGGAGCAGCTCGTCGAGGCCGCCGACGCGGAGACCGCGCTCGGCCCGGTCCGGCTGACCGGCGAACTCGCCCGCACCTGCTACCAGCTGCGGGCCTTCGCGGACATCGTCGACGAGGGCGCGTTCCTCGACATCGTCATCAACCACCCCGACGACACCGCGACCCCGCCGATCCCGGACCTGCGTCGCTACAAGATCCCGCTGGGTGTCGTGGCCGTCTACTCGGCCTCCAACTTCCCCTTCGCGTTCTCCGTCCCCGGCGGCGACACGGCGAGCGCGCTCGCGGCCGGCTGCCCGGTCGTCGTCAAGTCGCACCCGGACCACCCGGGCCTGTCCGAGCTGGTCGCGGCCGTCCTGCGCCGGGCCGCGGTCCAGCACGACATCCCCGAGGGCGTCATCGGCCTGGTCCACGGCTTCGAGGCGGGCGTCGAGCTGGTCAAGCACCCGCTGGTCTCGGCGGCCGGGTTCACCGGTTCCGTACGAGGCGGCCGTGCCCTCTTCGACGCGGCGGCGGCCCGTCCGGTCCCGATCCCGTTCCACGGCGAGCTGGGCTCCCTGAACCCGGTGGTGATCACGGAGGCGGCGGCGAACGAGCGCGCCGAGGCGATCGGTACCGGGCTCGCTGGCTCCATGACCCTGGGCGTCGGCCAGTTCTGCGTCAAGCCCGGCCTGGTGCTGGCGCCGGCCGGCGCGGCGGGCGACCGCCTGCTGAAGTCCCTGACCGACGCGGTCAGCGACACCGACGCCGGTGTCCTCCTGGACCACCGGATGCGTGACAACTTCGTCGCCGGCGTCGCCGAGCGCGCCGAGCTGCCCGAGGTCGAGACCCCGGTGACGCCGGGCGCGGGCGGCGACCACACGGTCAGCCCCGGGTTCCTCACGGTGACGGCCGACAAGCTGGCGGCGGAGGGGGCCTACGACCTGCTCCTGGAGGAGTGCTTCGGGCCGGTCACCGTCGTGGCCCGCTACGCGGACGAGGCCGAGGCGAACTCCGTTCTCTCCCGGCTGCCGGGAAACCTGACGGCGACGGTCCACCTCTCGGCCGAGGAGGCCGCGGGGGAGGGGCGCGGGGCGGAGATCCTGGCCGAGCTGACGCCGCTGGCGGGGCGTGTGCTGGTGAACGCGTGGCCGACCGGTGTCGCCGTGGCCGCGGCCCAGCATCACGGCGGGCCGTACCCGGCCACGACGTCGACGTCGACCTCGGTCGGCGGCACGGCGGTCGAGCGGTGGCTGCGGCCGGTGGCGTACCAGAACACGCCTCCCGCGCTGCTGCCGGTCGAGCTGCGGGACGAGAACGAGCTGGGGCTGCCTCGGCGGTTCAACGGGCGGCTGGAGCGATAGCGCTCCGCTGGTGGCGCCGTTGGGGTGCGGTGGGATGTGCGGCTGCGGGTCCGTTGTGGCTTGTCGCGCAGTTCCCCGCGCCCCCAACGGCGCTGGGGTGCGATGGAATGCGCGGCCGCGGGGCCGTATAACGACACAGCCCCGCGCCCCTGTGGGGGCGCTGCAGTGGGCCTGCGATAATCCGGTAATGGATCTGGAGCTGTCCCCACTGCCCTTTCCCCTCCGTACCTATGGGCCCGACGGGCACTGGTCCTTCGAGGACGGGGTGCTCACCGGGTGGGCCGGGCCACGGCAGGACCGGTTCGTGCCGCCGACCGGGGAGGCGCTGGATCCCGCCGCCGACGCGCCGCGTCTGCTCGGCGCGCCCCACGGCGAGTTCCAGCTGATCGCCCGGGTCACCGTCGGGTTCGGGGCGGCCTTCGACGCCGGGGTGCTCTACGTCCATGTCGGCGAACGGGCCTGGGCCAAGCTCTGCCTGGAGTACTCCCCGGACGTGCCCACTGTCTGCACGGTCGTCACCCGGGGACACTCCGACGACGCCAACTCCTTCACCGTGGACGGCAGTTCGGTCTGGCTCCGGATCAGCCGCACCGGCCGGGCCTTCGCCTTCCACGCCTCGCGCGACGGCAGGAAATGGACCTTCGTCCGGCTGTTCACCCTGGGCGACGAGAAGGAGGCGGACGCGGCCCTGGTCGGCTTCATGACCCAGTCCCCGATGGGCGAGGGATGCGTGGTGACGTACGACCACATCGAGTTCCTCCCGGAGTGGCCCAAGGACCTGCGGGACGGCAGTTGACGCGGGTCATCCGGGCCGCGCTGCCCGCCGAGGCCGCCGCCGTCACGGAGCTGCACCTGCGCGCGCGGGCCACCTACTACCCGGACGGTCTCCCCGACGCCGACCGTGACTGGGCCGGCGCCTGGCGGACAAGCATCGAGCGCCCCGACGCGCATGTCCTGTGCGTCGTCGAGGAGGACCCCGCCCGGGACCGCATCATCGGCGTCGCCTCCTTCCGCAGGGACGAAGGCGCTCCGGAGGACACGGTCAAGCTCTTCCAGTTCCATGTCGACCCCGACCGCTGGCGAGCCCGTATCGGCACCGACCTGCACGCCGCCTGCGTCGAGCGCTGGCAGGCCGACGGAAAGCGGGCCGCCACCCTCGACGTGCACATCGACAACCAGCGCGCTCAGGCCTTCTACCGCCGACTGGGATGGGTCCCGGACCCGGAGCACCCGCCCGCCGAAGACGATCACCATCTCTTTCTGCGGTACGAATTCCGGGGTACGGAATGAAACCAGCCGTTTGAACGTTCACATAATCCCGTACCCGTTCGTTCGAGCTGGAGAGACCGAAGACATGCGCGTCGAGATCTGGACCGACATCGCCTGCCCCTGGTGCTACGTCGGCGCAACCCGCTTCGACAAGGCGCTGGCCGCCTTCCCGCACCGTGACGGCGTCGAGGTGGTGCACCGGTCCTTCGAGTTGGACCCGGGGCGCGCGAAGGACGACATCCAGCCCGTTCTCACGATGCTCACCAAGAAGTACGGCATGAGCGAGGCGCAGGCGCAGGCCGGTGAGGAGAACCTGGGGGCGCAGGCCGCCGCCGAGGGCCTCGCGTACCGCACCCGGGACCGTGACCACGGCAGCACCTTCGACATGCACCGGCTGCTCCACCTCGCGAAGGACAAGGGACTGCAGGAGGAGCTGATCGCGCTCTTCTACCGGGCGAACTTCGCCGAGGAGCGGTCCGTCTTCGGTGACGACGAGCGCCTCGTGGAGCTGGCCGTCGCAGCGGGCCTCGACGCCGACGAGGCCCGGGGCGTACTCGCCGACCCGGACGCGTACGCCGACGCCGTGCGTGCCGACGAGCGCGAGGCCGCCGAACTGGGCGCCAACGGCGTGCCGTTCTTCGTCCTCGACCGGAAGTACGGCGTCTCCGGCGCCCAGCCCGCCGAGGTCTTCGCCCAGGCGCTCACCCAGGCGTGGGGCGAACGGCCCGCTCCGCTCAAGATCGTCCAGGCGGACGGTGACGGCGCCGAGGTCTGCGGACCCGACGGGTGTGCCGTACCCCAGCAGTGACGCCGGGCGGGAAACCGCAGCTCAAGGCCTACGTATAAGCAGTCCTTCGCGGTTCCGTGCAGAAATCGGCAATGGACGAGGAGATCTTCGGGCCGCACAGTGGACCCATGGAGACCTCCGCGAAAGCCTCGACATCCGAGAACCTCCGCAACCTCGTCCGTGCCGAGTTCGCCCCCAGGAACACCTACCTGAACACCGCGAGCACCGGCCTCCTCCCGGCCCGCGCCGTGGCCGCCATGCGCGACGCCGTGCAGTCCGTGGCCGACGGGCAGCCGCAGGACATGTTCGCCGACGTGGAGGCCTCACGCTCCGCCTTCGCGCGGCTCGTCGGGGTGTCCGACCGCAGGGTCGCGGCCGGAGCCTCCGTCGCCGTCTACAGCGGGCTGATCGCCGCCTCGCTGCCCGCCGGCGCCGAAGTCCTCACCGCCGAGGACGACTTCACCTCCGTCCTCAACCCGTTCCATGTTCGAGGGGACCTGAAGGTACGGACCGTGCCGCTGGAGCGGATCCCCGAGTCCGTGCGGCCCGGCACCGCCCTTGTCGCCGTCAGTGCCGCCCAGTCCGCCGACGGACGGATCGTCGACCTGCCCGCGCTGCGCGAGGCCGCCCGCGAGCACGGGGCCCGTACGTACGTCGACGCCTCCCAGGCCACCGGCTGGCTGCCGGTCGACGCGGACGCCTACGACTATGTCGCCTCCGTCGCCTTCAAGTGGCTCGTCTGTCCGCGGGGCGTGGCCTTCCTCGTCGTGCCCGAGGACCTGGGAGGGCTGACGCCCGTGTTCGCGGGCTGGGTCGCGGGGGAGGAGCCCTGGGACAGCTGCTACGGCCCGGTGCGTGAACTCGCCCACTCCGCACGGCGGTTCGACGAGAGCCCGAGCCTGTTCTCCTACGCCGGCGCCCGCCACTCCCTCGCGCTGATCGAGGAGGTGGGCGTGGACACCGTACGCGCGCACGACCTCGCGCTCGCCGACCGATTCCGCGCCGGGCTCGACCGGTTGGGCCACCAGCCCGTGCCCGCGCCGGGCTCGGCCATCGTGTCGGTCCCGCGACTCGGGTACCGGCAGGCCGAGTTGAGCCGTGCCGGGGTGGAGGTCTCCGACCGGGCCGGAAACCTGCGCGCGGCCTTCCACCTCTACAACACGGCCTCGGACGTCGACCGACTCCTGGACGTCCTGTCCGCCTGAAGCACGCGGGACCGCCCGCCGACGCAGAACTCCGCGTCGGCGGGCGGCGACGGACACGGGCGGTGTGTCACCTCACCGGAGTGAAGTCCCGAGCCCCGATGAAATCCGGCCTGCGTACCGGCGCCGCGAACGGCTCCACCGCGCTGTTCTCCACGCTGTTGAACACGATGAACACGTTGCTGCGTGGGTACGGGGTGATGTTGTCCCCTGAACCGTGCATGCAGTTGCAGTCGAACCAGGTCGCCGAACCCGCCCTGCCCGTGAACAACCTGATGCCGTGCTCGTCGGCGAGCGAGGTCAGCGCCTCGTCGGACGGGGTGCCCGCGTCCTGCATCTGCAGCGACTTCTTGTAGTTGTCGTCGGGCGTCGCCCCGGCGCAGCCCAGGAACGTACGGTGCGAGCCCGGCATGATCATGAGGCCGCCGTTGGTGTCGAGGTTCTCGGTCAGCGCGATCGAGACGGACACCGTCCGCATGTTCGGCAGACCGTCCTCCGCGTGCCAGGTCTCGAAGTCGGAGTGCCAGTAGAAGCCACCCGCCCCGAACCCCGGCTTGACGTTGATCCGCGACTGGTGGACGTACACGTCGGAGCCGAGGAGCTGCCGGGCCCGCCCGACGACCCGCTCGTCCCGTACGAGCTGGGCGAACACCTCGCTCAGCCGGTGCACCTCGAAGACCGACCGGATCTCCTTCGACTTCGGCTCGATGATCGACCGTTCGTCGGCCCGGACGGCCGGATCGGCGATCAGCCGCTCCAACTCGGCTCGGTAGAGCGGGACCTCGTCGTCGTCGAGGAGCCGGTCGAGCGCCCGGAAGCCGTCACGCTCGTACGCCATGAGGTCCGCCGCGGTGAACGGTCCCGGAGTGTCCGGCGCGCCCCAGAGGACCGGGTCCTGACGCGGAACGGACACCTCGGCGGCGCCACGGGTGGGGTAGAGGTCGGTGAGAGTGGACGTGGGTGACATGGGTGTCAGACCTCCTCGGGGTCGAAGTCGGGCTCGGGTTCCGTCAGCAGGGGGTAGACGCCGTTCTCGTCGTGGTCCTCGCGGCCGGTCACGGGCGGGTTGAAGACGCACAGACAGCGGAAGTCCTCCTTGATCCGCATGGTGTGCCGCTCGTGGCCGTCGAGGAGGTACATGGTGCCGGGGGTGATCGTGTACGTCCGCCCGGTCTCGTCGTCGGTCAGCAGGGCCTCGCCCTCGACGCACACGACCGCCTCGACATGGTTCGCGTACCACATCGACGTCTTCGTGCCCGCGTAGAGGACGGTCTCGTGGAGCGAGAAGCCGACCCGTTCCTTGGCGAGGACGATGCGTTTGCTCTCCCAGGTACCGGACTCCGCCTTCACATGCCGGTCGGTGCCTTCGATGTCCTTGAACGAACGGACGATCACAGCGCTCAACAACCCCTTTCGCAAATGGTTCGGTCAGAAGTTCAGACAGAAGCTCAGTCAGGTGTGCAGGTGTGCGGGTGTTCAGATGGTCACGACGGTCTCGCGCACCGCGCGGGCGACGATCCGCAGGCCCTCGTCGAGTTCCTCGGGCGTGATGGTGAGCGCCGGCAGCAGCTTCACGACCTCGCTCTCCGGGCCGGACGTCTCGATGAGCAGCCCGAGTTCGAAGGCCCGCCGCGCGACCCGCCCCGCACGCGCCTTCTCGTGGAACTCCATGCCCCACACCAGACCCCGGCCCCGGTACTCCTTGACGTCGGCGAGGTTCTCCTCGGTGATGGAGATCAGCGCCTCCTCGACCTGCTCACCGCGGGCGAGCGTCTGCTTCTCCATGGCGGAGCCGTCGGACCAGTACGTCTCCAGCGCGGCGGCGGCCGTCACGAACGCCGGGTTGTTGCCGCGGAACGTGCCGTTGTGCTCGCCCGGCTCCCAGATGTCCAGCTCGGGTTTGAACAGGCAGAGGGACATGGGGAGTCCGTACCCGCTGATGGACTTGGACACGGTGACGACGTCGGGCACGATGCCCGCCTCCTCGAAGGAGAAGAAGGCACCCGTCCGCCCGCAGCCCATCTGGATGTCGTCGACGATCAGCAGCATGTCCTGCCGTGCGCACAGGTCGGCGAGCGCCTGCAGCCACTCCGGGCGGGCCACGTTGATACCGCCCTCGCCCTGCACACTCTCCACGATCACGGCGGCCGGCTTGTTGAGGCCGGAGCCCTGGTCCTCCAACAGCCGCTCGAACCACAGGAAGTCGGGGACGGTCCCCTCGAAGTAGTTGTCGAAGGGCATCGGGGTGCCGTGCACCAGCGGAACGCCCGCACCGGCCCGCTTGAAGGCGTTGCCGGTCACGGCGAGCGACCCGAGGGACATCCCGTGGAAGGCGTTGGTGAAGGAGACGATGGACTCGCGTCCCTTCACCTTCCGCGCCAGCTTCAGCGCCGCCTCGACGGCGTTGGTACCCGTCGGGCCCGGAAACATGACCTTGTACGGCAGTTCGCGGGGCCGCAGCACCAGGTCCTGGAAGGACTGCAGGAACGCGCGCTTGGCGGCGGTCGACATGTCGAGCCCGTGGGTGACGCCGTCCCGTTCCAGATAGTCGATCAACGCCCGTTTGAGTACGGGGTTGTTGTGGCCGTAGTTGAGTGATCCGGCGCCGGCGAAGAAGTCGAGGTAGGCATGGCCGTCCTCGTCGTACATACGGCTGCCCTGCGCACGGTCGAAGACGGCGGGCCAGCTGCGGCAGTAGCTGCGGACCTCGGACTCGACGGTCTCGAAGACGCTCAGGTCGGGCTGGGTGATGGTCACGGCGGTGAACTCCTTGGTGTGGGGGGTGAGTCAGCCGGAGAAGTCTGGGAACTCGGGAAGCTCCGAAGGCCAGGAGAGGGGACCGATGCGGTACAGGACCTCGGGTTCGTGCAGGTCGGGCGGGACGGACCGGCCCTGTTGGGCGAGCGGCTCCGCCGGCTCGCTCGGGAACAGGCCCGCGTCGAACAGCACCTCGCGCTCGACGGTGGCGCCGTGGCGTTCCGCGAACGAGGCGAACAGCCGCTCGGAGGCGGTGTTGCCCGGCGTGATGGTGGTTTCGAGAACGGTGAGCCCCCGCTCGGCGCCGACCCGCCGGGTCAGCCCGTCGAGCAGCGCGGCGGCGAGCCCACGCCCCTGGTGGTCGGCGTCGACGGCCACCTGCCAGATCAGCAGGGTGCCCGGCCGGTCCGGCCGGACGTACCCGGTGACGAAGCCGACCGGGTTCCCGTCGGTGTCCCGGGCGACGGCCGAGGTGGCGGCGAAGTCCCGGCACCACAGCAGATAGCTGTACGACGAGTTGAGGTCGAGAACCTTCGAGTCCCTGGCGATCCGCCACAGCGCGGCCCCGTCGGCAATCACCGGGAGGTCTATTTGCAGGTCTGTCCGTACGGCACTCATGCAAATTGAACTTACCGAGAGAAAATCAAAAATGCATCGCCGGTCGGGGTTACGTGCGGGCGCTGAATATGTTAACGAGCGGGCAGAGGAAAGCCCGCTTTGTCCAGTAAATAGTCAGACAAAGCGGGCACATTGTTGAGTGTGTCACACTCACGCAATTCACTTGATTCGTTCGCGAAATCTTTGCGTTTAGGTCGATGAAAAGCGGGCAGAAGAAAACGGGAAGCTGTCCTCTGATTCCCTCTCCTGGATTACTCTAATTCATCGTGCATTTACGAGGAATACGGGGAGCGCGGGGAATTCTCGACGGCGCGTCGGCATCCGTCGATGTCCACCGTCAGGCCCCGGTCCGCCAGTGCCGTGCCCAGTGCGACCAGACTCCCGAGCACCGCCTCCCGCGTCGCGTCCGGCCCGTAGTGGTTGACCCGGATCATCTCCTTGGCCAGCGCGCCCCCGCCCGCCGCGAGCGGCAGCGCCGGATCGACGGCCAGTGCGCTCGCGACCAGCTCCGACGCGGTGACTCCGGAGGGCGTCCGCAGGGTCGTGGCGACCGGCGCCGCGTCCCCGGCCTCGTGCACATACGGCTCAAGGCCGCCGCCCAGGGCGAGAACCCCCGCACGGGTGGCCGATGCCGCGGTGGCGTGCCGGGCGATCACCGTGTCGAGCCCCACCGTCTCGATCCGCTCGACACACGCCTCCAGCGCGAGCATCTCCAGTTGGGCGGGAGCGTGCGGGAGGGTGCGCCGGCCGCCGTCGAGCCACCGCTCCTTCCAGTCCAGCAGGGAGAGGTACGACCGTCGCGGCGCCCCCGGGTTCGCCGCCATTCGCGCCCACGCCCGCTCGCTCACCGACACCGCCGACACCCCGGCCGGCCCGCCCATCGCCTTCTGTGCCCCGATCACGCACAGGTCGACACCCCACGCGTCCGGCAGCACCGGCTCGGCGCCCACCGACGCGACGGCGTCGAGGTAGAAGAGGGCGCCGTGTTCCCGTACCGCCTCGCCGATCTCGGCGACCGGGTTGGTGTTGCCGGTCGCCGCCTCCGCGTGCACCAGGGAGACGAAGTCGATCTCCGGGTGCTCGGCGAACGCCTCCCGGATCCGCTCGGCCGTGACCGCCGCGTGGAAGGGCACCGAGAGATCGACGGCCGTGGCGCCGCAGTCGCGCAGCCAGTCGCCGAACGTCTGCCCGTAGGGGCCCGTGACGATGTTGAGGGCGGTCGTGCCCGGGCCGGCCGTCCCCCTGATCGCTCCTTCGAGGGGCAGCAGCGCCTCGCCCTGCATGATCACGACGTCCTGCTCGGTGGAGAGCAGCCGCGCCACGCGGTCCTCGATCGACGCGAAACGCGCGGCGGTCAGTGGCGCCAGGTCCAGGAAGGGGTGCGTGGTCACGGAGGTGCTCTCTTCGGATCGCGGGGCAGATGAGTCGGGTCGAGACTAACCGGAGATCCCCGGTGGTCCCCGGAGACCGTCCTGACCCCCGGGTCGGCGGGATGCGAGGTCACATCACCTCAAAACCACAGGTCACATGGCGCCACAACCATGGGAATGATTTGAGATAGTCAAACGTCTCCTTATAATCAGAACTCACAGTCCCCCCACAGGAGGTCCCCGTGAACACGGTCCTCGGACGACGGTCCCGCATCCTGGCCGCCACCACCGCGACGGCCGGGCTCCTGCTCGTGGCCGGCTGCTCCTCGGGCGACGACGGGGGCGGCGCCTCGAAGACCGCCGCGGGCGGGGTCGAAGTCGTCAAGGGCGGCCAACTCACCGTCTGTACGCACCTGCCCTACCCGCCCTTCCAGTCGGAGATCGACGGCAAGGTGCAGGGCTTCGACGTGTCGCTCGTCGACCTCGTCGCCAAGAACCTCGGTGTGAAGCAGAAGATCCTCGACACGCCCTTCGAGAACTTCAAGACGGGCGCCTTCCTCAACGCGGACCAGTGCGATCTCGGCGCGGCCGGCATGACCATCACCGAGGAGCGCAAGAAGAACGTCGACTTCTCCGACCCCTACTTCGACGCGACCCAGGCCGTCCTCGTCGACAAGAAGAGCGGCATCACCTTTTTCGCCGGCCTCAAGGACAAGAAGGTCGGCGCCCAGGCGCAGACGACCGGCGAGGACTACGCCAAGGGCAAGAATCTCGACCCCGTCTCCTTCGAGTCCTCCGACGCCGTCCTCAACGGCCTGCGCACCGGCCAGGTGGACGCCGTGATCATCGACTACCCGGTGGTCCAGGGCTGGCTCAAGGACAAGGCCAACGCCGACGCCTTCAAGGTGGTGGACAACCTCAACACCGGTGAGCAGTACGGCTTCACGGTGAAGAAGGGCAACACCAAGCTGCTCGCCGCCATCAACAAGGCGATCACCGACGCGAAGGCCGACGGCACGTACAAGAAGCTGTACGAGCAGTGGATCGGCCCGTACGACGAGTCCGCGGCCGCTCCGTCCGCGTCATGACCGACGCCTCCGCGAAGCAGGTGCAGCCCCGCAGGCAGGGGTTGAGCCGTACCCAGAAGCGGGCGCTGTCCCGTGGCGCCCAGTACGCGCTGTTCGTCGCGGCCGTCGTCGCCCTCGCGGTGTCGGCCGACTGGGCCCGTCTGAAGAACCAGTTCGCGCAGGCGGACCTGGCCAAGCAGATGTTCCCGGAGATCATCACGCTGGCCCTCAAGAACACCGTCCTCTACACCCTCTCGGGCTTCGTCTTCGGCCTGGTGCTGGGGATGGTCGTCGCCCTGATGCGGCTGTCGCCGGTGGGCCCCTACCGCTGGGTCGCGGGCATCTACATCGAGATCTTCCGCGGTCTGCCCGCCCTGCTGATCTTCATCTTCGTGGGCGTGGCGGTACCCCTCGCCTTCCCCGGCACGGAGATCCCCGGCGGGACGTACGGCAAGGTCGCGCTGGCACTCGGCCTGGTGTCGGCCGCGTACATGGCGGAGACGATCCGCGCGGGCATCCAGGCGGTGCCCAAGGGGCAGATGGAGGCGGCCCGTTCACTGGGCTTCTCGCATACGTGGGCGATGGTCTCGATCGTCATCCCGCAGGCGTTCCGTATCGTGATCCCGCCGCTCACCAACGAGTTGGTGCTCCTGTTCAAGGACTCCTCGCTGGTGCTGTTCCTCGGCGTCACCCTGGAGGAACGCGAACTGGCCAAGTACGGCCGCGACCTCGCCAGCCAGACCGCCAACTCCACGCCGATCCTGGTGGCGGGCCTGTGCTATCTGCTGGTGACGGTGCCGCTGGGCTTCGTCGTACGACGGCTGGAGACGAAGGCGGGGGAGGCGACGCGATGAGCGACGGCATCAAGGACGCGAGCGTCAAGGACACGAGCGTGCCGGAGATCCAGGTCCGGGACCTGTACAAGTCGTTCGGCGACAACGAGGTGCTGCGCGGTATCGACCTGGAGATCGGACAGGGCGAGGTCGTGTGCGTGATCGGCCCGTCCGGCTCCGGCAAGTCGACCCTCCTGCGCTGTGTGAACCTGCTGGAGGAACCGACGAAGGGCCAGGTCTTCGTCGGCGGTACGGAGGTCACCCACCCGGACGTCGACATCGACGAGGTCCGCCGCCGTATCGGCATGGTCTTCCAGCAGTTCAACCTCTTCCCGCATCTGACGGTGACGGAGAACCTGACGCTTCCGCAGCGCCGGGTACTGAAGCGGGACAAGGCGCAGGCGGCGCGTGTGGCCGCGGAGAACCTGGAGCGCGTCGGCCTGTCCGAGAAGGCGAACGCGTACCCCTCCTCCCTCTCCGGCGGCCAGCAGCAACGGGTCGCCATCGCGCGGGCGTTGGCGATGGGCCCGGAGGTCATGCTGTTCGACGAGCCGACGTCGGCGCTCGACCCCGAACTGGTGGGGGACGTCCTGGCGGTGATGCGCAGGCTGGCGAACGAGGGCATGACGATGATGGTCGTCACGCACGAGATGACGTTCGCCCGCGAGGTCGCCGACCGGGTCGTCTTCATGGACGGCGGAGTGATCGTCGAGGACGGCGCCCCGGCGCAGGTCATCGGCAACCCCTCCCACGAACGCACCCGGCACTTCCTCTCCCGGCTGCTGGACCCGGCGATGGCGGACGTGGAGGAAGAGGCGGAGGCGGAGGGGCAGAGACCGCAGCCGCCGAACTAAGGTGCCGTCCATGAGCGATCAGACGGTGCTGCGGGTGAAGGGGCGGGTGCTGGTCGGCCCGGAGGAGACCCGGGACGAGCTGTGGGTGGTCGGCGGCAGGATCACGTACGACCGCCCGTCCGGCGCCCGTGACATCCGCACGGTGGAGGGCTGGGCGCTGCCCGGTCTGGTCGACGCGCACTGTCATGTGGGCCTGGGACCGCACGGTCCGGTTCCCGAGGACACGGCGGAGAAGCAGGCGCTGACCGACCGGGACGCCGGAACCCTCCTCATCCGGGATGCCGGGTCACCGTCGGACACCCGCTGGACCGACGCCCGCGAGGACCTGCCGAAGATCATCAGGGCGGGTCGTCACATCGCCCGGACCCGCCGCTACATCCGGGGCTTCGCACACGAGATCGAGCCCGACGACCTGGTGGCGTACGTCGCCCAGGAGGCCCGGCGCGGCGACGGCTGGGTCAAGCTGGTGGGGGACTGGCTGGACCGCGGCACCGGCGACCTCTCCGCCTGCTGGCCGCGTGCGGAGGTCGAGGCGGCGATCGCGGAGGCCCACCGGCTGGGCGCGCGGGTCACGGCGCACTGCTTCGCGGAGGACTCCCTGCGGGACCTGGTCGAGGCGGGCATCGACTGCGTCGAGCACGCGACGGGCCTGACCGAGGACACGATCCCCCTGTTCGCCGCACACGGTGTCGCGATCGTCCCGACCCTGGTCAACATCGCGACCTTCCCGGACCTGGCGGCAGCCGGCGACGCCAAGTTCCCGACCTGGTCGGCCCATATGCGCCGCCTGCACGAACGCCGTTACGACACGGTGCGTTCCGCCTACGACGCGGGGATCCCGGTGTACGTCGGCACGGACGCGGGAGGCACCCTGCCGCACGGGCTGGTCGCGGCGGAGGTGGCCGAGCTGACCAGGGCCGGTATCCCGGCGCTCGCGGCCCTGTCGGCGACGACGTGGGGCGCGCGGGAGTGGCTCGGGCGGCCCGGGCTGGCGGAGGGGGCGGTGGCGGACCTGGTGGTGTACGAGAGTGATCCCCGGGCGGACGTACGGGTGTTGGGGGCGCCGTCGCGGGTGGTACTGAACGGGCGGGTCGTCGGCTGACCGTGGTGATGCGGGGGACCCGGGTGAATATGGAGAACATCCGTGCCGTGAGATTCGAAGGTCTGCGCGGAAACCTCACGTAGGAGTGAAGTCTCGTCAGATTGCTGACCGTTCACTCGCGGTACGTAATTCTTACCGGGTCTCAAGCGTGTCTCTTCCGAGGGGTCCCCGAACCGTGAACGCCAACCACTTCCGCCTGCCCGCACGCCGTCTGGTCACCGTCGCGGCGGCGACGGCCCTGGCCGCCAGTCCCGCGGCCCTGGCCCACGCGACGGAGGACCAGGGCCGCGCGAGCGCGGTCGTCCTCCGCACGGGGCTGAACGTCTCGCTCCTCAACAAGAGCGTGAACGTCCCCCTCGCGGTCTCCCTGAACGAGGTCCAGGCCCCGCGAAGCGCCGAACAGACCGCGCTGACAGCGTCGTTGGACGGCGTGGACGGCGGAAAGCCGTTCACCGTGCTCGGTGCGGAGGTCGCGGAGTCCAGAGCGACGGTGGCGGACGGCAGGGCGGAGGCCTCGACGAACCTCGCCCACGCCAAGCTCCATGTGCCCGGCCTTCCCCTTCTGTCGCTGATCGAGGTGGAGCAGGTCACGTCGAAGGCGACCTGCGTGGCGGGGGAGAAGCCGGTCGCCTCCGCGAACCTCCTGGGTTCGGTGACGGCCCTCGGGAAGAAGGTGACGCTGACGCCGAGCGGCCCGGTCGAGGTGAAGGTGCCCGGAGTCGGCGAGGTGCGGCTGGACCTGTCCCGGACGGAGACGACGACCCGTACGGCGGCTGCGACCGCGCTCGAACTCAAGGTGTCCGTCAACCCGTTGGACCTCAACGTGGCGGAGGTCGAGGGCACCGTGACCCTGGCGAAGGCGACCTGCGAAGCCCCGGCGACGCAGGCAGCGCCGCCGTCGAAGGTGAAGCCCCAGGGCGCCCCGGCGGAGGCGGGCCTCGCCGACACAGGCGGCAGCTCGACGACGCCGTACCTCGCGGCCGGAGCGGCGGCACTGCTCGCGACGGGCGCGGGAGCGGTCGCGCTGGCGCGCCGCCGCAAGTATTTCAGCCCGTCCGGCGTTTGAGGACGAGGCCCGTTCAGGGCCGAAAGGGGGGTCTGGGGGCGCAGCCCCCAGGAACGGGATGGGACGGGTAAGGGCGGCGGGGGCGAACAACTCACCGCCCGGCCAACATCACCGCCCGGTCGAACGCCTGCAGAAACCCGTTCACCGTCACCCGATCCCGCACGGCCACCCGCAACCACTCCTCCCCCAGGCCGGGAAACGTGTCCCCCCGCCGCACCGCATACCCCAGCCCCCGCAACCGCTCCCGCACCACAGCCGCCCGCCCCACCCGCACCAGCACGAACGGCCCCTCCGCCGGCCCCACCACCCGCACCCCGTCGGACCCGAACTCGGCCAGCCCGGCGACGAGATGAGCCCGGTCCGCCGCGACACGCCGCGCCGCCCCCGCCGCCTCCGCCAGCGCCCGCCCCGAGACACACGCCTCCGCCGCGGCCAACGCGGGCGTGGACACCGGCCACAACGGCTGCGCCCGCTCCAGCTCCACCACCGTCTCCGGCGCCGCCAGCACGTAGCCGATCCGCAGCCCCGCCAGCCCCCATGTCTTCGTCAGGCTCCGCAGCACCACCAGCCCGGGTACGTCCGTCCGCCCGGCCAGCGACTCCCGCTCACCCGGCACCGCGTCCATGAACGCCTCGTCGATCACCAACGTCCGCCCAGGGCGGGCGAGTCGGAGAAGGGCGGACGCCGGATGCAGCACGGACGTCGGGTTCGTCGGATTGCCGATCACCACCAGGTCGGCATCCTCGGGCACGAGCGCCGCGTCCAGCCGGAACCCGTCCTCGGCCCGCAACAGCACCCGGTCCACACTGTGCCCGGCGTCCCGCAGTGCCGCCTCCGGCTCCGTGAACTGCGGATGCACGATCACCGGCCGGCGAACCTTCAGGGCGCGCGCCAGCAGCACGAACGCCTCCGCCGCTCCGGCGGTGAGCAGCACCCGCTCCGCCGGCACCCCGTGCCGAGCCGCCACCGCCGCCCGCGCCGCCCGCCCGTCGGGATACGCGGCGAGCCCGCCGAGCGACCCGGCGATGTGCTCACGCAGCCAGGCCGGCGGGGTGTCCGCCCGGACGTTCACGGCGAGGTCGACCAACCTGGCGCCGTCGTCACGCACTTCGGCGTCGCCGTGGTGCCGAAGGTCGTGCCCGTCGGTGTCTCGGTCAGTGCGCATGGGAGTGCGAGTGCCCGTGTGAGTGTTGTCCATGATGGTGACCATCGTGGTCGCTGTCGTCGTCCGGATGGAAGTGCGGCTGCTGAGGCATTCCGACCTTGTCCTCGAAGCCGGGCAGCGCGATCCGGTACACGCACGAGTCGCAGTTCATCCGCAGATCCCCTCGCACGGCCTCCCGGTACCGCTCCATCACCAGGTCGAGCAGCTCCGGCTCCGGACCGATGACATCGGCGGACCGCACCTCGATCTCCGGGTGCGCGGCGGCCCAGCCCTCCGTCTGGTGCCGTACCCGGTCCGGCAGGATCCCGGTGAACAGGAAGTAGGGCAGGACGACGATCCGCCGTGCCCCCAGCTTCACGCACCGGTCGAGCCCCGACGGCACGTCCGGCGCCGCCAGCGACACGAAGGCCGTCTCGACACCGGCGTACCCCCGCCCCTCCCACAGCAGCCGCGCCGCCTTGAGCACCTCGGCGTTGGCGTCCGGGTCGGTGGAGCCGCGCCCGACCAGCAGCACGGTCACGTCGGCCCGGTCGGCGGGGGTACGCGCCCCGCCGCCCAGCGCCTCGTCCAGCCGCCGTTCCAGCACCGTCAGCAGCGCCGGGTGCGGACCCAGCGGACGCCCGTACGTGTAGGAGATCCCCGGGTGCCGCTCCTTCTCGCGGGACAGCGCGGCCGGGATGTCCCCCTTGGCGTGCCCGGCGGACACCAGCATCAGCGGAACGGCGGCGAAGCGTCGTACCCCCCGCTCCACCAGCTCGGTCACGGCGTCGCCCAGCGGCGGCGGAGACAGCTCGATGAAGCCGCCCGCGACGGGCAGTTCGGGGTTGCGGCGCCCCAACTCCCGTACGAAGTCACGGAACGCCTCGGCCCCGGCCTCGTCCCGGGTGCCGTGGCCGGCGATGAGCAGGGCGGGCGGCGGGGTGGTCACGATGTCTCCTCGGACGGTGAAGGGGATGAAATGGGCGAAGTGAAACGGAATGTGAAGTTGTTGGGAAGGCGGCCCGGAAGTACTCGACGAGGGTTCATCGCGGTGCCTCCTGCCAGCGGTACCCGCGAGGCGTGACCATACGGCCCGCGATGTTCCGGGTCGCGGTGTTGCCGACGGTCACGACCGTCATCATGTCGACGGTCGCCGGATCGAGGTCGGCCAGCGTCGTGACACGGCTGGACTCGTCGGGCCGGGACGCGTTGCGTACGACACCCACGGGCGTCGTCGGCTCCCGGTGCGCGCCGAGGACGGCGAGCGCCTTGGGCAGCTGCCAGTCACGGCCCCGGCTGCGCGGGTTGTAGAACGTCACGACGATGTCCGCCTCGGCCGCGGCCAGCACCCGCCGCTCGATGACGGGCCAGGGCGTGTGCAGGTCGGAGAGGCTGATGGACACGTGGTCGTGGCCGAGCGGGGCCCCGAGAATCGCGCCGGCGGCGAGGGCGGCCGTGACACCCGGCACCCCGATCACGTCGATGTCGTCGGACGCCTCGGCGAGCGCGGGCGACGCCATCGCGTACACGCCCGCGTCCCCGCTGCCGATCAGCGCGACCGCCTGCCCCTTCCGGGCCTCGGCCACAGCCGTCCGCGCCCGTTCCTCCTCGGCGCCGAGCCCCGACTCCAGGATCCGGGTACCGGGCCGCAGCAGATCACGGATCTGGTCGACGTACTGATCGAGCCCGACCAGCACCGACGCCCGCCGCAACTCCGCCTCGGCGCGCGGTGTCAGCAGGTCCCGCGCCCCGGGCCCGAGGCCCACGACCGCGAGCCGCCCGCGCCCCGGCCGCCGTACGACGGCACAGGTCGCCATGGCGGGCGCCCCGTCCGCACGCTCCGACTTCCGCTTGGGTACGAGGAGTTCACCCCCGCCGACCAGCGCGGCGGCCTCCGCCACGGACGGCGTACCGACGGCGGCGAGCGGCGCGGCGGAGGGATTGGGCACCTCGACCCCGGCCAACTCGTCGGCGGAGTACGTCACCACGGGCACCCCGAGCCGCTCGGCGGCCCCGACGATCCCGGGCTCGTCCGCCTTCGCGTCGACGGTGGCCAGCGCGGCGACCGAGGCCACCGAGAGCCTCGCGTCCGCCAACGCGCCCTGGATCAGGCCGAGTACCTCGTCGACCGGAGCGCCCTTGGAGGCACCGACGCCGACGACGAGAGACGGGGGCCGCAGCACGACCGCACCCGCACCGGAAGCGGCATCGGCGCCGTCGATCAGCCGGTCGGTGACCCGGATCGTCGGCCCGTCGCCCGGCGTCGCGGTCCCGACGTTGGCCGGCAGCGCGGGCAGCGGCCAGGCCGACTCCAGCTCCAGCGCGACGGGTTCACCGTCGAGCAGCGCCCGCGAGACCCCCGCGACATCGCCCTCCACGGGCAACCCGAGGGTGTCGAGCCCCGGCACCCCCACGGCGTCCGTCGCGGTGGTCACCACAGGCTCCGCACCCAGCAACTGCCCAACGGCACAGGCGAGTTCATTGGCCCCGCCGCCATGCCCGCCGACCAGCGACACGGCGAACCGTCCGCCCTCGTCGACGCACACCACACCGGGGTCGGACGCCTTGTCCGACAGCAGCGGGGCGACCAGTCGTACGACCGCACCCGTGGCCAGGAAGCACACGAGCTGGGTGCACTCTCCGAACGCGCGCCGGACGGCGTCGGCGACCGGCCCCTCGTACACACGCGTACGGTCGGGCCAGGCGGCGGCGAGCCGGTCACGCGCCGCCGCGCCCGCCGCCGTCGCGGAAATCAGGCCGATCACAGGGTGACTCCTTCATTGCCGGTACGTCTGTCTGTACGCGCCGAGGGGCGTGTGCCCCACAGCAGGAAAACGGGGTTGGTAGCCGCGAGCCGGGACACCTCACCGGGCAGCGGTGCGAGCCGGGACGACTGCAGCAACACCCCGTCGCAGTCGAGTCCGGCGTCGACGAGGGCCGCGCGCACGGCCGGTACCCGGTCGAGGGCGGCCAGTGCGACCACCACCGTCCGCCGGGCCCGCACCGCACAGGCGGCGACGATCGCGGGCAACTCGCGCCCGCCCCCGCCGATGAACACGGCGTCGGGCTCGTCGAGTCCGTCAAGTCCGCCGAGTCCGCCGGTGGAGGCGGGCAGTCGCTCAGGTGCGCTTCCTTCCACCACCCGCACCTCGACACCGTGCGCGGCGGCGTTGGCCCGCACCCGCTCCGCCCCGTCCGGTGTCTTCTCGACGGCGACGACAGCGGCCCCGAGCCGCGCGCACTCCACGGCCACGGACCCGGAACCCGCGCCGATGTCCCAGACCAGGTCACCGAGGCGCGGCCCGAGCCGGGCGAGTGCCAGGGCGCGTACCTCGAACTTGGTGATCATCGAGTCGCGATGGGCGAACTCCCGCTCGTCCAGGGCCCATCGGGCGGGCCCGGCGAACTCCCCGGCGACCGTGACGGGGACGGTGGCGAGAGCCCGCGCCTCGTCCAGACAGAGCACCACGCTGACCGCGTCGCCCCAGTCCCGTCGCGCGGCCTCGGCAGGCGTGACCCGCTCGACGCGTTCGAGTTCCGGATCACCCAGCGCCGAGGCGACGACCAGAACACGCGCCCCCGGACCATCGCCGGGACCGCCGGCCAGCGCCGCGCCCAGCTCGGCGGGCCCGGCGCCGGGACCGGTCAGCACCGCCACCTTCGGGCGAGCCCGGCACACGTTCACCGCCGTACGCAGCGCACGCCCGTGCGCGCTGACGACCACGGCATCGTCCCAGGTCAGCCCCGTCCGGGCGAACGCCGTCGCGACGGAGGACACCCCGGGCCGGACATCGAGCCGCCCGGCCCCGAACCGCTCGGCCAGCGCCCGCACGATCCCGAAGAACCCGGGATCACCGGAGGCGAGCACGACAACGGGCCGTTCCTTCCCGACGTACTCCTCGATGGCGTCGAGCGCGGGCGCCAGCGCCCCGAGGGCAACCCGTTCGGCGCCCTCCGACACCGTCGCCGCCACCGCGGCCAGATGCCGTCGGCCGCCCACGACCAGCGCGGCCCCGGCGACGGCGGCCGTGGCGTCCGGCGGAAGCGGCGCCCCCGTCCCCGTACCGATGACCGTGATCACGTACTCGCCCCTCGCTCGCGCAACGCCCGGCGGGCCGCCGGGTCGGCCTTGCGGAAGCCGTGGAAGTGGCCGGGGTGGTAGAGGTGCGAGCGGGTGCCGCTGGCGTCGAGGGCCGGGCCGATCAGGAACAAGGTGTGCTTCCACAGCTTGTGCTCCTTGACCGTCTCCTCCAGCGTCTCGATCGTGCACCGCACGATCAGCTCCTCGGGCCAGGTCGCCTGGTAGGCGATGACGACCGGTGTCGACGTCGGATAACCGCCCTCCAGCAGCTCCCGTACGAGCTGTCCGCTACGGGCGGCGGACAGGAAGATCGCCATGGTGGTCCCGTGCCGGGCGAACTCCCGCACCTCCTCGCCCGGTGGCATCGGCGTCTTGCCGCCGCCGAGCCGGGTCAGGATCACGGACTGCGCGACCTCGGGGATGGTCAGCTCACGCTGGGCGAGGGCGGCGACCGCCGAGAAGGAGGAGACCCCGGGGACGATCTCGGTCTCGATCCCGATCTCGGCACACCGGTCCACCTGCTCCTGGGTGCCGCCCCAGAGCGCGGGATCGCCGGAGTGGATACGTGCGACGCGCAGGCCCTCGCGCACGGCACGCTCGTACACGGCGACGACGTCCTCCAGCGACATGGCCGCCGAGTCGAGGATCTCCGCCCCTTCGCGCGCATGTTCGAGGACCGCCTCCTGGACGAGGCTGGCCGCCCAGATCACGATGTCCGCCTCGGCGATGGCGCGGGCCGCGCGGAACGTGAGCAGATCGGCGGCGCCGGGGCCGGCACCGACGAACGTCACCTTGCCGGTGGGAGCGCCAGTGGAAACGTCGGCCGTGGGAGCCATGGGGCGAGATCCTCTCTTACGGAATGGAGAAACTGTCAGTGGATGTGCGGGTGGGTGTGGAGGTGCGCGAAGGCGGGTCGATCGGATAGCAAGGGCACATGGCGGTCTTCGTCGCGCTCGGCGCGTTCCTGATGACGCTGGCCGGCGGCTGGACGGCACTGCGGGTGACCGACCGCCGCCATCTCGTCCTTGGCCTGGCCGGCGGCCTGATGCTGGGCGTGGTCGGCCTCGACCTGCTGCCGGAGGCGCTGCACGCGGCCGGCGAGGAGGTGTTCGGCGTACCGGCCGCCCTGCTGCTGTTCGTCGCCGGCTTTCTGTTGGCCCATCTGGTGGAACGTCTGCTCGCCGTACGACAGGCCGCGCACGGCGCCGCCACGGGGACCGGGGAACACGGCACGAACGACGGCCGGGCGCCCCAGGTCGGCCTGACGGCCGCCGCGGCGATGGTCGGCCACAGCGCGATGGACGGCGTCGCGATCGGCGCGGCCTTCCAGGTGGGCGGCGGGATGGGCCTCGCCGTCGCGCTCGCCGTGATCGCCCACGACTTCGCCGACGGCTTCAACACGTACACGATCACGAGCCTGTACGGAAACGCCCGCCGCAAGGCCGTGGCCATGCTGTTCGCCGACGCGGCGGCACCGGTCGTGGGCGCGACCTCCACCCTCTTCCTCACGATCCCCGAACGGGCGCTCGGCGGCTATCTCGGCCTCTTCGGCGGCGTACTGCTCTACCTCGCGGCCGCCGAGATCCTCCCCGAGGCCCACCACGACCACCCCACCCATTCGACGGTGCTGTGCACGATCGCGGGCGTGGCGTTCATCTGGCTGGTGGTGGGCCTGTCGGGCTGAGCGGTGGTTCACAACTTGCCGCCCCTGCCGCCGTGGCGTGGCGCGGGCGCGATGAGGGTGGAGAGGTAAGGCAGCGGCGCACCGTCGAGCTCGTCGGCGGGCCGGATGGACTCGTCCTCCAGCCCCAGGGCCGACCCCCACACCGCGTCGCCGATCCGCCCGCTCTCCCGCAACGCCTCGGCGACCTCCCGAGCCTGCCGCCCGAACTTGTACGCCACGACGGTGCCCGGCCCGCTGAGCGCCTCCTTGAGCACAGCGGCCCCGGCCGTCACGGGCACGAGTGTCAGCGGCTCGGTCCCCTCGGTGAGCACGGCCCCCGAGCGCGCCGCAAGATCCTGCATCGCGGTGATACCGGGCACGGTCTCGACGGCGACGGACGGCATCAACTCCCCGATGGTGTGGGCGAGATAGGTGAACGTCGAGTACACGTTGGGATCACCGATGGTCGCGAAGGCGACGACGGGGTGCGTGCCGAGCAACTCGGCGACCCGAGCACCGGCGGCGTCCCAGGCGGCCTCGCGCCGAGCGTGGTCGGACCGCTCGTTGAGCGCGAAGACGACCCGGACGATCTTCTCGGCGGGCACGTAGTGCAGCACGGTCGCCTCGGCGCGCCCCCGCTCAAGGGTGTCCATCACGGGTACGACGATCACATCGGCGGCGCGCAACGCGTTGACGCCCTTGACGGTCACGAGCTCGGGATCACCGGGCCCGACCCCGACACCGACAAGCCTGCTGATGCTGCTGCTCATGACGTCAGACACCTCTCCACGAACCGACGGGCGACACCGGGCGCCGACGCCCAGTGCGTGTGCAGATAACTCGCGTGCACACCGCGCTGTACGAAACCCTCGACCCGCCGGACCGGGCTACGCACACCCCAGGCCGGCTCCGCCCCCGCCCCGGGCTCGACAACGGTCCGATGGAACTCGTGTCCACGCATCCGGGTACCGGCCACGGCCAGTGAACTGTCACTCACGGCCACGGCATCCCGATAGCCGAGGGTGAGCCGATCACTCATCCGGGCGGTGGCATCGAGCACCCCGCACATGGGCAGCCCGTCCAACTCCCGTCCCAGATACAGCAACCCGGCACACTCGGCGGCAACGGGCGCACCGCTCAGGGCGAGAGCGGCGATGGACTTCCGCAGCGGCTCGTTGGCGGACAACTCGGCAGCGAAAACCTCGGGAAACCCACCCCCGATGACCACCCCCCGCGTCCCGAGGGGCAGTTCCTCATCCCGAAGCGGATCAAACACGACCACCTCGGCCCCGGCGGCAACCAACAACTCGACCTGCTCGGCATAGGAAAAGGTGAAGGCGGCTCCGCCGGCGAGAGCGACGGTCACTTTGGAGGCGCCGCCCGGCACCTTCAGCCCGTCCGGCGTTTGAGGACGAGGCCCCTTCGGGGCCGAAAGGGGGGTCTGGGGGCGCAGCCCCCAGTGGGGGTCCCCCCTCTGGGGGAGGGACGGGACGGGTAGGGGCGGCGGGGGCGAGGAAACCACAACCTCACCCGCATCCCACCCCCCACACGCCAACGCCCCCGCACCACGCGCCACCCCCATCAACGCCTCAAGATCACACCCCGCAGCAACCTGCACCCCCATCGCCGCCACAGCCTGCGCAGCAACCCCCCGCCGCTCGCCAACCGGCACCAACCCCAGATGCCGGGAAGGCACATCCACCTGCGGAACCCGCCGAAGCACCCCCAGCACAGGCACCCCCACCGAATCCAAAGCCTCCCGCAGCATCTCCTCATGCCGATCCGACGCGACCTTGTTGAGAATCACGCCCCCGATCCGCACGTCGGGATCCCACGACACGAACCCGTGCACGAGAGCGGCGACGGACCGGGCCTGCGAAGACGCGTCCACAACAAGCACCACCGGCGCCCGCAGCAACTTCGCCACCTGAGCAGTGGACGCGAGTTCACCCTCACCCGCCGCCCCGTCGTACAGCCCCATCACACCCTCGACCACGGCGATGTCACACCCGCGCGCCCCGTGCAGGAACAGCGGCCCGACCAACTCGGGCCCGCACATGTACGCGTCGAGATTCCGCCCCACCCGCCCGGTGGCGAGCGCGTGATACCCGGGGTCGATGTAGTCGGGCCCGACCTTGTGCGGAGACACGGCGAGCCCCCGCGAGGCGAACGCGGCCATCAACCCCGTGGCGACGGTGGTCTTGCCGCTGCCCGAGGAGGGCGCGGCAATGACCAGCCGGGGCACGGAGGCCAGGGAGGAGGAAGCCGACGGTGAGGTCGGCGGGGGAGTCAGCACGGTGCGGTCACCACTCGATCCCCCGCTGCCCCTTCTGCCCGGCGTCCATCGGATGCTTGACCTTGGACATGTCCGTCACCAGATCCGCGAACTCCACCAGCTTCTCGGGCGCGTTCCGCCCGGTGATCACCACATGCTGGTTACCGGGCCGGTCCCGCAGCACCGAGACCACCTCGTCGACATCGACCCACCCCCAGTGCATGGGGTAGGCGAACTCGTCCAGCACGTACAGCTTGTACGTCTCGGCGGCGAGGTCCCGTTTGACCTGCTCCCAGCCCTCCCGGGCCTTCTCCTCGTTGTCGAGCTGCGCGTCACGCTGCACCCACGACCAGCCCTCGCCCATCTTGTGCCAGTCGACGGAGCCGCCCTCCCCGCTGGCCCCCAGCACGCGAAGCGCGTTCTCTTCCCCCACCTTCCACTTCGCCGACTTGACGAACTGGAACACCCCGATGGGCCACCCCTGATTCCAGGCGCGCAACGCCAGCCCGAAAGCAGCGGTCGACTTGCCCTTCCCGACGCCCGTATGGACGACGACAAGCGGCCGGTTACGCCGCTGCCTGGTCGTCAGACCGTCCTCCGGTACGACACTCGGCTGTCCCTGCGGCATTACGCGGCCCTCCTCGAAGTCCCAGTCCCCTGCACATCCCTCACCAGACCGGCGATGGAGTCCGCCCGCAACTCGTCGAGTGTCACCGCCGTACCTCCGAGCTCACCCGCGAGCTGCCCCGCGAGTCCCAGCCGTACCGGCCCGGACTCGCAGTCGACGACCACGGAGGCGACCCCCTCGGCAGCGAACAGACGAGCCGCCCGCCCGGCCAGTGCGACCGGCTCCGGTCCACCCGTGGCCCGCCCGTCGGTCACGACCACCACCAGCGCACGCCGGGCCGGATCCCGCATCCGCTCCACCCGGAGCACGTCGTGCGCCTTCAGCAGCCCCGCCGCGATCGGCGTACGCCCACCGGTGGGCAGCGACTCCAGCCGAACGGCCGCCGCGTCCACGGACGAGGTCGGCGGCAGAGCGACATCGCCCGCCGTCCCCCGGAACGTCACCAGCCCCACCTTGTCCCGCCGCTGGTAGGCGTCGAGCAACAGCGACAGCACAGCGCCCTTGACGGCACTCATCCGCTGCCGAGCGGCCATCGACCCCGAGGCGTCCACGACGAACAGCACGAGATTCCCCTCGCGCCCCTCCCGGGTGGCCTGCCGCAGGTCGTCCCGCCGCACGACGAGCCCGCGCCCGACCCGCCCCCGCGCCCGCTGATGCGGCGCCGCGGCCTGCACGGTAGCCGCCAGGTGCAGCTTGTTGAGTGCTCCCCGGGGCCGCCGGGACCCCGTCGTCCGCCCCCGCTCGGTACGCGCCCGCGACCGCCGCCCGGCAGCACCCTCGCCCACACCGGGCACACTCAGCACCTTGGTACGGAAGGGCTCGGCAGCCCGTACGGGCTGCTGCTCGCCGGCACCGGCCCCCGACGACCGGGGTTCCCCGCTCTCTCCGGCCTCGGGCCGCGCACCGGCGTCATCCCCCTGTGGACCGTCTTCGGGACCGTCGGACTCCGGTGCCCGGCCACCGCCGCCCCCGGGCCCGTCAGGTCCGGGATCAGGATCCTCGTCGTCACCGTCGCCCGCACCGTCACCCGGACTCCGGTCGCCGAACTCCTCCAGCGTCTCGTCGAGCTTGTTCTCGTCAAGTCCGGGCGCGTCAAAGGGATTCCGCCGCCGCCGGTGGGGCAGAGCGAGCAGCGCGGCCTGCCGGACATCCTCCGCGAGCACGTCGGTACGCCCCGCCCAGGCGGCCAGCGCGACCGCTGTCCGCGCCATCACGATGTCGGCGCGCATCCCGTCCACCTCGAAGGCGGCACAGGTCGCGGCGATCTGCCTGAGCGCCCCGTCGCCCAGCCGGACCGACGGCAACAACTCCCGCGCGGCGACGATCCGGGCTCGTACGGCGGCCTCCTCGTCGGCCCACCGAACGGTGAACCCGGCGGGGTCGTCGTCGTACGCCAGCCGCCGCCGCACGACCTCCACCCGCTGGTCGGGCTCCCTCGAGGCCGCGACCTCGACGGTCAGCCCGAACCGGTCGAGCAGCTGCGGGCGCAGCTCACCCTCCTCCGGGTTCATGGTCCCGACGAGCAGGAACTTCGCCGCGTGCCGTACGGAGACACCCTCGCGTTCGACGTAGGAGGCGCCCATCGCGGCGGCGTCCAGCAGCAGGTCCACGAGATGGTCGTGCAGCAGGTTGACCTCGTCGACGTACAGGATCCCGCGATGCGCGTCGGCGAGCAGTCCGGGCTCGAAGGACTTCACGCCCTCCGCGAGCGCCCGCTCGATGTCGAGCGCCCCGACGAGCCGGTCCTCGGAGGCGCCGACGGGCAGCTCGACCATGCGGGCGGCCCGGGTCTCGTAGGCCCCGCCCTCGTGCGGCCCGTCGGGACAGGCCGGATCGGGCGCCCCCGGATCGCATGAGAACCGGCACCCGGCGACGACGTCGACGCCGGGCAGCAGCACCGAAAGAGCGCGCACGGCGGTGGACTTGGCGGTGCCCTTCTCGCCGCGCACCAACACACCGCCCACCGCGGGCGAGACGGCGTTCAACAGCAGTGCGAGCCGCAGGTCGTCCTGGCCGACGACGGCCGTGAACGGAAAGGGGGTACTCACTTGTCGTCGCCCTCCAGGTCGCCTTCGAGCTCCAGATAGGTCGCGCGCAGCCGCTCGATCGTGTCGGCGTCGGGCTCGGCCCACAACCCGCGGTCGGCGGCCTCCAGCAGCCGTTCGGTGATCCCGCGCAGCGCCCAGGGATTGGATGTCTTCATGAAGTCCCGGTTCTCGGCGTCGAAGACGTACTCGGCCGACAACTTCTCGTACATCCAGTCGTCCACAACCCCCGCCGTGGCGTCGTACCCGAACAGGTAGTCCACGGTCGCGGCCATCTCGAACGCACCCTTGTAGCCGTGCCGCCGCATCGCCGCCATCCAGCGCGGGTTGACCACCCGCGCCCGGAACACCCGGTGGGTCTCCTCGCCCAGGGTCCGGGTCTTCACCTGGTCGGGAGTCGCCGAATCCCCGACGTACGCCTCGGGGCTGGCCCCCGTCAGATGCCGCACCATCGCGACCATGCCGCCGTGGTACTGGAAGTAGTCGTCCGCGTCGACAAGATCATGCTCACGCGTGTCGACATTCTTCGCCGCCACAGCGATCCGCCGGAACGCCGTCTCCATGTCCCCCCGAGCAGCCCGGCCGTCCAGCCCACGCCCGTACGCGTAACCACCCCACACCGCGTACACCTCGGCGAGATCCGCATCGCTGCGCCAGTTCCGCGCATCGATCAACGGAAGCAGCCCGGCCCCGTAGGCCCCCGGCTTCGACCCGAAGATCCGAGCCGTGGCCCGTCGCCGGTCACCGTGCTCCGCCGCGTCGGCGTCCACGTGGGCCCGCACGAAGTTGGACTCGGCAGGCTCGTCCAGTTCCGCGACCGCCCGCACCGCGTCGTCGATCAGCCCGACCACGTGCGGGAACGCGTCCCGGAAGAACCCGGAAATACGGACGGTGACGTCGATACGAGGCCGCCCCAGTTCCTCGACCGGCACCACCTCGAACCCGGTCACGCGGCGCGAAGCGTCGTCCCACACCGGACGGCAGCCCAGCAGCGCCAGGATCTCGGCGATGTCGTCACCCTGGGTCCGCATGGCCGACGTACCCCAGACCGTCAGGCCGACGGAGGTCGGGTACTCGCCGTTGTCGGCGAGGTAGCGCTGCACGAGTGAGTCGGCGAGTGCCTGTCCGACCTCCCAACTCAGCCTGGACGGGATGGCCTTGGGGTCGACCGAGTAGAAGTTGCGGCCGGTCGGCAGGACGTTCACCAGTCCACGCGTGGGTGAACCCGAGGGCCCCGCCGGGATGTAACCGCCGTCAAGTGCCTTGAGGATGTGGGTGATCTCGTCCGTCGTACGGGCCAGCCGGGGCACCACCTCACGGCACGCGAACTCCAACACCGCTACGGCATCGGCCAGTTCGAGACCCAGTACGTCCCGTACGAGCGCGGGAACCGTCGCGGCGTCCCACGCCCGCTCCTCCATGCCCTCCGCGAGCCGGCGGCACAGCTGCTCCAGCAGATCGATCGCGTCGGCGGCCGAACGCGAGGGCCCTGCCACCAGATCCGTCAGCTCGACCGGCAGTTTCACCGGAGCCCCCGGCTCGGCCAGCAACTCCTTCTCCACCAGCCCGAAATGAACGGCGAGCGCGGCCCGCAGCCCCGGCAGGGCGTTCGCCGTGCCGCCCCACACCTGCGAGGCGCGCAGCACGGCCAGGACGAGGTTCACGCGCGGTTCGGCCTCCGGGCCGCCGCCGAGAATGTGCAGCCCGTCACGGATCTGCACGTCCTTGATCTCGCACAGATAGCCGTCGATGTGCATGACGAACGAGTCGAACGCGTCGTCGTCCGGCTGGTCGTCCACATGCAGGTCGTGATGCAGCTCGGCCGCCTTGACCAGCGTCCAGATCTGCGCGCGCACCGCCGGAGCCTTCGTCGGGTCCAGGTCGGAGACGAGCGCGTACTCGTCGAGGAGCTGCTCCAGCTTCGCCAGGTCGCCGTAGGTGTCCGCGCGCGCCATCGGCGGTACGAGGTGGTCGACGACCGTGGCGTGTCCGCGCCGCTTGGCCTGGGTGCCCTCGCCCGGGTCGTTGACGATGAAGGGGTAGACCAGGGGGAGTTCACCGAGCACGGCGTCGGGCCCGCACCCCGCGCTCAGCCCGAGTCCCTTGCCGGGCAGCCACTCCATGGTGCCGTGCTTGCCCATGTGGACGATGGCGTCCGCGCCGAACGAATTCTCCAACCACCGGTAGGTCGCCATGTAGTGGTGGGAGGGCGGCATGTCGGGGTCGTGGTAAATCGCGATCGGGTTCTCGCCGAAGCCGCGCGGCGGCTGGATCATCACGACGACGTTCCCGAACCGCAGGGAGGCCAGGACGATGTCGTCCCCGTCGACGTACAGGGAGCCGGGCGGCTCGCCCCACGCCTCCAGCATCCCGTCCCGCATCCCGCTGTCCAGCTTGTCGAACCACGCCTGATAGTCGGCGAGCGGCACCCGCGCCGGCGCGGCGGCCAGCTGGTCCTCCGTCAGCCACTCCACGTCGTGACCGCCGGCCGCGATGAGCCGGTGGATCAACTCGTCCCCGTTGTCGGGGTATTCGGTGAGCGAGTACCCGGCGGCGCGCAGCGCGTCCAGCACCCGTACCGCCGACGCGGGCGTGTCGAGGCCCACCGCGTTGCCGACACGGGAGTGCTTGGTCGGGTAGGCGGTGAAGACGAGGGCGAGCTTCTTCTCGGCGTTCGGCTTGTACTTCAACCGGGCGTGCCGTACGGCGATTCCGGCGACGCGCGCGGCCCGCTCGGGGTCGGCGACGTACACGGGGACGCCGTCGGGGCCGTCCTCCTTGAAGGAGAACGGCACGGTGATCAGCCGGCCGTCGAACTCGGGGATGGCGACCTGCATCGCCGCGTCCATGGGGGAGAGGGCGGCGTCGGAACCGTCCCACGTACTCCTCGACGACGTGAGGCAGAGCCCCTGCAGCACAGGGACATCGAGGTCGGCGAGCGCCCCGATGTCCCAGGCCTCCTCGTCACCCCCGGCCGACGCGTCCGAGGCATGCGTACCGCCGGCGGCGAGGACGGTGGCGACGAGGGCATCCGCGCCGGCGAGCAGCTCGTACAGTCCCGCGTCGGCTCCGCGCAGTGAACCGCAGTACACGGGAAGGGCGTTGGCGCCCCGCGCCTCGATCGCCTCGCACAGTGTGTCGACGAACCCGGTGTTGCCGCTGAGCTCGTGGGCCCGGTAGAAGAGCACCCCGATGGTCGGACGGCCACTCTCGCGGGCGTACGAGCCGTGTGTCCCGAACTCGGGCATCTTCTGCGGCTCGACGAACCCCTCGCCGGTCAGCAGCACGGTGTCGGACAGGAACCGGGCCAGCTCCACGAGGTTGGCGGGCCCGCCCTCGACCAGATAGCGCAACGCCTCCGCGACCACACCGGCGGGCACCGACGACTCGGCCATCAACTCGGCGTCGGGTACGGCCTCCCCGCCGAGCAGCACGGTGGGCACACCGGACGACTTGAGGTAGGCGAGCCCGTCCTCCCAGGCGCGCTTGCCGCCCAGCAGTCGTACGACGGCGATGTCCGCGCCCTCGACGAGCGCGGGCAACTCCTCCGCGACATCCACCCGGGTCGGATTGCCGATCCGGTACGAGACACCGGAGGCGGCCCGGGCCGCCAGCAGGTCCGTGTCGGCGGTCGACAACAACAACACTGTGCTCATGCGGGTGCTCCCGGTGGAATGAAGGGCAGTCCTTGCGGCGCGCCCGACTCGATGAGCCGCCAGAGCGCGTCGGTGTCCGCGTGCTGTTCGACGAGATCGCCGAGCAGGTCGAGCTGTTCCTCGCGCAGCGCGGCGAAGGAGGTGTCGGGGGCCGGCACGAAGCGGCGGCCCGCGGCGGCGGCCACCTCACGCAGGAACGCCCGCCGGAACCCGTCGGATTCGAGCGAGCCGTGCCAGTGCGTACCCCAGACGCTCCCGACCCGGCACCCGTCCAGGAAGGCTTCCCCACCCAGGACTTCGGCGACCCCGTGATGGATCTCGTACCCCTCGACCTGTTCGCCGAGGGCGGTGCCGACGGGCCGGGTGAGGGTCTTCTCCCGGGCGAACCGCACCCGGACGGGTAGGAGCCCGAGCCCCTCGACATGGCCCTGCCGGCTCTCGACCTCGTCCTCGATGTGCTCGCCGAGGATCTGGAAGCCACCGCAGACACCGAGCACGGGCCGCCCCTCGGCGGCACGGCGGGCGATGGCGTCGGCGAGGCCGCGCTCCCGCAGCCACGCCAGTGCCTTCACCGTCCCCCGCGTACCCGGAACGACGACGAGGTCGGCGTCGGCCAGTTCCTCCGGCCGGTCCACGAACCGCACCACGACGCCCGGTTCGGCGGCGAGCGCGTCGACGTCGGTGAAGTTGGACATCAGCGGGATCGCGCACACGGCCACCCGGAGCACGTCCTCCCCGACGGGCGGCGAGACGTTCGACTCCCGCACGGTCCCCCGCAGCGAGACCCTCAGCCCGTCCTCCTCGTCGATGCCGAGGCCGTGCCGGAAGGGCAGCACACCGTAGGTCGGCCGTCCGGTGAGCCCACGGAGCATGTCGAGCCCGGGTTCCAGCAGGGACACGTCCCCCCGGAACTTGTTCACGAGGAACCCGGCGACAAGCGCCTGGTCCTCGGGAGACAGCAGGGCGACGGTCCCGAAGAAGGAGGCGAACACACCGCCACGGTCGATGTCGCCGACGACGAGCACCGGGAGCCGGGCGTTGCGCGCGATTCCCATGTTGACGATGTCGGTCCGCCTGAGGTTGATCTCAGCCGGGCTCCCGGCCCCCTCACAGATCACCGCGTCATACGTGCCCCGCAGTTCGGCGAGGCACTCCAGCACGGTCCCGAGAAGTCGTTGTTGCCGCCCCCCGTGATACCCACGGGCGCTCATCTCCCCGACGGGCTTGCCCATGAGCACGACCTGGCTGCTCTGGTCGCTCCCCGGCTTCAGCAGCACGGGATTCATGAGGGCGGTGGGTTCCACCCGGCACGCCTGCGCCTGCATGGCCTGCGCCCGTCCGATCTCGGCGCCCTCCCGCGTGACGAAGGAGTTGAGGGACATGTTCTGCGCCTTGAACGGCGCGACCCTGACCCCCTGTCGCACCAGCCACCGGCAGATCCCGGCGGTGACGACGCTCTTGCCTGCGTCGGAGGTGGTCCCCGCGACGAGCAGCCCACCACCGAGGGCCCCGCCACTCCCGAGGTGTGTCATGAGGCGCGCCCCTTCAGCAGGGCCCGCGCGGCGACACCGACGCCGAGCGCGAGCACACCGACCCGACGGGACAGCCGAACGGCCCGTTCGATGTCGTGGACCTCCACGGCACGCCCCTCCTGGTTCAGCACCGGCCGATGCTCGACCCGCCCGCCGTAGGACAGGGTCCCGCCGAGCCGGACGCCCAGGGCGCCCGCGAAAGAAGCCTCCACGGGCCCGGCGTTGGGACTCGGATGTCTGCCGGCGTCGTCCCGCCAGGCCCGTACGGCAGCCCGGCGATCACCACCGGTGAGTGCGGCCAGTACGGCGGTGAGCCGCGCCCCCGGCCACCCCGCCACATCGTCCAGGCGGGCGGAGGCCCACCCGTAGCGCCGGTACCGGTCCGACCTGTGACCCACCATCGCGTCAAGGGTGTTGACGGCCCGGAACCCGACCAGCCCGGGCACGCCACCCAGGGCGCCCCAGACCAGCGCGCCCACCACGGCGTCGGAGGTGTTCTCGGCGACGGACTCGACGACCGCCCGGGCGATCCCGGCGGAGTCGAGAGCCTGCGGATCCCGTCCGCAGAGATGGGGCAGCCGCTCCCGCGCACCCTCGACGTCCCCGGTCTCCAGCGACCGGCCGACGGCCCGCGCCTCCCGGCCCAGGGAGGTGCCGCCGACGACGGCCCAGGTGGCGGCGGCGGTGAGAGCGACGGAAGCGGTACGGGAAGGACGTACGAGACGATCGGCCGCGGCGGCGAGGGAGACGGCGCCTCCCACACACACGGCGGTGTGCAGCGCGCCCCACCCTCGATGGTCCCGCCACAGGACCCGCTCGACGGCGCCGGCGGCCCGCCCGAACGCGGCGACCGGATGCCCGCGGCGAGGGTCGCCCAGGATCAGATCAGCGAGGAGTCCGGCGGTGGCGCCGTACGCGAAGACGCGATCGGCACGCATCGGCTCAGCCGGCCGTGGGATCGGGCAGCGATCCGGTGCTGTACCTCGAACGCGAACGGCAGCCGAGCATGGCGATATGTCCTCACTCAGGGTGTCCACGCCCTGGTTCGACGAGACCGGCGGCAAGAGTTCCTGGCTCCCGGGGTTACCTACCCCGGTGACAGTGGCGGGACCGCGCCGGATTCACACCGGCTTCCTCTTCTGCCGCCGTACATGGCTCCGGCAGTCCACCACGGGCCCGGAACACCCGTCAACTTGCCGTTGACCTGGAAAGGAGGACTGTGCTGAGCCCCACACCACGACCGGATCGGGGCGACGAAAAAACGCCCGCCGCGTCCCTGACCACCAGCGAGGCGGCCACGGTCACGGCGGGCGAGGAGGACGTACGCGGCCCTCAGGCCACGATCAGATAGATGCCGTACGCCACCACTGCCGCACAGGCGGCGAAGCACGCGTACGCGCCGGTGACCGCCAGCCCGGCCGACCCGCCCTGCGCGACCGCCCGTTCGCGGACGGAGAGTCCGATGATGCCCAGGGTGAACACGCCCACCATGGCCACGGTGATGACGAGACTGACGCCGAAGACGGAGCCGAGGGCCGCCCAGTCGATCTTCATGTTGCTTCCTTCTTGCTCGGACCAGGACCTTGACTCGGGACCGGACTCAGAGGGCCGTGGCCGACGGCTGGACCGCGACCTCGGCCGGGGCCGGGATGGTGGCCGTCAGGTCGTCGACGACGGTGCCTGCCGGAGGCGGGGTCACGGCGGCGATGGCCGTCGTGACGACACCGGGGGGCTCGGTGTTCGCCACGGCCCCGTCCTCGACGTGGTTGACGTTGGTGTGGTCGATGACCTCGCGGCGCGACACGACCCAGATCGCCGTGCTCGACGCGATGAGGAAGAGGGCCACCAGGGCTGTGCCCCAGTTGCCGAAACCGGTGACGTACTCCGCCAGCGCGCCCACGAGGGCCGCGGCGGGCAGGGTCAGTCCCCAGGCCACGAACATCCGGGTCGCCGTCGACCAGCGGACCACGCCGCCCTTGCGGCCGAGGCCCGCGCCCATCACCGAGCCGGACACCGAGTGCGTGGTGGAGAGGGAGAAGCCGAGGTGGGAGGAGGCCAGGATGACCGTCGCCGCACTGGTCTGGGCGGCGAAGCCCTGCTGGGGCTGAAGGTCGGTCAGACCCTTGCCCATCGTACGGATGATGCGCCAGCCGCCCAGGTAGGTGCCGAGCGCGATGGCCATGCCCGCGGAGAGGATGACCCACACCGGGGGATCGGAGTCGGGAGCGACCGCGCCGCCGGCGACCAGGGCGAGGGTGATGATGCCCATCGTCTTCTGCGCGTCGTTCGTGCCGTGGGCCAGCGACACCAGGCCCGCGGAGGCGATCTGGCCGGCCCGGAAGCCCTTCTCGGCCGCCTTGCCCTCGGCCCGCTTGGCGCCGAGCGTGTACGACAGCCGCGTTGCCAGCATGGCCGCGATGCCGGCCACCAGCGGGGCGGCGATCGCCGGGATCAGCACCTTCGTCACCAGCACGTCGCCGTGGACGGCGCCGGTGCCCGCCGAGGCGATGGTCGCGCCGATCAGGCCGCCCATGAGGGCGTGCGAGGAACTGGACGGAAGCCCGACCAGCCAGGTCAGCAGGTTCCAGAGGATCGCTCCGACCAGTGCCGCGAAGATCACCTCGGGACGGATACCGCTCTCGTCCACGAGGCCCTTGGAGATCGTGTTGGCGACCTCGACGGAAAGGAAGGCGCCCACGAGGTTGAGCACGGCCGACATGGCGACCGCGACCTTGGGCTTGAGCGCACCGGTCGAGATGGTGGTGGCCATCGCGTTGGCGGTGTCGTGGAAACCGTTCGTGAAATCGAACGCAAGCGCGGTGACGACCACGATCGCGAGGATCAGCGAGAAGCTTTCCATTTACCCAGATTTCTTCCGTACGGTATTGGCTATTGGACCGTAGGCAACCTGGATGAACGGAAGATGAACTGGTGGGGGATGCCGGATGGCCGGAAACGGAGCGCCGTTCCTCCGGGGCCACCGGACGAGCGGTGCCTGTGCCCACTGCTCCTCCGCGAACGGTTTGAGCTGGGCCGATGACCCGCTGAAGAGGTTCTGGTCACCCAGCGTCTCGCCCGTGTCCGCCGCGTGCTCGCCGTGCCTGGCAGGATCGGCACATGGCTGAGCTACGACGGGACGGACGTGACATGCGGGACGAGTTGGCGCGCCCCTGGGCGGAGCTCGTCGCGACGGCCCGCCGCACGGTGGCCGACGGTCTGGTGGTCGGCACCTCCGGCAACGTCTCCGTGCGGGTCGGGGACACCGTCCTGGTCACCCCGTCCGGTGTTCCGTACGACCGGCTCACCCCCGAGGGAGTCGTCGGCGTCGACCTGACCGGCCGCCAGATCCTCGGCACCCTGACCCCGACGAGCGAACTGCCCATGCATCTCGCCGTCTACCGCGCCACCGACGCCCGCGCGGTCGTCCACACCCACGCCGTCCACGCGACCGCCGTCTCGACACTCGTACGAGAGCTGCCGCTGATCCACTACATGGCAGGCGACCTCGGCGGACCCGTCCGAGTGGCCCCGTACGCGACCTACGGCACGGAGGAACTGGCCGGGAACATGCTCCGGGCCCTGGCCGGCCGCGCAGCCTGCCTCCTCCAGAACCACGGCACGATCGTCCACGGCGCCACCCTCGACCAGGCGTACGACCGCACGGCTCAGCTGGAGTGGATGTGCCGCGTCTGGCTGACGGCGTCGTCCGTACCCGGGCTGTCCCCGACGCTTCTCTCGGAGGCCCAGGTGGGAGAGGCGGCGGAGCGGCTCAAGGGGTACGGGCAGCGGGGGTAGGGAGGGCCACCGGTCACGGGTGCGGTGGGGGAGGAGGCCACATCCGGCGGCCTCCTCCCGCTGGCCCTCGGAGCGCTCCGCAAGGACACTGGGTCCGTGCGTCCAGTCACCGCGACGGCCGCGGCCGTCACCGCAGCTCTGGCAGCAGGCGCCGCCAGTGTCGCCGCCGGCCGTTACGCCAGCGACGCCGCCCTCAAGGCGCCGCCGGGCAGGCCCCTGCCCACCGAACCCCTGCTCACCGTGCACTCCACCGCCGCCGGCCGGGTCGTACTCACCCGCGCCCTGGCCTCCCAGCGTCCCGGCACCTACGGCCTCGCCGGTGACGGCACCCACGCCGTCGTCGGTCCCGTCCTGAACCACGCGACCCACTCCGCCGACACCGTCGTACGCCGCCTCGAACGGGTCGGCCACGGCACCCTGGAACCCCGCGACAAGGTCTGGCTCACCCCGAACGTCCACGTCGGCGACCCCGGCACCGCTCTCGGGCTCGACCACCTCGACATCGAGATCCCCGGCGAACTCGGCGCCCTGCCCGCGTGGTTCGTGCCCGGAGCCCGCAGCACCTGGGTGATCACCGTGCACGGCCTCGGCACCACCCGCGAGCACCCGCTGAACGTGCTGCCCTTCCTGCACAGCCAGCGCTTCCCCGTCCTCGACATCGCCTACCGGGGCGATCCCGGGGCGCCCCGGCCCTCGGACGGCCTCGGTCACCTCGGCGAGACCGAGTGGCGCGACCTCGACGCGGCCATCCGGTACGCCCTGAGCCACGGCGCCGAGCACGTCGTCCTCTACGGCTGGTCCACCGGCGCCACCATGGCCCTGCGGGCCGCCACCCGCTCCTCGCTGCGCGACCGGGTATCCGGGCTGGTCCTGGACTCGCCGGTGCTCAACTGGGAGACCACCCTGCGCGCCCTCGCCACGGCACGCCGCACGCCCGGCGCGCTGCTCCCGCTGGCCGTACGGGCCGCCCAAGGCCGCACCGGGCTGCACGGCGACCGCATCGACGAGGCCGCCGACCCCGCCCGGCTCACCGTCCCGGCACTGATCATCCACGGCCCCGCCGACACGATCGCCCCCTGGGCCCCCTCCCGCCGCCTCGCCGCCCGCCGCCCCGACCTGCTCACCCTGCACCAGGTCCCCGACGCCCCGCACGGCGCGATGTGGAACGCGAACCCGAAAACCTACGAGGAAACCCTCCGCCGCTTCCTGACCCCCCTCATGTAGCTCATGCAGCTCATGTAGCCGCTCCGGGTGTCACCCGCCCCGCAGGATGTCTGCCTCCTCCGGTCGCCCGCCTCGGCCCGTCTGTCCGTCCCGGGGGTTCCGGGCTGGTCGGTTGCTCCCGGTGGTCCGTCGGTTGCGGGTGTTGTCGCCGATCGGGTGGTCCCGGGCGCTGCTCCGGCGGGTTGCCTGCGCCCGGGGTTCCGTCCGTTCCGGGTGTCCAGGGCCGGTTGGCCGCTCCCAAGCGGTCCGTCCGTTCCGGGTGCTTCCGCCGGGTGGGTGCTCCGGCGGGTTGCCTGCGTCGAGGGTTCCGTCCGTTCCGGCCGGTCGGCCGCTCCCTGCGGTCCGTCCGTTCCGGCTTCCGCCGGGTGGGTGCTCGCGCCGGTTCGGTCGTCCGGTGGGGTGCCCGCCTCCGGTGGTCCTGTCCGTTCCCGCGTGCTCCCGCCGGTTGCCCGTCTCCTGCGGCTCTGCCGATTGCTCGCTCCCGGCGGTGCCGCCCGGCCCCGGGGCTTCCCGGTGGTCCCGTCCATCTCCCTGGCCCTGTTCATCCCGCCTGCCCCAGCAGACTTCCGTCGTCCCCTCTCCTCGCAGCAGTCCCTTCCGCCTCGGCGCTCACATCCGCCGCTTGCCCCGGGAAACGCCTGGTCCGCAACCGCCAACCACGGGCGGCGCCCCTCCGCACCCCCTTCCGTTTAAGGCTGGACCACTGGCTTGAACAGCCCCCTGGACCCCCGCCCGCACCCCCTCCCCTGGTCGGCCCCGGAGCCCCTCCTGGCATTCCGTTTGGGTTTTCGGACCGTCAACCGGAAGACTGCACCCGTGACGTCCCGTATCCCGCGCGACTCCAGGCTTCGACTCGTCCGCCCGCGACCCCTGGCCGCCGCCCCACGAGCGATGAACCAGCGGCGCTCGCGCCGACCCGCCCCCCGTCCGCCCGAGGGCACACCCGCCCCGGCGGAACTGGCCAGAATGGCCCGCTCCGGTCTCGCCGGCGCGGCCCGCGTCGCCCGCTGGGCCGACCCCGCCCTGCGGCCCGGCCATGACGGCGGGTCCTCCGACGGCAGGGGCACCCTGTCCCGGGCCACCGCCGAACGGGCGGCCGCCGAACTGGGGCTGACCCCGGATCAGGTCCGCCACGACTGGGACACCGCCCGGCTCGCCGGCCTCGTCGAGGTGCACGGCGACGTCGCACGCCCCGGCTGGCGGCTGCGCGCCTGGAACCGTGACGACAGCGCCGTACTGCGCGGCTGGGTCGCGCTCTTCGACGCCTGGTCGATCGCCCACCCGGAGGAGGCGGACCACGAGCCCGCCGCTGTCGCCGAGGTCGTCTCCGCGATGCCCCAGGTGCTCTCCTTCCTCCAGCTGTCCGCGGGACCCGTCCCCATGGAGCAGCTCCTGGACCTCCTGGAGCAGCGGGTCACGGAACTGCGCACCGAGCGCTGCGAGATCCCCTACGGCCCCCGGCCCGAGCCGCTGACCCAGCAGCCCGAGGCCGTCGCCGTCGTCGACACCCCGCTCGCCCCCCTCCTCGACTGGGCCCTGCACGCCCTGGCCTCCGTCGGCGCCCTCACCTACGGCGACGGCCAGGCCACGCTCACTCCGCTCGGCAGCTGGGCGGTGTGGGTCAAGCTGGAGCAGATCTGCGTCGCCGCCCAGAGCCCGGCCGGCAACATCGAGCAGAACGCCGAGGACATGCTGCGCGGCTGCTCCCAGCTGCGTCCCAACGCGGCCCGCGCCGAGTACCGGGCCTGGCTCGCCGCCCGCCCCGTCGGCAGCGCCGTCGCCGAACTCCTCGACGCCGCCCGTGGCGAGGACGCCCTGCTGCGCGGTCTCGCCTTCGAGGCGCTCCGCGTGGTCGGCGGCCCCGCCGAGCCCGACGTACGGGCCGTGACGGAGAAGACCCCGCTGCGGCCGTACGCCCTGCTGTGGCTTGCCGAGCACGACGGGATCGACCCGGAGGACGCCCACGAGGTGCTCACCCGCGAGGAGGCCACCTGGATGTGGGTCGACACCGCCGCGGCCGTCGCCGACCACGGCGAGGCGCCGCTGCTCGTGCGCCATCTGGAGTCCGCGGTGCAGCCCACCATCCCCGCGCTCCTCGACGAGGTCCGCGCGGTCGGCCACCCCCGCACCGTCCAGGTCCTGGTCGCCCTCGCCGCGGCCCACCCCGACCCGGCGCTCGCCAAGGCCGTACGCCGAGCCGCCTTCCAGGTGCACACCGGAGGCAACTGACCCGGAGCGGACGGGAGAAGCGGGACGAGCGGGAGAAGAAGGTCAGGCCTGTATCTCGGGCGCGTACGTGCCGAAGCTCCAGATGTTGCCCTCGATGTCGCGTGCCATGTAGTCGCGCGAGCCGTAGTCCTGGTCCGTCGGGGGCATCAGGATCTCCGCGCCGTGCTCCAGGGCCTGCTGATGGTGCGCGTCGACGTCGTTCACGACGACGTACACCCCGCAGGGGCCCGCGTCCTTCATCGCCGTGTCGAAGACGCCGCCCCGGCCCTTCGAGCCGAGCATCACCGCGCCGTTGCCCTGCACCAGCTCGGCGTGCAGCACCGAGCCGTCCTCCCCCTCGTACACCGACGCCTCGGTGAAGCCGAAAGCCTCCGTGAGCTGCCGGATCGCCGCTTTCGCGTCCGCGTACACCAGTGTCGGGTAGACGCTGGGACGCCCGCCGCCCGTGCCTGCCATGCCCATCACTCCCTCGGGTCCCGCTGCCGGAAAACCGCCGTGAGAACGGCCTGCGCCCAGTCTTGCACCGGCCACTGACAACACCCCGCCGAGCCGCGTCGACGGGCAGACCGGCAGCACGCCGACCCATCACCTGAGCTGCGGCGCCGGACCGCGGGCCGAACGGGTGACCCGTCCCGAACACCCGCGCGCAGAGAAAGTGCTTGCACGACCCCGTTAGACTTGTCCCATGGCCATTCTCCTCGCGCATTAGACGGCGGGAACGTCCTCAGCCGCCCACCCCGCCAACAACCCCGCCCTGGAGTCTGTCCGTGATCTCCGCCTCCGGTATCGAGCTGCGCGCCGGCGCACGTGTCCTCATCGAGTCCGCGACCTTCCGCATCACCAAGGGTGACCGCATCGGTCTGGTCGGCCGCAACGGCGCCGGCAAGACGACCCTCACCAAGGTCCTTGCGGGCGAGGGCATCCCCGCGGCGGGCCAGATCGCCCGCACCGGCGAGGTCGGCTACCTCCCCCAGGACCCCCGCACCGGCGACCTGGACGTGCTGGCGAGCGACCGCATCCTCTCCGCGCGCGGCCTGGACACCCTGATCCGCAAGATGCGCGAGAACGAGCAGCGCATCGCCAGCGGCTCGGGCGCCACCCGCGAGAAGGCCATGCGGCAGTACGAGCGCCAGGAGACGGAGTTCCTCACCAAGGGCGGCTACTCCGCGGAGGCCGAGGCAGCCACCATCGCCGCCGCGCTCAACCTGCCCGACCGGGTGCTCGGCCAGCCCCTGCACACGCTCTCCGGCGGTCAGCGCCGCCGTATCGAGCTGGCCCGCATCCTGTTCTCGGACGCGGACACCCTGCTGCTCGACGAGCCGACCAACCACCTCGACGCGGACTCGATCGTCTGGCTGCGCGACTACCTGAAGACCTACCGCGGTGGCTTCATCGTGATCTCCCACGATGTCGACCTGGTCGAGACGGTCGTCAACAAGGTGTTCTACCTGGACGCCAACCGGGCCCAGATCGACGTCTACAACATGGGCTGGAAGCTCTACCAGCAGCAGCGTGAGGCCGACGAGAAGCGCCGCAAGCGCGAGCGCCAGAACGCCGAGAAGAAGGCCGCCTCACTGAACGCGCAGGCCGACAAGATGCGCGCCAAGGCCACCAAGACGGTCGCCGCGCAGAACATGGCCAAGCGCGCCGACCGGCTGCTCGCCGGGCTCGACGCGGTACGGGTCTCCGACAAGGTCGCCAAGCTGCGCTTCCCGGAGCCCGCCCCCTGCGGCAAGACCCCGCTGATGGCCGAGGGCCTGTCGAAGTCGTACGGCTCGCTGGAGATCTTCACCGACGTCGACCTGGCCATCGACAAGGGCTCGCGCGTCGTCATCCTCGGCCTGAACGGCGCCGGCAAGACGACCCTCCTGAGGCTGCTCGGGGGAGCCGAGAAGCCGGACACCGGCGAGGTCATCGAGGGCCACGGACTCAAGCTCGGCTACTACGCGCAGGAGCACGAGACCCTCGACCCCGAGCGCTCGGTCCTGGAGAACATGCGTTCCGCCAACCCCGACCTGGACCTGGTCGAGGTCCGCAAGACGCTCGGCTCGTTCCTGTTCTCCGGCGACGACGTCGACAAGCCCGCCGGAGTCCTCTCCGGCGGCGAGAAGACCCGCCTCGCGCTCGCGACCCTCGTGGTCTCCTCCGCGAACGTGCTCCTCCTCGACGAACCGACGAACAACCTCGACCCGGCCAGCCGCGAGGAGATCCTCGGCGCGCTGCGCACGTACAAGGGCGCCGTCGTCCTCGTCACCCACGACGAGGGCGCCGTACACGCGCTCCAGCCGGAGCGGATCATCCTGCTGCCGGACGGCGTCGAGGACCTGTGGGGAGCCGACTACGCGGATCTGGTGGCCCTCGCCTGACCGCTCGGCGGGATCACGGGCCCGTGATCGAATCGCTGATCCACTTCCTCTGGATCATTCGGCCGATCCGTGATCCATCATCTGTGTGAGATCTCCTCATACCGAGGTGTGTCCTACATCCATTTCGCGGCCGGGCCCTTCATCGACAAGGGCCCGGCCGTCGCGCGTTCCTGACCAGGCAATTCACGGAACAACTCGTTCGGCCGTACGGACGCGTACGTGCGGAATATCGAATTCCGCTTGTGGGGATGCGCTCCTGTCGTCAAAACCTTGTCTCACGGACCTTGCCGAATGGGTGGCCATGACGCGCTTGAGGGGTGATCATGAGAGGACCAGAGCGCACTTCCCACGAGGAGGCACGGGTGGCCGAGACTCTGAAGAAGGGCAGCCGGGTAACCGGCGCCGCGCGCGACAAGCTCGCGGCAGACCTGAAGAAGAAGTACGACTCCGGTGCGAGCATTCGAGCGCTGGCCGAAGAAACCGGTCGCTCGTATGGCTTCGTACACCGGATGCTCAGCGAGTCGGGCGTCACGCTCCGTGGACGGGGCGGGGCGACCAGGGGCAAGAAGGCCGCTTCGGCCTGACCCCCGTCGACTCGTCGGCTTCGATGGTGACCACCCGGTCGGTCCGCTGACCGGTCGGGTGGTTACTGTGCAGTCACTTAGGTGTGTCCCGTAGGGGGCAGGCACCTGATCCGACCGCACTCATCGGAGGCGCCCCATGGCTTCGTTCGACCAGGACGTTGTTGGTCAAGGTCCCGAAGTTTCCGTACTCGACAAGGACGGCGTACGGCTCACCGTCGACGACGCGGTAGCCACGGTGACACTGGCCAACCCGGCCAAGCGCAACGCGCAGAGCCCCGCTCTGTGGCGAGCGCTGGCGGAGGCGGGCCGGCTGCTGCCGGGCACCGTGCGGGTCGTCGTGCTGCGCGCCGAGGGTAAGTCGTTCTCGGCCGGACTCGACCGTCAGGCGTTCACGCCCGAGGGGTTCGACGGCGAGCCGTCGTTCATCGAGCTCGCGCGCAGCGACGACGCCACGCTGGACGGCATCATCGCCGAGTACCAGGAGGGCTTCACCTGGTGGCGGCGCACCGACCTGGTGTCCATCGCCGTTGTCCAGGGGCATGCCGTCGGTGCGGGTTTCCAGCTCGCGCTCGCCTGTGACCTGCGTGTCGTCGCCGACGACGTGCAGTTCGCCATGCGCGAGACCAGCCTCGGTCTCGTCCCCGACCTGACGGGCACCCATCCGCTCGTCGACCTGGTCGGTTACGCCCGCGCGCTGGAGATCTGCGCCACCGGCCGCTTCGTCCAGGCCGAGGAGGCCGTGAACACCGGCCTCGCCAACATCGCCGTACCGGCCGACCGGCTCGACGACGCCGTACGCGAGCTGCTCACCGCGCTGCTCGCCGCGCCCCGGGACGCCCTCGTCGAGACGAAGGCGCTGCTGCGCGGTGTCCAGGGCCGGACCTACGACGAACAGCGCACCGCCGAGCGCGCCGCCCAGGCCCGCAGGCTGCGGGACCTGGCCGGCGTCGGCGACTGACAGTCCGGACACACGACTGGCGGTCCGTGCGCATGCACGCGCGTGAGGGGCCGCTGCCCCAGGACGGCAGCGGCCCCTCACGTGTCCCCTGCCTGCCGCATCCCCGGCGCGGGTCCGCCCGGCCACGCCTACTGTGGGTCCTGGAGGACGACCGAAAGGGATGTACGGCGATGACCGACATGACCCAGCCCAGCCGGCCGGAGCAGTCCGGCGACCAGAGCGGCGACCCGCCGGCCGCCCAGCTCAGGAAGCCGAACGCCATCAGACGCGGCGGCGGTGACCCCGCCGACCGTGGGCGCACCACGATCGCCGACGGGGTCGTCGAGAAGATCGCCGGGCTCGCCGCCCGGGACGTTCTCGGTGTGCACGCGATGGGCAGCGGGCTGTCCCGGACCTTCGGCGTGGTCCGCGACCGGGTGCCGGGCGGCGCCTCCAAGTCCGTCAGCCGTGGAGTGAAGGCCGAGGTCGGAGAGGTGCAGACGGCTCTCGACCTGGAGATCGTCGTCGAGTACGGCGTCTCGATCGGCGACGTGGCCCGGGCCGTGCGCGAGAACGTCATCGCGGCCGTCGAACGCATGACCGGCCTGGAGGTCGTCGAGGTCAACATCGCGGTGACGGACGTCAAGCTGCCCGAAGAAGAGGAAGAAGAACCCGAGCCCCGGCTGCAGTGACGGATTCGGGGCATCGGCAACGTACCGGGAAGGCAGGGCAGCATGAGCATCGCCGTGATCGGCATGATCGCCGGAATGGCGCTGGGATTCGCCGGGTACTTCGGCGGCTTCGGCGCGTTTCTGCTGGTGGCCGCCCTGGGCGCCCTCGGCTTCGTCGTCGGCCGGTTTCTGGAGGGTGACCTGGACCCGGGTGACTTCTTCCGCCGCGACGACCGGCGGCGGTGACGCCCGGTGGCCGAGGAGCTGTCCGGTGACGAGCGGTCGGGTCGGGCCCGTACACCCCGCGAGGCCATGACGACCGTGCCGCCGGGTGAACGCGGCGCCACCCGGATCGCCGACCGCGTCGTGGCGAAGATCGCCGCGCAGGCGGCCCGCGAGGCGCTGGCCGAGCTGCCCCCGGACGCGGTTCCCCCGCACGCCACGGTCGTAGTCCACCACGACCGTGCCCGCGTCCGCGTGATCCTCGAACTCCCGTACCCCTCGGATATCGGTGGCCAGTGCGCGACAGTGCGTCATCAGGTCGCTTCGCGGGTACACGCACTGGCGGGAATGGACGTGCCGGAGGTCGCCGTCGAGATCGAGCGGCTGCATCTGGCACCGCCGCACGGTGCGGCACCAGGGAAGGCACAGGGGAGGACGCGATGAGCGAGCCCCAGGGCTTCGACGGCTCCGGGAACACCCGAAGACTGCCAGTGCTGGAGAAACCGGACGACGCGACGACCGACACCGCGGGTTCGGGGCAGTCCTCGTCCACCGCCGCCTACGACCCCTTGCCCGTCCTCGGTGACGGGGAGGACCGGAACGGCCGCTTCTGGTCGGCGCGCCGTGTCCCGGCGGCCGTCCTCGCCCTGCTGCTGCTTCTCGTCTCGGGCGCGTTCCTCTACGACATCACCGCGGTACGAGCCCACCGTCGGGCCATGGACTGGCGGAGGTCACTGGCCGAACAACTGGCGGAACGTCCCCTCGACGACATCTGGGTGCTGGTCGGTGCCGGCGTCGCGGTGGTCCTCGGGGTCTGGTTGCTCGTCCTCGCCGTCACGCCCGGCCTGCGGGGCGTCCTGCCGATGCGGCGCACCCACGCCGATGTCCGGGCGGGCCTGCACCGGGCCGCCGCCGCGATGGTGCTGCGCGACCGGGCCGTGGAGGTGTCCGGCGTCCAGTCGGTCCGGGTCCGGATGACCCGCACCAGGGCCGACGTCCACGCGGTCTCCCATTTCCGCGAACTCGACGACGTACGGGCCGATCTGGACGACGTGCTCGCCCACGCGATCAGGAGCCTCGGCCTGTCCCGGCCGCCGGCCCTGTCGGTGCGTGTCGCCCGCCCCGGCCGGAAGGGGTGAGGACGGATGCCGCGCATCGTCAACCGTGTACTGCTGGGCCTGGCGGGCCTGGCCCTGATCGTCGTCGGCGGCTCGGTACTGGCCGTGGGACTCGGTGTCCGATGGCCGACGTGGTGGATCCACGACGACCGCCACGACGTACTGCTGAGCGACGCCGAACGAACCCACTACCGGGACGCCGGCTGGTGGTGGCCGACGGTCCTGGCCGTTCTTGCGGCCCTGGTCCTCCTGTCCCTGTGGTGGCTGGCCGCGACCCTCCGCCGACGCCGCCTCACCGAGGTCCTGGTGGACACGGGCGACAACGAGGGCGCCCTTCTGCGGGGCCGCGCCATGGAGAGCGCGGTCGCGGGTGAGGCCGCCCGTCTGGACGGCGTGGAACGAGCCCATGTGACCCTGACGGGCAGCCGTACCTCCCCGGAGGCCCGAGTCCAGCTCCTCCTCCAGCCGCACGCGGCCCCGGAGGAGGCGGTACTCCGCCTTGCGGCGGAGGCCCTGACCAACGCCCGGGACTCGGCGGGTCTCGGGTCCCTCCCGACGGAAGTGGAGCTGAGGGCGGTCAAGCACCGGGCGGAAAGGGTGAGTTGACACCCTGCCGCAGGGCCGTTCAGAAGCCGTGCCGCATCCCCCCGTCAACGGGCACCATGACCCCCGTCAGATAGCTCGCCGCGGGCGACAGCAGAAACGCCGCCGTCCGCCCGAACTCCTCCGGCTTCCCGTACCGCCGCAGCGGAATCCGCGACTCGTTGGCGACCCGGGTGGCCGCGGGGTCGGCCGACAGCCCGTCCAGTTCGCGCACGCGATCCGTGTCGATGCGTGCGGGCAACAGGCCCACCACCCGGATACCGCGCGGCCCCACCTCGTCGGCGAGCGACTTGGCGAACCCGGCGAGCCCCGGCCGCAGGCCGTTGGAGATGGTCAGCCCCGGAATCGGCTCGTGCACCGAACCGGACAGCACGAACCCGACGACGCCGCCCGCCTCCAGCTGCGCCACCGCCGTACGGGCCAGCCGTACCGCCCCCAGGAACACCGAGTCGAACGCGGCCCGCCACTGCTCGTCCGTGTTGTCGGCGACGAACCCCGGCGCCGGACCGCCCACGCTGACGAGGATGCCGTTGAAGCGCCCGAAGTGCTCGCGGGCCGCCGCGACGAGCCGCTCCCCGACCTCCGGGTCGGAGTTGTCCGCGGCCACACCCACCGCCCCGGGACCCAGGGCTGCCGCCGCCTCCGTGACCGTCTTCTCGTCCCGCCCCGTGATGACCACCTTCGCGCCGTCGGCGACGAGTTCACGCGCGGCGGCGTTGCCCAGTCCACGGGTGGCTCCGGTGACGACGTACACCCGGTCCTTCAGTCCAAGATCCATGGTCCCTATCCTGCCCGGTCCTCGCCGTACAGGGCGAGGGCGGTGTTGACGAGGCCGATGTGGCTGAACGCCTGGGGGAAGTTGCCGAGCTGACGTTCGGCGACCGGGTCGTACTCCTCCGCCAGCAGCCCCACGTCGTTGGTGACAGCGATCAGGCGTTCGAAGAGTGCGCGCGCCTCCTTCGTACGGCCGATCATGTGCAGGGCGTCGGCCAGCCAGAACGAGCAGGCCAGGAACACGCCCTCGTCACCGGGCAGCCCGTCGACCACGGGACCGTCCGTGCTGTAGCGGCGGACGAACCCGCCGTGTCCCAGCTCGTCCCTGACGGCGTCGACGGTGCCGACGATCCTCGGGTCGTCCGGCGGCAGGAAGCCGACGCGGGGCATGAGCAGCACAGCGGCGTCGAGTTCGCGGGAGCCGTAGAACTGGGTGAACGTGTTGCGCTCCGGGTCGTAGCCGCGTTCGCACACCTCCCGGTGCACCTCGTCGCGCATCGCCCGCCAGCCCTCCAGGTCGCCGCCGCTCAGCTTCGGGTTGAGCTCCAGCTGACGCACCGCGCGGTCCGCGGCGACCCAGGCCATCACCTTCGAGTGCACGAAGTGCCGGCGTGGGCCGCGCACCTCCCACAGTCCCTCGTCGGGCAGGCGCCACGCCGTCTTCAGGAACTCCATGAGCGCGCACTGCAGACGCCACATGTGCGGCTTGGACGGCAGCCCCGAACGCCGGGCCAGCGCCAGCGAGTCGATCACCTCGCCGTACACGTCGAGCTGGAGCTGCCGTACCGCGGCGTTGCCGACGCGCACCGGGGCCGAGCCGCCGAACCCGGGCAGCCAGTCCAGCTCGAACTCGGGCAGCCTGCGCTCACCGCCGAGCCCGTACATGATCTGGAGGTCCGCCGGGTCGCCCGCGACCGCCCGCAGCAGCCAGTCACGCCAGCGCTCGGCCTCCTCGTGGTAGCCCACCGACAGCAGCGCGTTCAGGGTGAGCGTGGAGTCGCGCAGCCAGCAGTAGCGGTAGTCCCAGTTGCGTACGCCGCCCAGTTCCTCCGGGAGCGAGGTGGTGGGGGCGGCGACGATCCCGCCGGTGGGCGCGTACGTCAGCGCCTTGAGGGTGATCAGCGAGCGCATGACGGCGTCCCGGTGCGGTCCGTCGTAGGTGCAGCGCGCCGACCAGTCCTCCCAGTCCGAGACGGCCGTGTCCAGTGCCTCGTAGGGGTCGACGAACGGCGGATGCGGTTCGTGCGAGGGATGCCAGGTCAGCACGAAGGCGACCCGTTCGCCCTCCGCGACGGTGAACTCCGAGTACGTGGTGAAGTCCCGGCCCCAGGTGCGCACCCCTTCCTCGGTGCGCAGCCACACCGAGTCCGGCCCGGCGACGGCCACCCGGTGTCCGTTCGTCCGGCGCATCCAGGGCACGATCGCCCCGTAGTCGAAGCGCAGCCGCAGCGTGCTGCGGACGGTCACCTCGCCGCGTACACCCTCGACGATCCGTACCAGATCGGGGGCGCGGTCGCGCTGTGGCATCAGGTCGGTGACGCGTACGGCGCCGTCGTCGGTCTCCCACTCGGTGTCGAGGACGAGGGTGCCGGGCCGGTAGGAACGCCGTACGCACCGGTCGGCACCCTCGGGTGCGATCCGCCAGTGCCCGTTGCGTTCGTCGCCGAGCAGCGCGGCGAAACAGGCGGCCGAGTCGAAGCGGGGCAGACACAGCCAGTCGACGGAACCGTTCATGCCGACGAGCGCGGCGGTCTGGTGGTCGCCGACGAGGGCGTAGTCCTCGATACGAGGGATGCGGTGATTCTGATGAGGGTGCACGAGGGGCGGGTTCCCGGTGTACGGCCCCGGCATTCGGGCGAAGCCGTCCTGTCACACGCCGAGATCTCCCGGTTACGTCACACGGCCGTTCACGCCGAACGGGGGTGTGTCACACGGGGCTCGTCACACGGCGGCGGGCTCGGTGTCCGGCGAGGCCGGCGCCTCACGTGCCGCGGCTTCGGCCTCCGCGCGGTCCCGGCGTTCACGGCGCACCAGGATCACCCAGCCCAGGGGCACACCCGCGGAGAACAGCCACCACTGGATGGCGTAGGCGTAGTTCAGCGCCGCGTTCTCGTCGCCGGGCTTCCCGAGCAGCTCCGGGGTGTCGCCCTTCGGCGCGGGCGTCGTCAGCACGATGTAGCCGCCGAGCACCTCGGCGCCGAGCCGCCGGGCCTCCTGCTCGCTGTTGATGAGCATGACCTGCCGGTCGGGCAGCCCCTTGAGGTCCTTGATACCGCTCGCTGCGGTCGTCTCGGCGGGCATCAGCCGTCCGATGACGGTGACCTCGCCCTTCGGGGGCGCCGGGATCGTGGGGAACGCGGTCTGGCTCGGACCGTCCGAGGGGATCCAGCCCCGGTTGACCAGCAGGACCTTGCCGTCGGCGAGCACGAAGGGAGTCAGGACGTGGTAGCCGACCTCGTCGTCGGAGTTGGTGCGGCGGCGGACCACGACCTCGTCGGCGGTGTCGAACCGGCCCTTGGCGCTGACGGTGTGGTACCGCTCGCCGGTGGTGACGGTGTGGCCGGGAGAGGTCAGCTGCTCCACGGGCACCGGATCGGCGGACAGCGCGTCGGCGACCAACTGGTTACGGGCGCTGCGCTCTTCGTAGCGGTGCATCTGCCAGATGCCCAGCCTGATCATCGTGGGGACGAGGACGAGGGCGACCAGTGTGAGGATCACCCACTGCCGGGACAAGAGGAAGCGGTACACCCCACTGACGGTACAACTCGCCCGTGGGGTGCGTTCAGGGGGGTACGGACTCGGACGCGGGCCCTCTCAGACCCTTCCGGCCGCTTCCGGACCGTCTCAGACCCTGTCGACGATCCCCACCCTCCCCTCCGCGCGTGCGCAGTGCGCCCCGCAGTACCAGTGGCCCTCGGCCTCGACGCCCTGCCCGATGATCTGGACCCGGCAGTGCTCGCAGATGGGTGCCATGCGGTGGATCGCGCAGGCGAAGCAGTCGAAGACGTGCACCGAGCCCTGCGCGTGCACCTCGAAGGTCATGCCGTAACTGTTGCCGCAAACTTCACAGGTCGCCATGGGCCACAGGGTGGGCCGTCGGCGCCGTGCGAGCGAGACGGCGCCGGGCGAGTCGGGCGCCAATCACCCGTCCGTACGGTCATCCCTCCGCCGCGGGTTCCACGTCCCGCAGGAGTTGCCCGAAGGCCGCCTCGTCGATGACCGGTGTGCCGAACTGCCGGGCCTTGACCACCTTCGAGGTCATGGAGTCTGGGTCGTTGGTGACGAGCAGGCTGGTCAGCCGGGACAGGCTCGTCGCGACATGCAGTCCCGCCTCGACGGCCCGGTCCTCCAGCAGGTCGCGCTCGACCGAGGTGTCCCCGGAGAAGGCCACCCGCATGCCCTGTCTGAGCGGACGGCCGTCCTCGTAGCGCCCCGGGTTGGGGTGCGGGCAAGCGGGCCGCTTGCGGGACGGGCGCCAACTGGTCGGCTGATAGCTCCCGTACCCCCCGGAGGCCTGCCGCCCGATCTGTGGGCGCGTGGAGCCGCCGGTCGCCGCCGACCCGGACCACTCCGTCAGCGGCCGGCACTCCAGCAGGGGCAGCCGTACGCCTCCCCGGGCCGCCGCGTGCAGACTGGGCCGGAACGCCTCGGCGAGCACCCGCGCGTCGTCCAGCGCGTGGTGGGCCCGCTGCTGGACCACCCCGTAGTGCGCGGCGAGGGTCTCCAGCTTGTGGTTGGGCAGCGGCAGCCCCAGCTCCTTCGACAGCGCGATGGTGCACAGCCGCTGCCGCACCGGCGCCTCGCGCTCCGCGCGCGCGTACTCCCGGGCGATCATCGACCAGTCGAAGACGGCGTTGTGCGCGACGAGCACCCGGTCGGCGAGCCGGGACGCGAACTCCTCGGCGATGTCGACGAAGAGAGGTGAGCCCTCCAGGGCTTCGCTCGTCAGTCCGTGGATCCACACCGGCCCGGGATCACGTTCCGGATTGACTGTTGTGTACCAGTGGTCCTCGACCTCGCCGCGTGCGTCCAGCCGGTAGACCGCGGCGGAGATTATCCGGTCGTCCCGGGACAGACCGGTCGTCTCGACGTCAACGACCGCGTATCCCTGGGGATATGCGGTCGGCCACGGGGCGGGGGACGGCGTGGGCGTCAGGTCTTCGAGCATGGTCCCAGAGAATACGGGCCGCGACTGACAGTCCGTCGCCCGCCCATTGGTGGAGATGGCCAACAAGCAAGCGCGTACCGTGCTGAATACTTGTCAGTAACAACGTCTATGCGTCGTCTGTGCGGCGTCCTAACGTGCAGTCATGCCCAACCTCCCCGACGTCGTGGCCTGGTCGATACCCGCCTTCGTGCTGCTCACCGTCATCGAGATGATCAGTGTCCGGATACACCCCGAAGAGGAGGCCGCCGGGTACGAGACCAGGGACGCCGCCACCAGTGTCGGCATGGGACTCGGCAGCCTGGCCTTCGACTTCCTCTGGAAGATCCCGATCCTCGCCGTCTACACGGCGGTCTACGAACTCACCCCGCTGCGCGTCCCCGTCCTGTGGTGGACCGTCCCGCTGATGCTGCTCGCCCAGGACTTCTTCTACTACTGGTCCCACCGCGGCCACCACGTCGTCCGCATCCTCTGGGCCTGCCACGTCGTCCACCACTCCAGCCGCAGCTTCAACCTGACGACGGCTCTGCGCCAGCCCTGGACCACGCTCACCGTCTGGCCGTTCTACGTCCCCCTCGTCGCCCTCGGTGTGCACCCGGCGGCGCTCGCCTTCTGCTCCTCCGTGAACCTCGTCTACCAGTTCTGGATCCACACCGAGCGGATCGACCGCATGCCCCGGTGGTTCGAGTACGTCCTCAACACGCCCTCCCACCACCGCGTCCACCACGCCTCCCAAGGCGGCTACCTGGACCGCAACTTCGGCGGAATCCTCATCCTCTGGGACCGGCTCTTCGGCTCGTTCACCGCCGAGACCGAACGGCCTGTCTACGGGTTGACGAAGAACATCGACACGTTCAACCCGGTCAAGGTCGCCACCCATGAGTACGTCGCGATCGTCAAGGACATCAAGGCGGCGGGCAGTTGGCGTGAGCGCGCCGGGCGGGTGTTCCGGGGGCCCGGCTGGCAGCCCGCCCACCTGCGCCGGGAGCGGCCGGCCGAAGAGGCCGTCGGCGCGTGAGGCCGGCCCGGGTTCTCCTCGCCGCCTTCGCCCTCACCGCCGCCGTCGACCTGATCTCCCTCGCGGTCGGCTCCGACACCGGACACGCCCTCGCCAAGCCCTTCCTGATGCCCCTTCTGGCCGCCCACGCACACCTTCGTGGCGCCCCGCGACTCCTCCTCGCCGCCCTTCTGCTCGGCTGGGCCGGCGATGTCCTGCTGCTCTCCGACGCCGACCCGGCGTTCCTGGCCGGCATGGCCTCCTTCGCGGCCGGTCACGTCTGTTACCTCGCCCTCTTCAGGACGTACGGCGGCCAGGACCGCACGCCGAACGGCCCCCCACGCGCGCGTGCCGCACCTGGCCGGCTCGCCGGGGCCTACGCCCTGGCCCTGGTCGGCATGCTCACCGTCCTCTGGTCCGGCCTCCCCGCCGAACTCCGCGTCCCCGTCGCCGGTTACAGCCTCCTGCTGACCGCGATGGCCTACCGGGCCACGGCACTCGGCCTCCTCGCCGGCACGGGCGGCGCGCTCTTCCTGGTCTCCGACACCCTCATCGCGACCGGCGTCGCGGACCTGCCCCAGCTCCCCGCCCCCGACTTCTGGATCATGCTCACGTACCTCGCGGCCCAGTCGCTCCTGACCTGCGGTGTCCTCGCGGCGGCGGGAACCGCGACGCCCCCACCCGTCACGTCCAGCGGATCGGCACCGGCAACGCGGTGAGCAGCCCCGACACCGCGACGACCAGCCCCAGCGCGACGACCTCGGCGCGCGCGGGGGAGCAGGCGGTCAGCGGGTCGGCCGCCCGGCTCAGCCGCAACCGCGCCCACAGGGCGAGCGCGGCGACGGCTACCACGACGATCACCTTGGCGAGCAGCGTGCGACCGTACGCCGTCGACGTGAGCTGGTCCAGAACCGTGTCGGGCGGCATGCGGCGGAGCGTGCTCCAGATGCCGGTGGCGGTGATCAGGGCGAGCAGAACGGCCGCCACGCGCGCGTAGAGGCCCAGCAACGCCACGCGCGCCTCCCTGGCGGCCCCCCAGAGGGGCAACGTCCGCAGGACGTACAGCAGTCCGCCCACCCACAGCGCCGCGCACACGAGGTGGACGAAGGTCAGCGCCGAGCCGGTCAGCGGATCGAGCTCCGGCGCCGGGTGGGCCCGCAGCGCCTCCGCCACGGCCACCGCCGCCAACGGCCAGACCTGTGTGGCCGGGCGGGCCGAGAGGGCGCACAGGCCCGCCGCGGCGAACCCGTTGACCTCGAGCAGCGCGAGCTTGCCGTCCCGAGAGTCGTACAGGCCGCCCACATCGATCGCGGCCAGGCTGTGCGGCACGAGGTTGCCGGTCGACACCACCGAAGCGAGTCCCAGCGCGGCGACGAAACCGACACCGGCCGCGTACGGCGCCCACGCGCGCGCCCGCTCCGACGGCGCCCCGGGCAGCCTGTCGGCCAGCCGGTGCGCGAACAGCTCGCCCACCGGAACGCACAGCGCGGCGACCAGCGCCGTCCGCAGCAGCCCGATCCCGCCCACGCCGGGCGCGACGGCCTCCCCGGTGCCGTCCAGCGCGACGGACGGCCCGAGCAACGGAATCAGGGCGGCCAACAACACCAACAGGAGCACGGCGACGGCCCCGCCGATGCCGGGGCGTGAGCCGTCGGGCGTTCTCGCGGGCCCGTCCTCGCCGGACGGCCCGTCAGTCGGTCGTGTCAACCCCACCCCAAGTTCCTCACCGGCCGCAAGGCCGTAGGGCCGTGGGCGCGTCGCCGGTCGCCCGGTGACTCGCCTCGGCACCCTCCCCACGTCCTCGACGCTGTGTATGTCTCAATACACCCAGCGCGCCCGATCGGTCCCCCAAACGCCGGGAGGCCGTGCCCAGTCGACCGGCCCGCCGGTGAGGGAGACCGGCGGTCGCGCGTACCGCAGCCGCCCCAGCGCGCTGTCCCGCTCGGCGAGCCACGCCTCCGGCCCGTCGTAGGCGCGGTCGACCACGGGCGCCCCCTGCCCTGGCTCCGCCCCGTCCATCAGCCACCCGGCCGTGCGGGCCAGCGCCAGCCGTACGAACCGGCTGCCGCCCTCCCGCACTTGGTCGCTCAGAGCCCGCAGCACCCCCGCCGCCAGCAGATACCCCGTGCCGTGGTCGAGCGCCTGTGCGGGCAGGGCGCCCGGTCTCCCGGCCGACCCCTCGATCGCCGCGATGCCCGAGGCGGCCTGCACCAGGCTGTCGAAGCCCCGCCGCTCACCCCAGGGCCCGTACGTACCCCACGCCGACAACTGCCCCACGACCACTCCGGGCCTGCGCTCGGCCAGCGCTTCCGGTGAGAGCCCGAAGGCGTCCAGGGCGCTGGGCCGGTAGCCGGTGACGACGACGTCGGCGCCGGCGAGGAGTTCCTCGAAGGCCCGCCGGTCCGCCGCCAGGTCCAGCACCGCCGACCGCTTCCCGAACCCCGTGTCGGTGTGCTGGTCCGGCAGTTCGGGCAGCTGAGGCGCGTCCACGCGCAGCACGTCCGCGCCGAGCAGGGCGAGCGTGCGGGTGGCGACAGGGCCCGCGATGACCCGGGTCAGGTCGAGGACCCGGACTCCGGCGGCGGGCAGCAGGGGGTCGGTGCCGATCGGCGCGAGCACGCGCGCGCGTGCCGAGTCCAGCCGCCCGCGCTCGACCAGGGGCCGCGCGGCCACCGCCGCGCCCTGCTCGTGCGCGGCCCACTCCCCGGCCGTACGCAGCGCTACGGCCAGGCCCCCGGCGGCGTACACGGTCTCCTCGACCTCCGCCGAGGAGCGTTCGGCGAACGCGGCGGCGACGGACGCCGGGTCCTCGGAGGTGCCCAGGGCGGCGAGCAGACGTGCTCGGTGATGCGGGTAGTTGGCATGGGTGCGCACCCAGCCGTCCGCCGTCGGCCAGAAGCGCGACAGCGGTGCGAAGGAGACCGGTGCGCGTCCGTCGACCAGCAGGTGCCGCTCGCTGACGAGGGCCGTGGCGATCGCGCCGTCGTCCAGGCGAACCCCGGGCACCTCCGGCAGCCCGGCCCGGAGGGCGCCCAGTTCCGCGCCGGCCAGCGCGCACGCACCCACACAGGCGCGCGCCAACTCCCGTACCGGAAGCCGTGACGCGAGCACTCCGGTGCGCACCACCGTCGAGATCCGGGCGGGGGCGGCCGGATCGCCGCCCAGCGCGGCCCAGGCGTACTCCGTGCTCAACACAGTCATAGGCGCACTATGCCGTGTGCACCGGGTCGACAGCTGCACGGGATCAACACAGTGGGCCGGACGGCGCGACGCCGACCGGCCCACCGAAGAGGATCAATGCCCGGGAGGAGCTACTTCGTCACCGCGTCCAGGGCGTCCGCGACGCCGTGGCCGTAGAAGCCGTTGTAGTTCTTCGGGCCCTCGCACACCGCGTCGACCTTGCCGTCACCGTTGATGTCGTACGGGTCCGTGCACTGCGTGGCGTCCGCCTCGGCGTACAGGAGCGCCTTCACCAGGGCGGCCGAGGCGTGCGGGTGCGTCGACTTGATCAGTGCGGCCACGCCCGCGACGTGCGGGGTCGCCATCGACGTACCCGCCATGTAGCCCCAGGTGCCGCCGGGCAGCGGGCCGAGGATCAGGCCGCTGGTGGCGGGCGGGGCGGGGGTCTGGTAGCGGGTCGAGTCGCCGCCGGGGGCGGCTATGTCGATGACTCCCAGGCCGTGGTTGGAGAAGGACGACTTGATGCCCTTGGCGCCGGTCGAGGAGACCGTCACCACACCCGGGAGCTGGGTCGGGATGTCGTAGCACTCGGACGGGTCGACGACCCGGTCCGAGGGCGTCGCGTCGTTGGGGGAGACCGGGTCGGTGATCTCGTCGGCCGCGAGGTCGTAGCTCTCGTTGCCGGCCGCCGCGACGTTGACGACGCCCTTGTGCTCCGCGTACCGCGTGGCCCGGGTGATGGCGTCGACCAGGGCCTTCTGGTCCGGGTCGTTCTTGCAGTTGAAGTACCAGGGGTCCGTGTAATAGCTGTTGTTCGTGACGTCGACGCCGTGCTCGGCCGCCCATACGAAGCCGCAGACGACGGCCTCCGTGTAGAAGTAGCCGGCCGTGGTCGACACCTTGATGCCGGACACCTTCACGCCCGGCGCGACGCCCGTGACGCCGATGCCGTTCTTGGCGGCGGCGATCTCACCGGCGACGTGCGTACCGTGCGGGCTCTCGCCCGTGGTCGGCCGCCAGGCCCCGTCGGTCGTGTCGGGCTTGCCCGTCACACAGTTGACCGAGGCGGCGCGGTCGAAGTTCGGCGCGATGTCCGGGTGGGTGTCGTCGACGCCGGTGTCGATCACGGCGACGGTGACCTTGCGGCTGCCCAGCGTCTTCTCGTGCGCCTTGTCCGCCTTGATGGCGGGCAGGTCCCACTGCAGCGGCTCCAGGGGGTCCTGGGCCGCGGTGGCGCCGGCGGTGGCGCTCGCTATCTCCGCCGCGGAGAGCACCTTCGGGGCGCCCTCGTCGGTGGTCGACTGCGCGGGCAGCGGCGCGTTGCGGGTGTTGCCGGCCGACTGCACGCCCGGCACCTTGCGGACGATCTTGGCGAAGTCGGGATTCGCCGAGTGGACGACGACCACCCCGATCCGGTCGTACGACGTCACGATGGTGCCGCCGGCCTTCGCGATGGCCTTCTTGACGTGCTGTGAGGGGCCGAACCCGGGGAACACGTTGACGACATAGCTGAGCGAGGTCGCGTCGGCCGTGACGGCCGCGGCGGGGGCCGCCTCGGCGTCGGACGCGGCGGCCTGGATGTTCGGCAGGAAGGCGAACGCCGACGCCATGACCATCCCGACCGGGATGGCGACGGCGCGACGGGAGCGCGAGTGGGGCGCTGTCATAGAGGGTCTCCAGTTCCTTCGTTCGTGGACGTGCGAACCGTGCGGACCGTGCGGAAAACCTGGAAAACGTGGCGCGGAGTGCGGGTCACTTGACCGCGCGCAGCGCGTCGACGATCCCGAACCCGAAGAATCCGTTGACCCGTTTGCCGCCCTCGCACACCGCCTCCGGCGTGCCGTCACCGTCCTGGTCGTACGACGCGGGGCAGCCCGGGTTGTTCGCCTGGATCTTGAGCAGCGTCTGGAGCTGGGCCGGGGTCGCCTTCGGGTGCTTCGACTTCAGCAGCGCGGCGACGCCCGCGGCATGCGGCGAGGCCATCGAGGTGCCCTGCAGGAAGGCGTACTCGCCGTTCGGCATGGTGGACAGGATGCGGCCGTTCTTCGACGGGGTGTCCGGTATCTGGTACTTGCGGTCGCCGCCGGGGGCCGCGATGTCGATGACGCCGTTGCCGTAGGTGGAGTAGTACGACTTGACGTTGTCGACCACCGGCTGCATACGGTGCCCAACTGCGTGCCCGCTCCGACGGCGCCCCGGGCAGCCTGTCGGCCAGCCGGTGCGCGAACAGCTCGCCCACCGGAACGCACAGTGCGGCGAACAGCGCCGTCCGCAGCAGCCCGATCCCGCCCACGCCGGGCGCGGCGGCCTCCCCAGTGCCGTCCAGGGCGGCAGACGGGCCGAGCAGCAGTATCAGCGCGGCCAGGAGCACCAGGACCCGTACGGCGACGCCCCGGCCGGCTCCGGGGGGCCGCACGGGCTCGCTCGCGCCTGGCACCACGGGCGTGGGCCTTGTCAAGATCAGGGCAAGTCAAGGAAAACGATTGGGAGGTACGGCATTCCGCCCATCGGTACGTTCGCGGCCCGACCGTGACTCAGCTCCAGCGCGGCGCGTCCGCTCGCCAGGGCCCGCCCGGCCGTGCCCACTCAGCCGGGCCGCTCTCAAAGGAGACCTGCGACAGGGCATACCGCAGCCGCCCCAGCGCACTGTCGGTGTGGGGCAGCCACTCGTCCGGCCCGGCAGGCCGACCCCATTCATCCAGCCACTCCGCCAGCGTCGACTGTACGTGCCCCCGACTCGGCGGCGGCCAGCGCACACGCGCCCGCCCATTCCCGCACCAACTCCAGAACAGGCAGCCGCGCCTCGAGCGCACCCTTGCGAGCGGTCACCGGCAAGCCAGGGCAAGCATGCCGGAGCGGCATTGCGTCAGTGGAGAACAGGCCGTTCCAGCATGCTGCCTTGCCTCCCCTAGTCCGGGATGTTCCGGAACCCGCCCTGTACGTCGGCACGGGCGACCCGCGGGCGGAAAGGGAAGCAGCGGAACACCAACCGGAACCAACTGCAGACAGCAGAGCATTCGAGCTTGTGGACGACGACTGGGCATCAGCGATGCCTCCGCACGTCGGCGCACCGTCGTGGACCGGCCATCCGGCGCATAGGCCCCGCAGCCGAGGTCATCCTTCGCTGCGTGATCATTTGTCTTGAACTGTGCAGAATTTATGATTAATTGACCAGTACTCTTCATTGAAATTGATCAAGTCCCGTACGGCGGGACCGGTTTCAGGGGGTAAAGAGTGGCTGGGAGAAACCCAAGACTCGCAGGAAGATCGATCATGGCGTTGGCTCTCGTGGCCGGGTTGTCGGTCTTCGGCGGCAGCGCACAGGCGGGTACAGCCGACTGCAAGCTTCCCGAGACGGGGGAGCTGGGCGTCGAGCAACTGCCCACCGGATCGTCCGTGATCACATGCCGCGCGGTCGGGCGGGTCGTCGTCTACGACGGTGCCGGTGTGACGGTCCCCGAGCCGGGCATGGCCGTGAGCGTCGACATGCTCACCGTGGACGGCGAGTCACACGGATTCACGCTGGAGGTCGCAGCAGACGGCAAGGTTTCCTACCTCATCGAGGGAGCCACCGCGGACTCCTCCACCGCTGGCCACGACGTGCCCGAGCCGACGACACCCGACCCGGAGTCCGGCGTCCCGTCGGAGCCGGACACGGTCACCGACGCCGCGGACTCCTCTATCGAGGCCGAGGTGGCCGATGCGGACGTCGCTGCCTCCCCGTCGGCATGCAGCGACGGTGCGTACAAGACGGACGACCGTAAGGAGTACGGCACCTACACTTGGTACATCGGCGACGGCGGTATGCCCGCCGGGTTGTCCAAGACGGACGCCAAGTGGGCGTTCATGGACGCCCTCGACAACATCACCGAGAGCTACAACAACTGCGGCTTCGGCGACTACGTCGGCGCCAAGGAGAACTACCTGGCCGACACCAGCCGTGAGGCGAGTGTCAACAAGAGCAGCCATTGCACGGGCCAGGACGGACTGAGCGTGTGGGACGCCGGGGACATCAAGGACTCCGCCGTCGCCACGACATGTTCGTACACTTGGTCGATGCCGGGGGTGAAGAACGACCTGCGTGAGGCCGACGTCCGTTTCAACACGTACAACCACGACTTCACGAACAAGCCGACCAGTAGTTGCGCGAACAGGTACTTCGACGTCCGCTCCGTCGGTACGCATGAGGCCGGGCATATCTTCGGACTCGGTCATGTCGGGGCGGGGCACGAGAACCTCACCATGTATACGGATTCGTTCAAATGCAAGACGATCGCCAGGACCCTCGGCAAGGGCGAGATCCTGGCGCTGCGCAGTATCTACTAGGCAACCCCATGGAGGCGTCGATGAGATGGTCCGGACGATCCGCGGGTCTGCCACTGATATTGACGGCGTTGGCTGTGGCGGCTGCTGCGTGCACGACGAGCAGCAGTAGTGACGGCGACGGGTCGGCGTCCTGCGTCTATCGGATCCTGTACCAGGACCGGACGTACGAGGACGTCACGGACGTGACGTTCAAGGCAGGCGGGAAGCTGGGCACCGCCACCCACCCAGCGTGCGACGACACCGGCGGTCAGGACGAGACCCTGCCGGCGGACACGATGACGGCCTACGAGGTGGACGGCGTCCCAACCGAGATGGCCATCGCGGTCGGCGACACGCCTGCGGATGCGCGACTCGTCGCCGTCTACTCGAACAAGGAACTGCCACCCGAGGTGCAGAAACTGATCGACGGATCCTGACACCGGTGCGGGGCGTCACCGCCCCGCACCGGCCCGGCCTGCTGCTGAAGCCGGTACGGCAACGGCAGGTTTGTCGGGAGCCCCCTCGGCCTGGATGATCGATGCACAGAGCGTAAGACGTCGTGCACGAGCGTGCCTGCCGCGAGCTCTGGCGCGGGCAAGATAGCGGCCGGAAGCGCAGCATCGTCACCGGCACGCTCGGCCTGACCCTGGTTGTCCTGGTCACTGCGGCTACCGCACACACTCCGTCCTTCGATCACTGCTGTGGACAGTGGTTACGGGAGCCGCGCGGCGAGACCTGCGGCGCGCGGCCAAGGCGCACTAATCAGAACGAAGGCCGTGAGGGTGTGCGGGAAGTGCGGGCGGCGCGGCCCGTCGAGGCCGCGCCGCCCGGTTCGGGCTATTCCACCGCGCGCAGCGCGTCGACGATCCCGAACCCGAAGAATCCGTTGACCCGTTTGCCGCCCTCGCACACCGCCTCCGGCGTGCCGTCACCGTCCTGGTCGTACGACGCGGGGCAGCCCGGGTTGTTCGCCTGGATCTTGAGCAGCGTCTGGAGCTGGGCCGGGGTCGCCTTCGGGTGCTTCGACTTCAGCAGCGCGGCGACGCCCGCGGCATGCGGCGAGGCCATCGAGGTGCCCTGCAGGAAGGCGTACTCGCCGTTCGGCATGGTGGACAGGATGCGGCCGTTTTTCGACGGGGTGTCCGGTATCTGGTACTTGCGGTCGCCGCCGGGGGCCGCGATGTCGATGACGCCGTTGCCGTAGGTGGAGTAGTACGACTTGACGTTGTCGACGCCCGTGGCGCTCACCGTGACGACACCCGGGAGCTGGGTCGGCACGTCGAAGCACTCGTGCGGGTCGATCGTCCGCGTGACCGGCGGCGAGTCGTCGGGGCTGGACTCGTCGACGATCGCGTCGGAGGCCAGGTCGTGGCTGGAGTTGCCCGCCGACGCCAGGTTGAGGGTGCCCTTCTTCGTCGCGTACAGCTGCGCCCTGTTGACCGCGTCGACGATGGCCCGCTGGTCGGGGTCGGCGACGCAGTTGTACAGCCAGGGATCGACGTAGTAGCTGTTGTTCGTGATCTCTACGCCGTGGTCGGCGGCGAACACGAAGGCGCACACCACGCTCTCCGGGTAGAAGAGCCCGTTGTTCGGGTCGCTCACCTTGATGCCGGACACCTTCACACCGGGCGCGACGCCGGCCACTCCGATGCCGTTGCGGGCGGCGGCTATCTCACCGGCGACATGGGTGCCGTGGTAGTCCTCGGCGGTGTACGGGCGCCACGCACCCGCGCTGGTGTCCGCGACGCCGCCGACGCAGTTCGCCGACTGGGACGCGGAGAAGTTCGGGGCGAGGTCGGGGTGGGTGTCGTCGACGCCGGTGTCGATCACGGCGACGGTGACCTTGCGGCTGCCCGGGTTGATCTTCGCGGCCTTGTCGGCGCCGATCGACCGCAGGTCCCACTGGTCGGCTTCGAGGGGCTCGCTCTCGGGGGTCCTGGCCGACACGGCCTCGACCTTGGCTGCCTCCGCGGCCGTCAGATAGTCCGCGGCGCCCTCGTCGGTCGTCCCGGCGGCCACCAGCGGCGTGGTCCGGGTGGCACCGGCGGACCGCACACCGCGCGCGGCGCGGATCTCCGCCCCGAAGGAGGGGTTCGCGGAGTGGACGACGATCACACCGATCTTGCCGTACGTGATCACGACCGTGCCGCCGGCCTTGGAGATGGCCTTGGTCACCGACCCGATCGTGTGACGGTCGTTGCTCTTGGTGTTGACGACATACGCGAGGTTCGGACCGTCGGCGGCCCGGGTGGCGACGGCGGCCGGTTCGGCGGCCGAAGCGGCCACGGGCAGGAAGCCGAGAGAGGCGGTCAGGGACAGCACGACCGGCACCGCGAGAGCGAGCCGACGTCTGGAGCGCAGATGAGCCATGGGTTCTCCACATCATCCGGAAACGGGGCTCGCCCGGACAAGGATGGTTGCCGGGCAAGCGCGTAGCAGGGATGGACAAAAAGTGAGTACGCGCGAAAAGGCGGGCACGGGCGCAAGGCCCGCACCTCCAAATTTGCAGGTACATGACGGGTGGTACAGGGCGAAGCTATCCCGCATCGCCGCTGGCCAGCAATGACTTCCGGAGATCAGTTCGGAAAGAAGCGCGACGAGTTGAACCGGTCCTCGCGTGGCGCCGTGGACCTTGGGCAGGGAGCGCGAGGACCATCGGGCCCCTGTCGGATCACGCGTGGGGGCCTACCATCGCGAGCCGACCCCCTGTGATCCAGATCACCGCGAGGTCAGAGAAGAGTCATGTCCGTACCGAGCCCGACCCCGTCCCCGAACGACCACGCACCCCCGTCCACTGTCGTGACCGCACCCGCAACGCGAGGAGACTCCGTGGCTACCGACGCACCGCCCCCCTCGAAGACAGAAGAACGCCACCTCCCCTCCACGGAGGAGTTCGTCGAGGTGCAGCAGAGCGCCGAGTTCGGTGAACTGCGCCGCGCCCACCGCTCCTTCGCCTTCCCGCTCACTGTCGGCTTCATCATCTGGTACCTGCTGTACGTCCTGCTGTCGAACTACGCGGGCGGCTTCATGGGCACCAAGCTCGTCGGCCACGTCAACGTCGCCTTCGTCCTCGGCATCGCCCAGTTCGTCACCACGTTCCTCATCGCCTGGTGGTACTCGCGGCACGCCGCCGCCAACCTCGACCCCAAGGGTGAGGCGATCAAGTCCCGGATGGAGGGCGGCGCATGAGCCCCGTACAGCAGAGTGTTCTCGCCGCCGGTGAGGCCGGCGAGCACCGGCCGCTGATCATCACCCTCTTCGCGGTGTTCGTCGTCGCGACCCTCGTCATCACCGTCTGGGCGGGCCGCCAGACCAAGAGCGCCGCCGACTTCTACGCCGGCGGGCGCCAGTTCACGGCCTTCCAGAACGGCCTCGCGGTCTCCGGCGACTACATGTCCGCCGCGTCCTTCCTCGGCATCGCGGGGGCGATCGCCCTCTTCGGGTACGACGGCTTCCTGTACTCGATCGGCTTCCTCGTCGCCTGGCTGGTCGCCCTGCTCCTGGTGGCCGAGCCGCTGCGCAACTCGGGCCGCTACACCATGGGTGACGTCCTCGCGTACCGCATGCGCCAGCGCCCGGTCCGCACGGCCGCCGGCACGTCGACGATCGTCGTCTCGATCTTCTACCTGCTCGCCCAGATGGCTGGCGCGGGCGTCCTCGTGTCGCTCCTCCTCGGCATCACCTCGGACGCGGGCAAGGTCGCCATCGTCGCCCTCGTCGGCGTGCTGATGATCGTGTACGTCTCCATCGGCGGCATGAAGGGCACCACCTGGGTCCAGATGGTCAAGGCCGTGCTGCTCATCAGCGGCACGATCCTCATTACGTTCCTGGTGCTGCTGAAGTTCAACTTCAACATCTCCGATCTGCTCGGCACCGCCGCCGAACGCAGCGGCAAGGGCGACGCCTTCCTGGAGCCCGGCCTGCAGTACGGCGCCACCGGCACCACCAAGCTGGACTTCATCTCCCTGGGCATCGCCCTGGTCCTCGGCACCGCCGGCCTGCCGCACATCCTGATCCGCTTCTACACGGTGCCCACGGCCAAGGCCGCCCGGAAGTCCGTGAACTGGGCGATCGGCATCATCGGCGGCTTCTACCTGATGACGATCGCGCTCGGCTTCGGCGCGGCCGCACTGATCGACCCGAAAGAGATCACCGACTCCAACCCCTCGGGCAACACGGCCGCGCCACTGCTCGCCCTGCACATCGGCGGCGTCGACTCGACCTGGGGTGCGGTGCTGCTCGCGACGATCTCGGCGGTCGCCTTCGCGACGATCCTCGCCGTCGTCGCCGGCCTCACGCTGGCCTCGTCGTCGTCCTTCGCGCACGACATCTACGCCAACGTCATCCGCAAGGGGAAGGCCACCGAGAAGGAGGAGATGAAGGCGGCCCGCTGGTCGACCGTCTTCATCGGCATCGTCTCCATCGCCCTGGGCGCCCTCGCCCGCGACCTCAACGTGGCCGGCCTGGTCGCACTGGCGTTCGCGGTCGCCGCGTCCGCCAACCTGCCGACGATCCTCTACAGCCTGTTCTGGAAGAAGTTCACCACCCAGGGCGCCCTGTGGTCGATCTACGGCGGCCTGATCGTGGCGGTCGGCCTGGTGCTGTTCTCGCCGGTCGTCTCCGGCGACCCGAAGGCGATGTTCCCGGGCGTCGACTTCCACTGGTTCCCGCTGAAGAACCCCGGCATCATCTCCATCCCGTTCGGCTTCCTCATGGGCTGGCTCGGCACGGTCCTCTCCAAGGAGGAGCCCGACACCGGCAAGTACGCCGAGCTGGAGGTCCGGTCCCTCACGGGCACCGGAGCGCACTAGCGTCAGTCGTCCGTTCGCGGACAAGGCATCGCGCGGGGCCGTCGTAGGGATCTACGGCGGCCCCGCGCCGCATCCTGTGGCATCGGGCCTGCCTCGTTGTCAGTGGGGTCACGTAGGCTCGCAGGTGCAGGAAGAAATTCTGTCCATGCGATCCGCTACGAGGGAGGGGGCCCACGTGCTCATCGACACCTTCGGCCGAGTGGCCACCGACCTGCGGGTCTCGCTGACCGACCGCTGCAACCTGCGGTGCACCTACTGCATGCCCGAGGAGGGCCTGCAGTGGCTGGCCAAGCCTGACCTGCTCACGGACGACGAGATCGTCCGCCTCATCGACATAGCCGTCCGCCTCCTGGGCATCGAGGAGGTCCGCTTCACCGGCGGCGAACCCCTGCTGCGCCCGGGCCTGGTCGGCATCGTGGAGCGGGTCGCCGCCCTGGCCCCCCGCCCCCAGATGTCCCTGACGACCAACGGCATCGGTCTGGGCCGCACGGCGACCGCGCTGAAGGCGGCGGGCCTGGACCGCGTCAACGTCTCCCTGGACACCCTGCGCCCCGACGTCTTCAAGACCCTCACCCGCCGGGACCGCCACAAGGACGTCATCGCGGGCCTGGAAGCCGCCCGCGAGGCAGGTCTGACCCCCGTGAAGGTCAACGCGGTCCTGATGCCGGGGTTCAACGAGGACGAGGCTCCCGACCTCCTGGCCTGGGCGGTCGAGCACGACTACGAACTGCGCTTCATCGAGCAGATGCCCCTGGACGCCCAGCACGGCTGGAAACGCGAGGGCATGGTCACCGCCGGCGACATCCTGCAGTCCCTGCGCACCCGCTTCGACCTGACGGAGGAAGGCACCGGCGAACGCGGCTCGGCCCCCGCCGAGCGCTGGCTGGTCGACGGCGGCCCGCACCGCGTGGGCGTCATCGCCTCCGTCACCCGCCCCTTCTGCGCCGCCTGCGACCGCACCCGCCTGACCGCCGACGGCCAGATCCGCAACTGTCTCTTCGCCCGCGAGGAGACCGACCTGCGCACGGCCCTGCGCTCCGGCGCCCCCGACGAGGACATAGCCCGCGTCTGGCGCGAGGCGATGTGGGGCAAGAAGGCCGGCGCGGGCCTGGACGACCCGACCTTCGTCCAGCCGGACAGACCGATGTCGGCAATCGGCGGCTAATACGGCTAACAGGAAATCGAGGCCGGCCCCAAAGGGGCGTGGGGAACCGCGCGACCAACCACATACGACCCGCAGACGAAAAGCGATCCCCCCGTCGCTTCCGCTCACCCCGCCGGAGGCGACTCCCACTCCTCCAGCTTCACGACGTCCTTGAGGAACCCCCGCACCCCGAGAAACTGCGACAAGTGCTCGCGATGCTCCTCGCACGCCAGCCACGTCTTCCGCCGCTCGGGCGTGTGCAGCTTCGGGTTGTTCCAGGCGAGCACCCACTCGGCGTCCGCCCGGCATGCCTTGGCGGAACAGATGGGGGATTCAGGGTCAGGGCCGATCATCCTGCGACCCTAACCTGGCGCGAAAACCTGGAGCGAAGAGCGTTCAAAAAGGCGACGCCGAGCAGCCACGGGGGGAGCTGCCCGGCGTCGGTCTGTCGCTCCGACGGGGGATGCGGAGCGCGTACGAAGTATGCCACGGGAGACCGTCCGCCCGGCAATGGAACAGCGTGATTGATCTGAGCTTTTCTTGAGCTTGGAGACACCCTCCGCACTGACTTTTGGTCAGGCCCGCTCGCGCGGATCGCCCCCCGTACCGGCCGTCCGATCGCCCCCGGTGTCCTCCGCCGGGGATTCCGCGAAGCCCTCTCGTGGCCCGGGCGGCGCGATCATCGGCCGCACCGGAGCCGTCACGAACGTCGACGGCAGCCCCGGCGCGTTCTCGCGGCCGGCGTTGGCGATCACCACGGAGATGTAGGGCAGGATCATGCCGAGCACCAGCGCCACGAACGCGACGTGCCGTTCGACGTTCCAGAGCGTCGCCGCGAGGATCACCGCGACCGTGCGCACGGACATCGAGATGATGTACCGGCGCTGTCTGGCCCGGACATCGTCCGCGAGCCCCTGCCGGGCCCCGGTGATCCGGAAGACCTGGGCGCCGCCCCTACTGCTCTGCTTCCGCATCACGTTCCACCATCCACCCGAATCGGACCCGCCCCGGCCCGTACCCCGCACGAAACCAGGTCGGGTAACCGGACCCGGACACTTTCCACGTTACGCCGCGTCTGCGTCGCCTACGAGACCGGGGCACCTTCCGGCGGGGTGACCCGCCTGCGCCGTACCGCGTACCGACGTCCCCGACATGCGCCGTAGCGCGAACGGGCCGACACTGGGCGTAATGCTCACGTAGAGCCGTACGAGGAGGCATCCATGGGCTGGTTGTGGGCGATCATCGTGGGATTCGTGCTGGGTCTGCTGGCCAAGGCGATCATTCCGGGCAAGCAGCACAGCCCGCTCTGGCTGACGACCGTCTTCGGCATCATCGGCGCCATCGTCGGCAACGCGATCGCGCGAGGAATCGGCATCGACGAGACGAGCGGTATCGACTGGGGCCGCCACGCGCTCCAGCTCGCGGCGGCCGTCGTGATCGTGTTCCTGGGCGACATGGCGTACTCGATGATGCGCGGCAGGAGACAGCGGGCCTAGCGGCACCGGCACGTGTACGTGTGAAGGGTGGGCCCGGTCGACCGGGCCCACCCTTCACACGTATTCATGTTCATACGTACACGGACACCTGCGGCCCGGTCAGCCGGTGACCTCCACCGCCGCGAGGTTCTTCTTGCCCCGGCGCAGAACCAGCCACCGACCGTGCAGCAGGTCCTCCTTCGCGGGAACCGCGTCCTCGGCGGTGACCTTCGCGTTGTTCACGTAGGCGCCGCCCTCCTTCACCGTGCGCCGGGCGGCCGACTTGCTGGCCACCAGGCCGACCTCGGCGAACAGGTCGACGACCGGCCCGGCCTCGGCGACCCGGATGTGCGGCACCTCGGAGAGCGCCGCGCTCAGCGTCCGCTCGTCCAGCTCACCCAGCTCACCCTGGCCGAAGAGGGCCTTGGACGCGGCGATCACGGCTGCCGTCTGCTCGGCGCCGTGCACCAGCGTCGTCAGCTCCTCGGCGAGCGCGCGCTGCGCGGCCCGCGCCTGCGGACGCTCCGCGGTCTGCGCCTCCATCGCCTCCAGCTCCTCCCGGGACCGGAAGGACAGGATGCGCATGTACGTCGAGATGTCCCGGTCGTCGACGTTCAGCCAGAACTGGTAGAACGCGTACGGGGTCGTCATCTCCGGGTCGAGCCAGATGGCACCGCCCTCGGTCTTGCCGAACTTGGTGCCGTCCGCCTTGACCATCAGGGGCGTCGCGATGCAGTGCGCCTCGGCGTCGGGCTCCAGCCTGTGGATCAGGTCCAGGCCCGCCGTGAGGTTGCCCCACTGGTCGCTGCCGCCCTGCTGGAGCGTGCAGCCGTACCTCCGGTACAGCTCCAGGAAGTCCATGCCCTGGAGTAGCTGGTAGCTGAACTCCGTGTAGCTGATGCCCTCCTGGGACTCCAGTCGCCGGGCGACCGAGTCCTTGGTCAGCATCTTGTTGACGCGGAAGTGCTTGCCGATGTCCCGGAGGAACTCGATGGCCGACAGCCCGGCCGTCCAGTCCAGGTTGTTCACCATCACTGCGGCGTTCTCGCCCTCGAAGGACAGGAACGGCTCGATCTGCGAGCGAAGCCGGTTCACCCAGTTCGCGACCGTCTCCGGGTCGTTCAGCGTGCGCTCCGCCGTGGGGCGCGGGTCGCCGATCTGACCGGTCGCCCCGCCCACCAGAGCCAGCGGACGCAGGCCTGCCTGCTGGAGACGGCGCATGGTGAGCACCTGGACCAGGTGACCGACGTGGAGACTGGCCGCCGTGGGATCGAAACCGCAATAGAACGTGACGGGACCGTCCGCGAGCGCCTTGCGCAAAGCGTCCTCGTCAGTGGACAGGGACCACAGTCCCCGCCACTTCAGCTCGTCGACGATGTCCGTCACGGTTCTCGTATCTCCTTGGATGGTCTTCACTCAGTTCTACGGCAGCCGAGCGGCCGCCGGCAACGAGGTTATACGCCCTGACTGACAGAGCTCATATTGAAGTCCGGCACCCGCAGCGCCGGCATCGCGGCCCGGGTGAACCAGTCGCTCCACTCCCGGGGCAGTGTCTTCTCCGTACGCCCCGCCTCGACGGCCCGCCCGAGCAGGTTCACCGGCGACTCGTTGAACCGGAAGTTGTTGACCTCCCCGCTGACCTCGCCGTTCTCGACGAGGTACACCCCGTCGCGGGTCAGCCCGGTCAGCAGCAGGGTCGCCGGGTCGACCTCGCGGATGTACCAGAGGCAGGTCAGCAGCAGCCCACGCTCCGTGTTCGCGATCATCTCCTCCAGGGACTTGTCCTCGCCCCCGTCCAGGACGATGTTCCCGATCGCCGGCGTCACGGGCAGGCCGGTCAGTCCGGCGGTGTGCCGGGAGGTGATCAGCCGGTTCAGTTCGCCTTCACGGATCCACTCCGTGGCGCTCAGCGGCAGCCCGTTGTCGAACACCGACTGGTCGTCGCCGGAGGAGTGGGCGAGCAGGAACGGGGAGGTCTCGAGACCGGGCTCGTTCGGGTCGCTGCGCAGGGTCAGCGGCAACTCGGTGAGCTTCTCGCCGATGCGCGTCCCGCCGCCCGGCTTCGAGAACACCGTGCGTCCCTCGGCGGCGTCCCGCGCGGACGCCGACCAGAGCTGATAGATCAGCAGGTCGGCGACGGCGGTCGGCGGCAGCAGCGTCTCGTACCGTCCGGCGGGCAGCTCGATGCGCCGCTCCGCCCAGCCGAGGCGTACGGCGAGCTCGGCGTCGAGGGCGGCCGGGTCGACGTCCTTGAAGTCCCGCGTCGACCGCCCGGCCCACGCCGACCGTGTACGGTCCGGGGACTTGGCGTTCAGCTCCAGGGTCCCGTTGGGCTGGTCATGGCGCAGCCGCAGCCCCGTCGACGTACCCACATAGCTCGACACCAGCTCATGGTTGGCGAAGCCGTACAGCTCCCGGCCGCCCGCACGCGCGCGTGCGAACGCCTCACCGAGTGCCGGCGCGAAGTCGGCGAACACCGCGGACGAGGTCTCGGCGGGCGCGTCCGTGAAGTCCGGGGACTCCGGCACACCCGCGACCAGCTCCTGGGCGTCCTCCGCGGGTCCCGCACCGCGCGCGGCGGCCTCGGCGGCCCGTACGAGCGGTTCGAGCTCGTCGGCGGTGACGGCGGCGCGGGAGACGACCCCGGAGGCGGTGCCCTTGTTGCCGGCGATGGTGGCGACGACCGTGAGCGTGCGCCCGCGAGTGACCCCGTTGGTGGTGAGGGCGTTGCCCGCCCAGCGGAGATTGGCGGTCGACCCCTCGTCGGCGATGACGACACACCCGTCGGCCCGGGACAGCTCAAGGGCCCGCTCGACGATCTCGTGCGGCTTGATCGCCTTGTTGGAGTGAGCGCTCATCGACCGGCCTCCTGCGTGGTGTTCAGAATGTTGACGCCCCTGAAGAGGGCCGAGGGGCATCCGTGGGACACGGCCGCGACCTGCCCCGGCTGGGCCTTGCCGCAGTTGAAGGCGCCACCGAGGACGTACGTCTGCGGACCGCCGACGGCCGCCATGGAGCCCCAGAAGTCGGTGGTCGTCGCCTGGTAGGCCACGTCCCGCAACTGCCCGGTGATCCGGCCGTTCTCGATCCTGAAGAACCGCTGCCCCGTGAACTGGAAGTTGTAGCGCTGCATGTCGATGGACCAGGAGCGGTCCCCGACGACGTAGATCCCGCGGTCGACCCCGCCGATGAGATCCTCCGTCGCCAGCCCGCCCGGATCGGGCTGCAACGACACGTTGGCCATGCGCTGCACCGGCACATGCCCGGGCGAGTCGGCGTACGCGCACCCGTTGGACCGCTCGAAGCCGGTCAGCTTCGCGATCCGCCGGTCCAGCTGGTAGCCCACCAGCGTCCCGTCCTTCACCAGGTCCCACGACTGACCGGCGACGCCCTCGTCGTCGTACCCGATGGTCGCCAGGCCGTGTTCGGCGGTGCGGTCCCCGGTGACGTTCATCAGCTCGGAGCCGTACCTGAGCTTGCCGAGCTGGTCGAAGGTGGCGAAGGACGTGCCCGCGTACGCCGCCTCGTAGCCGAGCGCCCGGTCCAGCTCGGTGGCGTGGCCGATGGACTCGTGGATGGTCAGCCACAGGTTGGACGGGTCGACGACCAGGTCGTACAGCCCCGCCTCGACGCTCGGCGCCCGCATCTTCTCGGCGAGCAGCTCAGGGATCTGTTCGAGCTCGGAGTCCCAGTCCCAGCCCGTACCCGTGAGGTACTCCCAGCCCCGCCCCACCGGGGGCGCGATGGTACGCATGGAATCGAACTCACCGCTCGACTCGTCGACCGAGACGGCCGTGAACTGCGGGTGCAGCCGCACCCGTTGCTGCGTGGTGACGGTCCCCGCGGTGTCGGCGTAGAACTTGTTCTCGTGGACGGTGAGCAGCGAGGCGTCCACGTGGTCGACGCCGTTGGCCGCGAGCAGCCGACCGCTCCACTCGGCCAGCAGCCCGGCCTTCTCCTCGTCGGGCACGGTGAACGGATCGATCTCGTACGACGAGATCCACGTCTTGTCGGAGTGCACCGGCTCGGCGGCCAGCTCGACCCGCTCGTCGGACCCCGCCGCCTTGATCACCTGCGCGGAGAGCTTCGCCATCGCCACGGCCTGCGAGGCGACCTTCGCGGCGGCGTCCATGCTCAGATCCACCCCGGACGCGAACCCCCAGGTCCCACCGTGCACGACACGCACCGCGTACCCCAGGTCCGTGGTGTCCGAGGTGCCGGACGGCTTGGCGTCCCGCAGCCGCCAGGACGCGCTGCGCACCCGCTCGAACCGGAAGTCCGCGTGGTCGGCACCGAGCGCACGCGCGCGTGCCAGGGCGGCGTCGGCCAGGGCGCGTAGGGGCAGCGCCAGAAATGACTGATCGACTTCGTGGGGCACGGGTGGGATCCCTTCGGAGTGCTCTCGTGCGATGGCCGTTGCACGAAGTATGTACGAGTCGACCATGCCCGCTGACTGAGTTTCGGACGCGACCGCACAGACCGAAGGACGGGCCCCGGGACCAGCTCCCGTGCCCGCCTCGGCGGTCTCGACAAGGTCGGCTGCCCGACGCGGCCCGCGAGGCCGGACCGCCTGCGCAGCGCCGGGCATGGCGTGCTGATCCGTAGCACTCGACTGTAGGGACCCCACAGGACAAGGGGTGAGCCACTGTCGGTGCCCGAATGTCCGCGGGCGGGACGGGCCCGATAGGTTTTCGGGGAAGTCGCCTGTCAGCCGTGGTCGGACGGGTGTGGAGACAGCTAACGAAAGGGTGATCCGTTGAGCCGCTCGGTTCTCGTCACCGGAGGCAACCGGGGCATCGGCCTCGCCATCGCCCGCGCGTTCGCCGAAGCCGGCGACAAGGTCGCCATCACATACCGTTCCGGCGAGCCGCCGGCCGTCCTGACGGACCTGGGCTGCCTCGCCGTCAAGTGCGACATCACCGACACCGAGCAGGTGGAGCAGGCCTACAAGGAGATCGAGGCCGAGCACGGCCCGGTCGAGGTCCTCGTCGCCAACGCCGGCGTCACCAAGGACCAGCTCCTGATGCGGATGTCCGAGGAGGACTTCACGTCCGTCCTCGACACCAACCTCACCGGCACCTTCCGTGTCGTCAAGCGGGCCAACCGCGCGATGCTGCGCGCCAAGAAGGGCCGCGTCGTCCTGATCTCGTCGGTCGTCGGGCTGTACGGCTCGCCGGGGCAGGCCAACTACGCCGCCTCCAAGGCCGGCCTGGTCGGGTTCGCCCGCTCCCTCGCGCGTGAGCTGGGCTCGCGCAACATCACCTTCAACGTGGTCGCGCCCGGTTTCGTCGACACCGACATGACCAAGATCCTCACCGACGAGCAGCGCGCGGGCATCGTCTCGCAGGTGCCGCTCGGCCGGTACGCGCAGCCGGAGGAGATCGCCGCAACGGTGCGGTTCCTCGCCTCGGACGACGCCTCGTACATCACTGGAGCCGTCATCCCTGTTGACGGCGGACTGGGAATGGGTCACTGATCACCATGAGCGGAATTCTCGCGGGCAAGCGTGTCCTGATCTCCGGTGTGCTCACGGAGGCCTCCATCGCCTTCCACACCGCCAAGCTGGCCCAGGAGCAGGGCGCGGAGATCATCCTCACCGCGTTCCCCCGGCCCACGCTGACCGAGCGCATCGCCAAGAAGCTCCCCAAGCCCACCAAGGTCCTGGAGCTCGACGTCACGAACGACGAGCACCTGGCCCGGCTGGCCGACCTCGTCGGTGAGGAGCTCGGCGGCCTCGACGGCGTCGTCCACTCCATCGGCTTCGCCCCGCAGGACGCCCTCGGCGGCAACTTCCTCAACACCCCGTTCGAGTCCGTGGCCACCGCCATGCACGTCTCGGCGTACTCCCTGAAGTCGCTGACCATGGCCTGTCTGCCGCTGATGCAGAACGGCGGCTCCGTCGTCGGGCTCACCTTCGACGCCCAGTACGCCTGGCCGCAGTACGACTGGATGGGCCCGGCCAAGGCCGCACTGGAGGCCACCAGCCGCTACATGGCACGCGACCTGGGCAAGCAGAACATCCGCTGCAACCTGGTCTCCGCGGGCCCGCTCGGCTCCATGGCCGCCAAGTCCATCCCGGGCTTCGGCGAGCTGGCCTCCGTGTGGGACGCCCGGTCACCCCTGGAGTGGGACCTCAAGGACCCCGAGCCGGCCGGCCGCGGTGTCGTCGCCCTGCTCAGCGACTGGTTCCCGAAGACCACCGGCGAGATCATCCACGTGGACGGCGGGCTGCACGCGATCGGCGCGTGACCGCTGCCGCCGCCGTCCAGGCTCGGCCGACATTCCGAGGGCCCGCGTTCCGTTCCGGCGCGGGCCCTCGGCATGCCGCTGAGTCATCACCCGTTCGGCTCATCAGGCCGGGCGGGGGAGCGGGGTAACCGGGCACTCTGGATTACGCGTTCACCTCGCGTTCCCTCCCCAGCACGAGGAGGTCCCCTTGTGCGTCTGTCCCGCGGCTTCGCCCCGCTGCTCGTCGCCGTCGCTCTCATAACGACGCTTCCCTACGAGGCCGTTCCGGCCGTTTCGCACGCGCGCGTGGAGCAACGACAAGGGGAGCGGCCCGAGCCCTTCGGCTCCACCTGCTACACCCAGGTCACCGGCTCCAAGGTGACCGCGTACTGCCACAACCCCTACGTGGCCGCCGACCGGGTACGTCTGCACATCGAGTGCGACCGCTGGTGGGACCTCGACAGCGACGGTTCCTCGGTCGAGGCCGGGCCCGCCCAGACGGTACGGCTCACCGGCCGCTGCTGGAAGGAGGTCCGCTCGGTGTGGGTCAGCCACCAGAAGCGGACGCCCTGAGCCGGCACACGAACGGATAGCCGGCCGCCTCCCTGGCGGCGGCCGTCGCGTCGCCCGCGCGGATCGCCTCGACGAGCGGGGCGTGGTCCACGTACGACTGAGGGGTCAGCTTTCCGCCCACGTCGTCGCGCAGCCAGTCCCGCAGCACCTCGCCCAGGTCCGCGTACATCGCCGTCATGACGTCGTTGTGGGACGCGGCCACCACCGCCATGTGCAGGCTCGCGTCGGCCGTCACGAACGCCTCCGCGTCGCCGGACGCCCAGGCCTCCTCCCGGCGTGCCAGAAGCGCGTCCAACTGCTTGAGGTCACGTTCGGTGCGCCGCAGCGCCGCCAGCTCGGCCGCGCCGGACTCCAGCGTGGACCGCAGCTCGGCGATGTGCCGGCGGTCCGCGTCGGCGAACCGGCGGTGCATCACACCGGCCAGCTCACTGGTCGCCACGACGTAGGTGCCCGAGCCCTGACGGATGTCCAGCAGCCCGTTGTGCGCGAGGGCCCGGACCGCCTCACGGACCGTGTTCCGGGCCACTCCGAGCTGCGCGACCAGCTCTGGTTCGGTCGGAATCCGGGAGCCGACGGGCCACTCGCCCGAGGTGATCTGGTTCCGCAGTGCTGCGATGACCTGCTCGGACAGGGCCGATCGGCGGGGATGACTCAGCGGCGGCATGGCCCATTTTCGCACGGGGGATTACAACCAATCATCCTATGATTTTATGCTGGGTGTCATGGTGAGCGACGAAACCGGGACGACGACGTCCACGACCGGGCCCGTACGCGGTACATCCGAGCCGGAGAACGAGAACGAGGCCGGGAACGAGGCCTGGAAGGAGGCCGGGGCCGATACCGGGACCGCGGGCACGCGCGCGTGGGTCACACGGCTGGTCGTCGTCGGCATCGTGCTGTCCGCCCTCAACCTCCGCCCCGCCATCACCAGCCTCGGCGCCCTCCTCGAAGAGGTGCGCGACGGACTCGGCATGAGCGGAACCACGGCCGGCGTGCTCACCTCCGTACCCCCGTTCTGCTTCGCCCTCTTCGGCGTCATGGCACCGCGCCTGGCCCGCCGCTTCGGCGCCGGCGCGGTCGTCTGCGCGGGGATGGTCGCCATCGCCGCCGGCCTGGCGATCCGGCCCTGGGCGGGCACCGCGGCCGGCTTCCTGGCCGCCAGTGCGCTCGCCCTCATGGGCATCGCGGTCAGCAACGTCCTGATGCCGGTCATCGTCAAACGCTGGTTCCCGGACCGGGTCGGTTCCATGACGGGCCTGTACTCGATGGCACTCGCCCTCGGCACCGCCGCCGCGGCGGCGGTCACCGTGCCCATGACCGAGGCGCTGGGCGGGAGTTGGCAGCGGGGACTGACCGTATGGGCGGTACTCGCGGCGGCGGCCGTGATCCCCTGGGTCCCCCTGCTACGGGACCGGAGCGCGGCCGGGCCGGGCCGCGAGGCGTCCCCCGCGCGCGGGACACCCTCCAGGGGGGAGGGGGCCGGCGCACTGCGTATCACCCGCAGCCGTACCGCCTGGGCGCTCGCCGTGTTCTTCGGACTCCAGGCCACCGCCGCCTACGTCACCATGGGCTGGATGGCGCAGATCTTCCGGGACGCGGGAGTCCCGGCCCAAACCGCCGGACTGCTGCTCGCCGTGACCATGGCGATGGGCGTGCCCCTCGCCTTCGTCATCCCGCGCGTCGCCACCCGCCTGCCCAGTCAGGGGCCCATCGTGATCGCGCTCGGCGGTTGCGGACTTCTCGGCTATGCGGGCCTGTACCTCGCGCCGGCCGGCGGCATGTGGGCCTGGGCGATACTGCTCGGCATCGCCAACTGCGCCTTCCCGCTGGCCCTCACGATGGTCGGGATGCGAGCCAGGACGGGCGCGGGCGTCTCCCAGTTGTCGGCCTTCGCCCAGAGCGCCGGCTATCTGATATCCATCCCCGGGCCGCTCGTCGTGGGCGTCCTCTACCAGCACAGCGGCGGCTGGGGGCTCCCGCTCGCGCTCATGGCCGGCCTGATGCTGCCGCAGATGGTCGTGGGCGTACTGGCGGGACGTGACCGCACCGTGGAGGACGAGGCGGCGGCCCACTGACCCCACGTCCGCCCGCTGACCTCACCTCCGCCTGATGCGGATCCCCGGCCGCCGGGTGCCGGCACCCCGAGGCGATGGGCGCGCGGCACGGGTGCGAGACTGCCCGTATGCCAGTGCTCGACCCGAATCCCCAGAACGGCCAGAAGAAGATGCTGCTCGTCTTCGGCTCGTTCTTCGCCATCTTCGTGATCATCGCCGTCGTCGCGACGATCGCCTCACCATGAGAGCCGTTGGTGGGGGTATCCCCACCATCCCCTAGGGGGCGAGTCTCAGGGTCAAGTGGGTGGATCGCCGGATGGGTTGAGGCCCCCCGGTTCCGTAACTTCGAGGTGTGGCCGCGAGACGCGGGCCACGGACCGCTCGAGGACCCACGGAGGCACTATGTCCGCCCGCACGCACTCCCGGCCCCTTCCGGCGACCACGCGTGGAGTCGACATACGGCTGCCGTGGTGGGCCCTGGCCCTGCCGACGCTCGCGTTCGTCGCGCTGCTCGCGCTGATGCTGAACCCGACCGACGCACAGGCGGCGACGGGCGGCTCCCTGATCGCCCACTTCCTTGAGCGCGCCCGGGATCTGGTGACACGCTGAGCGCCGTGAACGCCCCATTCCCACCTGCGGAGCCGCACGTCAACTCCCTGCGCCCGATGGCGTGTTTCATGCGAAGCTGGATGCCATGAGCGTCGCAGAACCCCGCAGGATCGTCCTCTTCCGGCATGCGAAAGCCGACTGGCCGCAGGTGACCGACCACGAGCGGCCACTAGCCGACCGGGGCCGCAAGGACGCCGCCGTCGCCGGACGCAAGCTGGCCGACAGCGGTATCCCTCTCGATCTGGCTCTCTGCTCCACCGCCACCCGGACCCGCGAGACGTGGAAACTCGCAGTCCACGAACTCCCGCAACGGCCGAAGACCGTCTACGAGGAGCGGATCTACGAGGCCTCACCCGGCGAGCTCATCGCCCTGCTCAACGAAACGCCGGACGACACGCGGAACGTGGTCCTGATCGGCCACAACCCAGGAGTGCAGGCCCTCACCGACATCCTGGCCGGCGAATCCGAGGACGACCCCCGCACCAGGCTGACCGACCGCGGCTTCCCGGCGGCGGCCTTCGCGGTGCTCTCCTTCACGGGCTCCTGGAAGGCACTGGAGCCGGAAACGGCGACCCTGCTCGACTTCTGGGCACCGACGGAGTAGGCCCCGGCGACAACGGGCGGCACAGGCTGTGGGCAGACGTTCCGCAAGAACGAAGGGGAACGGGCCGTCTCACAGCCTGCGGCCCGTACCCAGGGCTACTCGTGGGTGTCCGCCGCCTCGACCTCTTCCCGAGTGACACCCAGCAGATACAGCACGGTGTCGAGGAAGGGGAAGTTCACCGCGGTGTGCGCGGCCTCCCGCACGACCGGCTTGGCGTTGAAGGCGACGCCGAGCCCCGCCGCGTTCAGCATGTCCAGATCGTTCGCCCCGTCGCCGATCGCCACGGTCTGATCCAGCGGCACCCCGGCCGCCGCCGCGAACCGCCGAAGCAGCCGGGCCTTGCCCGCCCGGTCCACGATCTCGCCGACGACCCTGCCCGTCAGCTTCCCGTCGACGATCTCCAACGTGTTGGCCTGGGCGAAGTCCAGCCCGAGCCGCTCCTTGAGATCGTCCGTGACCTGGGTGAACCCACCCGAGACGACGCCGACCTCGAACCCGAGCCGCTTCAGCGTACGGATCAGCGTGCGCGCACCCGGCGTGAGCCGTACCTCGCTGCGCACCTTCTCCACCACCGACTCGTCGAGTCCCTTGAGCAGCGCCACACGCGCGTGCAGCGACTGCTCGAAGTCCAGTTCCCCACGCATCGCGGCGGCGGTCACCTCGGCCACCTCGTCCTCGCAGCCCGCGTGCGCGGCGAAGAGCTCGATCACCTCGTCCTGGATGAGTGTCGAGTCCACATCCATGACGACCAGACGCTGCGCCCGCCGGTGCAGCCCGGCCGCGACCACCGCGACGTCGACACCGAGTGCCGCCGCATCGGTGACCAGAGCGGTGCGCAGCGGCTCGGTCGCCACACCGGAGACGGCGAACTCGACCGCTGTCACGGGGTACTTGGCGAGCCGGAAGATACGGTCGATATTGCCGCCGGTGCGGGTGATCCGGGCGGCGATCGCCGCGGTCGACTCGGCGGTCAGCGGATGCCCGAGCACGGTGACGACGGAACGCCCGAGCCCACGCGGCCGGTTGTCGCCGAGGCCGGAGATGATCTCCGCCTGCATCTTCATCGACTCCGCCCAGCTGTGGACGGTGGCCCGGAGATCACCCTCGATACCGGCGGGCGGCTGGGTCACCAGCGCGCACAGCACCATGCGGCCACGCGTGACGACCTGCTCGATGTCGACGACGTCCACGGAGTAGGCGGCAAGGGTGTCGAACAGACCGGCGGTGATGCCCGGCCTGTCCTTGCCGAAGATTTTGACGAGAAGGGTGGGTACGTCAGCGGTCTGCGTAGCGTTCATGGTGTTTCCACCGTATCCGGCACCCAGTGCCTCCCGCGCATGCGGTCCGCCTGACGGACGGCGAACAGTACGTTTCGTGAGGATGGCGAAGACCTTACGGGCAGGTCAGCGCCGTCCCTTGGGTGTGCCCGGCGGGGGCGGTGCAGGCGGTGGCGGTGGCGGGGGAGGAGTCCGCTTCTCCGGTACGGGCCCCGACGAACTCCCTCCACGCCGCCCGGGCCGTCGCGGAGGCGGCGAGAGCGGCCTGGCCATGGTGGGAAGCCCGTACAGGTTCTCCGGCGGTCCCTCTCCTTCGCCCTCTCCCTCGCCGGAACCGGCCGATTCGGGTGCGCTGCTCCGGTCGGGCGACCGCGCCTCCGTGGACGGGGCATCGGGCGCCCGGCCGCCCTCGTAGGGCGACCGCCCGTCCGGGCCCCACCCGCTTCCGTAGGGCTGCCCGGCCTCGGCCGGCCGCGCGTCCTCGGGTTCCACAAGCCCGCCGGGCAGCCGTAGATACGGATTGGTGTCGCGGTTGGGCGGCCGGTACGGCGAACCGGGTGCGTACGGGCCGGCATACGGACCCCGGCCACCGACCTGCTCGTGAACGCCGTACCCCGCTTCCCCTTCCCCGGTCGCCGCGACTGTCAGCCCCCTCGCCGCCCCCGCCCCGTGCGCGCCCGCCCCCACGTCACCGCCCGTCCACACATCACCCAGAGCCAACGGCACCGCCCGCCACCCGGCCGCCCCGCTCACATACGCCAGCAGCGCTCCGACGGCTCCCGCTCCCGCCCCCCACACCGCACCCAGCAGCACGGCCGCGACCAACTGCCCGCGCAGTTCGATTCCGGCGCCGAACGCGTCGAAGCCCAGGACCGAGATCGAGGCGTCCACGGACACCTCCGCCAGCCAGGCGACCAGCGGCAGCGCCACCGCGGTCACCACCCCCAGCCGCAACGCGCACCGGCCGGCGAAACGCAGGGCACCTGGATCCCGTACGGCGAGGGGCACCCGCGCCCCGACGTCGTCCGGCGCGACACCCCGGGCCAGCGGTGTCCGTGCCGCCGCGAGGATGCCCGCCAGCAGCATCATCAAGGCCGCCGCGACCCCCAGCAGCCACACCCGGCTGTCCAGTTCCGCCAGTCTGCCGAGGCTGACCGACTGGTCGTCCGCCGAGCTGAGGAGCCGGTCCAGGGGATCCGGGAGGACGTTCACCAGCACCCCGGACGCGCTGCCGTCGAACGGGACGAACAGACCGATCGTGACACCCAGCCAGACCCCGTTGGGGGCGCCGAGCAGGGCCGCGCCCGCGATGCGTTTGGGGTGGGCGTCGCCGATCGCCGCGTACCCGGCAGCCGCGAACCCCGCCGCGACCGCCACCAGCGCCACGGTGACCAGGGCGGAAGCCGCCGGACGTACGACGCGATGGACCGTTTCCCAGCCGCGCGGCAGGGGAGTGCGGCGTGAGGCCAGCAGGGCGATCGTCAGGACTCCGGCCGCCCAGACCAGGCCGCCGAGCAGCGTGGGGAGCGTGTCGACGGTGAAGCCGACCGCCGCCTTCGCGTCGATCAGGTCGCCGACCCGGTCGGGCAGCAGCCCGCTGATGTCACCGAGCCCCGGGATGTCGATACCGCCGCCCCCCGAGCCCCCGCCGCCGCCCGTGCCCGGGAGGTCGTCGAGGCCCAGAGCGCCGCCGTCGATCGTGATGACGTCGTGCCCCGCCCAGGCCAGCCCGCCCAGCGTGGCCACGAAGAGGGCGGTCACCGCACCCGCGCGCGCGAGTAGTTCGGACGGGGAGATCACCGCCCCCGCCCCGCGCAGGGACCGTAGGAAGAACCACGACAGAAGCACCGCGCCCACCAGGCCGACCCCCAGTGGCGCGATCTCGACGGCGGTGGCCGCCTCCGCTCCTTTCAGGCCGAAGGCCGACACATCACCGGACGGTGTGACCGAACCACCCGCCCCAAGGACCACAACCGCCGCGGTCATCGGCCCGAGCGAGGCGGTGGCGTCCGCCTCCAGCAGATGCAGACCGAGTGCCGCCGTGCCCGCCATTGCGATCAACGCCCAGCTCACAGCGGAGATCGCGGAGAGCAGCACGTTCCCCCACGGCACCCTCCCGCGCTGCTCGGCCGTCTCGATGTTCATCGTCAGCCCCCGATCCGCGCGACGGCGGTGCACCGCGCGTGTCCCCCCTCGCGTGGGATTACCACTCTCCGGGCCGGTTTCCACCCCGTCAACGGCGCGTCGCCGTCCGCTTCCACGCCCCGCGCGCAAGGCCCGACTTTCGGTCAGGGGGCTGAGCCTGAAATAGTTCCCCACGATGTTCGACATCCCTAGACTCCCCGTGTTGGGGCAGATATCGGGGGACAACTCAGTGGGGCATGGAGTGCCGGAACTCGTACTGGAATTGAACGGACGGACCTGGACTCTCGATTCGTCCAGGCCCTACACCCTCGGACGTGATCCGCAGGGGGACATCGTGCTCGATGACGCCAGGGTCTCCTGGCGGCACGCCACGATCAGCTGGGGCAGCCGCAGCTGGGTCATCGAGGACCACGGAAGCACCAACGGCACCTTCGTGCAGGGGCAGCGCATCCACCAGATGGAGATCGGGCCGGGCTCGGCCGTCCATCTCGGCAACGCGACCGACGGTCCGCGTCTGAGCCTCTCCAGCAGTGCCGCCTCGGTGGCGACGCCACAGGTGGCGCAGGTGCGGCAGCAGCCGCTCGCGGCTCAGGGTGCGAGCCCTAGCTGGGCCCAGCCGCCCCAGCAGCAGACGCCGGAACAGAGCTGGCCGCAGTCCGAACCGCAGCAGCAGGCGGGCGCGATCCCGCAGCAGCAGGGCCCCGGCGCGGAGGCGGCGGGGGGAGGGGCAGGGGCGGCGCCGGTGTACGGCGACCGCAGCCCGACCACCTTCCACCAACTGCTCCTCGGCCGGGTGATGCGCATCGGCCGCGCCCTGGAGAACGAACTGGTCGTCTCCGACCTCCAGGTCTCCCGCAACCACGCCGAGTTCCACGCGACGCCCGACGGCCGCTTCGAGATCCGCGACCTGGGCTCGCACAACGGCACGTACGTCAACGGTATGCCGATCGCCAAGGGCGGCACGGCGCTGCTCGGCCAGAGCGACATCGTCGGCGTCGGCCACTCCACGTTCCGCCTGGTCGGCGACCGTCTGGAGGAGTTCGTCGACACCGGCGAGATCTCCTTCTCGGCCCGCCATCTGACGGTCACGGTGGACGGCGGCAAGCAGATCCTCAAGGACGTCTCCTTCGGCGTCCCGGAGAAGTCGCTGATCGCGGTCATCGGCCCGTCGGGCTCCGGCAAGTCGACGCTCCTGAAGGCGCTCACCGGCTACCGGCCCGCCAACCAGGGCGACGTCCTCTACGACAACCGCAACCTGTACAAGCAGTTCGCCGAGCTGCGCCAGCGCATCGGTCTGGTCCCGCAGGACGACATCCTGCACAAGGAACTGACCGTCAAGAAGGCCCTCAAGTACGCGGCCAAGCTGCGTTTCCCCGCCGACACCACGACGGAGGAGCGCGAGCACCGCATCGGCGAGGTGCTGCGCGAGCTGAAGCTCGACATCCACAAGGAGAAGAAGGTCACCTCCCTCTCCGGCGGCCAGCGCAAGCGCGTCTCGGTGGCCCTGGAGCTGCTCACCAAGCCGTCGCTGATCTTCCTGGACGAACCGACCTCCGGCCTCGACCCGGGCATGGACCGTGACGTCATGCAGCTGCTGCGCGGCCTCGCCGACGACGGCCGTACGGTCCTGGTCGTCACGCACTCCGTGGCCGAACTGGCGATCTGCGACAAACTCCTGGTGATGGCACCGGGCGGCGCCGTGGCGTACTTCGGCCCGCCCGAGGAAGCGCTGAACTTCTTCGGCTACGACACCTGGGCCGACGTCTTCTCCGCCTTCGAGAACTATCGCGACTACGACTGGGCGGGACGCTGGAAGGGCTCGCAGCACTACCAGATGTACGCCGCGGACATCGACGCCGTCGCCCCGCAGTCCGTAGACATGCCGCCCGCACAGGCCATGCGCCCGCCCAAGCCACAGGGCTGGGGCTCCCAGCTGATGACCCTGATCCGGCGGTACGTGACGGTCATCGCCTCGGACAAGGGCTTCCTGGCGCTGACGGTGATCCTGCCCGCGGTGCTCGGCGCGGTGAGCCTGCTCATCGACCCGGACAAGACACTGCTGCCCGGCAAGATCAACAGAAGCGGCCTCAACGTCCCGAACGGCACGGCCACCACCGTTCTCCTCATCCTCGCGGTCGGCGCCTGCTTCGCCGGAGCCGCCAACTCCGTCCGTGAGCTGATCAAGGAACGGGTCATCTACGAACGGGAGCGCGCGACCGGCCTGTCGCGTTCCGCGTATCTGATGTCCAAGGTGATCGTCCTCGGCTTCATCACGGTGCTGCAGGGGCTCATGGTCGGCGCGATCGGCTTCTCCAGCCGCACGATTCCCGACGAGGGCCTGATCTTCGGCAAGTTCGTGCTGCTCGAACTCTCCATCCCGATCATGGCGCTCGGCTTCTCGTCGATGATGTTCGGTCTGGTCATCTCCTCCTTGGTGAAGACCTCCGAGAAGACCATGCCGCTGCTCGTCATGTTCGCGATCATCCAGGTCGTGTTCACCGGCTGCCTGTTCATCCTGCACGGCAACATCGGGGTCAACGAGTTCTCGTACCTGATGCCGTCGCGCTGGGCGGTCGCCGCCGCGGGCGCCACGCTGGACTTCAACAAGATCAGCCCGAACGTCGACGACCCCGGCAGCACGGACCCGCTCTGGGACCACACTGCCACCGCGTGGGGCATCGACATGGTCGCGCTGATCGCGCTCGGCGTGATCTGCGGCTTCTTCGTGGCCCGCTTCCTGCGCCGCCACGAGCCCGAGGTCATGCGCAAGTGACCGGGGCCGCACGACGGTGAAGGGCGGCACCCCCGGTGGGGGTGCCGCCCTTTCGCCTGTACGAGTCAGAGGTCCGCGCAGGCCTCAGTACGCGCCGTTGACGTTGTCGATCGAGCCGTACTTGTCGGCCGCGTAGTTGGCGGCGGCCGTGATGTTGGCGACCGGGTTGTAGATGTTCGTCGACGTACCGGACACGTGGTACGCGTTGAAGGTCGGCTGGATGACCTGGAGCAGACCGATCGACGGCGTACCGTTCTGGGCGTTGACGTCCCAGCCGTTCACGGCGTTCGGGTTGCCCGTCGACTCCCGCATGATGTTGCGGTACAGGCCGTTGTAGGACCCCGGGATGCCCTTGTCCGACATGATCGCGAGGGCCTCACGGATCCAGCCGTCGAGGTTGTTGGCGTACGTCTTCGTGGCGGCCTTCTTGAGCGCGGCCCGCTTGGCGGACCGGCTCGCGGCCTCCTTCGCCTTGCGCGCCTTCGCGGCCTTCGCCGCTGCCTTCTTCTTCGCGGCGGCCTTCTTCGCGGCGGCGGCGTCGAGCGCCTTCTTCTTCGCCGCGGCGGCCTCGGCCTTCACGGTCGCGCCGGCCAGCTGGTCGGTGACGCTCGCCTTCACGTCCTTGAGCTGCTCCTGGCTGAACACCACAGGAGCGGCCGAGACGGCCTCGGAGGTGGTCCGCGCGTTGTCGCTCGGCACGAGCGTGAACGCGAGGGCGGCGGCGCTGAGCGTGGCGGCACCGGCTATCGCGAGCCTGCGGGTCCTGGTCGATATTCGACTATGACCAGAAGTGGTGGTGTTCTCGGGCATGGCGGTAGGACCTCTTCGAATAGCGCGGAGGTCGCTCGGCGTCCGGGGGACAGGCGTGCTTCCGGCACAAACGCCGCGGGCGGAACCCGCGGCGCTGAGCGACGGCTGCCATTCTTAGCGGCCGCAAAATGCTGTGGCAAAGGTGTGACGTACTACGGGGGGTAGTGGACCCGTGAAGGGCAAAATAGGACAGACCGGAGCGTCTTTCCCGCTCACCGGGTGGACGTTTGTCTCCTATCGCCTCTAGTAAGTGATGTGCGTCCTATGTGCGGGCTCACATGGGTCGAATGCGCCTCTCACCATTTGTTGCGAGAGCAATGCTCAGCGTGAGGGTGCTGGCTCAGGCCTCCGCCGGAAGGAGGAGATGCACGTCCCCGAACTCGTGCCACAGGTACCGCTCGCGCAGCGCCTCCTCGTACCCCCGGTCGATCGCCGCCCGCCCCGCGACCGCCTCCAGCATCAGCAGATGCGACGCCGCCGGCTCGTGCAGCCCCGTCAGCAGCCCGTCCACCACCCGTACGCCGCGCCCCGGCGTCACCACCAGGTCGGTCCACCCCTCGGCCGCCCGGACGACACCGTCGGGCCCGGTCGCGGACTCCACCGCCCGCACAGCCGTCGTACCGACCGCCACGACCCGCCCGTCCCCGGCCCGCACGGCGTTGATCAACCGCGCCGAAGCCCGCGACACCGCGAACCGCTCCGGATACGGCCGCTCGTGCGCCTCTGCCGAAGCGACCCCGGTGTGCAGCCTGACGGGCGCGAACCGCACCCCTCGGCTCACCAGCTCCGTCACCAGCCGTGCGGTGAAGGGCCGCGCGGCACTCGGCATCTCCGCGCTGCCCGCTCCGTCGCGGGACGGCAGCGCGAACACCGTCTGATACACGGACAGCGGCTGATCCCGTTCCGTATAGGAGTAGCGAATGGGCCGCCCGTGCTCCCGCAGAAGGGGAGGCACCGGCCCGCTCACCCGCGCCCACCACAGCCGGGCGCCGCCCGCGGCCAGTGGTTCCTCGACAACCAGTCCCACACCCCCGGCCAGCCGCACCGCCGTCCCCGATACGCCCGCACGCGCGCGCGTGGTGCCCTTTCCATCGGGATCCCGCAGCTCGACGGCCCACCGCCCGTCGTCCCCGCGCGTGGAGAAATGCACCACCACGCGCGCGTGCCCGACCCGCCCGTCCACTGCTGCGGCCAGCGTCGGCGACGTGTTGACGACCAGCAGATCCCCGGCCCGCAGCTGCCGGGGCAGCTCGGCGAAGCCGTGATGCGACACCGCGGCCCCCCGCGACACGAGCAGCCGTACGTCGTCCCGGTCCAGCCCCGGCCCCCGCTGCTCGACCGGCACCCGCGCCGACAGCTCCTCCGGCACCTGTACGGCCATGGTCATCGCGCCTCCAACAGGGACGCCGCCGAGTACCGCCCACTGGCCGGCCGCTCGTCCAGCAGCCGCAGAAAAGCCGGGACGACACCGGCCGGCTCCGGACGCGGATCCTCATCGCCCGGTACGGCCGCCGCGTACAGGTCCGTCCCCATGTCCCCGGGATCCACCGCCCAGACCCGCAGCCCGGGCTCCTCCTCCCCGAGCACCGCCGCCAGCTGGTCGAGAGCCGCCTTGGAAGCCCCGTAACCGCCCCATGTCTCGTACGCCTCGGCCGCCGCGTCCGAACTGACGGTGACGACCGCTCCGGCCGCCGACCCCCGCAGCAGCGGCAGCGCCTCCTGGACCAGGCCCAGCGCGGCCACCACGTTCACCTCCAGCGCCCGACGCAGCCCTTCCAGGGACAGCTCCTCCAGCCGTACGAGCGGTTCGGCGCCCAACGCGCTCGCGTTGCTCACCAGGAGATCCACACCGCCCAGCCTCCACGCCGCCGACACCAGCCCGGCACGATGACCGGCGTCCGTGACATCACCGGGGAGGGCCTCCACCCGCCCTCCGTACGCGGCCAGCGACTCGGCGGTGGAGTGCAGGACCTCCGGGGTTCTCGCGTCCAGTACGAGATCCCAGCCCCGTCGCGCCAGCGCCGAGGCCAGCGCCAGCCCCAGTCCCTTGGAAGCCCCCGTGATGATCGCGACCGGCATGACTGCGTCCCCTCGTCCTCGACTCGGCTGCCGGTGATCGGCAGCACACCCAACGTAGGAACGGGACCGTCCCGGCCGCCTCGTGCGTCGGCCGCAACTCACCGGGGCCCTTCGCCCTAGGCCCTACGGCCCAGGCAAGGCCGCCACAGGTCGGATACGCGCTGTCACACCCCGCCGGTACCGTGAGGGCATGTGTCAGGGATCCCGGTCCGGCCTGGCCGCGGTGAGCGCCGCGCTGCTGGCCATGAGCAGGCACCTGGAGGTGCGCGACGTCCTCAAGACGATCGTCGCCTCCGCCAGAGAACTGCTCGACGCGCAGTACGCGGCGCTTGGGGTCCCGGACGACCACGGCGGCTTCGCCCAGTTCGTGGTCGACGGCGTCAGTGACGCCCAGTGGAAGGCCATCGGCCCGCTCCCGCGCCAGCACGGCATCCTCGCCGCGATGCTGCACGAGGCCCGGCCCGAGCGCCTGGCCGACGTCCGCCAGGACCCGCGCTTCGAGGGCTGGCCCTCCGCCCACCCCGACATGTCGGACTTCCTGGGCCTGCCGATCCGGGACGGCGACGAAGTACTGGGCGCTTTGTTCCTGGCCAACAAGAGGTGCCCGAAACCGACCGGCGGCTGCGGTTTCACGGAGGACGACGAGGACCTCCTCGCCATCCTGGCCCAGCACGCGGCGATCGCCCTGACCAACGCCCGCCTCTACGAGCGCAGCCGCGAACTGACCATCGCCGAGGAACGCTCACGCCTCGCCCACGAACTGCACGACGCGGTCAGCCAGAAGCTGTTCTCCCTGCGACTGACGGCCCAGGCCGCCGCCACCCTCGTGGACCGTGACCCCGCCCGCGCCAAGGGCGAACTGCAACAGGTGGCGGCGCTCGCCGCGGAGGCGGCCGACGAACTGCGCGCCGCCGTCGTGGAGCTCCGACCCACCGCGCTGGACGAGGACGGCCTGATCGCCACGCTCCGCACGCACATCCAGGTCCTCGACCGCGCGCACTCCGCGCGCGTGACCTTCGACAGCCATGGAGTCCGCGCCCTTCCGGCCGCCCAGGAGGAGGCTCTGCTGAGAGTCGCCCAGGAGGCCCTGCACAACGCGCTGAGGCACTCCGGGGCGGCCCGGGTGGAGGTGACCCTGGAGAGGCGCGGTCAGGGCGGCACCGCCCTGCGCGTCACCGACGACGGCAGCGGCTTCGACCCGACGGCGATACGAGCCGCCGGACGCCACCTCGGGCTGGTCTCCATGCGGGACCGGGCGAGCGGGGCCGGCGGCCGACTGGACGTGGAGTCGGCCCCCGGAAAGGGCACCACGATCGAGATGGAGGTCCCCGGTGGCTGACGCGATCAGGGTTCTGCTCGTCGACGACCACCAGGTGGTCCGCCGGGGCCTGCGCACGTTCCTTGAGGTGCAGGACGACATCGAGGTCGTGGGCGAGGCGTCGGACGGCGCCGAGGGAGTCGACCGCGCACAGGAACTGCAACCGGACGTCGTCCTCATGGACGTCAAGATGCCGGGCATGGACGGCGTCGAGGCGCTGCGCAGACTCCGCGAACTCGACAACCCCGCGCGCGTGCTCATCGTCACGAGCTTCACCGAGCAGCGCACGGTGGTCCCCGCGCTCCGCGCCGGCGCCGCCGGGTACGTCTACAAGGACATCGACCCGGACGCCCTCGCCGGCGCCATCCGTTCCGTGCACGCGGGACACATCCTGCTGCAGCCCGAGGTCGCCGACGCGCTGCTGACCCAGGAGGAGACCCACCCGGGCCAGGGAAGGGGCGGCTCGCTCACCGAGCGGGAGCGGGAGGTACTGGCGCTGATCGCGGACGGCCGCTCGAACCGCGAGATCGCCCGCGCCCTGGTGCTGTCCGAGAAGACGGTCAAGACGCATGTCTCGAACATCCTGATGAAACTCGACGTGGCGGACCGAACGCAGGCGGCGTTGTGGGCGGTACGTCACGGTATGGCCTGATGCCTGGCAACACGGAACGTTCCCTTCCGGGCTGAGATTCATACCGTCGTGGGAATGTCCCCCGGATGGCGCATCCTTCGTGGATCTCCGGCGTTCTCCAGTGCGTGCCGCGGCGACCTGCCGCGGTGAACGCAAATGGGAGGGCTCAGACATGAAGAACCTGAAGAAGGCCGCCGCTGTGACGATGGTGGCGGGCAGCCTGGTCGCCGCCGGCGCCGGTTTCGCCTCCGCCACCGAGGGCGCGCACGCCAACGGTCAGGCCATCGGCTCGCCGGGCGTCGCCTCCGGCAACCTCGTCCAGGCCCCGGTGCACATCCCGGTGAACGTGGTGGGCAACAGCGTCAACGTCATCGGCGTGCTGAACCCGGCCTTCGGCAACCTCGGCCTCAACCACTGAGGCACCGCGACACCGAGTCACTGAGGCTCTGACCTCCGGCCTCCCGGGTCACACTCGGGGGGCCGGTCGGGGCTTTCGACTCCCGGCCGGGACGGCACCCCCAGCCTGTCCGGCGCGCCCACAGCCTGGCCGCACCTTTCCAGCGCAGGCCCGCATTTCCAGCCCGTCCGGCGCACCTGCAGCCCCGGCCGCGCCTTTCCAGCGCAGGCCCGCGTTTCCAGCCCGTCCGGCGCTTGAGGACAAGGCCCGTCCAGGGCCGGAGCGGGGGTCTGGGGGCGGCAGCCCCCAGCGAGGCCCACACCAACTCCCCGCCCGGCAGAGCCAACCTCACCGCACCCCCCGCTCCTCCACAACGGAGTTGTACGCCGCGACCTGCGCCCGCCGAGCCGTCCGCTCCACCGGCCGCAACGCCTCCGCCCGCGCCGCGATCTCCGACGCGCTCACCGCCCCGCCGGGCCCGTTCTCGGACGCCACCGAGACCAGCAGCCCCACCCGCTGCGCAAGCTCCAACACCCGTACCGCCCGCGGCGGATACCCCGGCGCCAGCACCTCGCGCCCCCGCTCCGCCCGAGCCCGGTACGCGTCGACGGCCGCCTCCGCGACCGGCCCCGACCCGGCGACGTCCAACCGCGCCAACACCGCCGTCGCGTCCCGCAGCGCCTCCGCCAACTCCCGCTCGGCCTCTCCGAGGGACGGCACGTCGGCGGGCGGCGCCTCCCGCACCGGCAGACAGTGCCAGACGACCTCGACATGTACGTCTCCGGCCGGCCCGGCCTCGGACACCTCCGGCACCAGCCCCAGCGCGGCCCCCTCGCAGATCACCGCCTCCTCCGCCTCCAGCGCCCGCGCGTTGAACTCGGGGGGCCCGCTCAGCCCGAGCGGATGCCCGGGCGCGGGCAGCGCGAGCCGGAGCCCGGACGCACCGAGCGCCCGCAGCCGCCCCAGTGCGAGCGTGAGACCGACGGGCGCCGACTCACCGGGCATCCCCTCGACCCGGTGCACCGCGTCCTCCCCGACAATGGCCAGCACCGCGTCGTCCGGCGAAACAAGTCCGGCCAACAGGGCATTTCCCCATGCGGCCAGTCGTCCTGAGCGTGGTTCCGAGAGCATGCCCCCCACCCTAAGGACCGACCGAGGGGAGGGACGGGCCGACCGGTGGCGTAGATTTCGTGGGGGGCTGCGCCCACAGGCGCACACGACGTGAGACTGGCCGACACTGCAAGGGGAGACAACCCGCTCATGAGCGATGTTCTGGAGCTGGAGGACGTATCCGTGGTCCGCGAGGGCCGGGCTCTGGTGGACCAGGTCTCCTGGTCGGTCAAGGAAGGCGAACGCTGGGTCATCCTCGGCCCGAACGGCGCCGGGAAGACGACCCTCCTGAACCTCGCTTCCAGCTACCTCTACCCCAGCCAGGGCACCGCCACCATCCTCGGTGAGACCCTCGGCAAGGTCGATGTCTTCGAACTGCGTCCACGCATCGGCATGGCCGGCATCGCCATGGTCGACAAGCTGCCCAGGCGCCAGACCGTGCTCCAGACGGTGCTGACCGCCGCGTACGGCATGACAGCCGGCTGGCAGGAGGAGTACGAGGACATCGACGAACGGCGCGCCCGCGCCTTCCTCGACCGCCTCGGCATGAGCGACTACCTCGACCGCCGCTTCGGCACCCTCTCCGAGGGCGAGCGCAAGCGCACTCTCATCGCCCGCGCCCTGATGACCGACCCGGAGCTGCTGCTCCTCGACGAGCCCGCCGCGGGCCTCGACCTCGGCGGCCGCGAGGACCTCGTACGCCGTCTCGGCCGACTCGCCCGCGACCCCATCGCGCCCTCCATGATCATGGTCACGCACCATGTCGAGGAGATCGCCCCGGGCTTCACCCACGTCCTGATGATCCGTCAGGGCAAGGTGCTCGCCGCCGGCCCGCTGGAGCTCGAACTCACCTCCCGCAACCTGTCGATGTGCTTCGGCCTCCCCCTCGTCGTCGAGCAGCGCGGCGAACGCTGGACCGCGCAGGGCCTGCCGATGGCCTGACGGCACACGAGGCACCCTGTGGAACAACTGGTGGACCAACTGGAAGAACCCTGTGCCAAGTTGATCGGCGCACTGTCGGTGACCAGGCCCGCGGACCTACCATGACGATGTGAACGACATCGACGCATGGGTGTGGTGGCTCGTCGGCGCGGTGGCGCTGGGTATCCCGCTCGTGGTGACCGCGATGCCGGAGTTCGGCATGCTCGCCGTGGGCGCGCTGGCGGGTGCCGGCGCGGCCGGACTCGGCGCCGGGGTGGTCGTCCAGGTGCTCCTGTTCGCCGTCGTGTCGACCGCGCTCATCGCCGTCGTACGGCCCATCGCGACTCGGCAGCGCGCGGACCGGCCCCAACACCTCTCCGGAATCGACGCGTTGAAGGGCAAACAGGCCGTCGTCCTGGAACGCGTCGACGGCGCCGGTGGCCGGATCAAGCTCGCCGGAGAGATCTGGTCGGCCCGCTCCCTGGACACCCAACTCGCCTACGAAGTAGGCCAGGAGGTGGACGTCGTCGAGATCGAGGGGGCCACGGCGATCGTCATGTGACCTCTGCACGGCGCAAGTGATCGGAACGTCCCACAGGCACCCGACGGTCTGTCACACTCGACCAGCAAGATCTTCGACAAGCAAGATCTTCATCAGGCATACGATCTTTCCGTAAGCGCCACGGCGGAGAAGGGTACGGGGATCCACGATGGAACCCATCATCATCGTCCTGATCATTCTGGTGGTGTTGGTCTTCATCGCCCTGATCAAGACCATCCAGGTCATTCCACAGGCCAGCGCAGCCATCGTGGAACGGTTCGGCCGGTACACGCGGACACTCAACGCGGGCCTGAACATCGTCGTTCCGTTCATCGACACCATCCGCAACCGCATCGACCTCCGTGAGCAGGTCGTACCGTTCCCACCGCAGCCGGTGATCACCCAGGACAACCTGGTCGTCAACATCGACACCGTCATCTACTACCAGGTCACGGACGCGCGGGCGGCGACGTACGAGGTCGCCAGCTACATCCAGGCCATCGAGCAGCTCACTGTCACCACGCTCCGCAACATCATCGGCGGCATGGACCTGGAGCGGACCCTGACCTCCCGCGAGGAGATCAACGCGGCCCTGCGCGGAGTCCTCGACGAGGCCACCGGCAAGTGGGGCATCCGCGTCAACCGTGTCGAGCTGAAGGCGATCGAGCCGCCGACCTCCATCCAGGACTCGATGGAGAAGCAGATGCGCGCCGACCGTGACAAGCGCGCCGCGATCCTCACCGCCGAAGGTATCCGCCAGTCCCAGATCCTCACCGCGGAAGGTGAGAAGCAGTCCGCGATCCTGCGCGCCGAAGGTGAGGCCAAGGCAGCCGCCCTGCGCGCCGAGGGCGAGGCCCAGGCCGTCCGCACGGTCTTCGAGGCCATCCACGCCGGCGACCCGGACCAGAAGCTCCTCTCCTACCAGTACCTCCAGATGCTCCCGAAGATCGCCCAGGGCGACGCCAACAAGCTCTGGATCGTGCCCAGCGAAATCGGCGACGCCCTCAAGGGCCTGTCCGGCGCCATGGGCAACCTCGGCAACTTCGGTAACCCGGGCGGCGGTTCGGGCGACGGAGGCAACTCGGGCGGCGGCACCGAACGCCGAGAGAAGCCGTCAATCACGGACTGACGTCTCCTGAGAACTCCAGCGACTGTCCCCGCGCCCTGTAGGGGCGCGGGGAACCGCGCGACAAGCCACACTCAACCGGCGGCCAACCACTCACCGGTGGACCCCAAAAAGTCCCACCCGCACAGAACTACGCCGCCGGCTGCGTCAACCACTCAGGCAGCGCCTCGAACTCCCCCTGCCCCAAGGACAGAAGCATCGCGTCCGCGGGCGACGGCTCGAACGGCTGCCGCAGCAGCGGCATCCCCGCCTGATCCGGAGTCCGGGCCGCCTTGCGGTGGTTGTCCTCCGCACACGACGCGACGGTGTTCAGCCAGGAGTCCTGCCCGCCCTGCGCCCGCGGCACCACATGGTCCACGGTCGTCGCCCGTCGGCCGCAGTACGCGCACTTGTGCCGGTCCCGGACCAGCACACCCCGCCTCGACCACGGAGCTTGTCTTCGGAACGGCACCCGGACATAGCGGCAGAGCCTGATCACACGCGGCGCGGGTATGTCGACAGCGGCTCCGCGCATACGGATCTCGGGGTGGGCCTGCTCGACAACAGCCTTGTCCTGCAGCACCAGAACGACGGCCCGGTTCAACGTCACCGTCGACAGTGGCTCGAAGCTCGCGTTCAGTACCAGCGTGTCCCGCATCCAGCCCACCTCCTCTGCTCACCGGCCCACCGCGTGGCGGGCTTGGATCAACTCTGGCCGGGCACGCCGAGATGGACAACGCAATAAAAATGCCCGCCTCTGATCACTTCCATGACCAGAGGCGGGCAAACGTTGAATGAACGTCAGTCTTCGGCGGGAACCTCGTACTCACCTACGAGTTGGGCACGCGCGATCGCGTGGAACCGCAGGTTGAATCCGATGACCGCGGGCGACGCGTCCGCGTCCGGACCCAGCTTCTCCTGGTCCACGGCGTACACCGTGAACACGTACCGGTGCGGACCGTCCCCGGCCGGCGGTGCCGCGCCGCCGAAGTCCCGTGTGCCGTAGTCGTTGCGCACCTGGACCACACTCTCGGGAAGCCCCTCGAACTTGCCGCTGCCCGCACCCGCCGGCAACTCGGTCACCGAGGCCGGGATGTCGAACGCGACCCAGTGCCAGAACCCGCTGCCCGTGGGCGCGTCCGGGTCGTAGCAGGTGACGGCGAAACTCATGGTCTCCGGCGGGAACCCCTCCCACCGCAGCTGCGGCGAGGTGTTGCCGGACGCGTAGACCTGAGCGTCCTTGAGCGTCGCACCCGCCTCGACATCCTCACTCGTGACCGTGAATGACGGCACGGGCGGATGGAAGTCGTGCGGCAGCGGCGGCCTCTTGAGCTCGGTCACCTCGGTACCTCCTGGTGGATCGACCCGGATACGTGTCTGTCTTCGTACAGCGACGCTACTAGAACCAGCTGCGCTTGCTGCCGACCTCGGCCAGCCACTGATTGAGGTACGCCGCCCAGTCCGTGCTCTGGTAGTCGTGCAAGCCCACCTGGAACGACCGGAAGGTGTCACTGCCCTCGCTGAACAGGCCGGGCTTCTTGTCCATCTCCAGCACGACGTCCATCGCGTGCTCGTCGGCGACGAAGCTCAACTCGACCTGGTTGAGGCCCCGGTACTGCGACGGCGGGAAGAACTCGACCTCCTGGTAGAAGGGAAGCTTCTGCCGGGTACCGCGAATGTGACCCCGCTCAAGGTCCGCGTTCTTGAAACGGAAGCCCAACTGGACGAAGGCGTCCAGGATCGCCTTCTGCGCGGGCAACGGGTGCACGTTGATGGGGTCCAGGTCTCCGGAGTCGATGGCACGGGCGATCGCCAGCTCGGTGGTCACTCCGATGTGCATACCGCGCAGCGCCTGACCGTCGATCATCGTGACCGGCGTCTCCCACGGGATCTCCAGCCCGAACGGCACGACGTGCACGGCACCGGCCTGGACCTCGAAGGCGCCGCCCAGCCGCACCTTCGTGAACTCGATGTCCTGCTTGTACTCCTGGTCGCCGCCCTCTACCTCGACCTTGGCCTGGAGCCCGACGGACAGCCCCTCGATCTGCTGGTTGACGGAACCACCCTGGATCCGCACCTCACCCTGGACGACACCGCCCGGAACGACGTTGACCTCTGTCAACACCGTCTCGACCGAAGCCCCACCGGCACCCAGGCTCGCGAGCAGCTTCTTGAACGCCATGTCTCTCCCTTGTCCAGCGATCCTTGCGATCCCTTGATCCTTAGAAACGCGATCCGACCGTGACCGGTTCCGCCCTCACCCTGGCAAGCCGGACGCTTCCTGGCCACCCCGTTCACCGAGACACACCTGCACTACGCTCGGACGGCATGATCGCGCCCGCTGACCGTACGCCCCTCTCCAGGGAGTTCTTCGACCGGCCAGTACTGGAGGTGGCCCCCGATCTCCTCGGCCGCGTCGTCGTACGCACCACACCGGACGGTCCGATCGAACTGCGCCTCACAGAGGTAGAGGCGTACGACGGCCCCAACGACCCCGGCTCCCACGCCTATCGCGGCCCCACACCCCGCAACAGCGTGATGTTCGGTCCGCCCGGGCATGTGTACGTCTACTTCACCTACGGCATGTGGCACTGCATGAACCTGGTGTGCGGCGCCGAGGGCACGGCAAGCGGGGTCCTGCTCCGTGCCGGCGAGATCATCGAGGGTGCCGGGCTTGCCCGTAAACGGCGATTTTCAGCCCGAAACGACAGGGAACTGGCCAAAGGCCCGGCCCGTCTGGCCACCGCCCTCGATGTGGACAGAGCCCTCGACGGTACGGACGCCTGCGCGACCGGAGCCGCGTCGATCACGGTCCTGACCGGCACCCCTGTCACCACGGACCAGGTGAGCAGTGGTCCACGCACCGGTGTGGCCGGCGACGGTGGCGTCCATCCCTGGCGTTTCTGGATCACCAACGACCCTACGGTGAGCCCCTATCGGGCCCATGCACCTCGTCGTCGCTCAACTTGACGGCCTCTTGGGGGGTCCGTAAGGTAGTCCGAGCCGCTTGACCCGGGTACGGCGATCGCCTGCAGCCGGAAGCGGCCAAACCACTACCTACGACTCCCTCTCAGCGGGGGCAATTTCGGCGTGCCTGCACCCTGAATTGCGAACGCGCGGAACTCGATTATGAGTTACCGAGGGAATCGGCTAACGTAGTGAATGTCGAAAGGCCGACAGGCGAAAGCCAAAAGTCTGAGGCACTCCCGCCGACAGGGAATCGGATACGGAAACGGTCTGATAGAGTCGGAAACGCAAGACCGAAGGGAAACTGCCCGGAGGAAAGCCTGAGAGAGTCTCTTGGGTGAGTACGAAGG
>NZ_JARAZV010000022.1:0-168430 GCF_033795085.1 Streptomyces sp. AK08-02
ACGCTGACGCCGTACCCGGTGTCCCAGGTCGCACGATCACGTTAGCCCGAACAGCCCAGACCACCACAAGCCCGCACGCGAACGATCACACGATCGAGGTAATCCGACCTTGCACTTACTCCTTCGCGAGCAGCTCCAACCCCCGACAAGGGGACCGTCCTGCGCGGCGACACGGCCTACGTCCTGAGCGCGGCCTACGTCACCGCCCAGGATCCCAACCTCGTCCTCGTCCACCTGAACCACTGAGCAGCCGCGTCCGCGCAGGGTGCCGGAAGAGAGCGGCGCCCCGGCAGCGCCGGCGCGACGCGTCCTGCCACGCCCCGAGTCAGTCGGTGTGAGCCGGCGTGTGCAGCACCCGGTCGTGGCCCGCCCCGCGGACCGGGCCGGTGAGGCGGAGGGTGCCGGTGAGGCGGACGTCGGTGCTGGAGGCGCCGAGCATGACGGTGATGTCGCCGGGTTCGACGATGCGCCGCAGGTCGGGGCCGGTGTAGGCGAGGCGGTCGGTGTGCAGGCGGAAGGTCACCCTGCGCTGCTCGCCGGGGTCGAGCCGGACCCGGGTGAAGCCGGTCAACTGGGTTACCGGGCGCGGTAGTCGCGCGATCGGGTCGGCGGTGTAGAGCTGGACGACCTCCGTGCCGGGGCGGTCGCCGGTGTTGCGGACCAGGCAGCTGATGTCGACCTCGCCGTCCGTGGGGACGGTGTCGGCGCTCAGGGTGAGAGCGTCGTACGCGAAGGTCGTGTACGAGAGTCCGTGGCCGAACGGGTAGGCGGGCGTGGGGTCGAGGTTGCTGACGCCCTCGGTGTTGCCGCCCAGCGGCGCGTGCAGATAGGTGCCGGGCTGGCCGCCCGGAGTGCGCGGGACCTGGACGGGCAGCTTGCCCGACGGCACGACGCGTCCGGCGAGGATGCCGGCCAGGGCGGGGCCGCCCTCCTCGCCGGGGAAGAACGCCTGGACGATCGCCGCCGCCCGGTCGGTGTACGCGCCGAGGGCGTACGGGCGGCCGGAGACGACGAGCAGGACGACCGGGGTGCCGGTGGCGAGCAGCGCCTCGACCAACTCGCCCTGGACGCCGGGCAGGGCGAGGTCCTCGGCGTCGCAGCCCTCGCCGGAGGTACCGAGGCCGAAGAGGCCGGCCCGGTCGCCGACGACGGCGACACAGACGTCCGCGTTCCGGGCCGCCGTCACCGCCGCGTCGATGCCGTCGCGGTCGGCGTCCTTCACGGGGCAGCCCTGTTCGTAGGCGATGAGGGTCCCGGGAAGCTCGGCGGCCAGGGCGTCCAGCAGGGAGGGGGCCTCGATGCCGTTGTCGTGGCCGGGGTGGTGCGGAAGGACGTGGTTGGGGAAGGAGTAGCAGCCGAAGAAGGCGTTCGGGTCGTCGGCGCAGGGACCGACGAGGGCGATGGACCCGGTGTCGGCGGCCAGGGGGAGGATCCCGGCGCGGTTGTCGAGCAGGACGACGCTCTCCTCGGCGAGGGCGCGGGCCAGCGCGCGGTGCTCGGGCGGGTCGAGGTCGATCGGGCCCGTGGAGGTGGCGGTGGAGGTGGAGATGTCCGGGTCGAAGTCGGCGTCCAGGAGGCCCAGTTCGACCTTCTGGCGCAGTACGCGGCGTACGGCCCGGTCGACCAGGTCCTCCGGGACGGTGCCCGCGCGGACGAGTTCGGCGAGGGGTTCGCCGTAGCAGAGGGTGTCGGGGAGTTCGACATCGATGCCGGCCTCCAGGGCGCGGGCGCCGGCCTCGCCGTACGTCTCGCCGATGCGGTGCATCGTGCGCAGGAAGGCGACCGACCAGTAGTCGGAGACGACCGTGCCCTCGAAGCCCCACTCGTCGCGCAGGAGCCGGGTGAGTAGTCCGGGGTCCGCGCCCGCCGGTACGCCGTCCACGTCGGCGTAGGAGTTCATGACCGAGCGGGCGCCGCCGTCCCGGACAGCCGCCTCGAACGGGGGCAGGATCACGTCGGCGAGCTCGCGCGGGCCCATGGAGACGGGGGCGTGGTTGCGGGCGCCCTTGGAGGCGGAGTACCCGGCGAAGTGCTTGAGGGTGGCGATGATCCCGGCGCTCTCCAGGCCGCGCACATAGGCGGCGCCGCTGGTCGCGACGAGGTACGGGTCCTCGCCGAGGGTCTCCTCGACCCGGCCCCAGCGGTAGTCGCGTACGACGTCCAGGACCGGGGAGAGTCCCTGGTGGACGCCGACCGCGCGCATGCTCGTACCGATGGCGCCGGCCATGCGTTCGACGAGTTCGGGGTGGAAGGCGGCGGCCCAGGCCAGCGCGGTGGGGAAGACCGTCGCATGGTGCGTGGTGAACCCGGTCAGGCACTCCTCGTGGGCGATGGCGGGGATGCCCAGCCGGGTGCCGTCCATCAACTCACGCTGAAGAGACGCCAGTTGGGCCGCACCGGTCGCCGGGTCGACGGGCTTGGTGCCGAACGGGCGGGTGAGATGGCCGAGGCCGTCCTTGCTGGCCTGCTCGAACTCGGTGTGACGGGCGAAGACGTCCTGCATGGGGGCCACGTTGCCGCTGACGTGTTCCACGCCCGGCCAGGCGCTGCCGAGCTGGGCGAGCTTCTCTTCCAGGGTCATCTGGGCGAGCAGGGCCTCGACCCTGTCGTCACGGGGGCAGGCCGGATCGGCCCAAGGCGTGGTCATGGCGTGTCCTCGGGGTGGTGTGGGCGGGGGTCGCGGGGGGCGACTGTTCAGGAAGAGGTGGGCGGCGGGGCGGTGGACGAGCGGACGACGAGCTGGGTGGCCAGCTCCACCCGGTGGCTGTCCAGGGGTTCTCCCGCGGTGAGCCGCAGCAGGGTGCGCAGCGCGGCGCGGCCGATCTCGACGAAGGGCTGGCGGACGGTGGTCAGGGGCGGGGCGGAGGTGCTGGCCGCGCCGGTGTCGTCGAAGCCGACGACGCTCAGGTCTTCCGGCACCCGCAGGCCGTGTCGGCGGGCGGCCTCGATGACGCCGAACGCCGACTGGTCGTTGCCGGCGAAGACCGCGGTCGGCGGGTCGTCGAGGGCGAAGAGTTCCAGGGCGGCCCGGTGCGCGGGTTCGAAGCGGAAGTCGCCCTGCTTGATGAGCCGGGGGTCGGGGGTGATGCCGGCGCCGGTGAGCGCGGCCTGGTAGCCGTGCAGCCGGGCGGTGTTGCAGACGGCGTCGTGCCGGCCCTCGATCATCGCGATCCGTCGGTGGCCGAGCTTCAGCAGGTGCTCGGTCGCGGTCATACCACCGGCGAAGTTGGTCGCGCCGATGCTCGGCACGCTCTCGTCCGGCACGTTCGTCGGGTCGATCAGCACCACCGGGACACCGGCCTGCGCGAACTGGGCGCGCTGCCGGGCCGTCAGCACGGACGTCACCAGGATGACGCCCTCCCGCCCGGCGTTGGTGATCTTCCGGGACCAGGCGGCACCCAGCGGGTCGTCGGGCGCCGTACCGAGGACGACGTCGACGCCCGCCTCGGCCGCCGCCTGGGTCACCCCCTGCGCGATGACCAGGTTGTTGGGGTTGACCAGCGCGTCGAAGGTCAGGTCGATGGTGCGCACCGGCGACTGTGCGCCGCCCGGGCCGCGGGCCACGTAGTCGTGCTCGACGAGCAGTTGCTCGACGCGCGCCCGGGTCTCGGGAGAGACGTCGCTACGACCGTTGACCACCTTCGACACGGTGGCCACAGAGACCCCGGCCGCCTCGGCGACACCGGTCAGGGTGGTCCGGCTCCGCGTAACGGCTCTCTTCGCCATGCTGATCCTTTCGAACGTTTACGGGGACGGTAGCGCAAGCTTTCGCACCGGTCCAGAGCGGAATTGTCCGGAAAAATAATCCGCTCAGCGTCTTGACCTCCTCGAACAGCACACCTACTTTATCGGCCAGAAATCGCGGAGATTTCGAAAACTTTCGAATCGGACCCTCTGCTGAGCGAAGGAGCTCCCGATGGCCCTGAGAACCCCGATCCGTGTCATGGTCACCGCCTCGACGGCGGCACTCGCCCTCACTCTGACCGCCTGCGGAAGCGGCGGGCGCGGCACCGGAGCCGGCTCCGGTGACGGCGCGCTGGTCTGGGCGCTGACCCAGGGGTCCGAAGCGACCTTCCGGGCCTCCGCCACCGAGTGGAACAAGCGGCACCCGGACAGCGCGATCACCTACCAGTACTTCCAGAACGACCCCTACAAGCAGAAGCTGCGCACCGCCGTCGGCGCCGGCAACGGCCCGGTCCTCTTCGAGAACTGGGGCGGCGGCGGGCTCAAGAGCTACGTGGACGCGGGCAAGGTCGCCGACCTCACCGCCGACCTCGACGCCAGCCCGGCGTGGAAGGACCGCATCTTCCCCTCGGTCCTGAAGTCGGCCACCTTCGACGGCAGGACCTACGGCGTCCCCGTCAACGGCGTGCAGCCCGTGGTCCTGTACTTCAACCAGGAGCTGTTCAGGAAGGCCGGCGCCGAGCCGCCCAAGACCTGGGACGACCTGCTCGCCCTGGTGAAGAAGTTCAAGGCCGAGGGCATCGCGCCGATCTCCATGGGCGGCGCCTCCAAGTGGCCGGACCTGATGTGGCTGGAGTACCTCGTCGACCGCGTCGGCGGCCCCGACACCTTCGCCGCCATCGCCGACGGCAGGAAGGGCGCCTGGTCCGACCCGGCCGTCATCGAGGCCACCCGGATGATCAAGCAGCTCGTGGACGCGGGCGGCTTCGCCAAGGGCTTCACCTCGGTCTCCGCCGACACCGGCCAGGCCGAGGCCCAGCTCTACACCGGCAAGGCCGCGATGATCCTCCAGGGCAGCTGGGGATACGGGTCCATCGCCACCGGCGCTCCCAAGTTCGTCGCCGGGGGGAACCTCGGCTGGACCGGCTTCCCGGCGGTCACCGGCGGCAAGGGCGACGCGAGCAACATCGTCGGCAACACCGCCAACTTCTTCTCCCTGTCCGCGCAGGCGACCGCCAAGGAGAAGAAGGCCGCCGTGTCGTACCTCAGGGACGGCGTCTACAACGACACGTACGTCGACAGCCTGCTCAAGAACGGCGACGTCCCGCCGGTGAAGGACCTGGACGCCAAGATCAAGGCCTCGGCCAACGCGGACTGGTCGTCGTACGTCTACAACCTCACCCGCGACGCGAAGAACTTCCAGCTCTCCTGGGACCAGGCCCTCAGCCCCGAACTGGGCAACGACCTGCTCACCCACCTCGACCAGCTCTTCCTGGGCCAGATCAGCCCGGAGCAGTTCTGCGCGCAGATGGACGAGGCGGCGGCGAAGTGAGCACCGCCAAGGTCGCCGCGTCGCCCCGGCAACAGGGCGGCCCGCCCTTCCTCATGGCCCTGCCGGCCCTGCTGCTGTTCGCCGTCTTCGCGCTGGTCCCGATGGGGATCGTCGTCTACCTCAGCTTCACCCACTGGGACGGACTGGGCAGCCCGGCGTGGGCCGGGGCCGACAACTGGCGCGAGGTGCTGACCAGCGACGTCACCCGGCACGCCCTCTGGCTCACCCTCAAGTTCATGCTGGTCTCCTGGGTCGTACAGACCCCGATCAGTCTGCTCCTGGGCGTCTTCGTCGCCGGAAAGCAGCGCTACCGGGCCCTGCTCGCGGTCTTCTACTTCGTCCCGCTGCTGATCTCCACGGCGGCCATCGCCATCATCTTCAAGAACCTGCTCGACCCCAACTTCGGCCTGGGCGCGAGTCTGGACCTGCCCCTGCTGAACCAGAACTGGCTGGGCGATCCCGAACTCGCCTTCTACGCCGTCGTGTTCGTCATCGCCTGGCAGTTCGTACCGTTCCACACCCTGCTCTACCAGGCGGGCACCCGGCAGATCCCGGGCTCGCTGTACGAGGCCGCGGCGATCGACGGGGCCGGCCGACTCGCCCAGTTCTGGCACATCACCCTGCCCCAGCTCCGCTACACCGTCGTCACCTCCTCGATGCTGATGCTGGTCGGCTCCCTCACCTACTTCGACCTCGTCTTCGTCCTCACCGGCGGCGGCCCCGGCTACGCCACCCGCCTCCTCCCGCTCGACATGTACATCACCGGCTTCCAGAGCAACGAGATGGGCCTCGCCAGCGCCATCTCCGTCATCCTGGTCGCCGCCGGGCTCCTTCTCTCCCTGATCGTCGTCCGCTTCTCCGGCTTCTCCCGGATGCGCAGCCAGCAGGCAGGTGTGTGATGTCCGCGCTCTCCCACGCCCCGCAGACCGACTCCGAGGCCACTGCGGCCCGGTCGTCCGCAGCACCGTCCACGCCACCGGGCCGCCTCGCCCGTCTGCGCCGCACCAACTCGCCGGGCGCCCTGGCCGGCCTGGTCTGGCTGCTGATCGTCCTCGTACCGGTGTACTGGGTCGTCGTCACCAGCCTCCGCACCCGCGAGGGCTTCTTCGACGCCAACCCCCTCGCGGTCCCGACCCACCCGACGCTGGAGAACTACCGCCTGGTCCTGGACAACGACTTCGCCCACTTCCTGTGGAACAGCGTCCTGGTGACCACCGGAGCGACACTCCTGACCCTCGTGGTGTCGTTCCTGGCCGCCTACGCCATCGTGCGCGGCACCAGCCGGGCCCTGCGCTGGACGTTCAGCGTCTTCCTGCTGGGGCTCGCCATCCCGCTGCAGGCCACGATCATCCCCGTGTACTACCTGATCGCCAAGGCGCAGATGTACGACACCCTGGGCGCGATCGTGCTCCCCTCGGCGGCGTTCGCCATCCCGCTCACGGTGATCATCCTCGTCAACTTCCTGAGGGACATCCCGGACGAGCTGTACGAGTCGATGCGCGCGGACGGCGCGGGCCACTGGCGCATGCTGTGGAGTCTGGCGCTGCCGCTCTCCCGCCCCGCGTTGATCACGGTGACCATCTACGACGCGCTCAACGTCTGGAACGGCTTCCTCTTCCCGCTGATCCTGACCCAGAGCCCCGACAAACGCGTCCTGCCCCTGTTCGTGTGGAGCTTCCAGGGCGAGTTCACCATCAACATCCCCGCCATCCTCGCCGCCGTCATCCTGTCCACCCTCCCGATCCTCGCCCTCTACGTCCTCGGCCGCCGCCAGCTGATCGGCGGCCTCACCGCCGGCTTCGGCAAGTAGCGGCCACCGCCGCCGATCCGTTCCGGGAACGCTGCAGGCCGCCTGATCCGACATCAGGCGGCCGCCGAGGGGACCCCGTCCGCGCCGGAGCTCGGGCCCGGAGCCCGCTGCGGAACCGCGGATGCCGTGGTGCGGCTCAGGCGCGGCCCACGTGGCGGGCTCCTGGTGCGACGTACGGATGGACGCAGCCGCGAGGGGCGAGGAACCCTGCCCGCCACCGTCCGGGCGCCGCCCCTGGCGGAACGCCACACCCGTGACGGTGGCGTGACGATGCGCTGCCTGACGGAGGGAAGCAGGGCTGACGCGTCCTTGGCCGGCCCCAGCTCCGCGGCTTGGCTTGGCCGGCCGCTGCACCGCTTGGCCGATCTTGCGTAGCCCGAGCGAAAGCAAATACTTGGCTAGCCACATGTTTGCTGTTACGTTGATTATGTGGCCAGCCACCTAAACGGGTGACGGCACTGGAGGAGCCATCATGAAAGCCATCCTGTTCGACCGTTTCGGCGACACCGAAGTGCTGCACGAGGCGGACATCGATGTCCCGCAGCCCGGCCCCGGGCAGATCCGCGTCCGCGTCAGGGCGGCCGGGCTGAACGCGCTGGACGGCAAGATCCGGTCCGGGGCGATGGAGGCCGCGTTCCCCACACCGCTTCCCTCCGTCCCCGGTCACGAGCTCGCCGGCGTGGTGGACGCCCTCGGCGAGGGCGTGCGGGACGTGCGGGTCGGCGATGAGGTGCTGGGCTGGTCGGACACCGGCTCGTACGCCCAGTACGCGCTGGCCACCACCGTGGCCCCCAAGCCCGCCGGCCTCGACTGGCAGCACGCGGTCGCGCTGCCGGTGGCCGCCGAGACGGCCGAGCGGGTCCTGGACCTGCTCGGCGTCGCCGCCGGGGAGACCGTACTGATGCACGGCGCGGCCGGAGCGGTCGGCACCCTGGCGGTCCAGCTCGCCACGGCCCGCGGAGCGCGGGTCATCGCCACCGCCGGCCCCGCCAACCAGGACTACCTCACCGCGCTCGGCGCCACCGCGACCCTCTACGGCGAGGGCCTGGTCGAACGGGTCCGGGCGCTCGCCCCCGACGGCGTGGACGCGGTGTTCGACCTGGCCGGCAAGGGAGCCCTGGAGGACTCCATCACCCTGCGCGGCGGCACCGACCGCATCGTCACCATCGCCGACTTCCGCGCGCACCAGCTCGGCATCACCTTCTCCAGCGGTGGCCAGGAACGCTCGGCCGCCCGCCTGGCCGCGCTGGCGCAGGACGCCGCGACCGGCAAGCTCGTCACCACCGTCACCGCCTACCCGCTCGACCAGGCCGCCACGGCCCAGCGGATCAGCGACGCCGGGCATGTCCGGGGCAAGCTCGTCCTCACCCTCGACTGATCACGCCCGCCACTCCCTCTTGTTCAGATTCGTTCGGACTTGATTCGACTTGTTCCGATCATCACCTGGCCGTCACCGCACCGAAGGACCACTCATGCTGAACGCCCTCTGGGCGCCGACCACCGTCGGCGACATCTCCCTCCCGCACCGCCTGGTCATGGCCCCCATGACCCGTGACCGCTCCACCCCTGAAGGCGTACCGACCGAGCTGAACGCCGAGTACTACGCCCAGCGGGCCTCGCACGCGCTCATCATCACCGAGGGCACCCAGCCCTCCGCCGACGGCCAGGGCTACCTCCTCACCCCCGGCATCCACAATGCCGATCAGATCGCCGGGTGGCGCAAGGTCACCGACGCCGTGCACGCGGCCGACGGCCGGATCGTCATCCAGCTGATGCACACCGGACGCGTCTCCCACCCTGACAACACCCCTCACGGCCGTCAGCCGGTAGCCCCATCGGCGGTCCAGCCACAGGGCGCGATGTTCACCGCGTCCGGGCCCCAGGAGATGCCCACGCCCCGCGCGCTGTCGACGCGGGAGGTCGTGGCGACCGTCGACGACTTCCGCCGCGCCGCGGCGGCCGCCGTCGCGGCAGGCGCCGACGGCGTGGAGATCCACGGCGCCAACGGCTACCTCGTGCACCAGTTCCTCGCCGACAACACCAACCAGCGCACCGACCGCTACGGCGGCTCCCTCGACAACCGCATCCGCTTCGCCGTCGAGGTCGCCACCGCCGTGGCCGACGAGATCGGCGCCGACCGAACCGGCCTGCGCATCTCCCCCGGCAACCCCTACAACGACATCGCCGAGTCCGACACCGCCGAGCTGTATCCGGCGCTCCTGCGCGCCGTCAGCCCGCTCGGTCTCGCCTACCTCCACGTGATGCACGCGGGCGACGAGGAACTGCTGGGCACCCTGCGCGCGCTGTGGCCGACCACGCTGATCCTCAACCGGGCCGGCACCGACCTGCCCACGCGCGCCAAGGACGTCGACAACGGCACGGCCGACCTCGTCTCCGTCGGCGCTCTCGCGCTCGCCAACCCGGACCTGGTCGAGCGGCTACGCTCTGACGCGCCGCTGAACACCCCCGACCCGGCGACCTTCTACGGCGGCGGGGTGACCGGCTACACCGACTACCCCACCTACACCGTCTGAGGAACCGAACCATGCCCGCCCCCACACCCCGCCCTCCCAGCACGGCCGGCGGGGGGCCGATGAGCTACGCGATCTACCAGCTCGCCCGCGCTCACCGCGGCCGCGCCGCCGCCATACTCCGCGAGATGGACCTGCATCCCGGACAGGAACTGCTGCTGATGCACCTCCTGGACCGGGACGGCCAGACCCAGTCCGAGCTGCTCGAAAGCGTCGACGTGGACCACTCCACCATCTCCAAGACACTACGCCGCATGCAGGACGCCGGCCTGATCGTCCGCGAGCCCGCCGAACACGACCGGCGCGTCATGGTCGTCCACCTCACCGACAAGGGCCGTGCCATGCGCGAGCCCCTGGCAGCCATGTGGCGGACCCTGGAGGAGACCTCCGCGCGGAACCTGTCCGCGCAGCAGGTGGAGTCCTTCGTCAGCACCGCCTACGCCATCGCCGACGCGATCAACGGCGGTGCCGCCGCGGCGGAGGAGTCCGAGTAACTCCCTTCGGGGTGCACCCCGGTTCCGGCCTGGAGTGCGAATCGCTTCCCGCGCTGGATCCCTGAGCGTCCCGGGCCCGGGTGGAGTGTGGAGTTCACACCCCGGCCCGGGTCTCATCGGATGTGCTTCGCCGGCTTGGTGGCGGCGTTGAGGAGGTACTCCAGGGGGCCGCGGCGGAAGAAGCGGGACCAGATCGCGGCGAACAGGACGGCTCCGAGGACGTACATGATCAGGGGCAGCCAGGACTGCTGGGTGCCGGTTCCTGCGAGCGTGGAGAACCCGGTCTGTGCGAGGAAGTGGCCGACGTAGGCGGTCAGGGACATGGTGCCCACGGCGATGACCGGTTTCGCCAGACGGCGCAGTCGCGGCAGGCGGTCCATCAGCACCGTCGCGCCCACGATCACGAGGACCGCGACGCCGACGCTGCCGATGATGTCGAACGTGGTGCCGCTGTGCGGCCCGGCCGTCAGCAGCGTCGACGCCGGCATGCTGGGGAACGAGCCGCCGCCGGAAGGCATCGAGGCGCTGTCGAGTGGCATCGAACCGGAGCCGCCGGACGCCGGCCCGTCTTCCGCCGTGCTCCGCAACGCACCCGAGCCGGCGAGCAGCAGGGACATGCCGTACGCGGCCGTGATGAGGGCGGCGCCGAGCGCGGCCAGGCGCTTCTGGACGGTGGTGGAGGACAGGTCGAGGCGGCCCATCGCCATGCCCGCGATCACGAACGACATCCATGTGAGCGCCGGGTAGAAGCCGGTGAGCAGCAGATCGAGGACGCCCACCTCGCTGAGGCGGCGGAGCGGGTCGTAGGCGTTGACGCTCTCCTGGACCGAAGGAGTCAGCAGCGAGGTGAGGACGAACGCCAGCTGCGGGGCGACGAGGGCGAACGCGGCCGCGATGATCGCGAGGGTCCTGGCGCCCAGGCGCACCAGCGGCAGGGCAAGGAGGAAGTAGACCCCGTAGAAGCCGAGGATGATCACTCCCCCGTACTCCATCGCCATCGCCGTGCCCAGGGCCAGCAGGATCACGGCACGGATCGCGATGCGGGCCTTGGCCTGCCGGCCGGCCAGGCCGGTCTTAGGCTCGCGGCGGCCGGCGAGCAGCATCAGTGAGAACCCGGCGAGGGTGGCGAACAGGACCGACGAGTGACCGTCCGCCAGGTACCGGATCCAGCTGGCGACGCCGGTCGTGGCGGACAGCGGGGGGCCGATGTGCACGACGTACATGCCGAACACCGCCAGTGCGCGGGCCAGGTCCACCCCGACGAGGCGTCCCATCGAGGGACCTGGCGAGGCCGGGGACTCGGGGGAGGTTCGGGGCGGCGGAGGCGAGTTCTCCTGCGGAGCCGATGTCTCCTGCGGCGGCTGTGTCTGTGTCATACGGAGAACCTCGCGCGGACGCCCGGGGTCGGACCATCCGGCAGTCTTCGGGCGCTCCCCCGCCGACCGGCGGGTACCGCCCTGCCGACCGGCGGAGTCTCGTCCTGACCGCCCGTCCGGTGCGACCGGACGGGCGGTGTTGTCCAGCCACTCGGCGGGGGTGGACCCGACGGTTGCCGGATGGGCGCGGGTGGTGGCGGCGCTGCCCACCACACTGCTGCTGGGCTGGGGCGTGCTCGCCACCCGGGCCGCGGGCCGCACCTGGGGACGAGCCGTCGGGATCGACGGTACTGACGCGCTCTTTGTCAGTCCGCGCTCAGGGGCACCCTCAGCCGCACCCGGTAGCCGCCCTGTGCGGTCGGGCCCGCGTCCAGGGTGCCGTGCAGGATCTCGGCCCGTTCCCGCAGACCTACCAAGCCCTGCTGCGAACCGGGCAAGGAGGGGGAGGGGCGCGTGGGAGGCGTGTTGGTGACGGTCACTCCGATACCGTCCCCGTCCTGCCACAGCTCGACGCGAGCGTTCGCGCCGGGGGCGTGTTTGCGGACGTTGGTCAGCGCCTCCTGGACCGTGCGGTAGAGGGCGCGTTGGGCGGGTGTGCCCACGGTGGGCGGCAGCTCACCCGTCAGCTCCGTGTGAGTGCCGCTGGACTCCACCAGTTTGCGCAGGTCGGCCAGGGTGGGCTGAGGCGTCAACTCGGTGGCTTTGCCGCCGGAGGCGCGCAGCAGGGTGACCATGGTGCGCAGTTCGTCGAGGGTGGTGACGCTCAGCGAACGGATCGTGCGGGCGGCCTCCTTGGCGTCCGCGTCCTTGGCGGCGACCTGCAACGCCCCGGCCCGTACGGCGATCAGGCTGACCTGGTGGGAGACCACGTCGTGCATCTCGCGGGCCAGCTGGGCGCGTTCACGGGCGAGCACGGCCTGGGCGTGCAGGGTCCGCTCGTGCTCCCTGGCCTCCTCGACCTCGGCCAGCCGCCGCGCCAGGTCCCGTCGTGCCTGGAGAAGCTGGCCGAACAGGACCGGGGCGACGCTGGTTGCCAGGCCGTACACGAAGAAGACCAGCGTCATGGTCCGGTCCGCCTCGGCCAGGGGCCACGGAGTACTGCTCGCGACGGCGGCCAGGACGACGCACACCGCGAGGAGACGGCGGTCGCGGGAGCGTTCGGCCAGCGTGAACAGCGCCGCGAGCACAGCGACGGCGACATCCTGCATCAGCGCGATGGGCAGGGTGAGCAGGAAGACGCCGAGCGGGAACCGGCGCCGGAACGCCAACGCGGCGCAGCCGACCGCGACCAGCGTGGCCTCGGGACGCGTGTACTCCCCCATGTCCACCACCAGCACATCCACGGCCGCCACCGCCACCAGGACGAGGTCGACGACCGGCGCGGGAACCCGCTGCCACACGGCACGTGCACGGCTCACCGGCCGGCCTCCGACCGCGGGCGCTCGTCGAGCAGCCCGGACCGCTGCGCCAGCAGCGCGGCCTGCACCCGGCTCGTCACCCGCAGCTTCGTGAGGATCGCGCTGACGTGGTCCTTCACCGTGCCCGCCCCCAGGTGGATACGCGCCCCGATGTCGGCGTTCGACAGCCCCTCCGCCACCAGGACGAGGACGTCGCGCTCCCGCGCGGTGAGCAGCCGGACCCGCGCGGCCTCCTCGTCGACGGCCGCCTCGGTGCCGGGGTGGCTGTGCAGCAGCGTCCGCGACGCCTTGGGGGACAGCACCACACCGCCCGCGACCAGGGTCCGCACCAGGTGGGCAAGCTGCTCCGGCTCGGTGTCCTTGAGCAGGAAGCCGGCCGCGCCGGAGTTCAGCGCGGTCAGGATGTACTCGTCGGCGTCGAACGTGGTCAGCATCGCCACCACCGGCGGATCCGGCATCGTGCGCAGCTCGCGCAGGACGGTGAGCCCGTCGACGTCCGGCATGCGGATGTCCAGCAGCACCACGTCGGGCCGCTCCCGCCGGACGGTCTCCACCGCTTGGCCGCCGCTCGCGGTCGCGACGACCTCGATGTCCTCGGAGGCGCCCAGAATGAGTTCGAAGCCCGAGCGGACCAGTGCCTCGTCGTCGACCACCACTACCCGGATCACGCGCTCCGCCTCACCTTCGTTCATGCCGTGCGGCCCATGTCGACCAGACCCTAAAGCCACGTAGAACTCTTACCGCCCGGCGAGCGGCAGCTCCACCCACCCGGCGGGGTAGCACCCACCACTCGGCAGGGACACGGCAGCCTTCTGCCGGATGGTCGATGATCGGTCCGAATTCCAGCCTGAGGGTCATGACCCATCACCCAGACTCCCCGCCGCTGACGCCCGACGCGCCGTCCCCGAACGCGAGCGCGGCGAGGCATCGACCGGCGTACCAGGCGTACCAGGCGTGGGCCGGCTGACAGGGCTGGACCTGGCCCGCGGCCCGGCCGTCAATATCGATGAGGAGAAGTGACGCCGCTCGGCTTTCAGGCGGAGCGGAAGAACTGCCGGCTCGTGGTGAGCCTGCCGACCCACGGCATCGCGGCGACCAGCTCGACCACCACAGGCGTGCCTGTACGACCGAGACCGGGCCCCCGCCGATCGGAGGGGACCGGTCGGCCGACCGGCGGGGGACCTCCTGATGCCCGGCGGATGGTCGACCGCCCTCGCCTCGGCGAGGTTGTCCCGGTGACCGAGATCGAAAGCGCCAAGAAGGCGCCTACCCAGCCCGCACTCGTACCCGCACCCGCACCCGAGTCCGCCACAGCGACGAAACGCCCTTCGTCGACCGCACGGTTGGTCGGAGTGGACCTCGCCCGTGCCGTGGCCGTGTTCGGAATGTTCGCCGTGCACGTCGGCCCCTTCAACCCCTTCCCCACCTCCGGCGACGGCGCGGGCACCTGGTTCGTCTGGCTGGCGAGCGGCCGGGCCTCGGCGCTGTTCGCCACCCTCGCCGGATTCTCGCTGGTGCTGATCGCCGGCCGCCTGGAACCGAGGACCGGACTGGCCGGCCGGCAGGCGAAGGCCAGGATCGTGATCCGGGCCGTGATCCTGCTCGTGGTGGGCACCGCGCTGGCGATGACCGACTTCGGCGGCGGCGTCATCATCAACTTCTACGCGGTGTACTTCCTGCTGGCCCTGCCCCTGCTGCGGCTGCGGGCCAGGACCCTCGCGACCATCGCGGTCGCGCTCGCGCTCATCGCGCCGCAGGTGGCGTACTGCCTGCGGGCGCTGCTCAGCGAATCGATCGTGAACACCATCGACTCCTACGACCCGATCGCGCGCCTCTCCGGCGTGGGCGGGCTCGACTTCCTGCTCACCGGCTTCTACCCGGCGATCACCTGGATGACGTTCGTGGTCACCGGCATGGCGCTCGGCCGGCTTGATCTGTCCTCGGGCGCCGTGCGGCGGCGGCTGGCCGTGGTCGGGCCCGCGCTGATCGCGTTCGGATACGGCGTCTCGTGGTTGGCGCTCCGGCTGACCGACGGCGCCAGGGAGATGGCGGCCGGGATGCCTGGCATGAAGGAGTTCGACGTCTTCAAGGACCGTGGTGCCATGCCGGATCCCGGCATGGCAGAGGGATCCTTCGACCTGCCGGTCGGCAGTGGGCTGTGGGGCCCCGACGGCTGGGGGCTGCTGGCGGCCGAGCCGCACAGCGGTTCCACGTTCGACCTCGTCGGCTGCCTGGGTGTCGCGATCACCGTGATCCTGTGCCTGACGGTGGCCGTGGACCGGCTGCCGGTGCTGCGTCGGCCGGCAGCGCCAGTCATCGCCGTCGGAACCATGTCCCTGACCCTCTACGTGAGCCACATCCTGGTGATCCTCGCCCTGCCCGGCGAAGCGGTGACCCCACCGCGGTCCGCCTCCTTCGAGCTGCTGCTCTGCTTCGTCGTCGGAGCCACCCTGTTCGCGGCGATCTGGTCCCGCTTCTTCCACCGCGGACCGCTGGAGTACCTCCTCAACACCACCACCGAACTGGCGAACCGCGTCCGCTGAACCTCGGGCGGGCACCCCGGAAAGTCCGTACACCTCGGTAAATCCAAGCCCACCCGCGCCCGCACACCGGAGGAAGACGTAACGCTCGCGCTCCGGGCTGCTGGGACCTGCGTCCAGTGCCGCCCGGAACCAGGCGTGCTCGTCGGAGGTGTGGTTCGGGACGATGTCGGGGATGACGGATTCCGTGCTGGTGTGCTTCGGCGACGTCGTAGCCACCGTCCGCCATCGGGGACTTGTACCAGGAGCTGATCCACAGGGCGTCCACGCCGAGCGACTTGAGGTAGGGCAGCCGAGCCGGGCGGTGAGTTCGCCGACGGAATGGACGTCAGGATGCGGGACCTGCTGCGGCAGCACCTGGAGCCGCTGGTCCCCGAGGACCGAGTGGAGACCTACGTCGATCTGGTGCGGGTGACCGTGAACGGCATTGTGCTCGCGGCCGTCGAACACCACGAAGACTGGCCGGCCAAGCGCCAACTCACCGTACTGGAAGAGGCTTTGTCGGCCTTCGGCCTGTGGTAGGCCAATTCAGAGAGCGTGACGACCTGGTACTGGCGGCCGACCCGCTGGCAGGTGACGGCTCGATGGGGTGGTGCGCGGCATACGAGCGATCCTGGATCCGCGCTGTCCAGCGCCCAGGACAGGACGCTTCACGGTGTTCACGCGGCTGCGCGCTCCGCCTGGTGCGGGCAGCCGGCAGGGCCCGGCCCCGTGACCACCGCCTTTCGGCGCGGTGTCAGGCACTGGTCGTGAACGCTCGCCCGCTCGGCTACGGCATGGCAGGAAGCCCTTTCCGTGCTGTCAGTGGTCTCTGTTAGCTTCAGGCGCTCGTGTGATCCACGAGCATCAAGCACTCACAGGGGAGGGCCACTTGACCAGGTTCACAAGGACAGGAAGACGCAGACGCACGGTGGTGGGGAGCTGTGCGGCGGCGCTGTTGGCCACGGCTGCCGGGACGGCGTACGCGGTGGCCAACCTGCCGCCGAATCAGCCGCTTGTCCAAGACCTCCAGTCGGGAGGCAAGGCATGCGCGACTGGCGATGACACGCCTTACGTCTCGGCGCCGCCCAGGCTCAGTGCGGTGCTGTACGACCCCGAGGAGGACAATCAGCCCTCCGAATCCAGCCCGGTCAGTGGCGAGTTCGAAGCCTGGTGGACGGACGCGACAGGGGTGGAACAGCGGCGTACCCACACCACCATCACTCTGTCGTCGGGGGACCGCCAGTACTGGTCGATGCCGGACGACGTACCGGCGAACACCGTCGTCTCCTGGCATGTCCGCGCAAATGACGGCAAGGCGACCTCCGCGTGGAGCGACGAGGGCGAAGGCGCGGTCTGCTCGTTCGTGTACGACGATGTGAGCCCGGAGAAGGCGACGATCACCTCTCCCGAATACCCCAACCCGGAGGACGTGTTCTGGGTGGACGGAGTGGGCGTCTACGGCCACTTCACCATGGACTCCCCCTCCGACGACGTGGTGTCCTACACGTACGGCTTCCTGGGCGGCCCCTACGGAACCGTCTCCGCGGAGCGGCCCGGCGCGGCCGTGACCGTTCCGTACCTGCCGCTCGCCGCGGGACCAAAGGCACTGACGGTCCGCGCGATCGACCGGTCGGGCCGTAGCAGCGGGGAGGCGCGCTACGACTTCAACGTGAAGGACGGCCGTGCTCCCGTCGCCCGCTGGAAGCTGGACGACCCGGCGGACTCCCGCTCGGCCGCCGCCGAGACCGGCACCCCCGCCCGTGCCGGGACCGGCGTGACCTTCGGCGGTCCGGCGCCCGCCGGCACCACGACCACCGCCACGGTCAGCCTCGACGGCGGCGGCCACGGCTTTCTCACACCGGACGCCCCGGCGACCGACACCCGCAAGACCTTCGCGGTGAGCGCGTGGGTACGGCCCGCCGAAACCGACCGGAACATGATCGTCGCCAGCCAGGACGCCGACGGGGCGCCCGGCTTCGGCCTCGGGCTGCGTCGTCAGGACTCCGGGCCCGCCTGGTCGTTCGCGATCGGTGGCGCACGGGTGTCCGGCGGCGCCCCCGAGACCGGCGAGTGGACCCATCTGCTGGGGTTGTACGACGCCGAGACCGGAAAGGCGCGGCTGTACGTCAACGGCCAGGAGACCGGGGCCGCGGCTGACGCGACTCCCACCGAGGCGGCCGGCGCTTTCCAGATCGGGCGCGCCCGCGGGGCTGCCGGCTATCGGGACCGGTGGCACGGGGACATCGGTGACGTACAGGTCCACGACCGGGTCGTGGTGCCCAACGAGGTGGCCGAACTGGCGTACCGCAAGCCGAAGCTGCTCGGCCACTGGTCGCTGGAGAACGCGACGGACGGGGCGAGCCCCGAGCAGTCGGACGGCGCGCCGCTGCGGCTCGGCACGGGGGCTTCGATCTACCGGGGCTCCGACAGTTCCTGTATCCCGGACCTCGACCCGGACTGCACCTACGTACCGCCGCCACTCGTCGGCGACGGCCATCTGCTTCTGGACGGCGAGAACGGGTACGCCGCTGCCGACGGGCCCGTCGTGGACACCGGGGACAGCTTCACTCTCGGCGTCGTCGTACGCCTCGCGGACTCCGCGCCCGCCCACCCGATGACCGTGCTCTCGCAGGCGGGCGAGCACACCGACGCCTTCAAGGTGCGCTACGAGCCGTCCACGCACACCTGGCAACTGGTGATGCCGGAGAAGGACGAGGCCGGAGCCCCCGAGAAGGTGGTGTCCCGGATCGCGAGCGCGGACGGAGGGGAGGGCCAAGGCCATCGCCTCGCCGTTGTCTACGACGACGCCACCGACACGATCAAGCTCTACCTCGACGGCTACACCAACGCCCAGGCGACCGCGAGCCTCCCCAACGGCTGGCACAGCACCGGTGCCCTCCAGATCGGCAGAGCCAGGTCCGAGGACGGCTGGGGCGAGTACCTGCACGGCGACGTGGACGAGGTACAGGCCTACTCCGGCGCGCTGAGGGACCGCGACGTCTCCGGCCTGGGGTGGGGTACGGATCCTTGTCTGTGCTGAGACGCCATCCGCTTGTCGATCACGGGACTGGCCTGGTCGAACAGAGTTCCTGATCGGGTGATCGCGTGAGGGCCGATGCATGACAGCAGGGCCTCTTGGTAGTTCGGGGTCGCGAACCAAACCGATCACCAGAAGGCCCTGTTGCCGCAGTCTTTCGCGTCCGCGTGTGGAGTCCGACTCGGCGTGCCTGTCGTGTGACTGCCTCGCGCACAGGTTCGGCAACGCGGCGGACGGGCCGGACCGCATCCCGAGGGCTCCGACATGACGAAGGCGGGGTGGCGGGTGGTGAGGCCGTTGCTGCCGGTTCCGGCCTGGCGGGTGGCCGGCGGCGTCTCGTAGTCACGCACCAGGTGACGCAGCTCCAACCGCAGCACCCGAACCCGCGCTGCGGGAAGTCACGGCCCGCTACCGGCGCCTGCGGATGCGCGAGACCGACCGGGTGTGCGTGTGGGAGATCCGCCTCGCCCCGGGCGAGCCGGCGGCCGGGAGGGGCGCGCCGAAGTCGGCGGCCATGCCCTCCACCAACCCGGCGCTCGACACGCTGTTGGGGGAGGAAAGCAACAGGGTCGGGGGCTTTCGCGAGTTCCCTGCGCAGGCGCCGCGCGAACCGGATCCGCATCCGGGTCGGCTCCGAACTCTTCCTGCCGTGGCCGCCGATGTGTCTGCGTGAGACCTCAGTAGCTCCCCTCCTGCCGCGGCAGGAGGGGGCCGAGTGGGCCGAGGTCGAGGTTCAGGTCTTCGGGGCTCAGGCCGTAGCGCTCGCGTAGTTCGGTCATGCGGTCGTCGAGGATCATGAGCGTCATGCCGATGCGTTCTTCCTGTTCCTCGGTCAGGTCGTTCCTTTCGACTCGGCGGATGGCCTGCCGTTCCATGAGCTGGCGCAGCAACTCCACGACGGTGAGCACCAGTCGGACGAGGTCGCGTTCGACCGTGTCCTTGTCCAGGTCGAGGCGTCGGGCCGGGGACTGGCCGGGGTCCGGTGCCGGCGTCGCCTGAGCGCCGAGAGGAAGCGGGCGTTCCGAGTCGAGAGGCTGGGGCGATGTACGCGAGCCTGGGAGCCGGCCGGGTGCGGGCTCGTCGTGTGATGTCACGCCAGGATTCCTTCCGTGGCTGCCTCGACCGAGGTGAGCAGGGCGCGCAGGGAGATGCGGACCAGTTCCACGTCGGCGATGCAGAGGCTGAGGTCTCCCGTGATGACGACACCGCCGGCCAGGAGCCGGTCGAGGAGATCGACCAGAGCGACCTCCGCGTGGGGCAGGCCGCTGGCCCCACTGACCGTCACGGCGTCGTCCGCGGGATCGTGGGGTCCGCCCTTTCGGCCTGTTCCGGCGGGGGCGAGGCGAAGGAGTAAGGGGCCCAGGGTCCGGTGATCTCGAGTCGGACGCCGACAGTCCCGGCGCCGAGCGCCTCCACGTGGTCCTGGAAGTTCCGCGTGTGCTTTCGCGGGACGAGGTAGGCCACGTTGACGACGTTCTCCCCCGGTTTCGCGGACAGGGCAGCCGGCTGGGGACGATGGTGCCGTACGTCGGCGGCCAGGTTCGTTTCCGCGAGCGTACGGTCCACTCGTGCGCCGAGGTCGGCGGCGGCCTGGTGGGCCAGGTCGTGGCCGTCTCGGCTCGTGCGGCGCGCTCGCAGGTAGTCACGCCCGGAGCGTGGCCGGTCCCCCGGGGGCGGGGTGGTGGTCGGTGGGTGGGCGTAGATCTTGACGCCCCATTCGTCGTGGCCCTCCAGCTGGTTCAAGGTGGTGCGGAAGTGGCCGTCGTCGGCGTGCAGACGTCGCAGCAGGCTGTCGTCGTCGAGGTACACCGTGGCCAACCGGAGGGGTAGCACTGCCGTTTGGGAGGCCAGTGCGGCGATCACCAGGTGGTGGTCGCGGGCCAGGCGTTCCAGTTCGGTGATGTCGTCGAGCCGCTGCGCGATGGCCTCTTCGCCGAAGGCGTCGGCGGGTACGTCGCTGACGACCGCGGCTGTGTCGGCACCGCACAGGATCCGTACCGGCAGCCCGTCGACGCCGCGCAGTTCTCGGGCGGCCCGCTCGGCCGCCTCGTTCCGCAGCAGTACTGCGTACGCGTAGACCGCCTCGGTAAGGTCTGCTGCGGGCGGGGTGTGGGCCTCAGAGAGCATCAGGTTCCTTCAACCGGGCGTTGAGCGACTGGAGTTCGGCGCGAAGGCGCGCGTTCTCGGCGGCGAGTTCCGCCGTGCGGGCGGGGTCGGGTGACGGGGCGGGACGTACGGCGCGAGAGGACAGCGTCGGGTCGTGCTCCCACCAGTCGATGCCCATCTCGCGCGCGGTGTCGACGGAGACGACGAGCAACCGCAGCTTGATGGTGAGGAGTTCGATGTCGAGCAGGTTGATTTTGATGTCGCCTGCGATCACGACCCCCTTGTCGAGGACGCGTTCCAGAATGTCGGCCAGATTGCCCGCGCCGCCCGCTTGGGGCGACAGGGCACCTGACCGTCGGGACAGGGCATCGGTCACTGATGGCCTTCCTGTGGTGCCTGACCGCCGGAGCCGGCCAGATCCTCGCCACTGCCGGTCGTGATCTGTTCCAGACGATCCAGGAGTTCGTCCTCCCGAAGGTCGAACTCCTCCTCGGTGATACGGCCGGCCCGCAGATCCGTCTCCAGTTCGGCCAGCTCACGGTGGATGGGGGCCGGGTCGGCGTACTGCCGCTCCGCTTCCTCCACCACCTGTTCCAGTACCCAGCCGACCCCGCGCAGCGGAGCCAGGGGCAGACCGAGCAGGCCACTCAACAGACCCATACGGCGCGCTCCTTCCAGTCGGGAGGTGGTGGTGGGGTGAGGGGCGGTCACGGTGACGCCTTCAGACAAAGCTGTAGGGCGGAAGAGGTCCGGTCACCCGCAGTTCCAGCCCGTGACCGAGGCTCTCGGCAACCCGGCCCACGGACGCGGCGAACGTGTCGGCCTGCCCGCGTTCGATCAGCAGGCTCAGGTTCAGGAAGACCTCTCCCGTCGGATCACCCGCGGTGGTGCGGTGAGCCAGCGGCTCCAGTCGGCGGGTGATGTCCTGGGCGTGCTGCGCCTGCAGTGCCTCGACCCCGGCGGCGACGACCGTACCGAGGGCCACCTGCTCGTCGTGCGAGCCTGCGCCGTCCCGCGTGCGGGCGCTCAGGCGTCGGGCTTCGGCACTGTCCCGCAGGACATCGCGCAGGGCGGTGTCCTCGTCCTGCAGGGCCTTGACATTGAACTCGACGCGGTCCTCGACCTCTCGGAGTCGATCGGTGAACAACGACTCCTGGTCCACCAGCGCGCGGCGCACCGCGCCGTCGTCGGGGGCGAGTGTGCCGAAGCGCAGGGGCAGCACGGCGCCGGCGGCACCGAGCATCAACAGCACGTTCTGATGAGCCATCAGATCTCTTCGCTTGGCGCGCAGTTGAGCTGGAGCCTCGCTGACTACGGCGGCCACCCGGGCAGCGCGCAGCGCCCTCAAGGGCGCGGGCGAGGCCCCGATCCCGGTGGCACCGTCGACGGGCAGCGGATGGTCCGCGTCCGTGACCGCATACAGGTAGAGCGGCATCGGTCAGGCCTCCCCGCCCTGCTGTCCCTTGCCGCCCCGGCTCCTGCCGCGTGCGGTGGGAGCCTGCTCGTGGTCGGCCGCGGTCGGCCCCGGAGCGTCGGCCACTTCCTGCGCTGCGTGCACCGTCTCCTGCTCCACGACAGCGATCTCGGCGGCGCTGTGCACCGCGGGATCCGTCACCGGGGCGGTACCGGCCGCCGGGGCGACAGTGCTCACCCCGGTCGCCACTGCCGGGGTGACGGCCCCCACCACGGTGCCGGCCGTCCGGCCCACCGTGCCGACCACCCCGCCGACCGTAGGCACCACGCTGCCGGCCAGTCCCCCGACGGTCGGGGTGACGGCGCCGACGACGCCACCGACCGTCCGGCCGACCGCCCCGAGTGCCTGCCCCACCGTCTGTCCCAGGTCCCCGACGACGGGGACCGCAGCACCGGTACCGGACGGCCAGCCGGTGACGGGCTGCCCCTGCACGACGACACCACCGGGAGCGGGAGCTGCCACGACGCCTGGCGGGACAGCCGCCTGACCTCCGGATGCCACGGCGGTGGGCAGGCCCGGCGTGAACGCCACGGGCGCTGGAGTCAGCACAGGAGTACCGCGGTTCTCCAGGTCCAGGCGATTGGTCGCCGCCGCGAAGCGCAGGTAGGTGTCGACGCTGGCGATGACAATGCGGATGTCGACTCGCAGGACCTCGATACCGATCACCGACACTCGGATGAAGACATCGATCACGAGTCCGCGGTCAAGGATCAGGTCGAGGATGTCGTAGAGACCTCCGTCGGTCTTCTGGGCTCGGGGTGCGGCGGTCTGGGCAAGTACGGTCATCGGTGAGGTTCCCTCTCAGAGGTGGGGCGAGGGTGTTCGGGGCGAGCGCCGGCGGTGGGTTGCCGTGCGGTCGGCGTACGACGACCGGGCCGAGATCCCGGACCGGCGCAACCGGGTCAGGGGTGAGGGCGTCGCAGACATGGACGCCGCAACAGCAGGCGGGGCAGCCGTGCGCAAGGGTCCACGTCACTCCGAGGGAGGCGATGGACCGGCATCACGGTCGCTGCGCGCCTCGCACGCCCTCATTGCCGGTCGACCTGGCCTCGGGTGTAGCGGCGGCTGCGGGCATAGCCGAGAAGAAGACCGTCGGCGTCCAGCGTCACTCGGTAGACGGCAAGCACGCTGGTGGAATCGGGGATGCGCTCCAGCTCCACGACCTCGACGTCGACCTGCCAGCCCGTCCCGTCGCGGCTGATCGCCGAGACCGACTCCGGTGTACGGCCCAGAAGTTCGGCAAGTTGGGCGCGCGCGTTACGCATCGCGCCCACAGCATCCCCGACCACCGGGGACCCAGCGGCAGGTGGCGCCGGGTCCGAGCGCGGCGCGGAGTCGGGTAAGTCGCTCGTGCTCATAGTTCGTCTGTTCCGTCCAACTGGAAAGTACGTCCGACAGGTCACGACGTGCCGGCAGGGCTTTCGCGCGCCCTCCGAGCACGACGTCCGACAGGCTCCGACTCACCAAGTGTCGTGCACATGATCTCAACACATCTTGACCACGCAATACCCGCAACTTCAACACATCATGCACGCGAATTTTCGCGCCCCACCCGTCACACGCGACAACCAGCCCACCGGAAAAGAAGACTTCGACGCCCAGGGGCAGCCCCGGTCCCTCGACGCCGACGATGCGCTGGACATTTGGACACCTCGGCGGCGTACACCTCGGCGAGATGATCCGATACCTCCCCGTGAGTGAGGCCCTTCGCGGACAAGGAGAGCACCATCCCGTCGATGCCGGTCAGGCGCCGCTGTCGCTTCTTGACGATCTGCGGCTCGAAGCAGCCGGCAGTGTCGCGGGGCACCTTCACTTCCACCGGCCCGACGTCGGTCAGCACTGTCGTGGCCCGGCTCCCGTTGCGGGAGTTGGCGCCGCCCCGGCCGACAGCATCGTGGCGTTCGTAGCCGAGGTGATCGGTGATCTCGCCTTCCAGGGCAGATTCCAGGACCCGCTTGGTCAGCTGCTGCAGCAGGCCGCCCTGACCGGTCAACTGCAGCCACTCCGACCGGGCCCGTTCCACCAGCATCGCGACCAGTCGCTCATCCGACACGGGTGCAGGCTGCCCGGACATGGTGCTCTCGACAGGTTCCACGGCCTCCAACTCCACCGCGGTGTCAGTCACTTGGCGCCTCTCCCATGACCGTCGGATCCGCCGTTGGATTTACCCTCCCGATAGTGGATGTGGTCGCCCAGGGATCCGGGCGGCGGCTGCGGCAACGGTTGCCAGGTCTTCGCTCGAGAAGCCGGCACGGCTCAGCACCGCCAGGGATTTGTTCGTCGCCAGCGTGCACAACGCCAGCTCTGCAGCCTCCTGTTCATCGGCCCCCGCCGCCAGCAAGGCCTGCTCCAGCCTTGCCCGCAAACCGCCGATCATGGCGCGGACCATCGTCCGGCCCTCCGCGTCGAGCGCCGGGAACTGCGTTGCCGACACCGTGAGCAGGCAGCCATCCGGGACCGTCGGGTCGGCGATCCGGTTCAGGGTGACCTGCAGGAAGGCGGCCACAACGGCGCTCGGGCTCGGGTGGGGGCCGGACAGTGCCTGCTCGTACAGCGGGTGGTAGGTCTGCGCGTACCGTTGGAGGCTTTTCCGGAAGAGGGCGCTCTTGTCGCCGAAGGTGCCGTAGAGCGAGCCCCGGCCCAGGCCCGTGCCCTCGGTCAGGCGATCGATCGAGGCCTCCGAATAGCCCCAGCGCCAGAAGACGTGCATCGCACGTCGTAGCGCCTCGTCCACGTCGAATTGCTTGCGGCCTGCCATGGTCCGTCAGCCTACACATCTTGTACCGATCGTTCAAAGATGGGTATGGTCGTCGGCATGACAACCTTGAGTTCGCTGCGGCTGCCCGACGGGTTCACCGACGTCTTCACCAGCCGCCTCGTCGAGGTGAACGGACTGCGGCTGCACGCGGTCACCGGCGGGGACGGCCCCGCGCTGCTGCTGGTCGGCGGGTGGCCCCAGACCTGGTACGCCTGGCGGAAAGTGATGCCCGCGCTCGCCCGCGAGCACACCGTCGTCGCCGTCGACTCGCGCGGCGCCGGGCTCTCGGACAAGCCCGACGACGGGTACGACGCCGGCACACTGGCCACCGATCTGGTCGCGTTGATGGCCGCGCTCGGGCACGACCGGTTCGACGTGGTCGGCCACGACATCGGCATGTGGACCGGATACGCCCTCGCCGCCGATCACCCCGAGCGGGTGGGCCGGCTCGCCGTCGTCGACGCCATCGTCCCCGGCCTCACGCCGACCCCGTCGGTCTTCAGCCCGGCCGCGGTCAACCAGCGGCTCTGGCACTTCGGCTTCAACCGGCTCACCGACCTCAACGAGGACCTGGTCCGGGGGCGGGAGCGGCTCTTCTTCGGCTACCAGTTCGCCAAGAAGGCAGCCACCCCGGACGCGATCCCCGCGTACGCCGTCGACGTCTACGTCGATGCGATCGTCGCGGATCCTCGCGGGCTGCGGGCGAGCTTCGCGTACTACCGGGCGCTGGACGAGACGATCGCGCAGAACGAGCAGCGCAGGAAGACCCGGCTGACGCTGCCGGTGCTCGCCATCGGCGGCGCGCGGTACAGCGGCGCGATGGTCGCCGAGACGATGCGGCTGGCGGCCGACGACGTCACCGGGGTGGTCCTCGACGACTGCGGCCATTACGCAGCCGAGGAACAGCCGGCGCGGTTCACCGAGATCCTGGAGGAGTTCCTCGGTGGCAAACCGATAGCAGGCGTGCCGCACGGCTGACACATTCGTGGCGGAGTTTCGCCATGTCCGTCTTGCACCCCCGCTCATTCGCGTTGCGGCGCCTCCCGGGCGCCAAGAAGTCGGCGACTACCTTCAACTTGCCGCCGAGCGCCTTGACGTAGGCCGCGAGGGCGTCGACCTCGCTGCGCTCCAGTTGCCCCTTCTCGATGCGCGCGACGCGAACCTGGGTGACGCCCATGGCTTCTGCAACCTGGACCTGTGGGTGCTGCCGCTTCCGTAACTCGGCAGGACGGTGCAGACGGGAGGCTGCGGTTGATCACCCGCCGATCAGTCGGCCTTCGGTGCGACCGCCACGCCAGCACTCCCATGACGGGGTGGCCGGCAGTGCACCGATCGGTTCCGTACTGGTCGGCAGCGTCGAGTAGAGCTTCTCAAGCACCGCTTGGCGCGCTGCGGGCGCGGCCTGCCAGTGGCCGCCGAGTCCACTTGTGGCCACGTCGGCATGGTGCCGATTCACGCCGTTCTTGCAGGTCAGACGTGTCGATCTATGTCAGCCCTGTGCAGTGCTTGTCGGTCTGTTCCAGTCCTTGCGGCCCCTCAATGGCCCCTGGGAGTCGATGAGTTGGACGTTTACCACAGCAGCCGCCGCGTCCGCCCAGTTCAGTCAACAGGATAGAAACCCTCGTACAGCGGTTTTCCTTTCCAACGCGCAGAGACTCCGCCTCGGGACGGAGCCTCTGTGGCCGTAGTCGCAGCCGGGACGTCTACGGGCATGTTGCGGTCGCACAAGACGCGGGACACGTCAGCGGCCTTCTGGTGTCGCGTGTCATAGCCGAGGTGGTCGGTGATCTCGCCCTCCAGGGCGGACTCCAGCAGTCGCTTGGTCAGTTGCTGCAGCAGCCCGCCCTCGCCTGTCAGCTACAGGCCCTCGGCCTGGGCCCGGTGCACCAGCTCGTCGATCAACTGGTCGTCCACGGCCCTCGCCGACTCGACAGGCTTGGGATCGGTCACGTTCTCACTGGTCATCGGTGCATCTTCCATGATCGGGAGTTACACCGGACGTCTTACAGTCCCACAGCCCCACCACCATGCAGTGACTGTCAGTCAGCGCACACGAAGGGCACACCGCTCAAGTTCGAAGACCCGGATCAGCGAGAGAACGTGAGACGAGGCTGAGTAGGCGATGGAGATCAGCTCAGACCGGCGGACGTGAGCCAGGCCTTGGCGACGTCGCTCATGTCGTCGAGCTTGGCGACCTTGCCGTTCAGCTCCATGAGTTCCTCGGTGGTCAGCGCAGCGGACACGGCGTTGAGGGTGCTGGTGACGGTGGGGGTGACCTTGCCCGTGTTGATGACGGGCAGGATGTTCTCGGCCAGGAAGAGGTTCTTGTCGTCCTTGAGGGTGACGAGCTTGTTCTTGGCGATGGCGGGGTCCGTGCTGGTCAGGTCACCGACCTGCACCTGGTTGTTGGTGATGGCGGCGAGGGTCAGCGGGCCTCCGGCGTCCAGCGAGACGAACTTCTTGAAGGACAGCCCGTAGACGCTCTTCAGCCCGACCACGCCGTTGACCCGGGTCTTCCACTCCGGCGGTGCGCCCAGTGCCATCGTGCCGGCCACCGGGGCGAGGTCGGAGATGGTGGTGAGGTCGTGGGCGGTCGCCGTCTTCTGGGTGACGGCCAGCACGTCCTTGTCCTCCGCCGTGGACTGCTTGAGCGCGGAGATGCCGGAGGGCAGCGCCTTGGTCAGCGCGGCGGAGACCTCGGCCGGGCTGCTGGCCTTCGTCTTCGGGTCGAAGTACTGGAGCAGCGCGCCCGTGTACTCCGGGAGGAGATCGATCGAGCCGTCCTTGAGCGCGGGGATGTACGTCTCCCGGCTGCCGATGTTCAGCCGGGTCTTGACCTTGACGCCCTTGGCCTTCAGCGCCTCCGCGTAGATGGTGGCGAGGAGTTGGCTCTCCGTGAAGTTCGCCGACCCGACGGTGATGGTGTCGGCGGCGGACGAGGCGCCGGCCGTGGCGCCGGCGCTCATCGGGTCACCGCCGCTGCCGCACGCGGTGAGGACGAGGGCGCCGGTGGCGGTCAGGGCCGCGAGGCCGAGGAGCTTCTTGCTTCTTGTGGACGCGCTGTTCATGGGACTCTCTTCACTGTGCGGTGGCGGTGGCGGATGCCGGTACTGCGGGAGGGGAAGCGCGGCGGGAGACCCTGCGGGTGAGGCCGGGTGAGACGAGGAGCCTGGCCAGCCCGAGCAGGAGGAGTTCGACGGCCAGGGCGAGCGCGGCGACGAGGATCGCTCCGCCCGCCATCTGCGCGTAGTCGCTCTGGGCGAGGCCGTCGATGAGGAACCGGCCGAGACCGCCGAGCGAGACGTACGCAGCCACGGTCGCGGTCGCGATGATCTGCAGCGCCGCGGCCCGGATCCCGGACAGGATCAGCGGCAGCGCGCACGGCAGTTGAACGCGCAGCAGGATGTCCCGGCCACGCCAGCCCATGCCGCGCGCGGCGTCGACGGCGGCGGCGTCCACCGCGAAGACACCCGCGTAGGTGTTGGTCAGGATCGGCGGCACCGCGAGCAGGACGAGCACGATCAGGCTCGGAATGGTGAACGCCAGGTCGGAGGCGATGTGCGGGGTGATCAGCAGCACCGCGATCATCAGCACACCCAGCGTCGGCAGGGCACGCAACGCGTTGGCGAGGCCGCCGACCAGGAAGGCGCCGCGCCCGGTGTGACCGATCAGGAGGCCGACGGGCACGCCGATGACGAGGGCGATGGCCAGCGCCGTGCCGGACAGTTCGAGGTGGGCCAGGCTCTGGGCGGGGATGCCGTCGGGACCGCTCCAGTTGACGGGATCGGTGAGCCAGCCGGTGATGCTCGTACTCATCGGGCGGACCTCCTGGGCTGCCAAGGGGTGAGCGAGTGGCCGGCGAGCAGGATCAGCCCGTCCAGCACCAGCGCGATGACCAGGCTCAGTACGACGCCGGTGACGATCGGGGTGAAGAAGTGCAGCTGGAAGCCCTGCGTGAACAGCGAGCCGAGCTGCGGCACACCGAGCAGCGCGGCCATCGACACGATGCTGACGTTGGAGACCGCCGCGACCCGCAGCCCGGCGGCGATGACCGGTACGGCGATGGGCAGTTCGATCCGTATCAGCCGCTGGTGCGACCGGTAGCCCATGGCGTGGGCGGACTGGATGACGTCGGCGGGTACGGCCGCCAGCCCGTCGGCCACGACCCGCACCAGGAGCGCCGTTGTGTAGACGCTCAGCGCGATGACCACGTTGACCGGGTCGAGGATCCGGGTGCCGAGCAACTTCGGCAGCAGGATGAACAGAGCGAGGGAGGGCACCGTGTAGACCAGCCCGGCCAGCGCCACCAGCAGCGGGTAGAGCCGACGGCTGCGGTGGGCCAGCCGACCCAGCGGCAGCGCGACCAGCAGGCCGATGAGCAGCGGCAGTACGGACAGCCAGAGGTGCCATGCGGTGAGGTCGGCGATCTCTCCGGCGTTGTGGCGGAGCCATTCCGCGGCGGTCACAGGTGGCTCCCGGCGGGGGCCTCGGCGGCGGACCCGGCGGCGGGCTCGACGGACCCAGCGGTGGCCCCCGCAGGGGCGGTCGCCGACGCGGCCTCTTCGATCGCGCGGGCCACGGCTGTCGGCGACACGGTCCCGGCCAGGTGTCCTTCGGCGTCGACCAGGACACCGCGACCGCTGGGAGAGGACAGTGCCGCGTCCAGCAGTTCGCGGAGGGTGCCGTCCGTCCGGGCCGTGGTGGCGCTGAGGTTGAGGTCCCGCTCGGTGACCCGGTCGCCGTCGAGCCGGTCGAGCGCGGCCCAGCCGACCGGCTCACCGCCGGCGGCGGTGACCAGGATCCAGCCGTCCAGTGCCGCCGCCTCGGCCTCGGCGCGCGTCGCGCCGAGCACGACGGCAGGCTCGGCGGCGGGAGTCACGCCGTCTCCCGTACCGGCGAAGCCCAGCGCCCGGTAGCCCCGGTCACGGCCGACGAAGCCCGCGACGAAGGCGTCGGCGGGCCGGGCCAGCAGCTCGGCCGGGGCCGCGGCCTGTGCGAGCCGCCCGCCCTCGCGGAGCACCGCGACCTGGTCGCCGAGCTTGAGCGCCTCGTCGATGTCATGGGTGACCAGCACGATCGTCTTGCCGATCTCGCGCTGGAGGCGGAGGAACTCCTCCTGCAACTGGGCGCGTACGACCGGGTCGACGGCGCTGAACGGCTCGTCCATCAGCAGGTAGGGCGGGTCGGCGGCCAGCGCGCGGGCGACACCGACGCGCTGCTGCTGGCCGCCGGACAACTGCCAGGGGTAGCGGTCGGCGAACTGCGGGCCGAGGCCGACCCGTTCCAGCAGTTCCAGGGCCCGGGTCCGGGCCTCGCGGCGGCCGAGCCCGAGGAGCCGGGGCAGCGCCATGACATTGTCGGCGACGTTCTTGTGCGGAAAGAGGCCGGCGTGCTGGATGACGTAACCGATCTTCCGCCGCAGCTCGGTGGCGTCGGTCCCGGAGACCGGCTGTCCGCCCAGCGTGATGGTGCCGGAGGTGGGCTCGATCAGGCGGTTGACCATGCGCATGGAGGTGGTCTTGCCGCAGCCGGACGGCCCCACCAGAACGGTGATCTTCCCGGTCGGTGCCTCCAGACTGAGCCGGTCGACGGCGACCGTACCGTCCGGATATGCCTTGGTGACGTTGTCGAATCGGATCATGACACTCTCTCCGTTACGGTGCCGTATGTCGGCTGTGCCGGCTGTGCCGGCGGCGGTAGCTGCCCGCCGAGCGAACGCGACAGGTCGTGGGCCTCACCGGCGAGCCGGGCCCCGATCCGTACGACCTTGTCGCCGCGCAGCCGGTAGTCGGGGACCACCACGCTCAGGGCGGCGATCACCCTGGACCCGGTGAGCAGTGGTGCCGCGATCGCGGTGACGTCGTTCTCGACGCCGTCCTCCACGACGACGTAACCCCGGGCCGGCGTCTCCCCCGCGAACACCGCCCCGACCGCGCTGGCGCGCCGGGGGATCGTCCGGCCCACCCAACTGGTGTGCCGGACCGAGTGGGTGCCCTCGGTGATCGCGATGTACAGGGCGGTGTCCTCGTGAGAGGGGATGCTCAGGTACACCGACTCCCGGGTCACCGCGACGATCCGTTCCATCGCCTCGCGGCAGTACGGCACCAGGGACTCGTGACTCAGGGCCCGTGCCCCGAACTGCACGATCCGGGTGCCGGGGCGGAACGATCCGTCGACCTCGCGTCGCACGAAACCGCCGTTCTCCAGCGCGCGCAGGAGGCGCAGCGCGGTGCTGGCCGCCAGCCCGGTCTCCCGGGCGCTCTCCGCCAGGGTGATGGCCCCGTGCTCGCAGACCACGCCGAGCAGAGCCATCGCCCGCTCCGCAGTCCGTGTCGACGTTTCGCCCATGCCCCACCTCCTGAATAGGTGGCAACACTAGAGACGGTTCTTTTCAGATGTATTCAGTACGGTTTCTGTTGAGTGAATCCCGATTGCCACCAGACGGAATACGCGAAACACATGGTGGCGATTTGCTCACGAAGAGTCACTGCCCGGCAGGGGAAATGCTCCCAGAAAGGCAGGATTGCACTGCCACAGATATGCGCGGAGCCCGAAAGGACATCCTGAGCAGGCCGCTCTGCCACCTGGTGGCAATCGGGTTTCATCGGGCAGAAACCTCGGCGAGCAAGACGTGAAACCGGGCGTCCGTAGCGTCCGATTCCATACACACGCACCGCTGGGAAGGAATACCGTGAGTGATTCTCGGGAGCCGGTGGCCATCGGATCCACGCCGCTGTCCATTGACGACATCGTGGCGGTGGCGCGGCACGGCGCCCCGGTGCTGCTCACCGAGGAAGCCGCCCTGGCGGTCAAGGACATGCGCGTCCGGATGCTCGCGGGCCTCGACGCGGACGGACCGCCCGTCTACGGGCTCACCACGGGTGTCGGCGACCTCTACGACGTGTCGGTCGCCCCGGAGCACGTGTCGTCGGCCCAGCTGAAGATGCTCAAGAGCCATGCCTGCGGGGTGGGCGAGCCCTACCCGCCCGAAGTCATGCGCGCCATGATCCTCCTGATCGTGCGGGCGATGGCCCAGGGCCGCAGCGGAGTGGGCCTCGGTCTGGTCGAGACCCTCGTCGCGATGCTCAACCGAGGCGTCACCCCCTGGTCCCCCGGCCGCGGCTCGGTCGGATATCTGATCGGCACCGCACACATCGGCCTGGTCACGGCCGGTCTCGGCCGGGCGTACTTCGAGGGCGAGCTGCTGCCCGGCGCCGAGGCGATGCGCCGCGCCGGTCTGCCCGTTCTCGAACTGGGCCCCCGCGAGGGTCACGCCCTGGTCAGCGGCACGTACGAGGTGACCGCGATGGCGGCGCTCGCCGTCCACGACGCCCGGCTGCTGACCGCCGCCGCCGACATAGCGGCGGCGATGAGCCTGGAGGCCCTGCGCGGCAACGACCGCGCCTTCGACCCCCGCGTCCAGCAGGTCCGCCCGCACCCCGGCCAGGCGGCCACCGCCGCGAACCTGCGCGCCCTGCTCGACGGCAGCGCGATCGTGGCGGCGCACCGTCACCACCGCCTCCAGGACCCGCTGAGCCTGCGCTGCGCGCCCCAGGTCCACGGCAGCGTGCGCGACGCGCTGGACTACGCCGAGCGCACGGTCGCCATCGAGGCCAACTCGGTCACCGACAACCCGCTGTTCTCCGTCGCCGGCGACGAGCTCACCGCCCACACCGGCGGCAACGGCCACGGCGCCCCGGTCGCGATGGCGCTGGACGTCCTCGCCATCGCCGTCACCCACCTGCTCAACATCTCCGAGCGCCGCACCGACCGCCTCACCAACGCCCACTTCAGCGAACTGCCGGCCTTCCTCGCGGCCCCCGGCGGCGAGGACTCCGGCTTCATGATCCCGCAGTACGTCGCCGCCTCGCTGGCCGCCGAGGCCCGCGCACTCGCCCAGCCCGCCTCCGTGCACAACATCCCGACCTCGGCGATGCAGGAGGACCACGTCAGCATGGGCGTCCCCGCCGGCTGGCAGGCCCGGCAGGCGGTCGAGTACGCACAGCAGGGCCTCGGCATCGAGATCCTGGCGGCGGCGCAGGGGCTGGAGCACCACGGCACCCTGCGCCCGGGAGCCGGGACGGGGGCCGCGTACCGAGCGGTCCGGGAGCGGGTGGCCGCCCTGGAGGAGGACCGCGAGATGTACCCCGACCTCGCGGCGGCCCGGGAGCTGGTCGCGGACGGCAGCCTCGTGGCGGCCGTGGAAGCAGTAGTGGGAGGACTGGCCCGATGAAGAGCACGGTGACGAGCGAGAACAACGCAGATCAGAAAGGCCCGCTGTCCGGCGTCAAGGTCCTCGACCTCTCCCGGGTCCTGGCCGGTCCGCTCTGCGGGGCGCTGCTCGGTGACCTCGGAGCCGAGGTCACCAAGGTCGAGATGCCCGGCGCCGGCGACGACTCCCGGCACTTCGCCCCGCACATCAACGGCGAGAGCTCGTACTTCATGATGCTCAACCGGGGCAAACGCGGCATCACCCTCAACCTGAAGTCCGACGAGGGCCGCGACCTGCTGCACCGCCTGGTGCGCGACACGGACATCCTGATCGAGAACTACAGGCCCGGCGTCACCGCCCGCCTCGGCATCGACTACGACACCCTGGCCGCCGTCAACCCGCGCCTGGTGTACGTCAGCATCTCCGGTTTCGGCCAGACCGGACCACTCGCCCACCGCCCCGCCTACGACCACATCATCCAGGCCATGGGCGGCATCATGAGCCTCACCGGCTGGCCCGGCACCGGCCCGACCCGCGTCGGCGAGTCCATCGGCGACGTCGTCGCCGGGATGTACGGCTCGTACGGTGCCCTGGCCGCGCTCCGGCAACGCGACGTCACCGGGCACGGGCAGCACGTGGATGTCGCCATGCTCGACTCCGTGCTGTCCCTGCTCGTCGTGTCGCTGTCCCAGTTCACCGCCGACGGCACCGAACCCGAGCGGATCGGCAACCGTCATCCGGTCTCCGCCCCCATGGACAGCTTCCCCGCCCGCGACGGACAGGTCGTCCTCGCGGTCGCCAACGACGCCCTCTTCGCCCGTCTGTGCAAGGAGACCGGCATGCCCGAACTCCTCGACGACCCCCGCTTCGCCACGGACGCCCAGCGCGCCCGCCACCACGCCGAACTCCGGGTACTGATCGAGAACTGGACGCGTGGCCTGACGGTCGACGAGGCCGTGAGCCGGCTGGAGGCGGCGGGCGTACCGGCCGGTCCCATCTGGAGCCTCAAGGAGGCCCTGGACAGCGACCACGCGCGGCAGCGACAGCTGCTGGGCACCGCACGGCACCCGGTGGCCGGCGAGGTCGCCGTGATGCGTCAGCCCGTCCGCTTCTCCGGAGCACGGCCCGCCGCCCCCGCACCCGCGCCGGTCCTCGGGCAGCACACGGACGAGGTGCTGGCCGCCGCGCTCGGGCTGAGCCCCGACGAGATCGCGGGCCTGCGTGCCCGTGGCGCGATCTGAGCCCCCGAATGGAGAGAGACATGCCGGAGAAGAAACTGCCCACCGTGGCGGTGATCGGCGCCGGGACCATGGGCGCGGGCATCGCCCAGGTCTTCGCCCGAGCGGGCTGCCGGGTCGCCCTGTGGTCCCGCAGCGAAGCCACCCTGGACGCCGCGCGCGCTCTCGTCCCGGACGAGGTCCTCCGCACGCGTTCGCTGTCGGAGGCGCTGGACGGCGCGGACGTGGTGAGCGAGAACGTCGCCGAAGTGGTCGCCCTCAAGCAGGACGTCCTCGCCTCGATCGAGGCCGCGGTGACACCGGACTGCCTGCTCACCACCAACACCTCCAGCGTGCCGATCACCCTGCTGGGCAAGGCACTTGACGATCCCGGCCGGTTCCTCGGCATGCACTGGTTCAATCCCGCGCCGGTCATGCCGCTCGTCGAACTCGTCGCCGGCGAGGCCACCTCCGCGAGGGCGATGGAGCGCGCCGAGTCGCTGACCCGGCGGCTCGGCAAGCTGCCCGTCGTCGTACGGGCGGATGTCCCCGGCTTCGTCGTCAACCGTATCCAGTACGCGGTGCTGCGCGAGGTGCTGCACCTGGTGGATTCGGGCGTGACCTCCGTGGCGGACGCCGACCTGGCGGTCCGTACGACGCTCGCCCCACGCTGGGCGGCCTGCGGCCCACTGGAGCTGATGGACCTGGCCGGGCTGGACGTGGTCGAGCAGGTGTCGGCGATCCTGATGCCCGAGCTGAGCCGCTCGGCCGAAGTGCCGGAGTCCGTGAGGAAACTGGTGGCCGAAGGCGCTCTGGGCGCCAAGTCGGGACGCGGCTTCTACGAGTGGCCCGGCGAACGGGCCGACCGGGTCAAGGCCCACCGGGACGCCGTCGTCAGGCAGTTGACCCACGATGGCTGACGGCACCGGCACCATTCTGACCCGTACCGAGGACGCGGTCGGCCACGTCCGCCTCCACCGCCCCGAAGCGGCCAACGCGCTGAGCCGCGCCATGATGACGGCTCTGCTGGACGCCGTACGCGCCTGGGACACCGACCCCGACGTCCGCTGCGTCGTCATCAGCGGCACGGAACGCCTCTTCGCGGCCGGCGCCGACATCGCCGACCTGGCGGAACTCTCGGAGTCCGGCCCGGTCGGCACGTACCTCGATGATTTCAGCGACCTGTGGGAGGCCCTGTACGCCACCCGCATCCCTCTTGTCGCGGCGGTCAACGGCCATGTCCTGGGCGGCGGCTGCGAACTCGCCATGATCTGCGACCTCGTCATCGCCTCGGACACCGCCCGCTTCGGCCAGCCCGAGCTGCGTCTCGGTGCGATCCCCGGTGCGGGCGGCACCCAACGCCTCGTCCGCGCGGTCGGCAAGGCCCTGGCGATGGACATGATCCTCACCGGCCGCACCATCACCGCCCCCGAAGCCCTCGCCGCCGGTCTCGTCAGCCGCGTCGTACCCCCCGACCAGCTCGACCGCACCGCCCACGACGCGGCCCGCACCATCGCCGCCCACCCCGCGACCGCGGTCCGGCTGGCGAAGGAGGCGGTGCTGACGGCCTTCGAGACGCCCCTCTCCGCCGGCATCCGCACCGAACGCCGCCTGGCCGCCCTCAACTCCTCCACCGACGACCACACCCAGGGCCTGCGGGCCTTCCTCGACAAGCGCCGGAGCAACGAACGATGACTGGAATTTCTGGACCGAGGACCGTGCGCGCTCCCCGCGGCAGCTCGCTCAGCGCGCAGGGCTGGCAGCAGGAGGCAGCGCTGCGGATGCTGCAGAACAACCTGGACCCCGAGGTCGCCGAGCACCCCGACAAGCTCGTCGTCTACGGCGGCACCGGCAAGGCCGCCCGTGACTGGCGCTCCTTCGACGCGATGGTCCGCACCCTGCGCACCCTCAAGCAGGACGAGACGATGCTCGTCCAGTCGGGCCGCCCGGTCGGTGTCATGCAGACCCACGAGTGGGCCCCGCGTGTCCTGATCGCCAACTCCAACCTGGTCGGCGACTGGGCCAACTGGGAGGAGTTCCGCCGCCTGGAGGCCCTGGGCCTGACCATGTACGGGCAGATGACGGCCGGCTCGTGGATCTACATCGGCACCCAGGGCATCCTCCAGGGCACCTACGAGACCTTCTCCGCCGTCGCCGCGAAGAAGTTCGGCGGCACCCTCGCCGGGACGATCACGCTGACAGCGGGCCTCGGCGGGATGGGCGGCGCCCAGCCGCTCGCCGTGACGATGAACGACGGCGTCGCGATCTGTATCGACGTCGACCCGCGTGCCATCGAGCGCCGCATCGAGCACCGGTACCTCGACGTGCGCGCGGACTCGCTGCAGCACGCCCTGCAGCTGGCGGTGGAGGCCCGGGACGCCCGCCGGCCTCTGTCGATCGGCCTGCTCGGCAACGCGGCCGAACTGCTCCCGCAGATGCTCGCCGAGGGCGCCCCCATCGACATCGTGACCGACCAGACCTCCGCCCACGACCCCCTGGCCTACCTGCCCGTCGGCGTCGACTTCGACGACATGGCCGACGCCGCGGCCAAGGACCCGGCGGGCTTCACCACCCGCGCCCGTGAGTCCATGGCCAAGCACGTCGAGGCGATGGTCGGCTTCATGGACGCCGGCGCCGAGGTCTTCGACTACGGCAACTCGATCCGGGGCGAGGCCCAACTCGCCGGATACGAGCGGGCGTTCGCCTTCCCCGGCTTCGTGCCCGCCTACATCCGCCCGCTCTTCTGCGAGGGCAAGGGCCCCTTCCGCTGGGCGGCCCTGTCGGGCGAGGCGTCCGACATCGCGAAGACCGACAAAGCGATGCTGGAGCTGTTCCCGGAGAACGAGTCGCTGCAGCGCTGGATCAAGATGGCCGGGGAGCGCGTCCACTTCCAGGGACTGCCGGCCCGGATCTGCTGGCTCGGCTACGGCGAGCGGGACAAGGCGGGCGAGCGCTTCAACGACATGGTGGCGAGCGGGGAACTGGCCGCGCCGCTGGTGATCGGCCGCGACCACCTGGACAGCGGGTCCGTCGCCTCCCCGTACCGGGAGACGGAGGCCATGCTCGACGGCTCCGACGCGATCGCCGACTGGCCGCTGCTCAACGCCATGGTCAATGTGGCGTCCGGCGCGTCCTGGGTCTCCATCCACCATGGCGGCGGCGTCGGCATGGGGCGCTCCATCCACGCCGGCCAGGTCTCCGTCGCCGACGGCACCGCACTCGCCGGCGAGAAGCTGCGCCGCGTGCTGACCAACGACCCCGGCATGGGCGTCATCCGCCACGTCGACGCCGGCTACGACATCGCGGAGACGGTCGCCGACGAGCGGGGCGTCCGGGTGCCTATGCGCGAAGGCGTCTGATCGGCGGCGCGCTCGAGCAGCAGCGTGGCAGCCGTCCTCGGCGGCGGCGCCGGCCCGGCCTGCCCCGACGACGATCATGTCCCAGACGCCGGGCGCGCGGACCTGGGCGGAGGACTACGGCATGCGGCGGTCACCTCCCGGCTGGTCGAACGGGCGGGCGGAGGCCGTCAGCAGCCGACGGCCGACCGGGCCACGGCAAGATCGCTCCCGCACGGAGCGTCGGCCCGCCCCCGCCCGGGACGCAGACAGGCCCACACCACCGTGGCGGGAACGTCCAAGGCCGGTTCGCGCTGGAGGCGGAGCGCAGGGCGACGGCCAGGAGAGAGCCCATTCGGCGTCGGGGCCGCCGCAGTCCTGCGGGTCACCGTCGACGACGGCACCGGCTTCCCGACCGTCGACCGCCGCTCACCTCGCCTCCCACGCCGGGCTCGCCCCCACCACGAGGAGGCCCCCTCGCGACTGATGCGGCGCGAGGGGGCGGCGAAGAACGACCCGACGATTGTCGGATGGCGGTTTGTCAGCGCACGGTCATCCGCACCGGCACCACTGGGTACGTGTACGGCGTGTCCGTGCTGACCGCGAGCGCGGCCGTGTAGGTCCCGGCCACGTCCACCGCCGTAGCGCCCGCGTCCAGCCGGACGGTGACGGTCAGGCGCCGGCCGGGGGCGAGCGTATGGGTGGTGGGCGTAGTGGAGAGCCAGCGGACGTCGGCTGCCGGGACGCAGCTGTCGAGGCCCGGCAACTGCTCGACATTCGCACGGGCGTCGAAGACGCTCGGCGCACCGCCGACCCGGTAGAACCCGCAGGCGCCACCGGCCCGGTAGAGCGGCGTGGAGGCGGCGGGCAGGGCCGTCCAGGTGCGGGCGGCCGGGTCGTAGGCGTAGCCGGCGCTGGTGACGACGCTTAGCAGGTTGCTGACCCCGCCGGAGAGGAGGAAGCGGCCGTCGGCGGTGGTGGCGGCCGAGGCCCACAGGTCGATGGGAAGGTCGGTGATCGGAGTCCAGGCGGCGGTGGCCGGGTCGTAGGCGTAGCCGTGCCGCGTACCCTCCACCACGGTGGTGCCGCCCGCGCAGTACAGGGTGCCCGAGACGGCGCCGCAGCCGAGCCAGGAGATGGCCTCGGGGTAGGGAGTGGTGGCGGCCCAGGTGTCGGTGGCCGGGTCGTAGACCTGCACTGCGGTGGCGCCGGTGCAGTATCCCTGGCCGCAGCCGCCGACCAGGTACCACTTGCCGTCGAGTGTGGCGGAAGCCGCTGCCGCGTATCCGGCGGGCACCGGGGCGGCGGTGGACCAGGTGCGGTGTTGCGGGTCGTAGACCTCGGTGGTGGTCACGGTGCCGCCGTCCGCTGTCCAGCCGCCGGTGACGTACAACTTGCCGTTCAGGAAGGCGGACTGGGGTGACTCGCGGGGGGTGGGGTGGCCGCCGGGGATCGCCGTCCAGGCGGCGGTGACGGGGTCGTAGACGTAGCCGCCGGACAGAACGGAGGCGCCGTCGGTGCCGCCGACCGAGTAGACGCGACCGTCCGGGCCGGTGGCGACGGCGTTGTCGATGACGGGGGTGGGGTAGTCGGCCAGGGAGGTCCAGGCCGAGGCGGCGGGGGTCACGTCCGTGGACGTGGACGTGGACGTGGTCTTCGGCTTCGTCTTCGTCAGCCGGTCGGGGGTGAAGTCACCGGGAACGTACTGCGGAGCTGCCGCGCGGGCCGTCGTCGCCGTCGGGATGTCCCCGGACCGCTCGGTGAGGCTGACGGTGAGCGGGGCCGAGCCGGTGTTGCGCAGGGTGACCTGGGCGGTGGTGGCTTTCCCCTTGCGTACGGTCTTGTCGACCGCCGCCGGGCTGATCGCCAGCTGTCCGGCGAGCAGCACCGCGTCGAGGCGGGTGGCGTGGTCGGCCTTGACGTTCACCTTCTTCGCTGCCGTGGTGTAGTGCTCGGCGCTGAACGCGACCTGCTGACGGCCCGTCCGCGGCGCGAAGCGTACGTACGAACCGTCGCCCGCCGTGGTCGCCTCGGCGCCGGTCTTGCCGCTCACCGTGGCACCGCTCAGCTGCCGGCCGGTGTTGCGGTCCGTCACCGTCCCGTACAGCAGCCCACCCGGCACCGGCTCGCAGGTCATGCCGCCGAAGGCGACGTCGTCGACCTGCCAGTAGTAGGCGTAGTCGCCGAAGTAGCGGAACCGCACCTGGACGGCGGACTTCCCCGCCGCGTCCGGGAGGGCGATGCTCTGCGTCCCGGGGCCCGCGGATTCGGTGTCGCGGTGCCAGACCGTGGACCAGGTCGTGCCGCCGTCGACGCTGAGGTCAACGTCGGCCTTGGAGTCGTCGTCGAACGGCTTGTAGAAGGTGCCGAAGCGGACCGCGGGCGTGTCGTAGCCGGTCAGGTCGAGGACCGGGGAGAGGAGAGAGGTGTTCTGCCGGTCGCCGGAGTAGCCGCTGTCGGCGATGGCGAAGTCGCCCGGCCCACCGGTGAGGTTGCCGCGCCCGGCCGGGTCGTCGAAGCGCCAGGTGTGGCCGCTGCCGGTGACGCTCCACCCGGCGGGCGCCCGCGTGCCGTCGAAGGTCTCGGTGGCCTCGCTGAACGTCTGCTTGTAGCCGGGCGCCACGCAGGCGGCGGCGTCGACCGGGATGCCGAAGTCCTTGCGGCCGGCCTTGGCACCCACCGTCAGGTCGGCCGTCGTGACCTGGTAACCGGTGTAGACCGGGTCGACCTGCAGGGTGTAGGTGCTGTTGGCGGGCAGTTCGAGGGTGTAGCGGCCGGTCGCCGGGTCGGTGTACGTCCGAGTGGACGGCTCGCCCGTGACCTGGATGCCCGCGGAGAGCGGCCAGCCGTGCCCGGAGCCGTCCCGGATCCGCCCGCTGACGGTGACCAGGGGCTGGGCGGAGAGCGTGAAGTCCCGGGCCACGGTCACGTCGTCGCCGACCTCGACGGCGGCCGGCGTGGTGCTGCCGTAGCCGAACTTGGCGGCTGTCACGTCGTACGTGCCCGCCGGGAGCGTCATGTCGTACGTGCCGTCGGCGGCGGTCGTCGTGGCGTTCGCGCCGGCCGTGATCCGCACCCCGGCCACCGGGCCACCGGCGGACGGGTCGGTGACCTTGCCGGTCAACCTGCCGTACGGGCCGGTGGTGAAGGCGACGGTGCCGTTCGGGGTGCCGAGGCCGGTGGGGCCGTCCCAGCCGGGGCCGGCGGTGCACAGATAGGCGGTGGCACAGGTGCCGTTGGTGCCGCTGGTCACGTCGTTCAGAGCGCCGTTCGGCGCGCCGTCGGGGGCGGCGGTGTGGGCGTACGGGTAGGCGTTGGGGTAGGTCTTCGCGCCCGGCTTCCCGGCGAGCGCGTAGGTGGCGGCGATGATCGGGGCGGACGCGCTGGTACCGCCGTAGACGCCCCAGCCGCGGTCCTCGTAGGTGTTGTAGACGGTGACGCCTGTCGCCGGGTCGGCGACGGCCGACACGTCCGCGTTGGCGCGGTTGGCGCAGCCCCGGTCGGTCTGGAAGGACGGCTTGGGGGAGTAGGCCGAGCAGCCGCTGCCCGCCCCGGTCCAGGCGGACTCGTTCCAGCCCCGGGTCGTCCCGCCGTCCCGGCTCAGCGAGGTCCCGCCGACCGCCGTGACGTACGGGAGCGTGGCCGGGTAGCTGTTGCCGTAGCCGTTGTCGCCGGTGCTGAAGGTGATCGCCACGCCCGGGTGCTTGTAGTAGTCGTCGCCGGGCAGGTCGCCGAACGCGCTCTCGCTCCCGCCCCAGCTGTTGGAGATGTACGAGGCGCCGAGTGCGACCGCCGTGTTCTCCGCCTCGCCGAGGCCCTCGATGGACGGCTCGTCTGCCTCGACGAGCAGGATGTGGCAGAGCGGGCAGGCGGCGCTGACCATGTCGACGTCGAGGGCTATCTCTCCGGCCCAGCCCTGGTCGGGCTGTGGGTACTCGGTGCCGCCGCGCTGGTCGGTCTTGCGGAAGCAGCCGTTGGCGGTGGTGCAGGGCGGCAGGCCGAACTGGGAGCGGTAGACGGCCAGGTCGGCCTCGGCGTTCGGGTTGTCGTAGGCGTCGACGATGGCCACCGTGACCCCCGCCCCGGCCACGTCGGACGTCAGGTCGTAGGCGCTCTGAAGGTCGGCGGGGCCCAACCCGGCGGGGGCCAGCAGGGGTTGGAAGCCCTTGCCGGTCTGCCGGACATCATCGCGGGCGACCGCGAAGCAGGCCATCTGGTTGGGTTTGTCGGGTCTCGCGCAGAGAGGGTGCGTCGGCACGGTCGAGGCCGTCGCGGCGGTATCGGCGGTTGCCTCGGTGGTGACGGTGGCGGTGGCGGGCTGGGGAAGTGCCCAGACCATTGTCATCAGGATGCTGAACAGGGCGGTTAACGCCGCCAGTCGGGTACGGAACAGTCCCACCTTGATCATCCGAGTCCTCTCAGATATTCATGGGCATGAGGGAAACGATCAGACGGCAGCTTATGTCTCGTACATGTCATGTGTGTGAAATTGTGCGCTCCTGTTTGATCGATTGGGTGGCAGGCTGCTGCCACCGGGCGCCCCGCCACGCGAGGCGATGCGCCGTCGACCCCGGTCAAGCCGCACGCCGCCGGGTCATGGCGACCGGCCGGCTGACCGCCGACCCGTCGGACGCCTTGACCGCAGCCCGTGCCGACGAACTGCGCGACCAGATACAGCACTTGACCACCGCCCTGACCAAGACCGAAGCGCGGCTCGCGGACCTGGCCACCACCCGGGACGTCATCGCCGAACTCGCACCAGCTTCAGGCCAACCCGCACCACCCGAGACGAATACCGCCTACCAGGCCATGGTGAAACCTTCAACCAGCATCCCGATCAAGAGCTCCGAGCCCGTGAGCCGCACGAACGCCTCGGCATGCCCACCGACGAGGCATCCGTCAACATCACCCGCAGCCGCCTCGGACGCCTCACCCGCCAAGGCTTCCTCACTCGACCCGAACGAGGCCGCTACCAGAAACGGACTTAACGCCCACTCAAAAGGGAGTTGGGGAAACCCGATGACACACGACGGGACCGCCACCCCAACTCCCGTTCGATTACCGGTGGTCGAACGCTGCCGGGCCCTGACCGACACCCGCTGGTTCGCGGCTGCCGTCCTCACACTCATCCTCCCCGAAAGCCCCCCGTCACCTCCCATCCCCACCCGGTAACCTGCTGATCCGCGCCGCAGTTCCATACATCCATCGATGAGACAGCCACCAGGTGGCGCGGACGGCGGCCGTCAGAGGTATGTAGTGCGTAGCACAACGGGGAAGATTCTCACGCTGACCACCATGGCGGCACTGGCGCTCGGTGTCAGCGTCTCGCCGGCCTCCGCGGCGACGACGGACAAGACGATCCGCAAGGTCAACGGCGTCTACGGGACGAGCGGCGAGTACTGGTACACCAACGGCAAGTCCTGGCGTGCCCTCAACGCGGTCGGCGCCCACAAGTCCGACATCACGGGCACGAAGAAGCCGACGCTGTACGCCCGCTTCCTCTACAAGAAGCCCGGCGGCACATACAAGGCTGCCAGTGGCTGGAAGAAATCCGAGGTCTACAAGATCAGCGGCACATGGGAGGCCTACACCACCTGGGGCAAGCACGCCCACACGGGCGCGAAGTATCCCAAGAACACTCTGATCTGCACCCAGTTCAAGGGCAGCACCGTGAAGACCTGTGCCCCCCTGAAGTAACGACTCACCAGCGACCGACCGGAGGCGGCACACCCGACCGCCTCCGGCACGGCCTCTCCGCAGGAGGAACACCTCTCGGCTGGGAGCCGCTCCCTGGGCGTCGGTGAGTTGGATGCTTACCACAGCAGCAGTCGCGTCCGCCCAGTTCGGCGAAGAAGATGGAACCTTCGCACAGCAGAGTCCCCTACCGACGCGATGATGCTCCACCCATTCTCCCGGGGTGGAGCATCACCCCTGGCGTCAAGACCCGAGTTGTCCACCGGATCGTTCATCGACCTGGGCCGCAGCGCGCCGACTGGTCAGCCGAGGACATAGGACTCATCGCCGAAGTCAGCGACGATCTTCAGCTTGCCCCCGAGCGCCTTGACGTAGGCGGCGAGGGTGTCGACCTCGCTGCGCTCCAGTTGCCCCTTCTCGATGCGTGAGACGCGAGCCTGGGTGACACCCATGGCTTCGGCAACCTGAACCTGTGTGGTGTGCTGCCGCTTCCGCAACTCGGCGAGGCGGTGCACACGGGAGGCCAGGACCATCGCCTGAGCCCCCTTCTGAACCTGGTCCTTTTCGGCATCGGTGAAGGCGAAATCCTCAGCCAGGTCTCCCCAGGAGACGGCCTGCGGGTCCTTGAGGTGATCAGTCATCGTGCCCCGTCCTCTCCATCGATTCGCTTCAGATGCTCCGCGTATGCCTGCTCCGCCTGGGGCACCGCGACGCGGTACCAGCCGGACCAGTTGCCCGCCTTGTCACCGCCGACCAGGATCACGGCCTGGCGGTCCGGGTCGAACACGAACAGCAACCGCACTTCCGTGGCTCCTGCCGAGCCGGGGCGGAGCTCCTTGAGATTGATTGGACAGCGCCGAGCCCTTGATCGTGTCCACCAGAGGGCGGCCCAGCGCGGGACCTTCCTCCTGAAGGGCGGTGACAGCCTGGCTAACCTGAATCAGGGTGTCGCGGTCAGTACGGCGCAGTCCGTGAAGCCACGAAAGAGCTGGCTCGACCACGACGATCTCCCAAGCCATGCACATGCCCCCATCTGCAATTTATTACACTGGCAGCATACACCACTGACGTCATAATGGCAGACGTGGGACCAGGCTGGCCCGGTCAGCCAAAAGGGAGCACCTTGCCGGGCGTCACGCCGCGGCGAAGACCAACCCGTGTGCTCAGGCGGGCTGACGGAGTGCGCTGACCAGTGCGCGCGGGTCGTCGGCGTGGAAGCGGATGGTGTGGGCCTCTTCCGTTGCGCCGAGCGGGCGGGTGAAGGGGAGTGGCCGGTTCAGCTCCAGGGTCACCGAGGTCTGGCTGCCCACGATCAGGTCGAGGACCCCGTCTTCGGAGAGGGTGATCAGGCCGCCTTCGGGGTAGCGCCGGTCGACCCGGACCGAGGCGACCGCGTCCTGCGGTACGGCGAGATCGAAGAGGACTCCGTACCGGATCCGCAGAGAGCCGTCGGGGCGCACGACGTGTGGCCGGGTGACGCAGGCGGCATGCAGGGCCAGCACGAGGACGACGCCGTACAGGTCGAGTACCAGGATCACCCGGTGGACCGTCGGCCAAGGGATGAGGAAGGCCAAGCCCACCGTCTCGATGACCATCACGAAGAGCAGCCCGTACATCATCGCGGTCTGGGGCCCGGTGTACGCGGCGGCGTGGTCCCCGGGGCGCACCCCGTGCGTGCCGCGCCGCACCCACCGCCCCAGGGAGGCGAGGGCGCGTAGCTCGTGGAGGACCAGGCGGCGGACCGTCACCGGCACCACCTCCCGTACGGCAGCTCGCCGCGCCGCCCGGCGGTCTGCGCCGCGGGCGCGCGCGGCGACATACAGCGAGCGCAGCACCCAGGCTTCCAGCAGCAGCACCGCGAGCACCAGCGCCTCGACGCCCGCCAGCGCCCAGCCGGGCGGCTGGACCCCGGCCACCAGGCAGGCCGCCAGGGCCAGTTCCCCCGGCAGTACGGCGGCGACCGCGACCCGCGCCGCCCGTACGCCCCTTGGTCGGCCGTTCATCCCCGGCCCCTCTCGATGAACGCGTCCATAAGTCGGCCCACGACTTCCGCCTGCGCGGGGGTGTACTCGGCGAGCAGCGCCTCCTTGAACCCGGTCACGACCGCCCCGTCCTGGGGGATTGCGGCGAACAGCTCCTCGGGGACGGCTGCCATCAGGTCAGCTGCCAGAGGTGCGATCCGCGGATCGCCGGCGGGGGCTTCGGTGAGCGCGTCGAGGCGCTCATACAGTTCGACGACCGCGGGATCGGCGACCAGTGTTCCGAGCAGCGCGAAAATCTCTTGGCTACCGGAGCTGGTGGCGTCCATCAGCGTGAGGTACTCGCGGTCCTTGGCCGCGCTCGGCGAGTCTGTCCTGGGGGCCTGTGCCAGCAGTGCGGCGAGGGCGGGTGAGACGGGCCCGGTCGCGCCGGGCGGCTCGGCGAGCAGGGCGCTGAGCCGGCGGCGGCGCTCCCGGATGTCGGCTTCCTGGCGGGCCAGGTCGGCGTCGAGTTCCTCCAACACCTCGGCCAGTTCGCGTCCGGCATCATCGGCGAGGGCGTCGCGCACTTCATCTAGGCTGAGGCCGAGTTCGGTGAGTCGGCGCACCCGGGCCAGCAGTACGGCGTCGCGGACGCTGTAGGCCCGGTACCCATTGGGGCGCCGCTCCGGTTCCGGAAGCAGCCCGACATGGTGGTAGTGCCGGATCGCCCGGGTGGTGAGCCCAACGAGCGCGGCGATCTCTCCGATTCGCATGCCGCCAGTAGAAACCCTGCCGTTGCGTCAAGGTCAAGCGCTGAAAGTATCGTCGGGCGCCAAACGATTCGAGCGCGTCTAAACACCGGAGTGATACGTCTTCGTCAGCGCACGTATCTGGCCAGAGTCCGCTCCCGCTACCCCTCGTCGTCCACGTCGAGTTCGAGTACGTCCGGGTCGCGCAGCGGGTGCAGGGCGCCGCCGGCGGGGGTGGAGGCAATCAAGCTGTGGCGGCCCAGGAAACGAGAGCGCGCTCCCCGGGGGTCAGAAGCTCGGCCGCCTCGCCAGCGTCACTCCGATAGGACAGCCCCACGCCGGTCCCGTCACTGTCGGCTTCGACGCCGACTCCAACACCCTGCCGGCCATCGAGGCGGGCGCGGGTCAACTGCTCAAGGACGCCCCGGCGACGAGTTCTTCACGGCCGTCCACGCGAGGGCCAACGACCGCACGGCTAGCCAGGGCAGTGACTTGGGCATCGGTCGTCCAGAGGCCAACAGACCGACAACGTGAACCGGCTGCTCGAGAAGATCAGGCTCGTACGTCCCGCTGCTGAACTTCCTTGAGCACTCCGGCCACCGTCGCGAAGTCGTTGTCCACGTGGAGAACGGTGTGCCCGTGGTGTACAGCTGTCGCACACACCAACAGATCGATCGCTCCAGCCGCCCGATGCTGGCCCCGTTGGGTCAGTTTGTACTGGGCGGTGTCGACCCAGCGCCAGGCGTTCTTCGGAACCGGAGAGAGCAAGCAGAGCGCATCCAGTTCCTCTGCAAGCTCATCCCGATGGGACGGGCTGGTTGCCGAGTAGAGAAAATCGGCACGCGTCGGCTCGCAGAGGTGGAACACCCCGGCGGCAATGTGTCCCTCCCAGGGACGCAACGCACCTGGGGTGCGAAACAGGTGCCACAGAGCCGAGGTGTCCACCAGATACGTGATCACTCGAAGGCCTCGCGTCGCGCACGTTTCTCCGCGTCATGCGCCGCCGCGGCCTGCTCGAACTCACCACGCGCACCCCGCGCGGCCAACTTCTCCACAGCCTCAAGCCGCTTGATCCGCGCCACGTAGTCCCGAAGGGCCGCGTTGACGGTCTCTTTCTTCGTCGTTACACCCATGAGCCGCATGGCCTCGGCCAGCGCCTCGTCGTCGAGATCAATCTGCGTGACGGACATCGGACACCTCCAACATCCACGATGTATGCACCCAAGATACATCACCAACATTGGGGCGCCCATCGACCACACCGGACCACCCGAGGCAAGCACGGACGTCGGGCGTTCCCATGGGCCACTTCCCGCTACGGGACGAGCCAGCGGAGACCTGCCCGACATCGACGCGAACTACCCCATAGCGACCATGACCGACTTGATCGAAATCGGCGTCCAGAATCCGTCCGGACGATCATGAAATGGTGATCCGGACAAGGCCGCCAGGGCCCTCAACTCACCCGACCCACCAGCTAAGTTGCTGGTCAGAAGGTTTCTCCTCGCGTAGCGCGGAGTGGGGCGGGTGGGACTCGAACCCACGGCCGACGGATTATGAGTCCGCTGCTCTAACCGGCTGAGCTACCGCCCCATTACGGCGCGTCGCGCACATTTGTGCGCGCCGTCTGCCGCAGCATAGCCGCTCATACGATCTCCTGCTTCGGATGGTCGACTTCGCATGACCATGAGGACATCGGCGCGGATCGCGCGGTTCCCCCGGGCATGAAAAAGGACCCCAACGGGGTCCTCGTTCAAGCGCTCTCCCGACTGGACTCGAACCAGTAACCTGCCGGTTAACAGCCGGCTGCTCTGCCAATTGAGCTACGGAAGATCGAAGCTCCCCCGACTGGACTTGAACCAGTAACCTGCCGATTAACAGTCGGCTGCTCTGCCAATTGAGCTACAGGGGATTGCCTCGTTGCATCGATCGCGGCTCCCCGGGTATTCGCCAGGGGGCGTGCGGTCGCTGCGACACATACATTAGCGCAAGCAGGGGGGTGCTCCGCCAATCGGTTCCGCGTGCCTCGCACCCGGTACCCCTCGTCCACCAGTCGTCGCCCGTCCATCGTCAGTCCGTCGCCCGTCCGCCGTTCGTCCGTCGCCTCACTCACCACCCCGTCGTTCCTCACTCGACACACGACACACGTCAAGGAAAGGTGGCCGTCATGCGTTACCGGCTCACGTTCGTCGCCGGACTGGCCCTGGGTTACGTGCTGGGCACACGGGCCGGGCGCGAGCGCTACGAACAGCTGAAGAAGTCCGGTCGGCGGATCGCGCAGAACCCCGCCGTCCGCAACACCGCCGAGTCCGCCGCCCTGCAGGGGCGGGAGTTCGCCGGCAAGGCGTTCCACACCGTGAGCGAGAAGGTCGGCGACCGGGTCCCGGACTCCGTGGCCGGCCGGGTGCGTTCCCTGCGTGAGCGCAACGGCGCGGGAGGTGGCGAGGACGACTGGGGCACCAGTAACACCTGAGCCGCGTGGTGTCGGCATGGACACATCTGCGGCACCCGCACGCCCCTGGTCACGGACAACGCGCAGGTCTTCGACCACGGAAGTCCGACCCGGCGCGTTCACCTCTCCGCGTACGGCAGAATTTTCGCCATGGGGATAGTCGCCGGGTTGGACAGTTCGCCCGATTTCACTCGTATCGTCGTCTGCGACGCGGACACGGGGTCCGTGCTGCGGCAGGGCTATGCGCCGCATCCGGTGGAAGGCCCCGAGGGCGGGGGCGGCGGGCGGCCCTCCGATGTCGATCCGCAGGCCTGGCTGCTCTCCCTCGGTGAGGCGGCCGGCGGCGGCCTGCTCGAAGGTGTGCAGGCCATCGGGGTGTCCGCGCAGCAGAACGCGCTCGTACCGGTCGACGCACAGGGCAACACCGTGAGACCGGCGATGGTCGGCGGGGACAAGCGGGCGCAGGTCGCCGCCGCCGATCTGATCGACGCGCTCGGTGGGCGTGAGGCGTGGGCGCAGGCCGTGGGATGTGTGCCGCAGGCCGGGCAGCCGGTGACCAAGCTGCGCTGGCTGGCGCGGAACGAGCCGGAGGCCGCGCAGCGGACCGCCGTGCTGATGCAGGCGCACGACTGGCTGGTGTGGCAGTTGCTGGGTCGGCCGGTGCGCCGGACCACGGACCGGGGCGGGGCCTCCGGGACCGGGTACTGGTCGGCCGCCATGGGCGCCTACCGGGGTGATCTCGTCGAACTCGCGCTCGGGCGGCAGGCGATGCTGCCCGAGGTGCTCGGTCCGTCCGACGCCGCCGGTACGACGCCCGAGGGGCTGCTCATCTCCGCCGGGACCGGGGAGACCATGGCCGCCGCCTTCGGGCTCGGGCTGGGGCTCGGGGACGTCGTGGTGTCACTCGGGGCCTCCGGGTCCGTGATGGCCGTACATCCCGAGGCGCTCTTCGACTCGACCGGGATGATCACCTCGCTGGCCGACGCTACCGGGCTGCACCTGCCCGTCGTCACGACGCTGAACGCCGTCCGGACCTTGCGGGGGACGGCTGAGCTGCTGGGGCTCGGGGATCTGGAGAGTCTGTCCGACCTCGCGATGAAGTCGACCCCGGGCGCTCACGGGCTGGTCATGCTGCCCTATCTGGAGGGTGAGCGGACGCCCAATCTGCCGCACACCGCCGGGACGCTCGCCGGGCTGCGGCGGGAGTCCATGAAGGCCGAGCATCTGGCGCGGGCCGCCTTCGAGGGGATGCTGTGCGGGCTCGCCGACGCGCTGGACGTGCTGCGGGGGCGCGGGGTCGACGTGCAGCGCGTCTTCCTGCTCGGGTCCGCCGCCGAGCTGCCCGCCGTACAGGCCGCGGCGCCGCCGCTGTTCGGGGCGCAGGTCGTCGTACCGCAGCCCGCCGACTACGCGGCGATCGGGGCCGCGCGGCAGGCCGCCTGGGCGCTCGGGGTGTCGCAGGGCACGCTCGACCCGCGTACCCCGCCGGCCTGGCAGGGTGCCGCCGCGCAGGTGCTGGAGCCCGGTGAGGAGCTGGCGGTGGGGCAGGCGGTGCGGCAGCAGTACGTGTCCGTACGGGAGCAGACGCATCCTGGGGCATTTCGCAGCTGATGGCTGAGTGGTGCGTCGCCGGCGTCTGCCTGGTACGTGGCTGATGTCTGGTTGGTGCGCGGCCGACGGCTGAGCGATGCGTGGCCGATGACTGACGGGGGCGTGGCCGATATCTGACCGCGGAGTCCGGGTCGTCCCCCGCTCGGGCGGTTTCTTGGTCCGCTGTTGGATTAATCGGTTGAAGTAACACGGGTGGGGTGTCAGACGATGGGTGCGTGGGGCACTCCCCATCGTCCGTCACGGACAAACCGCCGACTCCGAGAGATTCAGCGTGCTCATACGACTTCTGCGCACTTATCTGAGGCCCTACAAGAAACCCATCGGGCTGCTGGTGCTGCTGCAGCTCCTGCAGACCTGCGCCACCCTGTACCTGCCCACGCTCAACGCGGACATCATCGACAAGGGTGTGGTGAAGGGCGACACCGGCTACATCCTGCTCTCCGGCGCCGTGATGATCGGTATCTCGCTGGTGCAGGTCTTCTGCAACATCGGGGCCGTGTACTACGGCGCCCGTACGGCGTCGGCGCTCGGCCGGGACGTCCGCGCCGCCGTCTTCGACCGCGTGCAGTCGTTCTCGGCGCGCGAGGTCGGGCAGTTCGGCGCGCCCTCGCTGATCACGCGTACGACCAATGACGTCCAGCAGGTGCAGATGCTCGCGCTGATGACGTTCACGCTGATGGTGTCGGCGCCGATCATGTGCGTGGGCGGCATCGTGCTCGCGCTGGGCCTGGATGTGCCGCTGTCGGGCGTGCTCATCGCGGTCGTCCCGGTGCTGGGCATCTGCGTGACGTTGATCGTGCGGCGGCTGCGGCCGCTGTTCCGGACGATGCAGGTACGGCTCGACACGGTCAACCGGGTGCTGCGCGAGCAGATCACCGGCAACCGGGTGATCCGTGCCTTCGTGCGGGACGAGTACGAGAAGGAGCGGTTCGGGAAGGCGAACCACGAGCTGACCGAGGTGTCGCTGGGCACCGGGCGACTGCTCGCACTGATGTTCCCGATCGTCATGACCGTCGTCAACATCTCGTCCATCGCGGTGGTGTGGTTCGGCGCGCATCGCATCGACAGCGGCGGGATGGAGATCGGTGCGCTGACCGCGTTCCTCGCCTATCTGATGCAGATCGTCATGTCCGTGATGATGGCCACCTTCATGTTCATGATGGTGCCGCGCGCGGAGGTGTGCGCCGAGCGCATCGAGGAGGTCCTCGCGACGTCGTCGAGCGTCGTCCCGCCGACCGCTCCCGTGGTGGAGCTGCGGCGGCACGGGCATCTGGAGATCCGCGGGGCCGGGTTCCACTACCCGGGTGCCGAGGAGCCGGTGCTGAAGGCCGTCGACCTGGTGGCGCGGCCCGGTGAGGTGACCGCGGTGATCGGGTCCACGGGGAGTGGCAAGTCGACGCTGCTGGGGCTGGTCCCCCGCCTGTTCGACGCGACCGACGGGGAGGTCCTCGTCGACGGCGTGGACGTGGCCACCGTAGAGCCGAAGTTGCTGGCCAGGACGGTCGGGCTGGTGCCGCAGAAGCCGTATCTGTTCGCGGGGACCGTGGCGAGCAATCTGCGCTACGGCAATCCGGACGCCACCGACGAGGAGCTGTGGCGGGCGCTGGAGGTGGCGCAGGGCAAGGGGTTCGTCGAGCGGCTGGAAGGCGGGCTCGACGCGCCGATCGCGCAGGGCGGGACGAATGTGTCGGGCGGTCAGCGGCAGCGGCTCGCGATCGCGCGGACGCTGGTCCAGCGGCCCGAGATCTACCTCTTCGACGACTCCTTCTCCGCGCTCGACTACGCCACGGACGCGGCCCTGCGGACGGCGCTCGCGCGCGAGACCGCCGAGGCGACCGTCGTGATCGTCGCCCAGCGGGTGTCCACGATCAGGGAGGCCGACCGGATCATCGTCCTCGACGAGGGCCAGGTCGTCGGCACCGGCCGCCATCACGAGCTGATGGCGGACAACGAGACCTACCGGGAGATCGTGCTCTCCCAGCTCACGGAAGCGGAGGCTGCCTGATGGCCGGGCCGATGGCGCGCATGATGGCGGGAGCCGGCCCCGACCAGCACTCGCTCGACTTCAAGGAGTCCGGCAAACGGCTCCTCTCCCAGTTCAGGCCCGAACGGGCCACGATGTACGTGATGCTGTGCGCGGTGTTCGTGAGCGTTGGCCTGTCGGTGGTGGGCCCGAAGATCCTGGGGCGGGCGACCGACCTGGTCTTCTCCGGCATCATCGGACGGCAGTTCGAGAGCGGTGCTTCGAAGGCCGAGGTTCTCGCCGCCATGCGCAAGCAGGGCAGGAACGGCATGGCCGACATGCTCTCCGGTACGGACTTCACACCGGGCAAGGGCATCGACTTCGGCGCGGTGGGCGAGGTGCTGGGGCTCGCCCTGGTGGTGTTCGTGTTCGCGGGGCTGCTGATGCTGGTCGCCACGCGGCTGGTGAACCGGGCGGTCAACCGGACCGTGTACCGGATGCGCGAGGACCTGCAGGCGAAGCTGTCGCGACTGCCGCTGTCGTACTTCGACAAGCGGCAGCGCGGTGAGGTGCTGTCCCGCGCGACGAACGACATCGACAACATCGGGCAGACGCTCCAGCAGTCGATGGGGCAGCTCATCAACTCCCTCCTCACGATCATCGGCGTGCTCGCGATGATGTTCTGGGTGTCCTGGCTGCTGGCGCTGGTCGCGCTGGTGACCGTGCCGCTGTCGTTCTTCATCGCCACGCGCGTCGGCAAGCGGTCGCAGCCGCACTTCGTGCAGCAGTGGCGGACCACGGGCAAGCTGAACGCCCACATCGAGGAGATGTACACCGGGCACACCCTGGTGAAGGTGTTCGGGCGGCAGGACGAGTCGGCGCAGCAGTTCGCCGAGCAGAACGACGCGCTGTACGAGGCCGGGTTCAAGGCCCAGTTCAACAGCGGGATCATGCAGCCGCTGATGATGTTCGTGTCGAACATCAACTACGTGCTGGTGGCCGTGGTCGGCGGGCTGCGGGTCGCTTCGGGGTCGCTGTCGATCGGTGATGTGCAGGCCTTCATCCAGTACTCGCGGCAGTTCTCCATGCCGCTGACGCAGGTCGCGTCCATGGCGAACCTGGTGCAGTCCGGTGTGGCCTCCGCCGAGCGGATCTTCGAACTGCTGGACGCGGAGGAGCAGCAGGCCGATCCGATGCCGGGGGTACGGCCGGACGAGCTGCGTGGGCTGGTCTCGCTGGAGCACGTGTCGTTCCGGTACGAGCCCGAGAAGCCGCTGATCGAGGATCTGTCGCTGTCGGTGGAGCCGGGGAACACGGTCGCGATCGTCGGTCCCACCGGCGCCGGCAAGACGACCCTGGTGAATCTGCTGATGCGGTTCTACGAGGTCTCCGGGGGCCGGATCACGCTCGACGGGGTGGACATCGCGTCCATGTCCCGGGACGAACTCCGGGCCGGGATCGGGATGGTCCTCCAGGACACCTGGCTGTTCGGCGGAACCATCGCGGAGAACATCGCGTACGGGGCCGCACGGGAGCGCGAGGTGACGCGCGGGGAGATCGAGGAGGCCGCGCGGGCCGCGCACGCCGACCGTTTCATCCGTACGTTGCCGGACGGGTACGACACCGTGATCGACGACGAGGGGACGGGGGTCAGCGCGGGTGAGAAGCAGCTCATCACCATCGCGCGGGCGTTCCTGTCCGATCCGGTGATCCTGGTGCTGGACGAGGCGACGAGTTCCGTGGACACGAGGACGGAGGTTCTCATCCAGAAGGCGATGGCCAAACTGGCGCACGGGCGGACGTCGTTCGTGATCGCGCACCGGCTGTCGACGATTCGGGACGCGGACACGATTCTGGTGATGGAGAACGGGGCGATCGTCGAACAGGGGGCGCACGGGGAGTTGTTGGGGGCGGACGGCGCCTATGCACGGTTGTACAAGGCTCAGTTCGCGGAGGCGGTGGCTGAGGTGGAGTGAGTTCGCCCCCGCCGCCCCTACCCGTCCCATCCCGTACCTGGGGGCTGCGCCCCCAGACCCCCCATCGGCCCTGAACGGGCCTTGTCCTCAAACGCCGGACGGGCTGAAGGTGCGGGCCGGGGTGCAAGGGAGCCGGCCCTGGGCGGGCCTCGTCCTCAAACGCCGGGCGGGCTGGTAGTCAGCCTTTCCGGCGTTTGAGGAGCGGGGGTCAGTCCAGGTAGCCCCGCAGCTGGTCCGCGAACGCGTGGTCCCTCAGTTTGTTCAGGGTCTTGGACTCGATCTGGCGGATGCGCTCCCGGGTGACGCCGAAGATCCGGCCGATCTCCTCCAGCGTGCGCGGGCGCCCGTCCGCCAGGCCGTAGCGGAGTTGGACGACCTTCCGCTCCCGCTCACCCAGCGTCGACAGGACCGCCTCCAGGTGTTCCCGCAGCAGCAGGAACGCCGCCGACTCGACCGGTGACGCGGCGTCGCCGTCCTCGATGAGGTCTCCGAGGGCCACGTCGTCCTCCTCGCCCACCGGTGCGTGCAGCGACACCGGTTCCTGGGCCAGGCGCAGCACTTCGCTGACGCGTTCGGGCAGAAGGTCCAGGTGGGCGGCGACCTCCTCCGGGGTGGGCTCGTAGCCGCGCTCCTGGAGCATCCGGCGCTGGACGCGGACGACCCGGTTGATCAGTTCGACCACGTGTACGGGGACACGGATCGTCCGGGCCTGGTCGGCGAGGGCGCGGGACATGGCCTGGCGGATCCACCAGGTCGCGTACGTCGAGAACTTGTAGCCGCGCGCGTAGTCGAACTTCTCGACGGCGCGGATCAGGCCCAGGTTTCCCTCCTGGACGAGGTCCAGCATGGTCAGGCCGCGGCCCACGTACCGTTTCGCCACCGAGACGACCAGGCGGAGGTTCGCCTCGATCAGGCGACGCTTGGCCATGCGGCCCAGGACGACCAACCGGTCCAGGTCCAGGGCCAGTTGGCTGTCCAGGTCGGAGGCGAGCCGGAGTTTCTCCTCGGCGAACAGGCCGGCCTCGACCCGGCGGGCGAGGTCCACCTCCTCGGCGGCGGTGAGCAGCGGGATGCGGCCGATCTCGCGCAGATACTGGCGGAACAGGTCGGAGGAGGGTCCGCTGGTGTCGGCGCGGGAGGGTCCGCGCGCCGGGGCGCGGGGGCGGAGCCGTTCGGCCGGCTCGACGGGATCGAGCAGTTCGGCGGGCTCGACCGACTCGACCGGCTCGACGAGCCCGATCGGTTCCGCCGTCTCCAGGGCGTCCGCCGGGGGTTCGTCCGGCTCGGGCGGACCGTCGGGTTCGGCCGTCTCCGGGTGGTGCGCGGCGCGGCTCTGCGGAGGCACGGCCCCGATGACCTCGGCGACGGCGGTGACGTCCGCGCTCTCGGTCTCGGCGGCGCCGGACTCCGTTACTGCGGTACTGCTGTCGGTCTGGGTGAGGGTCTGGGTCTGCACGGGGGCGACCTCCAGGATGATCGCTGCTGAGGCGTACGGCAGCGGTACTCGGGGGGCGGAGGAGGCGGCCTCGCCGCTGTCCGTCCCGTACGCGTTGAGCGGAATCGCGGGGGTGTCGGACCCGTTGGGGACGGGTCGGCCGCGCTCCGAGGACTCAGGCACCGGAACCCAGTGTGGAGTACGACACATAGCTGCCACGAGGGGCGTGCGACGACTTTTTGCGCTCGGTCCGTGACCACGTGGTTACCGCCGAGGCAAGTCCGAGTGCTTGTTCGGGGTCCCACCTGGCACGATCGGCGCGAGTCCGGTTCTCTTCGCTCAACTCACGTGTACGAAACCCACATCACCCTCACCCGCGGCCGGGTTCGACGGGCGGTGACTCCGGGGCCCGCTCAGAGGGCTGCCGCGCCCCGCTCCCGCAGGGCCTGGTCGTACTGCTGGAGTACCCACAACTCGTTCTGCACCGCGGCCAGTTCGGCCGGGTCGCCGTGGGTGGCCAGGCGGGTGTGGGTGACCTGGACCTCCTGGATGCGGCGTTCCACCGCTCTGCGGCGGACCATGACCAACTGGTCGCTCGCGTACACGTCGTCGACCGTTCTGCGCATGATCGCCTCGACCGCCAGCTCCGTCACCATGGCGCGGACCGTGTTGTCCGGGGCGATCTCGCGGACGCGGACCAGGTACTCCTGGGGGTCCTGGGCGCCGTACTCCGCGCCGCCCGCTTCCATGATCGCCTGGCGGACGGCGGCGTAGGGGGCGGCCGTGAACTCGTCGATGCCGTAGGCGTCGAAGGCCGGGGCGACCAGGTCGGGGCGCTGGAGGGCCAGTTTGAGGAGTTCGCGTTCGGTGGCGTAGACCGGGTTGCGGAGGTTCAGGGCGGGGCCGGAGGGGCCGCCGGATCGCGCCGAGGTCTGCTCGTACAACTGGGTCCGGCCCTGCTGTCCGGTGGGGGCCGGGCCCTTGCCGCCGCGGTCGCGGGCCCAACGGGCCAGCTGGGCCACCCTTTTGACGACGAACTGCGTGTCCAGGATGCCGAGCATGCCGGCGAGCTGGACGGCCACCTCGTGCTGTGCGCCGCTGTTCTTGATGCGGGCGACGATCGGGGCCGCCTCGTCCAGCGCCGCCGCGCGGCCCGCCGGGGTCTCCAGGTCGTAGCGGACGGCGATCTGGCGCAGGGCGAACTCGAAGAGGGGGGTGCGGGGTTCGGCGAGTTCGGCGACGGCCTGGTCGCCCTTGGCGAGGCGCAGGTCGCAGGGGTCCATGCCGTCGGGCGCGATCGCGATGTACGTCTCGGCGGCGAACTTCTGGTCGTCCTCGAAGGCGCGCAGTGCCGCCTTCTGGCCGGCCGCGTCGCCGTCGAAGGTGAAGATCACGCGGGCCGAGCCGTTGTCCATCAGCAGCCGGCGGAGGATCTTGATGTGGTCGGTGCCGAAGGCCGTACCGCAGGTCGCGATGGCCGTCGTCACGCCGGCCAGATGACAGGCCATGACGTCCGTGTAGCCCTCGACGACGACCGCGCGGCTCGTCTTCGCGATGTCCTTCTTGGCGAGATCGATGCCGTACAGGACCTGGGACTTGCGGTAGATCGCCGTGTCCGGGGTGTTCAGGTACTTGGGGCCGGTGTCCGCCTCGTACAGCTTGCGCGCGCCGAAGCCGACGACCTCGCCGCCGATGTCGCGGATCGGCCACATCAGGCGGCCCCGGAAGCGGTCGATGGGGCCGCGGCGGCCTTCCTGGGCGATGCCGGACAGCAGGAGTTCCTTGTCCGAGAAGCCCTTGCCGCGGAGGTAGCGGGTGAGGTGGTCCCAGCCCTGGGGGCTGTAGCCGACGGAGAAGTGCTCGGCGGCCGACTGGTCGAAGCCCCGCTCCGCCAGGAACTTGCGGCCCGCGTCCGCCTCGGAGCTGGTGGCCAACTGCTCCGCGTACCACTGCGCGGCGATCTTGTGGGCCTCGACCAGGCGGATGCGCTCGCCGCGCTGGTGGGTGGGGTTGTAGCCACCCTCCTCGTACCGCAGGGTGATGCCGGCCTGGCCGGCCAGGCGCTCGACCGACTCGGAGAAGGAGAGATGGTCGACCTTCATCACGAACGTGATGGTGTCGCCGCCTTCCTGGCAGCCGAAGCAGTGGAACAGTCCCTTGCTCGGGCTGACCTGGAAGGACGGTGACTTCTCGTCGTGGAAGGGGCACAGGCCCTTGAGGTTGCCGCCGCCCGCGTTGCGCAGCTGGAGGTACTCGGACACCACGGCGTCGATCGGGACCGCGTCCCGAACCGCCTTCACGTCCTCGTCGTTGATCCTTCCGGCCACGCAGTGATTCTACGGTGGCGGACCGACAGTCCCGTGACAGTCCCGGGGCCCGCCACGGCTAGGACCTGTCCGGCCGATCAAGTCGCAGGAAAGTGGCAGGGCCTGTTCAGTGCCGGTGAGCGGGGTGTGGGGTGTGCAGCTGCAAGGCGGAGGAGGGCGTCGACGCGATGGGGGTCCCCCCGGTCGAGCGCAGTCGAGAGTGGGGGAGTCGGCAACCGACGACAACGCCGCTGGGGGTCCCCCCTCTGGGGGAGTGCGCCCCACACCCCGCGTCTGCGGCATGATCGGCCGGACAGGTCCTAAGGGACGAGGGTGTCCAGCGGTACGCGCGGGTCCGCCAGGGCCTCCGTGTCCACCTGGGCCCGGGATCGGATGAGCTGCTGGACGGTCTCTGTGACGTCCCACACATTCACGTTCATCCCGGCCAGCACCCGGCCCTCCTTCACCCAGAAGGCGATGAACTCGCGCTTGCCCGCGTCTCCCCGGATCACCACCTGGTCGTACGAGCCGGGGGGCGCCCAGCCCGAGTACTCCATGCCCATGTCGTACTGGTCGGAGAAGAAATAGGGCACACGGTCGTACGTCGACTCGCGGCCCAGCATCGAGCGAGCCGCCGCCGGGCCCCCGTTGAGGGCGTTGGCCCAGTGCTCGACCCGCAGCCTGGTGTCGAACAGGGCGTGGTGGAAGGCGGCCACGTCCCCGGCCGCGTAGATGTCGGGGTCGGAGGTGCGCAGGCGTTCGTCGACCTCGATGCCGCCGCCGTACGCGCGGGCGGCGAGGGTCAGGCCGGCCGCCTCCGCCAGTCCCGTGCGCGGAGCTGCCCCGATGGCGGCCAGGACGTCGTGGGCCGGGTGCTCCTCGCCGTCGTCCGTACGGGCCGCGAGGACCATGCCGTCCTGGCCGACGATCTCCGTCAGCCGGGCGCCGAAGTGGAAACGGACCCCGTGCTCGCGGTGCAGCTCGGCGAAGATGTTGCCCAGCTCGGGGCCGAGCACCGAGTGCAGCGGGGTCGAGGACGGCTCGACGACGGTCACCTCGGCGCCGTACTCCCGCGCCGCCGCCGCGACCTCCAGGCCGATCCAGCCGGCGCCGGCGATCACGAGGTGGCCGTTGTCGCGGCCCAGGGCGGCCAGGACGCCCTTGAGGCGCTCGGCGTGCGCGAGGCGGCGCAGATGGTGGACGCCGGCCAGGCCCGTCCCGGGGATGTCGAGGCGGCGCGGCTCGGCGCCGGTGGCGATGAGTAGTTTGTCGTAGTGGACGAGGGTGCCGTCGTCTCCGAACCGGACCGTCTTCGCCGTACGGTCGATGGCGTCGACGGTCTGGCCGAGGTGGAGTTCGATGTCGTTGCGCGCGTACCAGGCGGGTTCGTGGACGAAGACGCTGTCGCGCTCCTCCTTGCCGAGGAGGTAGCCCTTGGAGAGCGGGGGCCGCTCGTACGGGTGGTCGCGTTCGTCGCAGATCAGTATCACGCGGCCGGTGAAGCCCTCCGTCCGAAGCGTCTCGGCCGCCTTGGCGCCGGCCAGTCCGCCTCCGACGATGACGAATGTCTGATCCGCGTCGACCACTTCATGCCTCCTCGTAATAACGGGTGCCACGTGTTGCCCGTGTCGCGTGATGCTGGTGCCTTGTGTACGGATGCCCCCTGGCGAGCGTCCCGCACGGAGTGTGATGGGGGAAGAGGGTGTGGCCCGATCAGGCCACGCAGGGTCACATTCGTGTCATATGCGGTCGCAGATGGGTCAACTGCGGGTCATATGCGGGTCATATGCGGCCCAGGCCCTTCAGGTGGGCGTGCAGCGAACGCGCCGACGCGTCGGTGAGGGACGCGATCTGGTCGACGATCACCCGCTTGCGCGCCCGGTCGTCGGCCGCCTCGTCGAACAGCGCGCGGAACTGGGGGTCCAGGCCGTCCGGGGCGCGGGCGGTGAGGGCCTCGGCGAGTTCGGCGACGACGACACGCTGGTCCGCGCGGAGCAGTTCCTGTTCGGCGCGCTGCATCACGTACCGGTCGGCGACGGCCTTGAGGACGGCGCACTCCAGCCGCGCCGCGCGCGGGACGACCAGTTCCGCCGCGTACCTCGTGAGCCGGCCGCCGCCGTACGCGGCGCGCGTGGCGCCCTCCGCGGCCAGGCAGAAGCGGCCGATGAGCTGGCTGGTGGCGTCCTTCAGCCGGGCCTGGGCGACGGCCGTGCCGTCGTAGCCGTGCGGCCACCACTCCTGGTCGAGGAGGCGGTCGAGGGCCTCGGCGAGTTCGGCGGGGTCGGTGTCGGCGGCCACGTACCGACCGGTGGCGACCCGGAAGATCTCCTGGCGCTCGGGCTCCGCGTGCAGGCAGTTGGGGTCGATGTGCCCGGCGTGGAGGCCGTCCTCGACGTCGTGCACCGAATACGCCACGTCGTCCGCCCAGTCCATGACCTGGGCCTCGAAGGTCGTACGCGTGCCGGGGGCGCCCTGGCGGACCCAGTCGAAGACCGGCCGGTCGTCGTCGTAGACACCGAACTTCGGGGACGCCGGGTCCGTGGGGTGCGCGCCGCGCGGCCAGGGGTACTTGGTGGCGGCGTCGAGGGTGGCCCGGGTGAGGTTGAGCCCCACGCTGACCAGGTCACCGGTGGTGCCGGGCTCGCCCGTGACGCCGAGCCGTTCGCGGTTCACGAAGCGTTTCGGTTCGATCCGGGTCAGGAGTCTGAGCGACTGGGCGTTGCCCTCGAAGCCGCCGCAGTCCGCCGCGAACTCGTTGAGCGCCTGTTCGCCGTTGTGCCCGAAGGGCGGGTGGCCGAGGTCGTGCGAGAGGCAGGCCGCTTCGACGAGGTCGGGATCGCAGCCGAGAGCGGCGCCCAGTTCACGGCCGACCTGGGCGCATTCCAGGGAGTGCGTGAGGCGGGTGCGTGGGCTGGCGTCCCAGATCTGGCTGCGGGTGCCGGGGGTCACCACCTGGGTCTTGCCGGCGAGCCGGCGTAGGGCGGAGGAGTGCAGTACGCGGGCGCGGTCGCGTTGGAAGGCGGTGCGGCCTGGGCGTTTGTCGGGCTCGGCGGCCCAGCGGGCGACTGCCGTCGGGGCGTAGGGGGTGGGGGTGTTGTAGTTCTCGGGGGGTTGGGGGGTGTGGGTCGTGTTGGTGCGTGTGCCTTCCATGGTTCGACAGTAAGCGCAGGTACTGACAATTTGGGCGTGTGTGTGCGCCTGCGCGTCTGCCGAGTGCAGTTTCGTTTGCGGGTGCGGGTCGCAGGTGGCTTGTCGCGCAGTTCCCCGCGCCCCTAAAAGGCCGAGGCCAGCGCCGGTTCCGTACGCAACGAGCTCGCCGCGGCCTCGTCGTAGCGGTGGAGGATCAGGGCGGCCATCGCCGGGTGGGCGCCCAGGGGGGCCGCGGCGATCCAGGGGGCGGCCTCGGCGCACTCCGTGGCGAAGCGGCCCGGGGCCGTGAAGTACGAGGCCACGGCGACCCGGTGGCGGCCTCGGGCGGCCAGGGCACGTACGGCGGCGGGGACGGTCGGTGCGGCGGTGGTGGCGTACGCGGGTACGACGGGCACACCCAGGCGCTCGGCGAGGAGCCGGGCGGTGCGGTGGGTGTCGATGTCCGAGTCGGGGTCGCGGGAACCCGCGGCGGCGAGGACGACCGCGCTCGACCGGCGCTGCTCGTCGGTCATCCGGGTGCGCCAGCCGGCCTCGACGAGGCGGGCGTACAGGGTCTCGACGAGAAGGGGGTGCGGACCGAGCGGGGTGGCCACGCGCGTGCGTGCCGATGCCGCCGCGGCCATCTGCGGGATGTCCTGCTTGACGTGGTAGCCGCGGCTGAGCAGCAGCGGTACGAGAACGGCCTCCGCGGTGCCCAGCGCCGCGAGCGTGTCCGGGAGCAGCGGCGCGTTCAGCTCGATGTGCCCCAGGTGCACGGGCAGGTCGGGGCGCAGCGCGCGGACGCGTTCGGCGAGCGCGCCGACGGTGCTCAGGGCGCGCGGGTCGCGGCTGCCGTGGCCCACGAGGACCAGGGCGGGCGGCGCGGGGCGACGGCTGCCGTCGAGCGGCACGAGGCTGAGCCGGCCGCCGAGCCGGCTGGTGATCCGGTCCATGGTGTGCGCCGAACTGTCGAGGTGGGCGCCTCCGGGGTGCCGGAGGCTCTGCGGGAGCTGCTGGGACTCGTCGTGTGGAGGGGGCGAGGCCGTCATGTACCGATCGTGACGGTACGAGGTTGCCACGCCGTTGCGCAGTGATGACGGGTCTTTTCCGAGGGTTCACGGTGCGGGGCAAGGGGTGTGTGAGGTGGATTGACCTGCGGTTTCTCGCGGGCGAGTGAAGCTGGTCACGCCGGGGGCGGCGAACCGGGGCGGGGTCGAGGGCGTCCTTCTTGATCGAAGGCCACCTGGGAGGACCCGTGTGATGAGCACTCCGATGAGCAGTCCGCCGAGCAGTCCGAAGGCGCGCGGATCGTGGTGGGCGCCTGCCTGGGCGCGGCGTGTGTGGGGCCGGGTTCGCGTGCGGGTTCGGGTTCCTCGTACGCGGGCCGGTCAGCGGCGGGCCGTGCGGGTCGTGGTGTCGGTGTGCGTGCTGGCGCTGCTCCCGTCCACGTGGATGTTCGTCACCACCGGCGACCGGCTGCGCGATGTGTCGGACGTGCCGCGTACCGATGTCGCCGTCGTCTTCGGCGCCGGGTTGTGGGACGGGGAGCCGTCCCCGTATCTCGCGCACCGGTTGGACGCGGCGGCGGAGCTGTACCGGGCCGGGCGGGTCAGGGTGGTCCTCGTCACCGGGGACAACAGCCGGAAGGACTACGACGAGCCGGACGCCATGCGGGCGTATCTCACGCGGCACGGGGTGCCGGACGGGCGGATCGTGAGCGACTACGCCGGGTTCGACACCTGGGACTCCTGCGTCCGGGCGAAGAAGATCTTCGGGGTGGACCGGGCCGTGCTGATCAGTCAGGGGTTTCATATTCGCCGTGCGGTCGCTTTGTGCGAGGCGGCGGGGGTGGAGTCGTACGGGGTCGGGGTCGAGGCCAAGCATGACGTGACCTGGTACTACGGCGGGGCGCGGGAGATTCTCGCGGCGGGCAAGGCGGCGTTGGACGCGGTGTTCAAGCCTGATCCGCGGTTCCTGGGGCCGGTGGAGGTGGGGGTTCAGCGGGCGTTGCGGGGAGATGCCGGGTGAGGATTTCGCCCCCGCCGCCCCTACCCGTCCCATCCTGTACCTGGGGGCTGCGCCCCCAGACCCCCCTTTCGGCCCTGAACGGGCCTCGTCCTCAAACGCCGGACGGGCTGCAGGACCCGACCTCACCGGGGGCCCCGGGCTCCCGGGAGGTGCCCGTGCCTGCTGTGTAACGGGGGGCGTTCCGGGGTGTAACACGGGCGCCGCACTCTGGGCGGTATGGAGACCTCCGTGACGCCCACGCACTGCCCGTACTGCGCCCTGCAGTGCGGTATGAACCTCACGCCGGTCGCGGGCGGGGGCGTCACGGTCTCCGAGCGCGTCGACTTCCCGGTCAACCGGGGCGCTCTGTGCGGCAAGGGGCGCACCGCGCCCGCGCTGCTGTCGCCGGCGCTGCGGCTGACCGAGCCGCTCGTCCGGCGTGACGGGGTCCTCGTGCCCGCCTCCTGGGAGGAGGCGCTGGACCGGGTCGCCGAGGGACTGACCCGCACGCGTACGGAGCATGGCCCGGACGCGTGCGGTGTCTTCGGCGGGGGTGGGCTGACGAACGAGAAGGCCTACGCGCTCGGCAAGTTCGCGCGGGTCGTTCTCGGCACCTCCCAGATCGACTACAACGGGCGTTTCTGCATGTCGTCCGCCGCCGCTGCCGGGAACAAGGCGTTCGGGATCGACCGTGGGCTGCCCTTCCCGATGGAGGACATTCCCAGGACCGGCTGTGTCATCCTCGTCGGCTCCAATCTCGCCGAGACCATGCCGCCCGCCCTCCGCTACTTCGCGGAACTCAAGGAGAACGGGGGGACGTTGATCGTCATCGATCCGCGTCGGACCCGTACCGCCGAACAGGCCGACCTGCATCTCGCGCCGCGTCCCGGCACCGATCTCGCCCTCGCGCTGGGCCTGTTGCACCTGATCGTGTCCCAAGGGCGTACCGACGAGGCGTTCATCGAGGAGCGGACCAGCGGCTGGGAGGAGACCCGGGCGGCGGCAATGGCCCACTGGCCGGAGTACGTCGAGCGGATCACCGGCGTGCCTGTGCCCCAACTCCGCGAAGCTGTACGGATGTTCTGCGAACCGTCCGCCGCCATGGTGCTCACGGCGCGCGGACCCGAGCAGCAGTCCAAGGGGACGGACACGGTCGGCGCGTGGATCAACCTGTGCCTGGCGACCGGGCGCGCGGGGCGGCCGTACTCCGGATACGGGTGTCTGACCGGACAGGGCAACGGGCAGGGCGGGCGTGAACACGGCCAGAAGGCCGACCAGTTGCCCGGCTATCGCAAGCTGACCGACCCGGAGGCGCGGCGCCATGTGGCCGGCGTGTGGGGCGTCGACCCCGACTCGCTGCCCGGACCCGGGCTGAGCGCGTACGAGCTGCTCGACGCGCTCGGCTCCGACATCCGCTCGCTGCTGCTGATGGGGTCCAACCCGGTGGTGTCCGCGCCCCGGGCCGCACACATCCAACAGCGCCTGGAGTCACTGGACTTCCTCGCCGTCGCGGATGTCGTGCTGTCCGAGACGGCCGCGCTCGCCGATGTCGTCCTGCCCGTGACCCAGTGGGCGGAGGAGACGGGGACGACCACCAATCTGGAGGGTCGGGTGCTGCTGCGCCGACAGGCCGTCACTCCCCCGGTCGGTGTCCGCAGCGACCTGTACGTGCTGCACCAACTCGCCGCCCGCGCCGGGGTGGAGAAGGGGTTCCCGATCGACCCCGAGGAGGTCTTCGAGGAGTTGCGCCGGGCCAGCGCGGGCGGGATCGCCGACTACTCGGGGATCACCTATCGGCGGCTCGCCGAGGAGAACGGCGTCTTCTGGCCGTGTCCGGCGCTGGAGGAGCAGGCGGACGGGCCGTCGGCGGCGCCGCATCCCGGTTCTCCCCGTCTCTTCCTCGACCGGTTCGCGACCGAGGACGGGCGGGCCCGGTTCGCGCCCGTCACACACCGGCCGATCGCCGAGGAGCCGGACGCCGAGTACCCGGTGCTGCTGACCACCGGGCGGGTCGTGGCCCAGTACCAGTCCGGGGCCCAGACGCGGCGTGTCGACGAGCTGAACGCCGCCGCGCCCGGGCCGTTCGTGGAACTGCACCCCCGGCTCGCCGCCCGGTTGGGGGCCGGCGAGGGGGACGCCATCGCCGTCGTGTCCCGGCGTGGGCGGGCCGTGGCGCCGGCGCGGATCACCACCTCGATCCGCCCCGACACCGTCTTCATGCCCTTCCACTGGCCGGGCGAGGGCCGGGCCAACACGCTGACCAATCCGGCCCTCGACCCGACCTCACGGATGCCGGAGTTCAAGGCGTGCGCGGTACGGCTGGAGACCGTACGCCCTTGAGCGGTGGGTGAGTTGCGGCGGCGCGTTACCAGGTGACCGGGAGGCCGCTTACGCCGTGGACCGCGCGTCCCTCGTGGGAGTTCGCCTCCGCCGGGGCCGTCAGCCGTAGGGTCGGCAGGCGGCGGAACAGGGTGGGCAGGGCGATCTGGAGTTCGGCGCGGGCCAGGGCCTGGCCGAGGCAGTTGTGCAGGCCGTGACCGAACGTCAGGTGGTGCTGGGTGTCCCGGGTGATGTCGAAGGTGTCCGGGTCGGCGTAGGCGCGGGGGTCGCGATTGGCGGCCTGGAGCGAGACGACGACACCTTCACCGGCCCGTACGGTGACACCGCCGATCTCCACGTCCTGGGTGGCGACACGCCGTATCCCGATGTGAACGACCGTGAGGTAGCGCAGGAGTTCCTCGATCGCCCCCGGAACCAGCTCCGGATCGGCTTGCAGGGCGGCGAGTTGGGTGGGGTGGGACAGCAGGGTCACCGCGCCGAGCGACAGCATGCTCGCCGTCGTCTCGTGTCCCGCGATGAGCAGCATCACCGCGAGTCCGGCCGCCTCGGCGGGGGTCGCCTCGCCGGTGGCGACACGTTCGGACGCGAGCCTGCTGAGCAGGTCGTCGCCGGGGTCGGCGGTCTTGGCCGCGAGCAGCTCCATGAGGTAGCCGAACAGCGCGCCCCAGCCCGCCCGCATCGCCTCGGGCCCGTCGGTCACGGTGGCGAAGGCGGCGGCGTGGCGGTGGATGAACTCCCGGTCCGTGTAGGGCACTCCGAGGAGTTCGCAGATGACGAGCAGCGGGAGTGGCAGCGTGAAGTGCTCCACGAGATCGACGTCCGGCCCCTTGGTCAGCAGGTCGTCGATGAGGCGGTCGGTCAACTGCTGGATCGTCGGCCGCAGTTCCTCCGCGCGGCGGAAGGTGAAGTCCGGGATCAGCAGTCGGCGCAGCCGGGTGTGGTCAGGCGCGTCCATGGCGAAGAGCTGGCCGGGGGTGGGCGGCGGCGGAGTGGGCTGCAGCCCGGGGAAACCCTCCCGTCGGTTGTCCGAGCTGAAACGGGCGTCCGCCAGCACGGCACGCGCGTCCTCGTGCCGGGTGACCAGCCAGGGGGTGTTGCCGCCCCAGAGCGCGACACGGCTGAGCCGGCTCTGCTCGCGCAACAGGGCGTATTCGGCGGGGGGATCGAGCAGGGCGGTGCGCCGCATGGGCAGCGGGGGGAACGTGGTCTCGGACATGGTGGGGGTCTCGGACGTGGTGGAGGTCTCGGACATGGTGGGGGTCTCCGCGTGGTGGGGGTCGGGGGCTACGGCCGGGGGCGAGGGGGGCCAGGGGTTGCGGCCACGGGGCCGGGGTCACGGGGCCGGGGGTCGGAGGCGGGGGCCAGAGATCGAGAGGCCAAGGATCCGGGGCGGGGCGGGGCCGGGGGCCAGGGATCGGAGGGCGGGAGCCAGGGATCCGGGGGGCGGGAGCCAGGGATCCGGGGGGCCAAGGATCCGGGGCGGGGGCCAGGGGTGCGGCGAAGAGGGAGGGCGGAGGCGTGGGGTGGTGGCCGGGCGGGCGGGGCTCGGCCGTCAGGGCGCACGGCAAGAGCGGTGCCCGCGACACCGCCACCGGCACCGGCACCGGCACCGGCACCGGCACCGACTGGATGCCGTGCCGCAGGCACATCGGGTGTGCCACAACCCTCGGCCTGAGCCTGTGCCCGCGGTGAGGCCTGTGTGCGGGCGCCGCCCCTCCCTAGGCGTCGTCGGTGGGTGGGGCCTGTGGCAGGCCGGCGAGTTTCAGGAGTAGGCCCTTGACCTCGGTCGCCGCGACGGCCTCGGTGTTGTGCTCGGGTTCGGAGCACAGGAACACGGGGCCGTGGTCGGGGTCGCTCGGGAGGCGGCCGTGGCTGCCTCGGACGCCCGAGGGGTCCAGCGGCACCGTCTGCAGGCGGTAGCGGAACCCGAGCTTCTTGCGGGCGAGTTGACCGGCCGCGTGCAGTTTCACCGTCGGGACGGTGTCGTCCCACAGCAGTTCGGCCGGGTCGTAGCCGGGCTTGCGGTGGATCTCGACCTGGCGGGCGAAGTCGGGAGCCCGGTCGTCGTCGAGCCAGTAGTAGTACGTGAACCAGGCGTCGGCGTCCGCCACCGCGACCAACTCCCCCGAGCGCTCATGGTCCAGGCCCTGCGCCGCCTTGCCCATCTCGCCCAACACCTGCTCCACACCGTCGAGTTCACCGAGAACCTTGGCGACCTCGCGGATGTCGGCCGGGTCCCGGACATAGACGTGTGCCACCTGATGGTCGGCGACCGCGAAGGCGCGGGAGGTCCAGGGGTCGAGGTACTCCATGCCGTCCTGGGTGTGCACCTCCAGCAACCCGGCCCGGCGCAGGGCCCTGTTGATGTCCACGGGGCGGGACACCGGGGTGATGCCGTACTCGCTCAGGGCCACCACCGTGGCGCCGGCGGCCAGGAAGTGGTCGATCAACGGGCGCAGGGCGTCGTCGAGTTGGCGGGCGGCGCGGATGGACTCCTCGGACTGGGGCCCGGACCGCTGGGGTTCGTAGTCCATCTGCGGGATGTAGACCAGCGTCAGGTCGGGCTCGTGCTCGTCGAATATCTGGCGTGCGGCACCCAGGATCCACTGGGTGGAGGGCATACCGGCGTTCGGGCCCCAGTAGGTGAACAGGGGGAAGGGGCCGAGGCGTTCGGTGAGTTCGTCGTGCAGGGAGGGCGGCCAGGTGTAGCAGTCGGGTTCCTTGCGGCCGTCGGAGTAGTAGATCGGGCGCGGGGTCACCGTCCAGTCGACGTCGGCGCCCATGGCGTACCACCAGCAGATGTTGGCGACCTTGTAGCCGGGCGACCGCTTCCGGGCCGCGTCCCAGATCTTCTCGCCGCCGACGAGGGCGTTGTGCTGCCGCCAGAGGAGGACGTCCCCGAGGTCGCGGAAGTACCACCCGTTGGCCACCGCACCGTGTGTGGAGGGGAGTTCGCCGGTGAGGAACGTCGACTGGGCGGTGCAGGTGACGGCCGGGAGTGTGGTGCCGAGAGGCGCCCGGAAGCCACGGTCGCCGAGCGCCGCGACAGCCGGCATGTGCCGTAGGAGGGCGGGGGTGAGGCCGACGATGTCGAGGACGACGAGTCGGCTGGTGTTCGGGATCTCGGTCATGAGCAGTTCCTTGAGACGGTCATGAGTTCTCCTCCTTGAGGCCGAGGCCGGTCAACCGGTCGCGGACCCATGCGAGTTCGGCGGCTATGCCGGCGGCGAGGTCGGCGGGCGGGCGGGGCAGGACGGACCAGGTGTAGGTCTCGACCTCGATGTGGTCGCACACGGCGCTCGGTCCGCCGAGAAGTCCGTCCAGGACGGTGGTGAGTTGGTCGGCGGTGGTACGGAGGGGTGGTTCGGGATCCGCGTGCAGCGGGGCGTGGAAGTGGGTGCGCCAGGGGTTGCCGGTGCGCGATGCCGGAAGCGTGTCGCCGTCCAGGGCGTCCGGCAGGTCGTCGACACCGACTACCGCGCCCTCGTGGACTGTTCGGGTCTGGTGCAGGAACCGTCGTTCGGCCAGTTCCCGCAGGGCGGCGCGGGCGCGCGGGTCGGTGGGATCGGGGGCCTCGACCGCGCAGGACGCCTGGAGCTTGACGACCGGCAGACCGGCGTCGGTCAGCCGCCCGAGGGCCTCGCCGGGCTCCTCGAACTGGACGGCGAGATGGCAGGCGTCCAGACAGACGCCGAGGTAGTCGTGGTCGACGTCGGCGAACTCCCGTACCGCCTGGGTGGTGGTCTCCACGACGCACCCCGGTTCCGGTTCGAAGCCGACTCGAATGCGGCGCCCGGTGCTCGACTCCAACTCCGCCAGTCCTGAGGCCAGTTGGTCCAGCGCATGGCGAGCCGCGTCCGCCCCCTCCGTAGGCCACGGGGTGCGCCAGCCGAGCGGGAGGGTGGAGACGCTGCCGCGTCGGGCGTCGTCGGGGAGAAGGGCCGCGAGGACTCGGGCGCAGTCGAGGGTGTAGGCGAGGCGGGCCGGGTCGGCCCAGTCCGGGAGGTAGACGTCCTTCTTGACGACCTCGCGGTGGAACCCCTCGTACGGAAAGGCGTTGAGGGTGACCGTCTCCAGGCCGCGCGCCGCGAGCTCGGCCTTGAGGGACGTCAACGCGCCCTCGTCGGAGGCAAGTTCGGTGACCGCGGTACGGGCCAGCCACAGACCGATGCCGAGCCGGCCGACTCCGAGCCGTTCCCGTACGGGTTCGGCGTGGGCACCGAGCTGGGCGACGACCCCGGCGAGGTCCTCGGCCTGGTGGACGTTGCTGCAGTACGCGAGATGGACGGGGGTGCCGTCTGGGTGGCGGAAGCGCACGGGCGGCTCACTCTCCCCCGCGCCGGATGGAGTTGCCCTCGAACGACGACGTGTCGTCGGGCTTCGCCACACCGTCCGTGTCGTCCAGGTCGAGGCGCCCGCTCTGACCGTAGAAGGCGACGGGGTTGCGCCACAGGACGCGGTCGACGTCGTCGTCCGTGAAGCCGTCGGCGAGCATGGCGTCGCCGGTCTTGCGGGTCTTCAGGGGGTCCGAACTTCCCCAGTCCGCAGCCGAGTTGACCATGACACGGTCGAGTCCGTGCTCCCGGAGGATGCGGACCATGCGGTCCTCGCTCATCTTCGTCCTCGGGTAGACGGAGAACCCCGCCCAGCAGCCGCTGTCGAGGACCATGCCTACCGTCAGCTCGTTCAGATGGTCCAGGACGACGAGTTCGGGGGCGATGCCCGACTCCCGTACGACGTCCAGGGTCCGCCTGGTCCCGGCCGCCTTGTCGCGGTGCGGGGTGTGGACGAGGGCGGGCAGGCCGTGTTCCACGGCGAGCTGGAGCTGACGGGCCAGGACTTCGTCCTCCTCCTTGGTCATCGAGTCGTAGCCGATCTCACCGACGGCGACGACCCTGTCCTTGGCGAGGTAGCGGGGCAGTTCGTCGAGGACGGGCAGGCAGCGCGGGTCGTTCGCCTCCTTCGGGTTGAGGGCGATCGTGCAGAAGTGCTGGATGCCGAACTGGGCCGCCCGGTACGGCTCCCAGCCGAGCAGCGAGTCGAAGTAGTCGTAGAAGGTGTCGGGCGAGGTGCGGGGCTGGCCGAGCCAGAAGGCGGGTTCGACGACGGCCCGGACCCCGGCCGCGTACATCGCCTCGTAGTCGTCGGTGGTGCGGGAGGACATGTGGATGTGGGGGTCGAAGATGCGCATGCTCACACGGTTTCGTCGGTGGTGTCGAAGGCGGTGAAGGTGGTGGGGGTTCGGTGAGTGGCGGTGGGGTCAAGGGTGGTGGGGTCAGGGGTGGTGAAGGGGCGTACGAGAGGGGCGATGTCCTCGGGTACGGGGCGTCCGGCCGCTGTCCGCTCGTGTGCGAAGTCCGTGAGCATGCGGGCGAGTTCGGCGTCGGCTCGGTCGTCGAGTCCGGCGACGCGGGCGAGCGGGATCTCGCAGAACACGCATTTCAGGACGGCCTGGCGGTATTCGTCCGAAGGGAGGTGATCCGCCGCGTAGGGGCCGAGGGCGGCCTCGATCAGCGTGGTGTCGTTGCCGCGCAGGGTCTGCCGCACGAGGTCCAGGAACCGGCCGGTCCGTTCCGGGTCGAGCTGGGGCAACGCCCGTAGGACGGCCCGTTGTTCAGCGGGGTCGCCGTAGCGGTGGAGCGCTGTCACCTCGTCGACGAGTGCCTGACCGTGCAGAGGCAGGGCGGCCAGGAGCAGGGCACGGGCAGCCTCGTCGACGGTCCGGCCGTCGGGCAGCGGGGCCCGTCCGCAGTTGCGGCGGACGGCGGGGAAGAGGGCTCGGACGGTGGTGGGGTCGGCGGCGACCTGGGCCAGGGCCGTATCGAGCCAGACGCGGGCTTCGGGCGTGAGATCGAGGGGGGCTGAGCCGGAAAGAGGCATACGGCTTTCCAAAAAGGGAGTTGGAGAAGCGGGAAGAGACGACGGAATGGGGGACCGGAGAATGCCGGGAAGGTGACGCCGAACGCTCGTGAACAGCCGGCGGTCGGCCGCTCAGGAAGGGAGCAGGCTCCGGGCCTCGGCTCTGCGCAGGAATTCCAGGGAGCCGCGGGCGATGTCGGGGGCGTCCAGGGCGCCGCCCTGGATCTCGACGGACACCAGACCGCGGTGGCCGAGGTCGGTCAGCGCCGCCAGGACCGGCGGGAAGTCGATCTCGCCCGCACCGAACTCCAGATGCCGGTGGACCCCGCGGACCATGTCCTCGATCTGGACGTTCAGCAGGTGCGGCGCGGCCAGGCCGACGCAGTCGAGGAGCGACGGCTCCTCCACGCAGTGGGCGTGTCCCAGGTCGAGGGTGACGCCCAACAGCTCGTGCCCACCGAGCAGTTCACGCAGTTTCAGACACTTGGCGACCGTGTCGACGAACATGTGCGGCTCGGGTTCGAAGGCCAGCGCGACGCCGTAGGCCTCCGCCGTCTCCAGCGCCGCGCCGACGCCGACGGCCAGCCGCCGCCAGGCCTCCACCTCCGGAATGTCGTCCGGGGCCGGTCCGCTGCACAACTGGACGGTGGGCGAGCCGAGTTCGGCGGCGACGCGTACGGCACGCCGCAACAGGTCGACACGGCGTTCCGGTTGCCCGGACATCAGCGTCGGCTGGTGCTTGGCCCAGGGGTCGAGGAAGTAGGGCGCCCCGGTCTCGACGGTGACGGTCAGCCCGAGGTGTGCCAACTGCGTTCGCACCCGGTCGACTTGGTGGCCCAGGTCGTCGGCGTACGGGTCGAGGTGGTTGTGGTCGAGGGTGAGGGCGACGCCGTCGTAGCCCAGGTCGGCGAGGATCCCGAGGACGTCGGAGAGGCGGTGGTGGGTGAACCCGTTGGTGCCGTAGCCGAATCTCAGGCCCATGGTGCGCCCTTCGCCTTGGTCGAGTCGCTCATGTCGGGGACACCCGTCTCGCCAGGCGCTGTGCCACGGGGTGCACGGCACCCAGGAGCGCGGCGGCGACAGGCGCCCCCGCCCGCGCCGTGAGCGCTGCCTGCAGGGGGACCATGGCAAGGATGCCCGCCCCCACCGCACGCCGTACGGAACTCCCGCTCGGATCGCGTACGGCACGCGCCTGCGCCCAGCCGTACGTCCCCAGGTAGGCGAGAACTCCGGCGGAGGCGACGGCGGTTCGGGCGATCTCCTCGCGGGGCACGGCTCGTCGGGGCGGCAGGATCGCCGGGAGCACGGAAGGCAGCACCGTCGACAGTGCCGTGGCCGACGACACGGCGAGCGTCGTGGCGGGCAGCCGCGCGGGCGCGCCGGAAATCTCGTGACGGCTGAGGGCGGTGAGTGTGTAGGTGTGCACCCCGGCGAGGAGTGCGGGGACGGCGCCGCGAGCGAGCGCGACGGCCGTGCCGGCGCCGCGGGACCCATGTGCCGGGGGGCTGCCGCCGCCCGCGACCGCACCGGCCAGCACGTCGAGCGCACGTGCGCCCGCCATCGCCGCCGGGCCGGCCGGAGTGGACTTCAACTTGAGGTCGTACGCCCAGATCAGCGCCGTCAGCGGCAGGGCGACGGCGAGTCCGCGCCGACCGCCCGACACCGCGGCGAGGCCGAGGCCGGCGCCGGTCAGGCCGGTGGCGACGGTCAGCGCGGTCCTGCGCGGTACGCGGCCGGAGGGCACCGGACGGGCAGGCCGCTCGACCGAGTCGACGGCTGCGTCGGCGTAGTCGTTGAGGGCCATGCCGGCCCAGTAGAGACAGACGGAGGAGGCCATCGCGCCGACCGTCCGAGCCCCGAGGGGGCGACCCGCCGCCGTCGCGCCCGCCAGGATGTCGCCGGGGACACTGAGCGCGGCGGGGGCGCGGACAAGGCTCAACAGATCGGAAAGCGCGGGTGGTTGGGATTTGACTCTTTGCAGGGCTGGTGGGGGTTCTAGGGAACCGGCGGGGGGGAATGATTTCCGGTCACTCATGGCTACATCATTGCCGAAATTACGTGCGAACCAATGGCGTAAGTGGATGTTGATTCTTGTGACGAACCCGACAACAACACATCATTGACAGGGACTTCACATTACTTACCTACCGACACCCCCACGGGCGGGGTGCGGGCGCGGGAACTTCACGCTTCGGTGGCAGGGCTGCCACGACCGGCGGAAGACCTGGCCGGATACCTCCGGATACATACAGAGAGCGCACAGGGAACACACAACGCGCTATGGACATGCCGTGTCATGGACCTTTAAATCTCAGTCAACATCCGCGTCCCCCACGCGCGTTGGACGTCACCAGTCCCTACCCAGCCTTCCTCCACGTCCCGTCGCGCGTCCTCCCACCTGCTTGAACAAGCCCGAGGAGACCGATGAGTCGGACACAGCGCACCCCCCACGTTCAGCGCATCCGAGGTTCCCGTCTCGCCGCGGCGGGCACCACGGTCGGCGTCGCGGCCCTGTTGGCCGCCGCGCTCTCCCCCACCGCCGACGCGGCAGACAGACCGACCAGGGACACCGCGATCAGGAACGCGGTCACGGCACTCGCCGACCAGGCCACCCACCTTGGCCTGACCTCCTTGCAGAGCACCAAGGTCCGGGACGTCATCGTCGACAAGGACGGCAGCCAGCACGTCCGTTACGACCGGACCTACCGTCAACTCCCCGTTCTCGGCGGCGACTTCGTGGTCCACCTGGCTCCGAGTGGCGCCTACCGCAGCGCGAGCCGCGCCACGACCCGCCCGATATCCCTGGCCACGATCACCCCGGCGGTGTCGGCCCCGAAGGCCGCCGACCTCGCGGTGTCGGCGCTGCGTGCGGCGAACCGGGGCGAGGCGCTGAAGAAGGCAACGTCCAAGCCCCAGCTGGTGGTTGACGCCCTGCACGGCACCCCGAAACTCGCCTGGCAGACGAACGCGGTGGCGCTGGACTCGGTCGGCAACCCGGTCGCCCGCACCGTGGTGACCGACGCGCGCACGGGCGCCCAGATCGACGCCTGGGACAGCATCGAGACGGCGACGGGCGACGGCAAGTCCCTGTACGGCGGCACGGTCCCGCTGGAGACGACGCTCTCCGGATCGACGTACCAGCTGAAGGACCCGACGCGCGGCAACACGTACACGGGCGACGCCGAGAACGGCACCGACCTGTGCATCTTCGGCATCTGCATCGTCCGCGCCCCCGCCACACTCTTCACGGACGCGGACAACCACTGGGGCACGGGCGCGACGGCGGACCGGGCCTCGGCGGCGGTGGACGCGCAGTACGGCACCGACAAGACCTGGGACTACTACAAGAACACGTTCGGGCGCAGCGGTATCAAGGGCAACGGGGTCGGCTCGTACAACCGTGTGCACTACGGCAGCAACTACAACAACGCGTTCTGGGACAACACCTGCTTCTGCATGACGTACGGCGACGGTGACGGCACGACGTTCGGCCCGCTGGTCTCGCTGGACGTGGCCGGCCACGAGATGACGCACGGTGTGACGTCGTCGACGGCCAACCTGACGTACTCGGGCGAGTCGGGCGGCCTCAACGAGGCGACCTCGGACATCTTCGGCACGCTGGTGGAGTTCAGCGCGGCCAACTCCACTGATCTCGGTGACTACTTGATCGGCGAGAAGGTCGTCAGGTCGGGCTTCGGCAAGACGGCCCTCCGCTACATGGACCAGCCGTCGAAGGACACCAAGTCGGCCAACTGCTGGAGTTCGGCCACCGGGAGCCTGGACGTCCACTACTCCTCGGGAGTGGCGAACCACTTCGCGTACCTCCTCGCGGAGGGCAGCGGCGCCAAGTCGCTGAACGGCGTCGACTACAACTCCCCGACGTGCAACAGCTCCACGGTCACGGGCATCGGCCGGGCCAAGCTGGGCGCGATCTGGTACAAGGCCCTGACCACGTACATGACGTCCTCGACGAACTACGCGGGCGCGCGCACGGCCACGCTGAACGCGGCGCGGGACCTGTACGGGACGGGCAGCACGGAGTACGCCGCGGTGGGCGCGGCGTGGAGTGCGGTGTCCGTGGGCTGACGGCCGTAGTCCGGCGCGTGTGACCGGTGGCCACCCCGGAAGGACCTCGGGGTGGCCACCGTGTCGCTCGCGGACTCGGCGACACGGATGACACGGACGACGCGCAAGACGTGAAGAGCTGGAAGACGCGGCATACATATCGTCGACTCGGGCGTTAAGTTGAACCTTGCACGAAGGCGTCCGTTACAGCCGAGGAGACGATGCCGGCATGTCCGAATCCGAACAGAAAATCGACACTTCGGTACCGCACTCCGCCCGTATCTGGAACTACTGGCTGGGTGGCAAGGACAACTACCCCGTCGACGAAGCGGCCGGCGACGCGTACACGGCAGTGTTCCCCGGCATCGTCACGATCGCGCGCAGCAGCCGGGCATTCCTCGGCCGTACGATCCGCCACCTGGCCGGGGAGGCGGGCATCCGCCAGTTCCTGGACGTCGGCACGGGCCTGCCGACGGTGGACAACACGCACGAGGTGGCCCAGTCGGTGGCCCCCGACGCCCGCATCGTCTACGTGGACCACGACCCGCTGGTCCTGACCCACGCCCGAGCCCTCCTCACCTCGACCCCCCAGGGCGCGACGGACTACGTGGACGCCGAGCTGTACGACACGGATCGCATCCTGGAGGCGGCGGCGAGGACGCTGGACCCCACCCGCCCGACCGCGCTGATCCTGAGCGGCATCCTGGGGCACGTGGCCGACCACGAGGTGGCGCGCGGCATCGTCCGCGACCTGATGGCGAGCCTCCCGTCCGGCAGCTACCTCTCCCTGAACGAGGGCTCGCGGGGCACGGATCCGGCCTACGAGGCAGCGCAGGACGCCTACAACGAAACGGGCGCGGTGCCGTATTTCCTGCGGCCGGTGGAGCAGATCGAGGCGTACTTCGAAGGACTCGAACTGGTGGAGCCCGGAGTGGTCTCGGTGCCCCTGTGGCGGCCGGAGCCGAGCGCGTCCGGAGTGACGGCTCCGGCGATCGGGCAGCACGGCGGGGTGGGGCGCAAGCCGTAAGCAGATCGGTCGCCCTGCCAGGACCGAGCCGGAGTCCGGTCCTGCCAGGGCGATCGCCGAGTCCCACGACGGAGTTCTCAGGTCTTCGGAAGAAGGCGGCCCCCTTCAGGAGGTGAGGTCTTCAGGAGGTGAGGACTGCAGGAGGTGAGGACTTCCAGCGCCGCGGCGTGCACACCCGGCGCGGCGGCGAGGTAGCTCTGACTGGCCAGTTCCCACGGTTTGCCGTCGAGGTCGGTGACGACACCTCCGGCCTCCTGGACCAGCAGCACGCCTGCCGCATGGGACCGGACGTTGTCGAACTGCCAGTGCAGGTCCATCCGGCCCGCGGCGACCTGGGCGAGCTGGTGGGTCACCGGTACGGAGACCCGTACGTACAGCGCGGAGTTCGTCATCGCGGTGAAGGCTTCACCCATCCGCTTCGCGAGCTCGGGGTCGCGACCCGGCTGGGCCTGCCCGGTCCCGGCCAGTGCGCCGTCCAACGACGTCTTGACGGAAACACGCAGCCGTACGTCGTTGAGGAACGCCCCGTCGCCCTCGGTGGCCGTGAACATCTCGTCGAGGACCGGGAAGTAGACCACCGCCAGCACCGGGCGGCCGTCACGGACGAGGCTCACGCCGATGTTCCAGTCGGGCATGCCGTGCACGGCGTTGACGTTGCCACCGACCGGGTCGATGAGCCACCACTCGCCCGTGGCCAGCGGTCCCGATCCGTGTTCGTCGTTGAGCCAGCCCGCGCCCGGCAGGGCCTCGGTCAACGCCGGGCGCAACGTCTCGACCACGGCCGCGTCATTGGCCTGGAGGTTCGCGAGCAGTTCGGGGAGCCCGGACTGACGGGACTCGGTCGAGTAGCGCGTCATCATCCGGGCGCCGGCGTGGCGGACGGCGGCGACAGTGGAGGCAAGCAGTTCCTGGGTCATGGGACGCTCCTGGAGTTAACTGAAGTTGATTGAAGTGGATCTATGTGTTGTTAGGGTTTACTTTCATGCAACTGGACTTGAATCTGCTGACCGTGCTCGACGCCCTGCTCGAAGAGGGCAGCGTGATGGGCGCGGCCGAGCGGCTGCACCTGTCCTCGCCCGCGGTCAGCCGCACCCTCGGCCGGCTCCGCGCCGTCACCGGGGACGACATCCTGGTGCGCACCGGCCACTCGATGACTCCCACCCCGTACGCGATGTCGGTACGGGAGGACGTGCACCGGCTGGTCAGGCAGGCGCACCAAGTGCTCGCGCCGGTCCGCGAGTTGGACCTGGCCGAGCTGGATCGCACCTTCACGATCCAGTGTCACGACGCGGCGGCCGCGTCACTGGTACCGGTGCTGGTCGAGCGGATCCAGCAGCGGGCTTCCGGGGTTCAACTGCGGGTGCTGGCGGAGAACTCCGTCGACACCGACGATCTGCGACACGGCCGCGTCGATCTGGAACTCGGTGGCGGGAGACCGAGTCTGCCCGAGTTCCGGTCCGAGCCGCTCGGTGATGACCGGCTTGTCGTGGCGATGCGCACGGACCATCCGTGCGCCGCCGGACTCGACCTGGCCTCCTACGCGGCGCAGCCACATGTGGTGATCTCCCGGCGCGGCCGGCTCACCGCGCCGATCGACGAGATGCTGGCCGCCGAAGGCCTGCGGCGCCGGGTGGTCGCGGCGGTGGCAACGGTGTCGACCGCTCTGCAGATCGCCGCCCGTGGCGACGCGCTGGTCACCTGCACGGCGATCCTCAGCCGCCCGCTCATCGAGGCGTTCGGGCTCCTCACCCGGCCGCTGCCGATCGAGACTCCGGCAGCGACGATCAGCTGCAACTGGCACCAGCGCTACGATTCCGACCCCGCCCACTCCTGGCTGCGCGAGCAGGTGCGGGCGTCGTTCGAGGAGATCACCGCCGGCTGACCGCTGCACCTACTCCGCCAGCGGCAGGGCCACGGCACCGGGAAAACCAGGCGCCTCCGCCTCGTCGAGCATCGCCGCAGCGACGGTTTCCCGGCTGACCTTCGCACCGAGGTCGAAGGGAAGCCCGGCCTCCAGGCCGACCGTGCGCCGACGGGGGCTTTCCGGCCCGTCGGCGAGCATTCCGGCATGGAAGACCGTACCCCCGGCCGCGAGAACGGTGTCGTCGGCGTCGACCTTGTCCGCGAGCCGGTCGCCCAGCACCTTGGCGAGCATGGCCGCGCCCTCCCCCGCCGCTTCGGCCGACCTGCCCGTGCCGTAGGCGCCGAGCCAGATGACGCGCCGCGGGCCGGCGGCGACAACGGCCCGGGCGCCGGTCAGGAGAGTCCCGGCCCGGTCCGTGCCGAGCGCGGAAAGGACCACGGATTCCCCGTCCACGACGGCGGCGATACCGGCCGCGTCGTTCACGTCGCCCGCCACTTTCCGCAGGTTCGGGGAGTCGGGCAGGGCGATCCGCTCGGGGTCACGCGCGATGGCGGTCACGGTGTGACCACGTCGCAGCGCCTGTCGGGTGAGGGCGATGCCGGTCTGGCCGGAGGCCGCGAGGACGGTGAGGTTCATGTCGAGAACGTTAGGGAGTTCCCTAATTAACATCAAGTGCATGTTACTGACTTGATGATTTACCCAGACGCAATTAAAAGCCCGTCTACGGCGCCGGGTGCACGGCGTCACCGATCAGGGCACGCGATCCTCAGCGGTGCGCCGAGAACCGCGGCAGCGGCTCGGCGCCCGCAGCAGGAGGCTCAGCCCTGCTTGGGAGCGGCCTGCTGGACCACATCGAAGGACCAGAGGGTCGAAGCGGACGCGGCGGGCTTGGGCTGCTCCCCACCGGCGGCCGCAGGACGGTGCGCCGACTGCATCGGGCCCGCCATCCAGGCCTGGAAGTCCTCCTCGCTGCGCCACCGCGTGTACACCAGGTAGCTGTCGGTGCCCTCGACAGGCCGAAGCAGCTCGAACCACTCGAACCCGTCCGACCCCTCGACGGCCCCGGCCCGCGACGCGAACCGCTTCTCCAGCGTCTCGCGCTGCTCTTGGGGAACGGTCAGTACGTTGATCTTTACGATGCTCATGAGGCCCATCCTGCCGCAGGGTGTCGCTGACGGTTCCGTGTGGGGGCGGTGGCGGATACGGGGTCCAGCTCACACCAGCCGAGCTTGCCGACGGTCAGTTCGGCCAGGCAGGGGGCAACAGTGGCCAGGAGGATGGTCAACCGCGTTGAACCGGCCTGCCCCGCTGACGCTCACGCCCCTGTCGGCCCCAGGAAACCGGACGCCACAGGCGGTCTTGACGCCTGCCCTGCGGTGCGGTGCCATGGCCTTGTCGAAGGAGGGGCCGTGGCACCCGATGGGTACAGCGATGCCGGGGACCGTGCTGGTGAGGGTGGTGGTGACCGGCCCGACAGCTCACCGGATACGCACCGTCCGGGACCTGCGGACAGTTTCTGGGTGGGAGTGCTCGTCCTGATCGTGGTGGTACTCCTCCTGACCGTCCTCGTGGCCCACATGGACTGGAGTCCTGGAGACCCGACCAACAACATGCCGCCCTACAAGTGACGCTTCCGCCGCATGGTCGATGAGTTCGCGCAGGACGCCATGCACAGGAGACTGCGGCGGGACCGCGAGGCGCTGCTCCGGAAACTCGACGGCTTGTCATGTCATGTCATGTCATGTCATGTGAGCTAACCGTCCTCGCAGGCCCGTGCCTTGAACTCCGCCACCGGGACAGTGACCGACGATTCGTCGCCCTCGTAGCGGACCGTTCCCGGGGTGAGCCGGTCCCGGTCGGGCAGGGTGAAGGAGACGCTGCTCGACGACCACGAGTTGTCCTTGGTCCAGCCGTAGAGCATGTACGTGGTCTTGGCGGTGAGCGGCTTGAGAGGTGTGGTCGCGGTCCAGCCGGCGGCAGGAGTGTCGAGGGTCCAGGTGGCGAGACCGGACTTGAGAGGGCGCGCGGCGGTCCATGAACCGACCGTCACCTGCTTGTCGGTGTCATCGCTGTCCACGTAGAGAGTCGCGCCGTCGATGTGATGACCGCAGACCATCATGACGCCGACCAGGTGACCGTCGTCGGTCACCGAGATCCCGGCGACGGCATCAACGGCAACCGTGCACCCCGAGGTTGCGGCCAGTGCCGCACAGGCCGCGAGGGCGCCGACGGAACGCCGGACCAACGGCCACGAAACTGTCGACTGCACGGTGCCCCCTGACCAAGGGTCGCTATTCGTACCCCTGTTACACCGGATGGTAGGGACGATCCGCGTCGAACTGTGGCGCCGCCGCCGACCCGTTGTTGGCTCGTTGTGGCTCCGTGGCCGGAGGGACAACTGTCGGTGAGCAGGACACCCATGCTTCACCCCTCAGCGCCTTGCCCCAGGAAATGCCTCAGCAGACGCTGGGCCGGTGCGTGGTCGTACTCCTCCGCGAATTCCATCGGCGTCTGCCCGTTGCGCGAGACCAACGCCGGATCAGCTCCGTAGGCAAGCACGACCGCAGTGAGCGCGGCATCCGGGCGGCCACCGGACTGAAGCGCCGAATCCCCTTCGAGTTCGATGGCGTGCGCGAGCAGCGTCAGCCCGAAGCAGACTTCGTTCGGGTCTGCGCCTGCGTCAAGAAGCGCGGCCAACTCTTCGTGGTCGCTGGACTCAACCGCCCGATGGGACGGCGTCCAAGGCTTCAATTCCACTGACGCCGCACCCCACTTCATGCCCGCCTGCATGAGACACGCCGTTTCCTACGCGTTGCCGGGACCGTCGACGAAGCGAAGCAGCACGGCGGCCTCCACGCAGAGTCGCTCGGCTCGGTCGGCAACAACTCAAGCGCCGCGCCGCGGAGTTCGGCTTCGCCCACGGGCACCGCCTCGGCGTTGTCGAGTGCGCCGAGTGTTGCCCGCACGACGCTCACCGCGACCTTGTCCCGGGCGCGCATCGCCTCGGGCAGAGCTTGACGCATATGAAGACGTAGGGACATGCAGGTGATCGTATGGCGGCGCTCCTGGACCAACACGCGATACGTGTGCGCGCAACACGAGGCCTACCGCCAAGCGCGCGCTAGGCGACAAGATCAGGTGTCCACTCGGCCATGAGAGCCGACAGCCGGGAGTCCGCTCCCTGGGGCGACCGAGGAAAGCGGCCAAGCGCTTCCGCTTACGGGCCAACTCCCTGCCTAGTCCCACCAGAACGACCAGCGAGTCCGCCCCGGAAGGGCCGCCGCGTACTCGGGGAACGGCGTCGGCGGGTCGTCGACGATGTTGTCCGCGGTCGACAGAACGTGCTCCAGAGCAAGCCGGTTCACTCGCTCGGCTTCGACAGGGGGCCGCGCGACCGAGACACGTAGCTCGCTGCCGGACACCGCCATGACCTGAGCGCCGAAGCGGTCCTCCCAGCTCCGCAGGAGTGCGCACAGCAGAGCGAGCGGTGCGTCCACCGACCAGCCGAGCAACGCCAGGGCATCGCTGCCGCGCCCGGCGGGGACGAGAACGAGGCGACACTCGTCCAACCCGCACCGGCCCGTCTCGACGATTTCCTGCAGCATCCCCGACACAGCTTCCTCGGGCGTCGGGCCCGCGGAGGTGACCGGCATCCCCGGTGCCAGGCCAGGCCACTGTTCGAAGGGCGGCCCAGGGTCGTGTGGCCAGGGTTCGACTCCTTGAGGTACCCAGGCAGGCGTCGGGTCCGTCCATGACGGCAGTCTCTGTCGGCGGTACTCGGTGAAGTCCGCGGTCAACACCTCCTCCAGACGGACGGCGTCGACGTGGTCCGGGCCGAGTGGTCTTCCCAGGGCGTCGAGCCGGCACAGGAGCGGAACCAGGCCGTTGGTTCCCTGCTCGCTCAGCAGGCGGGGCCACAACTCATCGATGTCTTCGGGGAATTCGTCGGAGACCCAGGCGTGTACGGAGTCACGGGGCAGGAAACGGCCGACAGGCAGACCATCAGGCAGGGCGAACATGGCCGTCACCGTAGACCGCCCCACTGACATCGCGACCATCGGCGGCAGCAGGTGGGGTGGGCTCCCCGGGGTGGGGCGTCTCCGTTGTCAGTTACGTATCCGTACAGTGCCGGGCGCCGACCTCGACCAAGTCGCAGAGACTGCTGATGGACCTGCGCAAATCGTCCGGGTCGTCGGTGTTCTTGCTGGGCGGTCCGGCGAGCCACCGGTGCCAGAGGCCGTCCGGGGTCAGGAACCTGGCCGCCCGATCGGTGCCGAGCCTGGTGTCGAGGTGCAGCAGTGCGCCGAGGGCGGCCCTCTGGTCGTAGTAGAGGTCGGGGCGGAGCAGGTAGTGGTCGAGATACGCGGCCAGGAGTTCGGCGTCGGCTGCCGTGCCGAAGGCGGTCAGAGTCACGCAGTAGGCCAGGCCCGCGCAGCAGACTTCGCTGGCCAGCAGGAGTTCGCCGAGGCGTTCGCGGAACTCGGTTCTGCCCGAGACTGCGATGAGCCAGGCCGCGGTCCTGCGCTCACGCCATCCGCAGTCGAGCAGGAGGCCCAGTTCACGGGGTGTGATTTCGGCGGCGGTCTCGCCCAACTTCTTCAGGAACTCGGTGCGTTCGGGTTCTGCCTTGCGCAGGAGGCCGCCGCCGAGCCGGAGGTAACGCCGGTCGGGCGTGACATAGCGATGGACCAGGGCGAGCAGCTCGGGGTCCTCGTAGGCGTGTCGCATTACGGCATCCTCGCCCCGGCGAAGCCCTTCGGCCAACGAATTGACCGGCCGCCGGGTTCAGTGGCCGGCTCGTCGTGGTGTTCCCAACACATCCAACACATCCAACACATCCAACACATCCAATCCAGACGAATCGAGGCCGGGCCGGGCCAACCGTACGGACGGTACGACCCGCGCCGGACCCATGACGCCCAGTACTCCAGCTGTAGATCGCGATCTTCGTAGTGGGCGGTTTGCCGGGCGGCGCCAGCGGTCTGCTGGGGCTTGGTGGCCGCGGCGGGCCGACGCGTAGGGTGCCGGGATGATCGCGATGCCCGAGGAGTTCGCACAGAGCACGGTCGACCGCGAGGGGGCTGCCGGGGCGGCGTGGATCGCTGAGTTGCCCGGGATCGTGGAGGAGTTGCTGGGGCGCTGGGGGTGCGTGCCGGACGGCGAGGTCATGCACGGAGGCGTTGGTCTCATCGTTCCGGTACGACGGCGGTCCGAGGAGCGCGCCGTGCTGAAGGTGTCGTTTCCGCATCCCGGCAACGTCCATGAGCCGGATGCGTTCGTTGCGTGGGGCGGTTGCGGCGCCGTTCTGTTGCATGAGCGTGACGACGAGCGGTTCGCGATGCTGCTGGAGCGGGTTCAGCCGTCGACTCTGGCTGAGGTCGAGGACGGCGACGAGGTGGTGACGGTCGCCGGGCGGCTCAATCGGCGCCTGGCCATCCCCGCACCGCCCGGCCTGCCCCGGCTGCGTGAGCAGGCCGATGCCTGGGATGATCAGCTGCGCAGGGACGCCGAGGAGCTGCCGCATGCGCTGCCGCGTCAGGTGCTGGATGCCGCCGTGGCGAGCGTTCGGGAGCTGGGTCACGCCCAGCCGGACACCCTCATCCACGGCGACCTGCATGCCCGGAACATCCTGCGGGCCGTCCGAGAGCCGTGGCTGGCTGTCGACCCCAAGGGGTACGTGGGAGATCCCGCCTACGACGGCGGCACACTGCTGAAGTCCCACGCGCTGACGCTCCTCGAAGCGGATGACCTGCGCAGGGCTGTCCACCGTGTCTTGGACGTCTTCGCCGAGGCCGCGGAACTCGACCGTGAACGCGTCCAGCGGTGGGCCCAGTTCCATGCCGTCCAGGCTGCGTACTGGGGCCGCCGCCACGGCTTTCGTATAGCCCGCAGCGGACCACGGCTGGACTGGCTCACCGGATTCGCCGACAGCCTGGCGGCGTTGCTCACCGAACGCGCGTAGTGCGTGATTGTGCTGGCCGGCCTCGCCACGACATGGCCCACCGGCTCGGCCTGTCGCACCGGCGGCGGCTCCACCAACAGCGATCCCTCACCAGCCGTTACCGGCGACGAGTCGCATCTCATATCCCACATCCCAGACATGAAGATTGCGATCTACAGCCGGATTACTAGCCTCCGTACGGCCGAGCCTGCCGTCCCTCCCTCAACACCCTGCCCCACCACACCACTTGCCCCAGCATCACCTTCGCCGCCGTGTCCGGGCCCGACGGATCCCTCGGGCGGCCCCCCTCGTCGAACGCCGCCCCCGCGTTGTGGAACGACACCGTGTCCCGGACCGTCGTCGCGTGGAGTTCCGCGAAGACCTGGCGGAGGTGTTCGACCGCGCGGAGGCCTCCGGAGACGCCGCCGTAGGAGACGAAGGCGACCGGCTTGGCCTGCCATTCCGTGTAGTGCCAGTCGATGAGGTTCTTGAGGCCGGCCGGGTAGGAGTGGTTGTACTCGGGGGTCAGGACGATGAACGCGTCCGCCGAAGCCAGTTTCGGGGTGACCGTCGCCAGCTGGGCCTTCGCGTCCGCGTCGGTCGCGAACGTCGTCGGGAGGGCGGTGTCCGCGACGTCCACGACCTCCGCCACAAGGTCGTCGCGACTCTCCAGCCGGTTCAGGAGCCAGTCGGCCACCACCGGGCCGAAACGGCCCTCCCGGTTGCTGCCGACGACCACGGTCACTCGTACGGGCTCGACAGGTTCAGTGTGTGTCTGCATGCGGTACAGCCTCATACCTCAAGCTTTCTTGAGGTCAAGCCCAGCAGTCGAATTCCTCCCTGTCACCCGTTCACACCGCCGACTCCCGGCCATCCGGTTCCTTTCGCGACACTCCAGCAGTACGGCGATGACCTGCCCGGATACCGACGCGTCGGTCGTTTGCCGCGATGCCCGGCCACCCGTTCACCGTATTTCTGACGGGCCATCAGGGAGCGCGTCCGGGCCCCTGCCGCTTATCTCGGTAACAGACCACCCCGTCCGCAAGCTCTCGGATCCCGGAGGAGCAAGCCCGATGCGCCGTACCGCCGCCGCCCGTCCGCTGACCGGTATCGCGCTCGCCGTCGCCCTCGCCGGACCTGCAGTGGTCATCACCCTCACCTCCGCCCTCGCCGCGCCCGCCCACGCGAGCAGTGGCGGGACGCTGGAGGTGTACCCGGCGACCGTCACTCCCGGCACCCGGGTCACCGTCAACACGACCGCCTGCGGCAGCGGCGGTACCGCCGCCGGGGACGCCAGTGCTGTGGGCGCGGGGGTCTTCGTTCTCGCGCCCGGTACGCACAGGGAAGTCGCCGTCGGGCAGTTTCGGGTGCCGCCGGGTGCGCAGCCCGGGACGTACGAGATCGTCGCCCGGTGCGATGGAAAGGCGGATGCGCGGCAGGTCAGTGGTGATCTCGTCGTGACGTTGACCTCGACCCGACCGCCTGTGCGGCCTCCTGTGCAGCCCAGGGGGAGTGTGAAGACGGGGGTCGGTGGCGCGCTCGGCCCTGACCCCGTGCAGACCACGGCCGGTGTGGCGACTCTCGCCGCCGCCGGCGTGGGCGGTACCTGGCTCCTGCATCGCCGGGCGAGAGGCGACAGGATCTGACGGACACCCTCCGCCGTCCGTCGGCCGGTACCGCATGTCCCCCTCCCCTCCGGGCCCGACGCCCCTCGCGGCCCGGAGGGGGGTCGGGGTGAACCATCAGGGATGAACCAGGGCAGGGCATCAGGGGGAAACAGGGGCGTCCAGGAGTCGGCCCATGAGGTGGCCCGTGAAGTGGTCCGGAAACGGTTCAGGAGGTGGTTCACGTGCGCAGATTCACCGACATCCTCATAGCCGCCCTCACCGTCACCGCCCTCTGCTCCGGCGCCTGGCTGGTCCGCAGCGGCGGCGAGACCCACGCCCCGCCACAGCCGTCCGCCGCCCAGGCCCGTACGCGGCCCACCCACCCGGAGTCCTCCCACCCGGAGTCCCCCACCCCGACCCTCCCGCCCTCCCCGCCCCTCCGTATCCGCATCCCCGCCATCGGCGTGGACGCCCCGCTGATGGGCCTCGGCCTCACCGCCACCGGCAGCTTGGACGTACCGCCCGCCGAGCGTGAGAACCTGGCCGGCTGGTACGAGGACGGCACCGTCCCGGGTGGGACGGGCACCGCGATCGTCGCCGGGCATGTCGACAACGCCGACGGACCCTCCGTCTTCTACCGCCTCGGCGCCCTGGAGAAGGGCGGCGGGATCGAGGTCGAGCGGCTCGACGGGAGCACCGCTCGCTTCACCGTCGACGCCGTCGAGGTGTACGACACGGAGAACTTCCCCGACGAGAAGGTGTACGGGGCCGCGAAACGGGCCGAGTTGCGGGTCATCACCTGCGGGGGGAGATATTCGCGGTCGACCGGATATCAGGGGAACGTGGTCGTGTTCGCGCATCTTACGGGAAGTCGGAGGGAGTGACCGGCAGGCTCCCTTTGCTCATCCCTCATCGCTTCCCCTCGGCGCGACAGGGAATTATTCGGGCATTATCCTGGACGTGACGTTCACTTCCCACCAGGAGGCCCTTATGAGGCCTACAGGAAGAATGTGCGTGGCTGTCACATCGGCCATCGCGTTGACCGGGAGTGTCACAGCGGCTTCGGGGGTTTCGGCCGGCAGGGCGGACGACCCCAAGGAGGTCTTCGAACAGGTCGCGCCCGCGACCGTACAGGTGCTGGGAGTCGACCGCAGCGGTACGGGCGTCATCTACGACGCCGACAACGGTCTCATCATCACCAACGCCCATGTGGTCGCCGGTCAGAGTGCTCTTCAGGTCCGTATCGAGGACCGCGAGCCCGTGCCGGTCCGGCTGATGGGCAGCGATCCCTGTGAGGACCTGGCGGTCGTGAAGCTCGTGTCGCCGCAGAAGGACCTGGACGAGGTGAAGTTCGGCACCAGCGGCGACCTCGGTCAGGGGGACGAAGTGACCGCGATCGGCTATCCGGCGGCAGCAGGCGACGCCGGCCACCAGAAGCCCGTACTCACCAGCGGTGTGGTCCAGTCGCCCGACGTCGCGGAGCAGGGACAGCTGAGCGGACCCAATTTCCCGTCGGCCGTCCAGCATTCGGCGACGCTCAATCCCGGCAATTCCGGCGGCCCGCTGCTCAACAGTGATGCGGAGCTCGTCGGGATCAACTCCTTCAGCTACACGGGTTCCATCGAGGGCCAGCACTACGCCATCAGCAGCGACCATGCCGCGCCCATTGTCAAGGAGCTCGCCGCCGGAAAGAGCAAGAACAATCCCGGTTGGGGATCGTTGCTCGCGATTTCCGACCCCGACTTCCCGTCCTACTTCCCGGCGGACGACCAGGAGAGCGCCGACGCATTGCAGCAGATTCTTCGGAAAGCGCATGTCGACGGTCTCTATGTGTCGAGCGTCTCCAGCAATTCACCGGCGAGCGAGGCGAAGCTGGCCGAGGGCGACATCATCACCCGCCTCAAGGACACGGCTGTCGGCACCGTCCCGAAGGTGTGTGGCATCCTCCAGTCGGCCGCGCCAGGGGAGAAACTCGGCGTCGACGGCGTCTTCACCAGCGAAGGCCAGTTCGATGACGGGACGCCTTACGCGTTCGGTGACCCCTGGCATGTCGACATGACGCTCAGGAAGTGACCAGCGGTGAGTGGTGTTCGCACTGGTGGTGACCGGTGCGAACACCATACGAACACCAGTGGTGCCGGTCAGGCCAGCCACTGCTGGTACGCCAGGTTCGCCACCAGGGTGAACACCACCACCAGCAGCACCACCCGCACGAACCCGCTCCCCTTCTTCAGCGCCGTGTGCGCCCCCGCCATCCCGCCGGCCAGGTTGAACGCGGCCAGCAGCGCGCCCAGCTCCCAGTAGACCGTGCCCTGCCAGGCGAAGATCGCGAGGGCGCCCGCGTTGGTGCAGCAGTTGACGACCTTGGCCGTGGCGGAGGCGGTCACCAGGTCGAGGTGGAGCAGCGCGGTGAGTGCGAGGACGAGGAACGTGCCCGTGCCGGGGCCGATGAGGCCGTCGTAGAAGCCGATGCCCAGGCCCGCGAGACCGATCGCGGCGAGGACGCGGCGCGCGGAGACCGGGGTGGTCGCCGGGGCCGTGCCGAAGGCGGGCTTGAAGATCACGAAGGCGCCCACGCCGAGCAGGACGATCATGATGACCGGCTTCAGGGTGTCCGTGCTCATGCCGGCCGCGACGAACGCCCCGGCCGTCGAGCCGGCGACCGCCGCCAGGCCGATCCGTACCGCGAGGCGTACGTCCACCGGTGCCTTGCGTGTATACGTGACTGCCGCGCCCGTGGTGCCGACGATCGCCATGGCTTTGTTGGTGCCGAGCGCGTACTGCGCCACCGAGGACGTGTCCGGGAGGCCCAGCAGGAGTACGGGCATCATGAGCAGGCCGCCCCCGCCCACCACCGCGTCGATCCAGCCTGCCGCGAGGGCGGCGGCGCAGAGGGCGGCGATCATGGGCAGGGATATGTCGGGCATGATCTCGATCCTAGGCTGCTGCCGTATCGTTCCTGCACCTCACAGCCGTCCGGCTCGCCCCTCCTGAACCCTCACACCTCTTCCAGGCCTCCGCTGAGGGAAGCGTGCCTCCCGGGAAACAGACGTGATGCGGCCGGGTAACACCGGCAACGCACTCTGCAGTACATGACCTCGAATGCGCGTGTGGTGGTGATCGGCGCCGGGCTCGCGGGCGTACGGCTCGCCCGGCGGCTTGGTGAGCTCGGCCTGTCCGCCTCGGACGTCGTGCTCGTCGGTGAGGAGGAGCACCGCCCGTACAACAGGGTGCTGCTCGCCGAGGTCCTCGCCGGGCGGTACGCCCCCGAGGTGATCGCCCTGCCGACGCCGGACCGGCTGGTCCGGGCCCGGGCCGAGCACATCGACCGCGCCGACCGGACCGTGCACTGCTCCGACGGATCGGTGATCGCATACGACACGCTGGTGCTGGCGACGGGCTCCAACCCCGTACTCCCGCCCCTGCGTGGGCTGTTCACCCCGGACCATGAACTCCCCGAAGGCGTCCACGCGTTCCGGACGATGGACGACTGCCTGGGACTGTCCAAGGCGGTACGTCCGGGAGCGAAGGCCGTCGTCATCGGCGGTGGGCTGCTCGGTGTGTCCGCCGCCCGCGCGCTGGCCGTACGCGGTGCGCAGGTCGTTCTCGCCCAGCAGGCCGAGCGCCTGATGGAACGTCAACTCGACCCGGGTGCGTCGGCGTTGGTGCTTCGGCATCTCAACGAGCTGGGCGTCGAGGTGCACACCGAGTGCCGGGTCCGGGACGTACGCTGCGTGGGCGGCAGGGTCCGGTCGGTCGAGCTGGCCGACCACTACGCCCTCGACGCGGACCTCGTCGTACTGGCCTGCGGTGTCCACCCCAAGGTGGGGCTCGCGCGCGACGCGGGGCTCGCCGTGCACAAGGGCATCCTCGTCGACGACGAACTGCGCACCTCCGACCCGCACATCAGGGCCCTCGGGGACTGCTCCCAGCACCAGGGAACGATCTACGGTCTGGCCACTCCCGCTCTCGAACAGGCCGAAGTCCTGGCCGAGTTGATCGCGGGCGAGGCGGCCGAGGCGGGACACGCGGGCGGGTCCGGCGACACCGGCGCCCGCTACACCGGCACCCGTGCCCTCACGCGTCTCACGCTCACCGACTTCACCGCCGACACCGGCAACCCCTTCGATCTCGCCGCGTTCGGCGAGCCGACCCCCCGCCCCGGAGACGACGTCATCCAGCTCGCCGACGCCACCCGGGGCACGTACCGCAAGGTCGTCGTCCGTGACGACCGGCTGGTCGGCGGGGTGCTCGTCGGCGAACTCGGCACCGTCGGCGCCCTCGCGCGCGCCTGGGAGGGAGCAGAGCCGCTCCCCACTGACGGCGGCCCGTTGCTCCACCTGCTCACCAACGATGGAGGCTCCTAATGACCGCCGCTGATGGGGCCACCCCCACGACCACCCCCACGATCGTGCTCGTCGGCCACGGAATGGTCGGCCAGCGCTTCCTCGAAGCCCTCGCCGAACGCGGCCTGACCGCCGCGCACCGCGTGGTCGTGCTGTGCGAGGAGCCACGTCCGGCGTACGACCGCGTCGCGCTGACCTCGTACTTCTCGGGCAAGACGCCCGAGGACCTCTCGATGACGGACATGGCGTTCATCGAGAAGGAGGGCATCGAGCTGCACATCGGTGACCCGGCCGAGACCATCGACCGGGAGGCGAAGCGGGTGACCGCCCGCTCGGGCCTGGTCGTCGACTACGACGTCCTCGTCCTCGCCACCGGCTCCTACCCGTTCGTCCCGCCGGTCCCCAACAAGGACGCCGAGGGCTGCTTCGTCTACCGCACCATCGAGGACCTCCTCGCCATCGAGGAGTACGCGAGCACCCGCACGACGGGTGCCGTGGTCGGCGGTGGTCTGCTCGGACTTGAGGCGGCCGGCGCGCTGAAGGGTCTCGGACTCACCTCCCACATCGTCGAGTTCGCGCCGCGCCTGATGCCGGTGCAGGTCGACGACGGCGGCGGCGCGGCCCTGCTGCGCACCATCGAGGACATGGGCCTGTCCGTCCACACGGGCGTCGGCACGCAGGAGATCGTCGTCGGCGAGGACGGCGCGGTCACCGGGATGAAGCTGTCCGACGGCAGCGAACTCGCCACCGACCTGGTGGTGTTCAGCGCCGGTGTCCGGCCGAGGGACCAACTCGCCCGCGACTGCGGCCTGTCGGTCGGCGAGCGCGGCGGCATCGCGGTCGACGAGCAGTGCCGTACGGTCAACGACCCGCATGTCTTCGCGATCGGCGAGTGCGCGCTGGCCTCCGACGGCCGGGTGTACGGCCTGGTCGCCCCCGGCTACGAGCAGGCGGAGACCGCCGCCGCCGCCATCGCCGCCGACGAGGAGGCCGAGGAGCTGACGTTCACCGGCGCCGATCTCTCCACCAAGCTGAAGCTGCTCGGCGTGGACGTGGCGTCCTTCGGCGACGCGCACGGCGCGACCGAGGACTGCCTCGACGTCGTCTACTCCGACTCCCGCTCGGGTCTGTACAAGAAGCTCGTCATCGGCCGCGACGGCAAGCTGCTCGGCGGCATCCTCGTCGGCGACGCGGAGGCCTACGGCACACTGCGCGCGTTCACCGGCACGGTCCCGCCGGTCTCCCCCGAGTCCCTGGTGCTCCCGGCCGGCGCCGGCGGCCCGGTCCAGCTCGGCCCGACCGCGCTGCCGGACGCCGCGATCATCTGCTCCTGCAACAACGTCACCAAGGGCACGATCCGCGGCGCGGTCACCGAGCACAACTGCACCACCGTGCCCGAGGTCAAGAAGTGCACCAAGGCCGGTACGACGTGCGGGAGTTGCGTCAAGGTCCTCGGCCAGCTCGTCACCGCCGAGCTGGAGGCGAGCGGTGTCGTCGTCGACAAGGGCCTGTGCGGCTGCTTCTCGCAGACCCGCGAGGAGCTGTACGAGATCGTCCTCGCCCTGCGCGTCAACACCTACCAGGACCTGCTGGACCGCTACGGCCGCGACCACGCCAAGGGCGGCGACGGCTGCGACGTCTGCAAGCCGGCCGTCGCCTCGATCATCGCCTCCCTCGCCCCGACCATCGGCGCGAGCGGCTACGTCCTCGACGGCGAGCAGGCGGCGCTGCAGGAGACCAACGACCACTTCCTCGCCAACCTGCAGAAGAACGGCTCGTACTCGGTCGTCCCGCGCATCCCCGGCGGTGAGGTCACCCCCGAGGGCCTGATCGTCATCGGCGAGATCGCCCGCGACTTCGGCCTCTACACGAAGATCACCGGAGGTCAGCGGATCGACATGTTCGGCGCGCGCGTCGAGCAACTCCCCCTGATCTGGACCCGGTTGGTCGACGCCGGCTTCGAGTCCGGCCACGCCTACGGCAAGTCGCTGCGCACGGTGAAGTCCTGTGTCGGCCAGACCTGGTGCCGTTACGGCGTCCAGGACTCGGTCCGGATGGCGATCGACCTGGAGCTGCGCTACCGGGGGCTGCGGTCCCCGCACAAGCTCAAGTCCGCCGTCTCCGGCTGCGCCCGCGAGTGCGCCGAGGCCCAGTCGAAGGACTTCGGCATCATCGCCACCTCGGGCGGCTGGAACCTGTACGTCGGCGGCAACGGCGGCGCGACCCCCCGCCACGCGGACCTGCTGGCCCAGGACCTGAACGACGCCGAACTGATCAGGCTGATCGACCGGTTCCTGATGTTCTACATCCGCACGGCGGACCGTCTTGAGCGTACGTCGACCTGGCTGGAGCGGATCCCCGGCGGCCTGGACCACGTACGGGACGTGGTCGTGGAGGACTCCCTCGGTATCTGCGAGGAGCTGGAGTCGCTGATGACCGATCACGTCGCCCACTACCGCGACGAGTGGGCCGACACCATCAACGACCCCGAGAAGCTGGCCCGGTTCGTGTCCTTCGTGAACGCGCCGGACACCCCCGACCCGGTCGTCGGCTTCGTCCCCGAGCGCGACCAGATCAAGCCCGACCTGCCGCTGCTGTCCATCGGCCTGCGCCCCGCCGACGACGTCCTGGAAGGAAGTGCCCAGCGATGACCCTGGCACCCGAGACGACCGACCTGAAGATCCAACTCCGCATCGACAACGGCGCGAGCGGCGAGACCGGCGACGACAGCTGGTTCACGGTCTGCGACCTGAGCGTCCTGCTGCCCGGCCGCGGTGTGGCGGCCCTGCTGCCCGACGGCCGGCAGGTGGCCATCTTCCGCGACCGCGCGGGCAGTCTGTACGCCATCGACAACCGCGACCCGTTCGGCGGCGCCGCGGTCCTCTCCCGCGGCCTGACCGGCACCCACCAGGGCCGCCCGTACGTCGCCTCCCCGCTCCTGAAGCAGCGCTTCGACCTGGAGTCGGGCCGCTGCCTGGACGACGAGGCGGTGGCCGTGACGGCGTACGAGGTGCGCGCCGCCGCCTGACGCGTGCCCGCACACACCTGATGATGCCGATCGTGAGCGGCGCCCCGGCCACCGTCGTCCGGGGCGCCGCTCGCGTTCACGAGGACTTGAGGCCCTCGTACGTCACTCCGGTGAGCTGCTCGGAGGCGGCCCAAAGCCGTTCTCCCGCTTGGTCGTTGAGCGTCCAGGAAGCCCGCCACGACTTGGCGGGCGCACCGCGCCAGCCGAGGATCCTGGGGCCGACGAACGCGTCGGGCCGTACGTCGGGGGCGGTGGCCGCGTACAGGGTGGGCAGGGCGCCCGCGTCGGCGGACTGGGCGAAGAAGCGGTTGCCGATCTCCATGAACCGCTCGGCACCCCTGCGGCCCTGCATCCTCGGCGCGGCGGTCTGCAGGTTGGTGGCGGCGTATCCGGGGTGCGCGGCGGCGGCCACGACGCCGGAGCCGACGGCGGCCAGCCTGCGCGCCAGCTCGTGCGTGAAGAGCAGGTTGGCCGTCTTGGAACGCCCGTACGCGGTCCAACGCCGGTAGTTCCGCTCGCTGTTGAGGTCGTCGATGTCGATGTTGCCGAGCGCGTGGGCCCCGCTGGAGAGGTTGACGATCCGGGCGCCGGGCGTGCCGAGCAGGGTCGGGAACAGCAGCCCGGTGAGCGCGAAGTGGCCGAGGTGGTTGACCCCGAACTGCGTCTCGAACCCGTCCGCCGTCGTTCCGTGCGGCAACGCCATCACGCCCGCGTTGTTGACGAGCAGGTCGATCCGCTCGTACGGCAGCTCGTCCGCGAACTCCCCTACGGAGCCCAGGTTTCCGAGGTCCAGCGGCCAGAACTCGGCGATGGCGTCCGGCACTTCGGCCAGCAGCCGTGCGACCGCCTCGTTACCCCGCGCCTCGCTCCGGCAGGCGAGCACCACCCGCGCCCCCTTGCGCGCCAACTCCCGCGCGGTGACGTACCCGAGCCCACTGTTGGCACCGGTGACGACGGCGATACGGCCGCTCTGGTCGGGGATGTCCTGCGTGTTCCAACCGGGCATGTTCGGGTGACCTCCATGGGCGTCGATCGAGGCGGCTCCGACGGTTCCGGGCAGGTGTGTCCGGATCCGCGTCCGGACTGCGCCGGATCGGCCCCCATGGCCAGTTCTACGCTCTGTGGCGCCGCGTGTCAGGGCTTGCGGCCCACTCCGCAGTAGGCGTCGACGGCCGTGGCGGGACCGGCCGGGCCCCGGAGGTCGGGGCGCCACTCCGGTACCTGGACCACGCCCGGGTCCAGCAGGTCGAGGCCGTCGAAGAAGGCGGCGATCTCCCCGATGCTCCGTACGTAGTACGGGACGGCGCCGCTCGCGTTGTAGGCGTCCGACGCGGCGATCATGCCCTCGCTGGTGGCGGTGCTGTCGCTGACCACCAGATGGCTGCCCGACGGCAGGCCCGCCATCAGCCGGGTCACCAGGTCGCGCGCCTGGTCGTGGTCGGCGACATGGCCGAGCGTGTTGAGGATCATCAGGGCGACCGGCCGGGAGAGGTCGAGGGTGTCGGCCGCCGCTTCGAGGATGGTCTCGGGGGCGTACAGGTCGGCGTTGAGGTAGACGGTCCGGCCCTCGGGGGTGCTGCCGAGCAGGGCGTCCGCGTGGGCCAGCACGACGGGGTCGTTGTCGACGTACACGATCCGGGCGTCCGGGGCGGCGCGCTGTGCGACCTCGTGGGTGTTGTCGGCGGTCGGGAGCCCGGTGCCGACGTCCAGGAACTGGCGTACACCCTGCTCGTCGGCCAGGTGGCGGACGGCGCGTCCTAAGAAGTGGCGGCTCGTGACGGCCACGTCGACGAGGCCGGGGAAGATCTCCTTGATGTGGTCCCCGATCTCCCGGTCGACCTCGTAGTTGTCCTTGCCGCCGACGAAGTAGTTCCAGAAGCGGGCCGAGTGCGGCTTGGAGGTGTCGATGTGCACCCGCGCGCGGGCGCCGGTACCGGCCGAGGGGGTGGGGTCGTCGTGCGACACGGCGGAGCCTCCGGTGTGTTCGATGCTGATCATTTGCGCACCAACGTAGGTGAACTCAGTGCGTCCGAAGCGGAGTTGGAAAGATCCACGATCAGGCACCAGAGCATTCCGGCCATTCGAACGGCCACCCGGGAGTCGCAGCGCGTACATGACAATTCCACTCTGCCGCCCTAGGGTCCCTGACGTCACCGCACGTCACGCCACCCCCCTTTGGAGCGAGAGTGGACGCACGAGTGAACGCACACGTTGCACGCCGTACCCTCCTGCGCGCCGCCGTCATCAGCGGCTCGGCGGCCGTCTTCGGCGGCACCCTGTGGCGCGGTGCCGCCCACGCGGCCCCCGCCCAGCCGGGCGCGGGCCCGTACGGAGCCCTCGGCGCGGCCGACGCCAACGGCATCAGACTCCCCGCCGGCTTCACCAGCCGGGTCGTCGCCCGCTCGGGCCATACGGTCACCGGAACGTCGTACACCTGGCACAACGCCCCTGACGGCGGGGCCTGTTACGCCAACGGCACGGGCTGGATCTACGTCTCCAACTCGGAGATCAACCCCTCGGGCGGCGCGAGTGCCGTGAGGTTCTCGGCGACCGGTGCCATCACGTCCGCGTACCGCATCCTGTCGGGTACCCGGCAGAACTGCGCGGGCGGGCGCACTCCGTGGAACACGTGGCTGTCCTGCGAGGAGGTGTCGCTGGGGTATGTCTACGAGACCGACCCGTGGGGCACGAGCGCGGCGGTACAGCGCCCCGCGATGGGCCGTTTCAAGCACGAGGCGGCGGCCGCGGACCCGGTCCGCAAGGTCGTCTATCTGACGGAGGACGAGACGAACGGCCGCTTCTACCGCTTCGTTCCCACGAGTTGGGGCGACCTGTCGTCCGGCACCCTCCAGGTCCTGGTGGCCGGCACGGCGACCTCTGGCTCATACACCTGGACGACGGTCCCCGACCCGGACGGCTCCCCGACGACCACCCGCGCCCAGGTCTCCGGCTCCAAGTCCTTCAACGGCGGCGAGGGTTGCCACTACGCCGACGACAAGGTCTGGTTCACCACGAAGGGCGACAACAGGGTCTGGCAGCTCAACCTCCTCACGAACACCTATGAGTTGGCGTACGACGACTCCCTCGTCACCTCGGGCACGGCCCCGCTGACCGGCGTCGACAACATCACCGGCACGTCGTCGGGCGACCTGTTCGTGGCGGAGGACGGCGGCAACATGGAGATCTGCCTGATCACCCCGGACGACGTGGTCACCCCGTTCCTGCGCGTCGACGGCCAGTCGGGCTCGGAGATCACGGGCCCGGCGTTCTCCCCCGACGGCAGCCGCCTGTACTTCTCCAGCCAGCGCGGCACCAGCGGCAGCTCCTCCGACGGGATCACGTACGAGGTGACGGGCCCGTTCCGCGCATAGCCCCCGGCATACGCCCGTACTGCGCACCGGCGTCGATGTCAGTGGTGCGCAGTACGTTGCGGTCATGGGCGTATACCTGGTCGATGTCGGTGCGGAGGAATGGTTCGATGAGGACGAGGACGAGGGCGGGCGCGCGAAGGTCGCCGTGGGCCTGAACGCGGAGTTGGTGCGGCGGGGGCTGCCTCGGTACGACTCCGTACCGGCGGCGGCGGACTTCGTACGCGGATCGGGCCGGTCCTTCGAGGAGAAACTGGTCCCGCCGATGGACGGCCTGACGGCGCTGTGCGAGGCGCACCTCTCGGCGGCGGAGACGGAGACCCTCCTCGGCTGGTCGGTCCTGGTGCCGGTGTCCCTGGACGAGGAGATCGAGTTGCCGGTGGAGTCCTCGTACTCCGACAACACCGTGATCGCGGGTGCGCCTCAGGTCCTGGCGATCGCCGAGAAGCTGGCAAGGGCCGTCGAACTGCCCCCCGAGGTGCCGGAGATGTGCGACAACCTGGACCTGACCATGTGGTTCCTGGACGGCGAGGCCGAGAAGGCGGCGGCCACCGCGCCGGGCCCGTGGAGCGAGGATCTCGACGCGTCCTTCTATGTCGCCCTCTACCTGCGCGCGGCACAGCACTCGCTCAGACGGGGGTGCCCGGTGGTCTACTCCTGAGGGACTCTCAGGCCGGGTAGGGAGCGGCCTCGCGTGCCGACCTGAGCGCGCCCGCCCACCAGGCGAGCTGCTCCAGCAGCGTCTTGGCGTACCCGGGGGCATCGGGGTCGACCGGGCGACCGTCCTGCCAGGCCGTGAAGTAGTTCGGGAAGGCGAGGCCGTCGCGGATCGTCACCGCGTGCAGTTCGGTCAGCACGTTCTCCAGATGCAGGACCGCGTGACGCCCGCCCGCCGCACCCCCGTAGCTCACGAAGGCGACCGGCTTGGCCGTCCACTGGGTGAAGTGCCAGTCGATGGCCGCCTTCAGGGAGGCGGGGTAGCTGTGGTTGTACTCGGGTGTGACCACGAGGAACGCGTCCGCGCTCTCCAGTGCGGTGGTCAGTGGCCGCATCCCGGCCGGGCGGGGATAGTCGTCACCGGCGTATTTCGGCGACTCGGCGGGCAGGGCCAGCGGGATGTCGAAGTCGGCCAGATCCAGGACCTCCACGTCGAACCCGCCGTGCAGGGCGGCCTGTTCGCCGACCCACTCGGCCACCACGGGACCGAAGCGACCCTCTCGGACGCTGGCGACGATGATCACGAGCTTGTGCGTGTCGTTGTTCATGTCCACCACTCTCCGGGCGGCCCCCGGCCGTAGCCAGGCCGAGCGCAGGCTGGCCCCCGCAGGGCCACGCTGAGCCCGCCGCGACCGGGCCGGCCCGTCCTATCCTCAAGGCATGGGTACGCCGTTGGGGGACTTCATCCGGACCATGCGCGACAGCATCCAGCCCGAGTCGCTCGGTCTGCCGGACCGGGGCCGCCGCCGCTCACCAGGGCTGCGGCGCCAGGATCTCGCGGCGCGCGCCGGCATCAGCGTCGAGTACCTGACCCGTATCGAGCAGGGCCGCGACCGCAATCCCTCGGTGGCGGTGGTCAACGCCCTCGCCGACGCCCTCAGCCTGTCCACGTCCGAGCGCACCCACCTGCGCTACCTCACGAAGATCACCGGCGGTGAGTGCACCGCGCACCCCCGGCCCGCGCCCGCGTCCCGGCATGTGCGGCCCGCCGTACTGCAGACGCTCCGTCTCCTCGAACCGGGTGGCATCGCCCTGGTGGCCAACCGGCTGGGCGACATCCTCGCCCACACCAGCGCGTACGCAGCGGTGGTGAACGGCAGCGGCCTGCTCGACGCCGAAGCCCCGAACCTCACCCGCTACGTCTTCACCGACCCCCGTGCCCGCACCTTCTTCGCCGACTGGGACGACATCGCCGACGAGCAGGCGTTCGACCTGTGGCTGGCCCCCTCCGTCGAGAACTCCGAGTGGTTCAGCGCGGAACTCGCGCCTCTCGCGGGCCCCGAGTTGACCCGCCGCCTGAACCGGCACGTCGTTCCGCAGCGGGGAGTGCTCCGGCTCGACCATCCCGCCGGACCGAAGCTCCGGCTGATCCGTGAGACGCTCGAACTCCCTGCGGAAGCACAGCAGTTGATTGTGTTTCTGCCCGAGGACCAGCAGACCGGACTTGCCGTCGAAGGCCTCCGCTCGGACTCCGCGCGGCCTCGGCACGGCGCGCTCCGCGCCATCTCCTGAGCACGGACAGATCAAGAGGGCGGCACCCCCCGCACAGGGGTGCCGCCCTCTCTCGTGCTCCGGAACCGCTGCCGTGTCGCTGAGGGTCGGGGTGACAGGCAACCGCTCCGGCGTCTCCGGGGCCTCCTGGAGCCGCTGAGGTTCTCAACGCTCCCCGGCCGCCCCTGGGCCTCAGGCCCTACCGGTGGTCGCTGCCCGTCGAGGACGAGGCCGCTCGGCCCGCCTCCAGCCTCGCCACCGGGATACGGAACGGCGAGCAGCTGACGTAGTCCAGGCCCACCTCGTGGAAGAAGTGCACCGACTCGGGGTCGCCGCCGTGTTCGCCGCAGACACCGAGTTTGAGGTCGGGGCGGGTGGCGCGGCCGGCCTCGGCGGCGAGCTTCACCAGGGAGCCGACGCCGTCCCTGTCGATCGTCTCGAACGGGGAGACACCGAAGATGCCCTTCTCCAGGTACGCCGTGAAGAACGAGGCCTCCACGTCGTCCCGGCTGAAGCCCCACACCGTCTGGGTGAGGTCGTTCGTGCCGAAGGAGAAGAACTCCGCCGCCTCCGCGATCTGACCGGCCGTGAGGGCGGCGCGGGGCAGTTCGATCATCGTGCCGATCGACAGCTTGAGGGACACGCCGGTCGCGGCCTCGACCTCCGCGACGACCTGGTCGGCCTCCTCGCGGACGATCTCCAGCTCCTGGACCGTACCGACCAGCGGGATCATGATCTCGGCGCGCGGGTCGCACTTGGCGTTCTTGCGCTCCGCCGCCGCCTCCGCGATGGCGCGGACCTGCATGGTGAACAGACCGGGGATGACCAGACCGAGACGTACACCGCGCAGGCCCAGCATCGGGTTCTGCTCGTGCAGCCGGTGTACGGCCTGGAGCAGCCGCAGGTCGTTCTCGTGCGGCTCCTGGCGGGACTCCGCCAGGGCGACGCGGACCGACAGCTCGGTGATGTCGGGCAGGAACTCGTGCAGCGGCGGGTCGAGGAGACGGACCGTCACCGGCAGGCCGTCCATCGCCGAGAACAGTTCGACGAAGTCCTGCTTCTGCAGCGGGAGAAGCGCCTTCAGGGACTCCTCGCGCTCGACGTCCGTGTCCGCCAGGATCAGCCGCTCGACCAGCTCGCGCCGGTCGCCGAGGAACATGTGCTCCGTACGGCACAGCCCGATGCCCTGGGCGCCGAAGCGGCGGGCGCGCAGCGCGTCCTCGGCGTTGTCCGCGTTGGCGCGGACACGGAGCCGGCGCTTGCGGTCGGCGAACGCCATGATGCGGTGGACGGCCTCGACCAGTTCGTCCGCGTCGTTGGCACCCGCGTGCATCCGGCCCTCGAAGTACTCCACGACGGGGGACGGCACGACCGGGACCTCGCCCAGGTACACCTTGCCGCTCGAACCGTCGATGGAGATGAGGTCACCCTCCTCCACGACGTGCCCGCCCGGCACCGTCATCCGGCGCCGCTTGGTGTCGACCTCGAGCTCCTCCGCGCCGCACACACACGTCTTGCCCATGCCGCGTGCGACCACGGCCGCGTGGGACGTCTTGCCGCCACGGCTGGTCAGGATGCCCTCGGCCGCGATCATGCCGTCGAGGTCGTCGGGGTTGGTCTCCCGGCGGACCAGGATGACCTTCTCCCCCGACCGCGACCACTTCACCGCGGTGTACGAGTCGAAGACCGCCTTGCCGACCGCCGCGCCCGGCGAGGCGGCGATGCCACGGCCGACCGGGGCGACCTTCGCCTCCTCGTCGAACTTCGGGAACATCAGCTGGGCGAGCTGGGCGCCGGTGACGCGCTGGAGCGCCTCGGCCTCGTCGATGAGTCCCTGGTCGACGAGCTGGGTGGCGATGCGGAAGGCGGCGCCCGCCGTGCGCTTGCCGACGCGCGTCTGGAGCATCCACAACTGGCCGCGCTCGATGGTGAACTCGATGTCGCAGAGATCCTTGTAGTGGTTCTCCAGCGTGGCCATGATCTGCATCAGCTGGTCGTACGAGTTCTTGTCGATCCGCTCCAGCTCGGCGAGCGGGACCGTGTTGCGGATGCCGGCGACGACGTCCTCGCCCTGCGCGTTCTGCAGGTAGTCGCCGTACACGCCCTGGTGGCCGCTGGCCGGGTCGCGGGTGAAGGCGACGCCCGTGCCCGAGTCGGGGCCCAGGTTGCCGAAGACCATCGAACAGACGTTGACCGCCGTGCCGAGGTCGCCGGGGATGCGTTCCTGGCGGCGGTAGAGCTTCGCCCGGTCGGTGTTCCAGGAGTCGAAGACCGCGTGGATCGCGAGGTCCATCTGCTCACGCGCGTCCTGAGGGAAATCGCGGCCCGCCTCGGTCTTGACGATCTTCTTGAACTTGGTGACCAGCTTCTTGAGGTCGGCGGCCTCCAGCTCCGTGTCGACCGCGACCTTCTTGGCCGTCTTCGCGGCGTCCAGCGCGTCCTCGAACAGCTCGCCCTCGACGCCGAGGACCGTCTTGCCGAACATCTGGATGAGGCGGCGGTACGAGTCCCAGGCGAAGCGCTCGTCGCCGGCCTGCTTGGCGAGGCCCTGGACCGACTTGTCGGAGAGGCCGATGTTCAGCACCGTGTCCATCATGCCGGGCATCGAGAACTTCGCCCCGGAACGGACGGAGACGAGGAGGGGGTCGTCGGCCTGGCCGAGCTTCTTGCCCATGGCCGCTTCGAGGGCGTCGAGGTGCGCGCTCACCTCGTCACGCAGTGCCGCCGGCTCGTCTCCGCTGTCGAGGTAGACCTTGCAGGCCTCCGTCGTGATGGTGAAGCCGGGGGGAACGGGGAGTCCCAGGTTGGTCATCTCGGCGAGGTTCGCGCCCTTGCCACCGAGGAGATCCTTGAGGTCCTTGTTTCCCTCGGTGAAGTCGTAAACGAACTTGACTACGTGGGACTCTTTGTTTTCCGACACGGGTCTCGACTCCCTCGGGACGCGGTGGCTGCCCTGACGGCCAGGAACATACCCAGATCCAAGGCGTATGGGTACGTCCACTTGCGTGTCATACGCCTGTAACCAGCCGTCAGCCAGCAGATCCAAAGTCAAGGCTCGGCAAGCAGTCGAAGCGTCATGTTTTCACTTCTTGAAGACACCGGCAGACACATGCCCATTTTGTCGCTCAGATGAGCGGATGGCAACACGCCTGAGTTCTATCGATGAACGATCAAAGGGTGGCACTGAGTGCCACCCTTTGAGAAGTGCAGCCGCCTGCGATCCGCTCATCTGAGCGACCCCTCTATCAAGGGTGGCGAGAATCACGCACGAACCAGCGCCCGGATTTCACCATGCGGACGCCGACAAGAAGGGGAAACACCGCTGTCACAGCTCACACCCCGAGCGCCGACAGCCGTTCCTCCACCCGCTCCGGCGCGTACAGGTACTCGACGACCATCGCCCCGGCCCCCACCAGCCCCGCCCGCTCCCCCAGCCTCGACGTCACCACGTCCAGATGAGCGGTCGAGCGCGGCAGCGCCCGCTGGTACAGCAGTTCCCGTACGCCGGTGAGGAACGGGGTGCCGGCCAGGTCGCCCGCGATCATCAGCACGCCCGGGTTGAGCAGCGTCACCACCGTCGCCAGTACGTCCCCCACACTCCGGCCCGCCTCCCGGGCGAGCGCGAGCGCCTCCGGGTGCCCGGCCGCGAGCAGGTCCCGTACGTCCGAGCCGGACGCCGCCGGCACCCCGGCCTCGGTGAGCCGCCGGGCGACGGCGCCCCCGCTCGCGACGGCGGCGAGACAGCCGTACGACCCGCACCGGCACAACGCCTCGGCGCCCTCCGGGACGCGGATGTGCCCGATGTCCCCGGCGCCGCCGTCGATGCCCCGGAAGACCGAGCCGCCGACCACCACGCCCGCGCCGATACCCGTCGAGACCTTCACCAGGACGAAGGCCGAGCAGCCGGGGTGTCCGGTGCGCTGTTCGCCGTACGCCATGAGGTTGGCGTCGTTGTCCACCAGCACCGGGATCCGCACCGCGGTCGGCTCGCCCGTGTGTTCGGCGACGGCGCGGGCCAGCCGGGTTCTGATGTCGTAGCCGTCCCAGCCGGGCATGATCGGCGGCTGGACGACCCGGCCGCTGTCCATGTCGACCGGGCCCGGTACCGCGAGGCCGATGCCGCACACCTCGGAGGGGCGGTGGCCGGCCTTCGTCAGAAGCTCCGCGAACCAGCGGCCGAGCTCGCCGAGCACCGCGTCGGGGCCGTCGTCCACCGCCAGGGTGCCCGAGTGTTCCGCGAGAAGTTCACCCGTGAGGGTGAGAACGGCGGCGCGGGCATGACGGGTGTCGAGGTCGGCGGCGAGGACGACGGCGTGGGCGTCGTCGAACTCCAGGGTGATCGACGGGCGCCCGCCGAGCGGCGAGTCGACCGGACCCGAGGCCCCTTCGCGCAACCAGCCCGCGCGGAACAGCCGGTCCAGGCGGTGGCCGACCGTCGCCCGTGAGAGACCCGTCACCTGTTGCAGGGCACCACGCGTCGTGGCGCGTCCACTGCGTACCAGTTCGAGCAGATCACCGGCGCTCGCCTGAGCGCGACCACTCGTACGACCGCTCATGCGCACCCCCTTGTGTTTCTCAAGCTTGCATTACATATTGAGTTATGCGTGTTAAATAGACGTAACTCTAAGGTGGCTCGACCGAACCGGTCGGGCCGAACGTCTTCGGGGAGCCCCGAGTGGATCGCACTGCCCAGCTGACCTCCCGTGCCCACGCCACGGCGCACTCCGTCGTATACGAACCGGACAGGCCGACACATTCCCAGTACGCCCCGCGCACTCCGCACACCGCGCACGCCGGCCTTGCCCTCCACGCCAGGGCGGCCGAGGTGCTGGAGGCCAACTGGACCGGCTCCTCGACGGTTCCCTCGCGCGGCCTGTATCCGCACCAGTGGTCCTGGGACTCGGCGTTCATCGCGATCGGCCTGCGTCATCTGTCGCCCCTGCGCGCCCAGACGGAGCTGGAGACGCTGCTCGGCGCCCAGTGGGGCGACGGCCGGATCCCGCACATCGTGTTCAACCCTTCCGTCCCGCTCGACGCGTACTTCCCGAGCCCCGACTTCTGGCGCTCCTCGACCGCGGGGCGCGCTGCGGGCGCCCCGCGCACCGTACAGACGTCCGGCATCGTGCAGCCACCGGTGCACGCGCTGGCCGTCTGGCTGGTGCACCAGGCGGACCCCGGCCTGTCCCGCTCCCGGGGCTTCCTCGCCCGCGCCTACCCCCGGCTCGCCGCCTGGCACCGCTATCTGCTGCACCGGCGCGACCTGGGCGGGGGCGGCCTCGCGTCGGTCGTGCACCCCTGGGAACAGGGTATGGACAACAGCCCCTGCTGGGACGCCCCGCTCAGCCGCGTCACCCCGGCCCCGGCGCGCTCCTTCCGGCGCGCCGACCTCGACCACGGAGCCGCCGAGGACCGGCCGACCGACCTGGACTACGGACGGTACGTACGGCTGGCCACGGAGTACCGGGACGGCGGGTACCGGGATGGGCCGGGCGGAGGGCATGGGGACGGGCCGGGCGGGGGCGGGGAGGCGGGGACCGGCGAGTTCGCCGTCGAGGACCCCTCCTTCAACGCGCTGCTGATCGCGTCGGAGCACGCCCTGGCCCGTATCGCACAGGAGCTGGGCGCGACGGCCACGGCCAGGAACGCCCGCGCGGAACGCCTGACGGCGGCGCTGGTGGAGCGGCTGTGGGACCCGGCGGAGGGGATGTTCTTCTGCCGGGACGTCGGCGCGGGCGCGCTCGTCCCCGAGCGGAGCGTCTCCGGCCTCATCCCCCTCCTGCTGCCCGCGCTCCCCCGTGACATCGCCGCCACCCTCGTCCGTACGGCGCGCGGTCCGCACTTCGAGGTCGGGGGCGCCGCCCGCCTCGTACCGTCCTACGACCTGCTCGGCGAGGCCTTCGACCCGCACCGCTACTGGCGCGGGCCGGCCTGGTTCAACACGGGGTGGCTGGTGGAGCGCGGGCTGCGGCAGCACGGCGAGCGGGCGCACGCCGACACCCTGCGCACGGCACTGCTGGAGACCGCCGACGCGACCGACTTCGCGGAGTACGTCGACCCGTACACCGGAGAGGCCTGCGGGGCGCTCGGCTTCGGCTGGACCGCCGCGCTCACCCTCGACCTGCTCCACCAACAGCCCTTCGACGACAGCGACATCAACAACGTGTTCGGCATGAGTGACCAGGGAGGGGAACGGCGATGACGGACCGGCATCATCTGCTCGTGCACGGCGGGACGTTCGCGGCCGTGGGTGACGGCGGGGACATCAGCGGGGTACGCGGGGGCAGCCAGCCCGACGGGTTGTTCGTGCGCGACGCACGGCACCTGAGCCGCTGGCAGCTCACCGTCGACGGTGCCCTGCCCGAGACGCTCAGCCCGGTCGCCGACGGGGACACCGCACGCTGCGTTCTCGTCCCGCGCGGGGGCCGTCAGGAACCGCCCGCCTACACGCTCTTCCGCGAACAGGCCCTCGGGGACGGCGCGTTCGTCGAGTCGCTGCGGGTGACCAGCAATCGTCCGGTGCCGGTGACGGTCCGGATCGCGGTCACCGCCGACGCCGACTTCACCGACCAGTTCGAGCTGCGCTCCGACCACCGTACGTACGTCAAGCCCGGCGCCGTCCGCAAACGTGAAGTCCTCGACGACGGCGTCGAGTTCAGCTACCGGCGCGGTGAATGGCTGTCCTCCACGACGGTCACCGCCGAGCCCGCGCCCGACGGTGTCGAGGAGACCGGCACCGGTGCCCGGCGCCTCGTCTGGACCCTGGACCTCGAACCGCACGGTTCGGCGGAACTGACACTGCGCGTCGCCGCCCGTCCGCACGGCGCACCGAAGGAACCGCTGGTTCCCTCCTCCCCCGCCGCCGCCAACGATCAACTCCTCGCACTGGAAGGGGAGTTCGTCGAGGGCGTCGCCTTCCCCACCGGCTGGCCGGAGCTGGCGGCGGCCTGCGCGCGCGGCCTCTGCGACCTGGCGTCGCTCCAGGTCCCCGCGACGGGACCGGACGGCGAGGAACTGCGCGTACCGGCCGCCGGCGCACCCTGGTTCCTCACCCTCCTCGGCCGCGACGCGCTCCTCACCTCTCTCTTCGCGCTCCCCTACCGTCCCCAACTCGCCGCCGCCACCCTCCCGGCGCTCGCCGCGACCCAGGCGACCGAGGTGGGCCCCGACTCCGTGGCCCAGCCGGGCAAGATCGTGCACGAGGTGCGGCACGGCGAGCTGGCGCACTTCGGGCAGGTGCCGTACGGGCGTTACTACGGCTCGGTCGACGCGACACCGCTGTTCCTGGTGCTCCTCGGCGCGTACGTCGAGCAGACCGGCGACACGGCGCTGGCCCGCCGCCTCGAAGCCAACGCCCGCGCGGCGATCGGCTGGATGCTGGACCACAGCGGCCTGACGTCCCGTGGCTATCTGGTCTACCGGGCCGACCAGGGCGGCCTCGCCAACCAGAACTGGAAGGACTCCCCCGGCGCCATCTGCTCGGCCGACGGCACCCGCGCGAGCGGCCCGGTGATGGCGGCGGGGGCCCAGGGCTACGCGTACGACGCCCTGCGCCGTACCGCTCATCTCGCCCGCACGGTATGGGACGACGAGGTGTACGCCGCTCTCCTCGAACAGGCGGCGGCCGACCTCCGGGACCGTTTCCAGCGGGACTTCTGGATGCCGGAGCACTCCTTCCCGGCGCTCGCCCTCGACGGCGAGGGCAACCAGGTCGACGCGCTGGCCTCCGACGCGGGACACCTTCTCTGGTCGGGGCTGCTCGACAAGGAGTACGGCGAGAAGGTCGGCCGGCGCCTGGTCGAACCGGACTTCTTCTCCGGCTGGGGCGTACGGACGCTGGCGTCGGGCCAGCCCGCCTACCACCCTCTCTCCTACCACCGGGGCTCGGTCTGGCCCCACGACAACGCCCTGATCACCCTCGGCCTGGCCCGGTACGGCCTGCACGACGAGGCCCGTACGGTCGCCCACGCCCTCGTCGACGCGGCGACCGCCACCGGCCACCGTCTCCCCGAGGTCCTCGCCGGCTACGGCCGCGACACCCACGGCGAACCGGTGCCCTACCCGCACGCGTGCGTACGGGAATCCCGGTCGGCGGCGGCCCCCCTGGCGCTGCTCACGGCGGTCGGGGGCGCCTGACCGCAGGTGCCGGTAGGCGTGTGACCGGCAGTTTGGTGAGGCGTTTGCCGGGTGTTTGCCGGGTGCTTGGACGCGGAGGCTGAACGGAGGCCGAGGGCCCGCCGTACGGGATGGCGGCGGACCTCGGCTCCCGCGCCGGGTCCGCCGCTCCCTGCACGGCTTCACACGGAAGGACCTCCGGGGTGCCTCAGTTCACTCGCACCAACCCATCGACGGACGCCACCCCCGAGGGATCTTCCGAGGCACCGTCCGACGCGCCATCAGAGGTGTCGGCGAAGACACCTTCGACCGAGACCCCGCCTCCGGACACGGCCGAGACAGGGACAGACGTAGAGGCAGAGGCACCGGTAGAGGCAGAGGCGGAGGCGGAGGCGGAGGCGGAGGCGGAGGCGGAGGCGGAGGCGGAGACCGCACCGGCGGCCGAACCCCCGACCGCATCCGCCGCGAGTCCCGCAGCGCCCGCCCACGAGCCGGCCCCGGCCACCGAGGCACCCGACAAGCCAACCGACACGCCCGAAGCACCCACCGAGGCCACCGAGGCCGAGAGTGCGGACGCGGCTGCGGCTCCCAAGGTCGGCTGGCGTACCCGGCGGCCCATCGCCGCCCGTAACGTCAGCTGGGCGGTGACCGCCCTCTCCGTGCTTCTCGTGCTCGTCTCGCTGCAGATGCCGAACACCTTCGGCAACCTGCGGATCTCGGAGTTCCTCCGGCTCCCGGCGGAGGCGATCGTCGCGGCCGTCGTGCTGCTCGCGATGCCGCGCCGGCCGCGTGTGATCACGGCGGCGGCCATCGGCGCCTTCCTCGGCGCGGTCACCGTGGTGAACCTGCTGGACATGGGGTTCGTCGAGTTCCTCGGCCGGCACTTCAACGTACTGCTCGACTGGGCGCTGCTGAGCGACGCCCAGTCGTACCTCACCGACTCGTTCGGCACGGCCGGTTCACTCGCCGCCACCCTCGCGGTGATCCTCCTCGTGCTGTTCCTGTTGGTCGCGACGGCCTTCGCGACGGTGCGGCTCAGCAACCTGCTCGCCCGGCACAACACCGTCGCCACCAAGGCGACGCTCATCGCGGGCACCGTCTGGATCACCTGCATGTCCCTCGGCCTGACGATCGGCGGGGTGCCGATCGCGTCGGACCACACCGCCGGGGTCGTCAAGGTGCACGCGCGGCGGGTGAGCGACACGCTGCACGACGAGGCGGAGTTCAAGGAGTTGGCGAAGAACGACCCGTTCGCGAAGACGCCCGGCGACCAGCTGGTGCCGGACCTGCGCGGCAAGGACGTCATCTTCACGTTCATCGAGAGCTACGGCCGCAGCGCGATCGAGGACCCGATCATGTCGCCCGGCGTGGACCGGACGCTCGCCGACAAGACCCAGGCCCTGACGGATGCCGGGTTCGCCGCGAAGAGCGGCTGGCTGACCTCGGCGACGTACGGCGGCAGCAGCTGGCTCGGCCACTCCACGTTCCTGTCGGGCCTGTGGATCAACAACCAGCAGCGCTACCGCACCCTCGTCAACAGTGACCGTCTCACGCTCCCCGAGGTGTTCCGGCGCACCGGCGACTTCCGGACCGTCGGCGTGATGCCGGGCGTGCAGAAGAGCTGGCCGGAGGCGAACTTCTACGGCCTGCAGAAGAACTACGCGGCGAAGGACCTCGGCTACAAGGGACCGAAGTTCAGCTGGTCCACCATGCCGGACCAGTACACGCTGGACGCCTACCAGCGCCTGGAGCACGGCAGGAAGCAGGCCAAGCCGCTGATGTCGGAGATCATCCTGACGTCGAGCCACCAGCCCTGGGCGCCGCTGCCGAAGACGGTCCCGCAGGACCAGCTCGGCGACGGCACGGTGTTCAACGCGATCCAGAAGGCGGGCAAGGACCCCAAGGACGTCCTCTACAACGGCCCCGAGGCCAAGGCGGAGTACGGCAAGTCGATCCAGTACTCGGTCACCAGCCTCATCGACTGGCTGACCCGTTACGGCACCGACAACACCGTCCTCGTCTTCCTCGGCGACCACCAGCCCATGTCCCGGGTGAGCGGCACCAACGCCAGCCGTGACGTGCCGGTGTCGGTCGTGGCCAAGGACCCGAAGATCCTCGACAAGATCGCCGACTGGAACTGGACGGACGGCCTGCGCCCCGCCCACAACGCCCCGGTCTGGAAGATGAGCGCGTTCCGCGACAAGTTCCTCACGGCATACGGCTCGACGCCCCACCCGTAAGCGCCCGAAGGGCGCGAAGGGGCGCGGGGAACTGCGCGACCAGCCGAAACGCACCCGCAGCCGAAAACTCAGCCCCCCGACGTATCCAACTCCGCATCCTCACTCACACCGGCACAGTCGTACGGATCCTTCAGCCACCCCTCCGGCAACACCACCCGGTTGTTGCCGGACGTACGACCCCGTGGCCCGTCCGCGCCGTCGGGCCAAGCCTGGTCGAGGTCCAACTCGTCCAGCCCGGAACGGAGTTCGACCAGTGACGAGGTGATCGCGAGACGCTTGCGCATCTCGGAGCCGACCGCGAAGCCCTTCAGGTACCAGGCGACGTGCTTACGGAAGTCGATGACCCCGCGCGCCTCGTCCCCGATCCACTCACCGAGCAGCGTGGCGTGCCGGACCATGATGTCGGCGACCTCACGGAGGGACGGGCGCGCGATGTCGTCCGTACGCCCCTCGAAGGCGGCCACCAGGTCCGAGAACAGCCACGGCCGGCCGAGGCAGCCACGGCCGACCACCACTCCGTCGCAGCCGGTCTCCCGGACCATCCGCAACGCGTCCTCGGCCGACCAGATGTCGCCGTTGCCGAGCACGGGGATCTCCGGCACGTGCTCCTTGAGGCGGGCGATGGCCTCCCAGTCGGCCGTGCCGCCGTAGTGCTGGGCAGCGGTGCGGCCGTGCAGCGCGATGGCCGTCACGCCCTCCTCCACCGCGATACGGCCGGCGTCGAGGTAGGTGATGTGGTCGTCGTCGATGCCCTTGCGCATCTTCATCGTGACGGGGAGGTCCCCGGCGCCGGAGACCGCCTCGCGCAGGATCGCGCGCAGCAGGTGCCGCTTGTACGGGAGGGCCGAGCCGCCGCCCTTCCTCGTCACCTTCGGGACGGGGCACCCGAAGTTGAGGTCGATGTGGTCGGCGAGGCCCTCCTCCGCGATCATGCGGACGGCCTTGCCGACGGTGGCGGGGTCGACGCCGTACAGCTGGATCGAGCGCGGCTTCTCGGTCGCGTCGAAGCGGATCAGCTGCATGGTCTTCTCGTTGCGTTCGACCAGCGCCCGGGTCGTGATCATCTCGCTGACGAACAGGCCCTTACCCCCGCTGAACTCCCTGCACAGGGTGCGGAAGGGCGCGTTCGTGATCCCCGCCATGGGGGCGAGGACGACGGGCGGCTGGACGGCGTGCGGGCCGATCCGGAGGAGGCTCGCGGGGGCGGCGACGGGCGCGGTGACGGGCGTGGACATCCCGCCATTCTCGCCCACCGGACGGAGTACAGCCAAAGTCGTTAGTTAGTCGTACTATGGACCGCATGTCCGAGCTGAGTCCCCGCCGCCGCATGCTGGTGCTCGCGATCTGCTGTATGAGCCTGCTGATCGTGAGCCTCGACGTCACCGTGCTCAATGTGGCGCTGCCCGCCATGGAGAAGGACCTGGGCGCGAGTGTGGCCGGTATGCAGTGGGCGCTCGACGCGTACACACTCGTACTGGCCTCACTGCTGATGCTGGCGGGTTCGACCGCCGACCGGATCGGCCGCCGCCGGGTCTTCCTGACCGGGCTGGTGCTGTTCACGCTCGGCTCTGTGCTCTGTTCGCTGGCCCCGAACCTCGACTCGCTCATCGTGTTCCGCATGATCCAGGCGGTCGGCGGTTCGATGCTCAACCCGGTCGCCATGTCGATCATCACCAACACCTTCACCGACCCTCGCGAGCGGGCCCGGGCGATCGGCGTGTGGGGTGCGGTGGTCGGTATATCCATGGCCGCCGGCCCGATCGTCGGCGGCGCGCTCGTGGACTCCGTCGGCTGGCGCTCGATCTTCTGGATCAACCTGCCGGTGGGCCTCGCCGCGCTCCTGCTGACCCTGCGGTACGTCCCGGAGTCCCGGGCGCCGAAGGCCCGCCGTCCGGACCCGGTCGGCCAGGTCCTGGTCATCGCGCTGCTCGGCTCGCTGACGTACGCGATCATCGAGGCGCCCGGTTCGCCGGTCTCGCACACGCTCGCCTTCGGTGCGGTCGCCCTGGCCGCGCTGCTCGGACTGCTGTACTACGAACCCCGGCGCACCGAACCCCTCATCGACCTGCGGTTCTTCCGGTCGGTGCCGTTCAGCGGGGCGACCGTGGTCGCGGTCAGCGCGTTCGCGGCGCTGAGCGGGTTCCTGTTCCTGTCGACGCTGTACCTGCAGAACGTGCGGGGGCTGTCAGCGCTGCACGCGGGTCTGTGGATGCTGCCGATGGCGGTGATGTGCTTCGTCTGCGCGCCGATCTCGGGGCGCCTGGTCGGCAGCCGGGGCCCGCGTGTCCCGCTCCTCACTGCCGGGGTGGCGATCACCGCGAGCGGGGTCCTGTTCGCCGGGTTCGACGCGGAGTCGTCGAACGTGACGCTGGTCATCGGGTACTTCCTGTTCGGCCTCGGCTTCGGCTTCGTCAACGCGCCCATCACCAACACGGCCGTCTCGGGCATGCCCCGGGCCCAGGCCGGGGTGGCCGCCGCGGTCGCCTCCACCAGCCGCCAGACCGGCGGCACGCTGGGGGTCGCGGTGATCGGCGCGGTGCTGGCGTCGGGCATCGGGGCGGGCCCGTACAAGGAGGTGTTCGTCTCCGCGTCGCGGCCCGGCTGGTGGATCATCGCGGGCTGCGGGCTGGCCGTACTGGTCCTGGGTGCCGTCACGACCGGCGGCTGGGCCCGGAAGACGGCGGAGCGGGCCGCCGGGCGTCTGGAGGACGGACAGATCGGAGAGTTCGGGGAGATAGAGGGTGGCGAGGGCGGAGGCGGCAGGAGTGAGGGCGGCTCGCGTGCCGATACCGAAGCCGATGCCGACGGGGGCGGGGAGACGGGCGTGCGAGGTGCGGCGGGGGCGCGTACCGCGAAGTGAGCCGTTGGTGTAACCCATTGCCGATGATCACCGTTGGGATGACGCAAGGGCACCATCAACTCGTCGAACGCGAAGAGGGCGTGGCCGATCGTGGGGGCAGCCGGGTCGCGGCGGACGGTCGGATTCCCTGTGCCGGGGACGAGTTTCGTCGGCCGACGCCATGAACTGACGCGGGCCAGACGGCTGTTGACCACGACCCGGCTGCTGACGCTCACCGGCCCCGGCGGGGTCGGCAAGACCCGGCTCGCGGGGCGGGTGGCGGAGGGAGCCGTACGGAGGTTCCCGGACGGGGTTCGGCTGGTGCCGCTGGCCGCCGTGCGGGACGGCGCGCTGGTGCCGCACGCGGTGGCGGACGCGCTCGGTATCCGGGACGAGACGGGCCGGGCCCCGCTGGACACGGTCGTCGAGCATCTGCGCGGCCGGCGGTTGCTGCTGGTCCTGGACAACTGCGAGCACCTGGCGGACACCTGCGCCTCGCTGGTGGCCGCGGTACTCGGGGCGACCGAGGGGGTCCGCGTACTGGCCACCAGCCGCCACCGGCTCGGCCTCACCGAGGAACAGCTGCTCCCGGTGGCCCCGCTGGCCACCCCGGCCCCCGGAGAGGCCCGCCCCGGGGCGGAGTTCCCCGCGCTGCGACTGTTCGCCGAACGGGCGGCGGCCGTGGTGCCCGGCTTCGCGATCACCGACCACAACCGAGCGGCCGTGGCCCGCCTCTGCCACCGTCTGGACGGCCTCCCGTTGGCCATCGAGCTGGCGGCCGTACGGATGCACGCCCTGGGGGTGGAGCAACTCGACGAACGCCTCGGCGAGCGTCTGGGCGACCGCTTCCGCCTCCTGACCTGCGGCAGCCCGGCCGCCCCACCCCGCCACCAGACCCTCCGTTCGGCCGTGGACTGGAGCCACGACCTGTGCACCCCAGCGGAGCAACTCGCCTGGGCCCACCTGTCGGTGTTCACCGGCAGCTTCGACCTGGCGGGCGCGGAGGCGGTGTGCGGTGCCGCCTCCGGCTCCCTCCGAGTCGCCGTGCCGGAGGCCGTGGTCGGGCTCGTGGAGAAGTCCGTTCTGGTCAGGGAGGGAAGCGAGGCCGGAAGCGGGGGTGGCGCGCGGTATCGGATGCTCGGGCTTCTTCGTGAGTACGGGCTGGAGAGGCTGGAGGCGCTCGGGGCGGGCGGCGACACCCGGCGGCGGTTGTGCGCGCACTTCGTGCGGGTCGCGGAGGAGCATGAGCGGAGCTGGTTCGGGCCGGACCAGCCGGGCACCCTGGCCGGCCTGCGCGCCGAGCACGACAATCTGCGCGCGGTGCTCGACTTCTGTCTCACCACCCCCGGCGAGACCCCGCGCGGACTGCGTCTGATCGGCAGCCTGTGGTTCTACTGGATCGCGCGCGGCGCCTGGGCGGAACTGCGGCACTGGTGGCAACGGCTCCTCCTGCGCGGAGGCCGACGCCGTCCCTCGCCCGAGCTGACCCGCGCGCACTGGGCCGCCGCTCTGATCCCGCTGGTCCGCAGCCGGACGAACGCCGTGCTCCTGACCGGCGCCCCGCACCCTCCGACACTGGCCCCGCACGAGATACCGGACGTCAGACCGCTGGCCGACGTCCTGCGCCGGCGACCGGGACACGGCGGCGACGACGAGAGACGACTGCTCGCCTTCCACCTCCTCAGCCGCGTCGAGCTGGCGGCCACGCTCACCTTCCACGGCCGCCCCGAACACGCCGTTCCGCTGTGTGTGGACGCCCTCGCAGTGTGCGAGACGTACGGCGAGCAGTGGGTCCGCTCATACGTCCTGGGCACACTCGCCACCGCCCGTTGGGCCCTGGGTGAGCACGAGGCCGCCGCCGAGAGTGCCCGGCACTGTCTGCGGCTGCCGTACGTCAGCGGCGAGCCGCACGCCGTCGGCGGCGCCCTGGAGATACTGGCCGTCGTCGCCGTCGCCCGGGGCGACACCGAGCGGGCGGCCGTGCTGCGGGGTGCGGCGCACCGTATCCACCGCGACCTCGGCCACGTCCCGTCGGCCGAGCGGCGGCAGGCCGACGGGACGCCCGCCGACGGCCCGTGCGGCGAGGCCCATCGGCGCGGTTACGAACTGTCGGCACACGAGGCCCTCGCCTACGCGCTGGGCGAGCCGCGCACCGCGACCGGGAACACCGGCGCCAAGGCCACCGGCGCCGGGCGCGCCGCACGGTCCGCACCGCCGGTGCCCGACACCGGGCTCACCCGGCGCGAGTTGGAGGTGGCCGCGCTGATCGCGTCGGGCCTGACGAACCGGCAGATCGCGGAGCGGCTGGTGATCTCCCGGCGTACGGCCGAGGGGCATGCCGAACGCATCCTCGCCAAGCTGGGTTTCGCGGCCCGGAGCCAGGTGGCGGCCTGGTTCAGCGGCTTGCCCCGCTGACCGTTCACCACTCCCCCCTCGGGGTCTGTGCCTCCGGCTCCGGATCCGATTCCGTACGAAGCCTCAACTGCCCTACGTCGTCGGAACCCAGGCCTCGGAGGACCGCTTCGAGGATCGGGTCGCAGCGGACGTCGAGAGTGTCGCCGTCGGGCAGTTCCCGGGCGAAGCCGATGAGCTGCCAGGCGGCGTGCGCCTCCATGTAGAACAGGCCGGTCAGGTCGAGTGCGTACCGGAGGGGGCCGGAGCCGCCCGTACCGATCACTTCGAGGGCGTCCAGGTGCGTCATCACCCGCAGCGGGTGGACCGTCCGCATCGCGGCCACCAGATGGTCGGTGTACTGGTGACGGCTGTACCAGCACATCGCGGTGAGGCGCGGATCCACGAAGAGCGGTCGCATGAACGCCTCGTAGTCGAGGAGTCGGTCCTCGCTGACGCCGGCCCGCTGCCCCCAGGCCATGTCCGCCCCGACCCGCAGCCCGGTCCACCCATCGGTCCGTGCCCGCTCCAACTCGTCGGAGTAGAGACGGAACTGGCGCTCCTCGGAGAAGCTGCCGTCAGGGACGTAGACAGCGCTGTTGCGTACGATCTCCAACTGACCGCTCCGCCATGCGGTTTCAGCCTGTCCGGTGCCGGTGTCGAGACGGGCGAGGGCGTCGTCGTCGCCCACGTCGGCGGGGTCGAGGACGACCATCACCTTCTCGCCACGGGTCAGTCCGGTGCGGGTGTAGGCGGTCAGTACCTGCCAGTGGGCGTGGGCGTCGGGCACGTCCAGGCAGGCGTGGTCGCCGGGGCGCAGCGCCTGAACCTGGACGGGAACGCTTCGGCCAGTCGAGTCCGCGTGCCCGTGTGCATGCTCAGGTGCGTGTTCGGTCATCGAGGGCGCCTTTCCGGGCGTTGATGATCAACTCCCGACGACGTTAGGGAAACGCCTGCGCCGAGGCGTTGCCGCCACCCCCAACACACCTCACGGAGAGCGGAATTGACCGCCAAGGTTTGATCTTCCGACCGAACTCGACCGGCTGCCGACCCTTCTCGACTACTCGCCTGCTTCTTCTCCCCAACCTCCGCCCAAGGCCATCGCGTACAGCTTCTCCAGGCGCTCGCGTGTCTCCTCGTCCGTCGGGACGAGCGTCACCAGCCGGGTGCCCAGTTCCGGGGCGAGCCACAGGTCGGTGTGGTCGACGGTGAGCAGACCGACGTACGGATTGCGGAACTGCTTGGTCTTGCCCCGGGCGGCGACCACCTCGTACCGCTCCCAGATCGCACAGAACTCCGGGGACCGGGTACGCAGCCGCTTGAGCATCAACTTCCAGGCGGGGTCGCCGAGATGGGCGGCCTGCTGGACCCGGAGTTTGGCCGCCATCACCCGCATCGTCTCTTCGAGCAGGACGACCGACGAGCGCCACTCCTCGTTCGTGTAGACGAGGAGCATGAGGTTGCGGTCCTCGGGCGGTACGGCGTCCAGGTCTCCCATGAGACGGCTGTACGTGCGGTTGTACGCCTGGATGTCGTACCGGCTGTTCTGGATGCAGGCCGGGATCGGGTCGAGGGCGCGCAGCAGTTCGCGGATGGCGGGGGTGATCGTCGGGCAGCTCGCGGCGGGGGTGGGGTCGACGGCTCCGGCCAGCTGGAAGAGGTGGGCGCGTTCGCTCGGGTCGAGCAGGAGGGTGCGGGCGAGGGCGTCAAGCACCTGTTCGGACACCTGGATTGCGCGGGCCTGTTCGAGCCAGGTGTACCAGGTGACGCCCACGGCGGAGAGCTGGGCGACCTCCTCCCGGCGCAGACCCGGCGTACGGCGGCGTCGGCCGCGCGGCAGCCCGACCTGTTCGGGGGTGATGCGCTCGCGGCGGCTGCGCAGGAAGACGGCCAGCTCGTGGCGCCGGATTTCCGAGCCGCGCCCACCGGGCCGCTGCGGTTCCCGCTGCTGCGGGCCCGGCTGGTCCTGGCGGGCCCGCTGGTCCTGGCGGTCCGGCCGGCCCTGCGGCTGCCGTTGCTGAGCGGTGGTTTCCTGGGCGATGGTGGTCACAGTGCCACTCTCCCTCCACTCCTCGTCCGTTCCGACCCTGTTTCCAGGTACTCCTACTACCAGGATAAAGACACTCTGGTACCCCCCTCAGAGACGGCGCAGGCTGGTCGACGTGACCAACACAAGCACCCCACCCACCGCCACCGTCCGCTCCCCCGCCGACCCACCCGTACTCGGCGGGCTCGGCCTGTTCACCGTGCTCCTCGGGGCGGCGCTCCCGCTCATCGACTTCTTCATCGTCAACGTCGCCCTGCCCACCATCGGCCGGGATCTCTCGGCGAGCGAGGCCGTCCTCGAACTGGTGGTCGCCGGGTACGGGGTCTCGTACGCCGTCCTCCTCGTCCTCGGCGGGCGGCTCGGCGACCTCTTCGGCAGGCGCCGGCTCTTCCTGGGCGGCATGGCGGCCTTCGCCGTCACCTCCCTGGCCTGCGGTCTGGCACCGACGGCGTGGACCCTGGTGGTGGCCCGTATCGCGCAGGGCGCGGCGTCCGCGGCGATGCTGCCGCAGGTGCTCGCGACGATCCAGTCGGCGACGGCGGGCCCGCGCCGCGCGAGGGCGATGGGCCTGTACGGCGCGACAGCGGGCCTGTCGATGGTCGCGGGCCAGATCCTCGGCGGCGTACTGGTGGCCGCCGACATCGCGGGCACGGGCTGGCGCTCGGTGTTCCTGGTGAACGTGCCGGTGGTGCTGCTCGGTCTGGTCCTGGCCGCCCGGACGGTCCCGGAGACCCGCTCGCAGCACCCGGAGCCGGTGGACGTCCCCGGGACGGTCCTCCTGGGGGTCTCCCTGATCACTCTGCTGGCCCCGCTCACGGAGGGCCGGGCGGCGGGCTGGCCGCTGTGGACGTGGCTGTCGCTGGCCGCGTTCCCCTTCGCGGCGGCGGCGTTCTGGGCGACCGAGCGCGGCGCGGACCGCAAGGGCCGCACTCCGCTCGTGCCGCCGACCCTTTTCGCGCTGAAGTCTCTGCGACGCGGTCTGGTGATGATCGTGCCGTTCTCCATCGGCTTCAGCGGGTTCATGTTCGTGATCGCGGTGGCCCTGCAGCGAGGGGCGGGCCTGGGGCCCGTGCAGGCGGGGATGGCGTTGGCCCCGATGGCCGTGACGTTCTTCGCCGTCTCTCTCGCCGGGCCGCGCCTGGTCGCCCGGTACGGCACCCGGATCGTGACCGTCGGGGGCCTGATCCAGGGGGTGGGCGTGGCGCTCATCGCCGTCGCGGTGTGGCGGTCCTGGCCGGACCTGGGTCTGGTGCAGTTGCTGCCGGGGGCGGCGGTCGCGGGTGCGGGGCAGGCGCTTCAGCTTCCCGTTCTCTTCCGGATCATCCTCTCGGAGGTCGAGCCGGCGCGGGCGGGGGTCGGTGGCGGGGTCATGGTCACCACGCAGCAGTCCGCGTTGGCGCTGGGGGTGGCGACGTTGGGCACGCTGTTCCTTTCGCTGACGCCGGGGATGGGGATGCGGGATGCGTTGGTGACGACGTTGGTGGTGCAGGTGGGGGGTATCGCGCTGACGACTCTGCTCAGTTTGCGGTTGCCGCGGAGGGTTGGTTGAGGGTGCGGGTGCGCTGTGGCTTTTCGCGCAGTTCCCCGCGCCCCTGAAAGAGCGCTTGCGGGTGCCGGGCCGTCGTGGCTTTTCGCGCAGTTCCCCGCGCCCCTGAAAGAGCGCTTGCGGGTGCCGGGCCGTCGTGGCTTTTCGCGCAGTTCCCCGCGCCCCTGGGCGGGAGCGCCCCTTCGGGGCTGCTCCCTGCCCAGGTCGGAGAGGCCGCCCTGGGACTCACTCCGTTCGTAGGGCCGTTGCCGTTTGGGTTTTTGCTGTCCAGGTTGCTGGGGGGAGGGCGCCCAGGAGGGCGATGGTGGTGCCGGAGAGGGTCAGGAGGGTCAGTTGCCAGGGGGTGTAGACGTGCAGGACGGACGGTGGGAGTTCGGTGCCTGCGGCGTGGCCCATCACCGGGAGGACGACGCCGTGCAGGGCGAAGCCGGCCGGTACGCCGAGCAGGCCGCCCAGTACGCCGATGCCGGCCACCGAGGCGAGGACGAGGCTCACCGTCTGGCGTGGTGACATGCCGAGCGCCTTGCAGACGCCGAGGTCATGGACTCGTTCCCGGGTGTCGAGGACCACGGAGTTGAGGACGCCGAGGCCGGCCACGGAGACCAGCATGAGGGTGAGGAGAGCTGCCATCGACTGCAGGATGACGACGAAGTCGTCCTGTCCCGAGGCGGCGTTCGCCATCGCGTCGCCGCCGAGCGGCTGAACCACGGCCGCGAGTTTCGTGGCGTACTCGGCGGGAGAGACGCCCGGCTTCACCTCGACGAGGAACATCCGGGGCTGGGCCGCCGGGAAGTCGGCGAGGTTGCCGTGGATCCCCGTGCCACCGTTCGACGTGTCGAAGGCCTCGCCGACGATCCGCAGGGTCCGGGTGTCCCCCTCGTAGGTCACCCGCACCGTGTCACCGATCTCGGTGCCGGTCCGTTCCAGGTAGCCCGAGCCGACCACGACCTGCCCCGCGCCGTCGAGCCAGTGCCCGGAGATCATCTCGTAGCTGCCGGGACGGGAGTCACCCTGGTACTGGTAGAGGGCGATGCGTACCGAGCCGGCGACACCGGCCACGGAGGCCTCGTCCCGGGTCATGGCGTAGTACGAGGCGGTGCCTTCCTGCGCCTCGACGGCGGCTCGTATGCGTGCCGGATCGGCCGTAGAGGACTCGGGGCGGCCCGGTCCGCTCCCCGGTCCGCCGCCACCACCGAACACCGTGACCGCCGCCCGCTCCTCCGGGTCGGCCGCCGCGCTGACGGCGGTCAGGGACGCGGTCAGCCCCACCGCGAAGGTCGCCGCGATGGTGCCGAAGGCCACCGCGAGCAGCATCGCGGCCGTCCGGACCGGATGCGCGAAGGGGCTCGCGAGACCGTACGTCACCGCCCTGGGCAGCGGCAGCCGTCCCGCCGCCCGGTGCGCCCACTGGCCGCGTCCCGGACGCGGGGCCCGGCCCACCGCGATGGCCTCGACCGTACTGAGCCGCCCGGCGCGCAGCGCGGGCACCAGCGCGGCGGTCCCGACGACCAGCAGCGCGCCGGCCGGCACCACGACGTCCACCCACCACGTAACGCCCAGCGTGGCGGTGCCGTACGCCTGCTCGGTGTCGTCGAGGAGGGGTACGGCGAGCAGGTTGCCGAGGGCGACCCCCAGCCCGATGCCGACGGCGGCCGGGATCAACGCCTGGGCCACATAGGCGCGTACGACCTCACGCGGGGTGAAGCCGATGGCCTTGAGGATGCCGATCCTGCGCAGACTCGATCCGACGGCGCCGCTGGTCACACTGCCGACGATGATCACCGACATCACGATGCCGAGGACGCCGAAGGCGATGAGGAAGGGGATGGTCGGCGCCGCGCCCTGGTCCGCGTCGCGCTTGGTCTCCAGACAGGACAGGCTGCCCAGCAGCGCGCCGGACGGCACGGCCGCGGCGAGCAGTTTCCGGTCGGCGGTGAGCTGTCGCTCCGTCCCGGCGGAGTCGAAGCGGTACAGCATCTGGCTGGTGAGGGGCGCCTCGGCCGACGCCAGCGCCCTGGCCTGGGCGGGGGTCGCCCACGCGTCGGCGGTTCTGCTGACCGACAGGGCGAAGCCGACGATCGTCAGGGACGGGCTGTCCGCGGCGTCCGAGGTGTGGAGGGTGGAGCCGAGCTCCAGGTCGGGGCCGACGAGCGACGAGTCCAGCACGATCTCGCCCGGTTTCGCCGCCCAGCGGCCGGACTTGAGGTCCAGATCGTCGACGTCGGCCCGGGGACCGGACCGTCCGACGAGCGTGAGCGTCGGCAGGTGGCCGCCGGACGAGTCCACCGGCCGGATCGACGTCGCCGGGTACGGTCCCGCGCTCGCGGTGACGCCGGGCTGCTTCCCGGTGGCCGCCAGCCGCGCCGTACTCGCCCTGGCCGGATCGAACTGGACGGTCAGATGCGCGCCACGCTGCTGCGCGAACGCGTGGTCGAAGGGCGCGTTCGCGGCGACGATCAGTGACCCGGCGACCACCGACGAGGCGACGGCCATCATCGTGGCCACGGCGATCACCACCGTCTGTACCCGCCGCCGTCCCACACCGGATCGCACGACCCGGCCGAGCGCACCGCCCCTTCCCGCTCTTCCGAAGACGTTCAACGGGACGCCCCCGCCCGGGTGTCGAGGGCCAGGTGACCGTCGACCAGATGGATCGTCCGGCTCGCACACGCCTCGGCGAGCGCCAGGTCGTGCGTCACCAGCACGATGGTCTGCCCACCCCGGTGCAGCTCCACCAGCAGCTCCCGTACGTCCTCGCCCGAGGCGGTGTCGAGGGCGCCGGTCGGCTCGTCGGCGAGCAGCAGGGCGGGGCGGTTGACCAGGGCCCTGGCCACCGCGACGCGCTGGCGTTCACCGCCGGAGAGGCGGCCCGGATAGGCGCGGGCGTGCTTCTGGATGCCGAGCACCTCCATGAGCTCCCCGGCGCGGGCGGCCGTCTCGCGCCGTGCGGTTCCGGTCAGTTGGGCGGGGAGCTGGATGTTGTCGGTGACGGTGAGGTCGTCCAGCAGGTTGAAGAACTGGAAGACCATGCCGATCTGTTCGCGGCGGAACCGGGCCAGCGCGTGTTCGTTCAGGTCGCCGAGCCGCCGGCCGGCCACGGACACGGTGCCCTCGGTGGCCCGGTCCAGCCCCGCGACGAGGTTCAGCAGGGTGGACTTCCCGCTGCCGGAAGGGCCGGTCACGGCGAGGGCCTCGCCCTGTTCGACCGAGAGGGTGAGCGGCCCGAGCGCGGGCCGGCCGGCCCTGTCATAGCGCTTGGCCACGTCCTCCAGTTGGATCACCTGAGTCATGAACTCGCCTGTCTCTACGGTCGGTTCGAGCGGGAAGTTGTCGGACCCGGCGAACGTAGGGCCGGGCGCGGGTGCGGCGCGTCGGCCGCGACACCGACGTCCGGCCCTCCCGGCGGAGGACCCGGCGATGGGGTCATCCCTGCGAAGTACGCCTGAGGAACGGCTTGTTGGGCCGTTCGGTGCGCGGGGACGCGCGTCGGGCCCCCCACCCCCACAATGAGCCGATGGAGACGGGGTATCGGGCGACCGGGCATCGGACGACGGGGTATCGGGGACCGCGTCATGGGCACGGGGTTACGGGGACGCGCTGATGGAGACCGAGTACCGGCGCACGCGTCACTGGCGTCGGCAACTGTGGGACGCGCTGCGGCCGGAGCCGAAAGCCGCTCCGCTGTCGCGACGGGCCGTGTACGCCGATCTGGCACTGGCGGTCGTACTGACCGTCGTCGCGCTGATCGTCGCGGCGAGCTATCCCGGCGACGGGCCGGTGCGCTTCTTCCCGTCGACCCAGTACGGGAGCGGCAGCGTGAGCACGCGCGTGCCGGGGACCGAGGTCGTGCCCCCCGGCCCACCCCTCCCGCCTGTCCCGCCCATACCCCGCTCGCCGTCCCCGGAGGACGAGGGGTCCGTCGCTCCCTGGCCGCTGGTCGTCCTGTCGGCGCTGCCTCTGCTGGCCAGGCGCCGGTATCCGCTGGCGGTGTTCGGAGTGGTGCTGGCCGCCGCCGTGACAATCGGCGACGAGGCCTCCTGGATCACCGTGCTGACCTGCGTCATGGGCGCCTACAGCGCCGTCACGCACAGCCGTTTCCGGGTGGGGGCCATAGCGGCGATGGTCGTCGGCGCGGTCCTGGCCGGACTCGCGTTCCAGCAGGCGGAGCCCCTGCTTCCCGGCTGGTCGAGCCCCGGGGTCGTACTGCTGGTCGCCGGGGTGCTGGCCGGTCTGGTCCGTTTCTGGCGGCGACGCCTGGCGGCCGACCGGGACCGGTTCGCGCGGTTGCAGCGGACGCAGGAGGAGGCCATGCGGCGGGCGGTCGTGGAGGAGCGGGCCCGGATCGCCGCCGAGCTGCACGACGTGGTGACCCACAATGTCAGCGTGATGGTGATCCAGGCCGGGGCGGCACGCAAGGTGATGGACGCGGCGCCCGAGCGGTCCAAGGAGGCGTTGCTCGCGGTGGAGGCCGGGGGCCGGGCGGCGATGGCCGAACTCCGGCATGTGATGGGCCTGTTGGCGGCCCCGGACACCGGCACAGGCCCCCAGGAGACCCCCGCCGACGGCCTGGAGCCGCAGCCCGGCCTGGACCGGCTCGACGCCCTGACGGAGCGGGTGCGCGGCGCCGGGACACCGGTGGTCGTCGCGGTGTCGCTGCCGCCCGACCCGTTGCCGCCCGGGGTGGACCTGACGGCGTACCGCGTGGTGCAGGAGGCGCTGACCAACACGATCAGGCACGCACCCGGCGCCGAGGCCTCCGTCCTGATCGGCTGGACGGACGACCGCCTCCAGATCGAGGTCGGCAACACCCGCGCCACCACCATCGACTCCCCTTCCCCGCAAGGCGGCAGCGGAGGAGACGGTAGAGGCGAGAGCGGAGGTCGCAGCGACGTGACCGGCAACGGCCGGGGGCTGATCGGGCTGCGTGAACGGCTCGCGGTGTACGGCGGAACGCTCACCGCCGGCCCGACCCTCGCCGGCGGCTACCGCGTCAAGGCCGACGTCCCGTGGCGGACCCCGTGAACGGGAACCGGCCGCCCCGGCCGGCGCACCCACCGCTGCGTGCCGTCATCGCCGACGACCAGGCGCTGGTCCGTACGGGCTTCGGGATGATCCTGGCCGCCGACGGCATCGAGGTGACGGCCGAGGCGGCGGACGGCGCCGAAGCGGTGGCCGCCGTACGACGCACCCGGCCCGACGTCGTCCTCATGGACATCCGGATGCCGGGCATGGACGGTATCGAGGCCACCCGGCGGATCCTCGCCGACGACGCACCGGAGGCCGGGGGCACCCGAGTCGTCATCCTGACCACCTACGACCTCGACCACTATGTGTACGCCGCCCTCACCGCCGGCGCCTGTGGCTTCCTCCTCAAGGACGTCACCCCGGAGCATCTGGTGGCCTCCGTACGCCTGGTGCAGGCAGGCGACGCCCTGCTCGCCCCCGCGATCACCCGCCGACTGATCGAACGCTTCGCCCAGCGCCAGGAGCCCGCACGGACCCCGGCCCGGCACGCCGACCTGTCGGGCCTGACACCCCGTGAGCTGGAGGTGCTGCGGCTGCTGGCCACCGGCCTGAGCAACGCCGAGCTGGCGGAACGGCTGTTCCTGAGCCCGACCACGGTCAAGACGCACGTCGGCCGCATCCTGTCGAAACTGGAACTGCGCGACCGGGTCCAGGCGGTCGTACTGGCCTACGAGACGGGCCTGATCGCCCCCGGGACGGAACCCTGACGCCCGAGGACCGCCGACTGTCTCAACTCTTCACACAGCCGCCCCCTGTTGATGTTGCTCTTGCTGCAAACTCCTTGCTGCACGCATCCCCTGGACGGCGGAGAGGTCATGTTGCAGACCAACACGAGCAAGGTGAGCCGCTGGGACCAGCACGGACGGGAGCACATCGTCCACGTCACGCGCACCGGGGCACAGCGCCTGATGAGCTGCGACACCTGCGGCTGGCGAAAGAAGGTCCAGTTCCTGCCCTGGCTGAAGGCGGAGGAGCATCTCGCCGAGGAACACCAGGCAACGGTGGACCCGACGGCGGGGTAATTTTTTAGCCCGTCCGGCGATTGAGGACGAGGCCGTTCAGGCCGAAACGGGGGCCTGGGGGCAGCGCCCCCAGACCCCCGCCCGGTCAGCCGGACCTAGCAACCAACGAGACGCTGAGCCAGGTACCCCTCGATCTGGTCCAGCGACACACGCTCCTGCTTCATCGTGTCCCGCTCGCGAACCGTGACCGCGTTGTCGTCCAGCGTGTCGAAGTCGACCGTCACGCAGAACGGCGTACCGATCTCGTCCTGGCGGCGGTAACGGCGGCCGATGGCGCCCGCGTCGTCGAACTCGATGTTCCAGTTCTGGCGCAGGGCGGTCGCCAACCCCTTTGCCTTCGGGGACAGTTCGGGGTTGCGGGACAGCGGCAGGACCGCGACCTTGACCGGCGCGAGGCGCGGGTCGAGGCGCAGCACGGTGCGCTTCTCCATCTTGCCCTTGGCGTTGGGCGCCTCGTCCTCGAAGTACGCGTCGAGGAGGAACGCCAGCAAGGAGCGGCCCACACCGGCCGCGGGCTCGATGACGTACGGCGTGTAGCGCTCGCCGGCCTCCTGGTCGAAGAAGGAGAGGTCCTGGCCGGAGGCCTTGGAGTGGGCCGTGAGGTCGTAGTCGGTGCGGTTGGCGACGCCCTCCAGCTCACCCCACTCGTTGCCGCCGAACTGGAAGCGGTACTCGATGTCGGCGGTGCGCTTGGAGTAGTGCGAGAGCTTCTCGGCCGGGTGGTCGTACCAGCGCATGTTCTCCTCGCGGAGACCGAGGCCGGTGTACCAGTTCCAGCGCTCCTGCATCCAGTACTCCTGCCACTTCTCGTCCTCGCCCGGCTTGACGAAGAACTCCATCTCCATCTGCTCGAACTCGCGGGTGCGGAAGATGAAGTTGCCGGGCGTGATCTCGTTGCGGAACGACTTGCCCATCTGGGCGATGCCGAACGGCGGCTTGCGGCGCGAAGTGGTCTGCACCTGGGCGAAGTTGGTGAAGATGCCCTGGGCGGTCTCGGGGCGCAGGTAGGCGACCGAACCGGAGTCCTGGGTCGGGCCGAGGTGCGTCGACAGCAGACCGGAGAACTGCTTGGGCTCGGTGAACTGGCCCTTGTTGCCGCAGTTGGGGCAGTTGATGTCGGCCAGGCCGTTGGCGGGCGTACGGCCGTGCTTGGCCTCGTACGCCTCCTCCAGGTGGTCGGCGCGGTAGCGCTTGTGACAGGAGGTGCACTCGGTGAGCGGGTCGGAGAAGGTCGCGACATGGCCGGAGGCCACCCAGACCTCGGGCGCGAGGATCACGGACGAGTCGAGACCGACGACGTCCTCGCGCGACGTCACCATGTAGCGCCACCACTGGCGCTTGAGGTTCTCCTTGAGCTCGACACCCAGCGGCCCGTAGTCCCAGGCGGCGCGCTGGCCGCCGTAGATCTCACTGCACGGGAATACGAAGCCACGGCGCTTGCTCAGGCTGACGATGGTGTCGATCTTGTCGGCGGCCACGGTGCTCTCTTCATTACGACGATTTACGACGACAGGCGATGAAGCGGACGCGTCCGGACGAGCGGAAGCGGATGCGCTTCAGAGCGAATGACTCAGGTTACCGGCGGGGCCCGCCCCCCAATCAAATCGGTTCCGGTAGCGGGCCGCGCCCATACCCCAAAAGCCCGCTTGTTGACAATCGTTTCCAGAATCATTGAAAATGACTGTCATGAACGTACGACGACTCATATCGGGCACCGCGATCGCGGCGGCCACCGCGCTCGGCCTCGGTGCCCTGTCCGCCTGTTCCTCGGATTCGAGCGCCTCCGACCGGAACGTCACCGGGCAGCTCGACGTCGTGGCGTCGTTCTATCCGATGCAGTACCTGGCCGAGCAGATAGGCGGCAGGCATGTCTCCATCAGCACCCTGACCGAGCCCGGCCAGGAGCCGCACGACCTGGAGATCAGCGCCAAGCAGACCGTGGACCTGCAGAAGGCCGACGCGGTCCTGTACCTCAAGGGCCTTCAGCCCGCCGTCGACGAGGCGGTGGCACAGTCCGAGGCGAAGACGAAGATCGACGCGGCGGCCCTCACCACCCTTGAGAAGCACGACGGCACCGGGCACAGCCACGAAGGTGAGGAAGCGCACTCCGACGAGGACTCCTCCGGCCTCGACCCGCACGTCTGGCTCGATCCGATGAAGTACGCCGAGATCGCCGACGGGGTGAGCGCCGCCTTCCAGAAGGCCGATCCGGCCAACGCGGCGGAATACAGGAAGAACACCGGGGCGTTGACCGCGAAGCTGACCTCGCTCAACACCTCGTTCGAGGCCGGCCTGAAGAACACGGCGACCAAGGTGTTCTTCACCAACCACGCGGCCTTCGGCTACCTCGCCGAGCGCTACGGCCTGACCCAGGAGGCCATCACCGGTGTGGACCCGGACAGCGAGCCGAGTGCCGCGCGGATGAAGGAACTTCAGCAGGAGGCGAAGGCGGACGGAGTGACCACCGTCTTCTACGAGACACTCGTCTCCGACAAGACCGCGAAGACCCTCGCCGAGGACGCGAACCTCACGACGGACGTCCTCGATCCGCTGGAGGGCATCACCGAGAAGTCCCGGGGCACCGACTACATCGCGGTCATGGAGTCCAACCTCAAGGCACTGCGGACGGCTCTGGGCGCCAAGTGAGCGGTACAGGTGAGCGGTAACCGATGATCGTCACGGAGGATGCAGGCATGGGCGAGCCCGTCATTTCGCTGCGCGGTGTGCGCGCCGAGCTGGGCTCACGCCCGGTCCTGCGCGGCATCGACCTCACCGTGGGCCGCGGTGAGGTCGTCGCGCTGCTCGGCGCCAACGGCTCGGGCAAGTCGACCGCGATCCGTACGGTCATCGGCCAGGTCCCGGTCAGCGCGGGCGAGATCGAGCTCTTCGGCATCCCGCGCCGCCGCTTCACGGACTGGCGGCGCGTGGGCTACGTACCGCAGCGGACGACCGCGGCCGGCGGTGTGCCGGCGACGGTCACGGAGATCGTCGCGTCGGGCCGGCTCTCCCGCGCCCGTTTCGGCGTGCTGCGCAGGGCCGACCACGAGGCCGTACGGCGGGCCATCGGCCTCGTCGGTCTCGCGGACCGGGCCAAGGACTCGGTGAACGCGCTGTCGGGCGGCCAGCACCAGCGCGTACTGATCGCCCGTGCCCTCGCCTCCGAACCCGAGCTGCTGATCATGGACGAGCCGATGGCCGGCGTCGACCTGGCGAGCCAGGAAGTGCTGGCGCGGACACTGCGGGAGCAGGTCGCGGCCGGTACGACGGTGCTGCTCGTGCTGCATGAACTCGGGCCGCTGGAACCGCTGATCGACCGGGCCGTGGTCCTGCGTGACGGGTGCGTGACGCACGACGGGCCGCCCCCGCAGGCGGTCGGACAGCACGCCCTGCCCGGCCACGACCACGTACACCCACACGCGGCTCACGACGCCGAACCGATCAGGACGGGACTGCTGAGCTGATGGACTTCCTCGACTACGCCTTCATGCAGCGGGCCCTGCTGGCCGCGGTGCTCGTCGGCATCACGGCCCCCGCGATCGGCATCTACCTGGTCCAGCGGCGCCAGGCGCTGATGGGCGACGGAATCGGCCATGTCGCCATGACCGGCGTAGGCCTCGGTTTCCTGCTGAACACCTCACCGGTGTGGATGGCGACGGGTGTCTCCGTCGTCGGCGCGGTGATGATGGAACTCATCCGCTGGTACGGGAAGACGCGCGGCGACATCGCCCTCGCGATGCTGTTCTACGGCGGTATGGCCGGCGGCGTGATGTTCATCAACCTCGCGCCGACCGGCTCGAACGCCAACCTGACCTCGTATCTGTTCGGCTCGCTCTCGACGGTCAGCGAGTCCGACGTGACAGCGATCTGTGTGCTCGCGGCGCTCGTGGTGCTGGTCACCATCGGTCTGCGCCGGCAGCTCTTCGCGGTCAGCCAGGACGAGGAGTTCGCCCGGGTGACGGGGCTGCCGGTCCGGGCCCTCAACCTCCTCACGGCGATCACGGCCGCCGTGACGGTGACGGTCGCCATGCGGGTGGTCGGGTTGCTGCTGGTCAGCGCCCTGATGGTGGTGCCGGTGGCGGCGGCCCAGCAGCTCAGCCGGAGCTTCGCGGCGACGTTCGCCATCGCCGTCGCCATCGGGGTGTCCGTGACGATCGGCGGGACGGTGACCTCGTACTACCAGGATGTCCCGCCCGGTGCGACGATCGTCCTGCTGACCATCGGTGCGTTCATCGCGCTGACCGCTCTGGCGACCCCGCTGGCCCGTCGCCGAGCCCGTGCCGCGACCGCCGCGCAGGCGGTCGGGGACCCGGCGGAGTGTGTGATTCCGGCCAGCAGGGAAGCCGCCGACAGAGCGGGCGTCTGACCGCGCACAGTCCGGGCTGGCACAATGGCCCGGCAAGCGCAGACGTGAGGAGACAACGGTGACGACGGCCGGTCCGCCCGTTAAGGGACGATCCACCCGCCAGCGTGCCGCTGTGGCGGCGGCGCTGGACGAGGTCGACGAGTTCCGCAGTGCCCAGGAACTCCACGACATGCTCAAGCACAAGGGCGACTCGGTGGGGCTGACGACCGTCTACCGCACGTTGCAGTCCCTGGCGGACGCGGGTGAGGTGGATGTCCTGCGGACGTCGGACGGCGAGTCGGTGTACCGGCGCTGCTCGACCGGCGACCATCACCATCACCTGGTGTGCCGTGTGTGCGGCAAGGCGGTGGAGGTGGAGGGGCCCGCGGTGGAGAAGTGGGCTGAGGCGATCGCCTCCGAGCACGGGTTTGTGAACGTGGCTCACACGGTGGAGATCTTCGGGACCTGTGCGGAGTGCTCTGCGGTTGGGCGGTAGGTAGGTTCGGTTCGTTGTCGGGTGCGGGTGCGTTGTGGCTGGTCGCGCAGTTCCCCGCGCCCCTATAACGGGCGTCGGCCCGTCGTGGCTGGTCGCGCCGTTCCCCGCGCCCCTGTGGGGGCGCTCCAGCCCGCGTCCGATACGTTCTCGCGGTGAGTCATGTCGGGGAAACAGACCAGCAGCTGAGCCGTACCTCCCTGGGGGCTCCCTTTCGGTGGCTCTGGGCCGCCTACGCCACCAGCGTCTTCGGGACCTGGCTGGCCTTTGACGCGTTTCCTCTGATCGCCGTCCTCGTGCTGCACGCCGGGCCCGCCCAGGTGTCCTTGCTGGCCGCCGCCGGAGTGGCCGTCGGGGCCGTGGTGGCTCTGCCGCTCGGGCCCTGGATGGAGTTTCGGCGGAAGCGGCCGGTGATGGTCGCGATGGATCTCGTGCGGTGCGGGGCGCTGCTCAGCGTTCCCGCCGCCTACGCGCTCGGGATGCTCTCGTTCGGGCAGCTCGTGGTCGTCGCCGTCATCGTCGCCGCCGCCGACATCACCTTCACCGCCGCCGGCGGGGCCTGCCTCAAGGGGCTCCTGCCGCCGTCCCAACTCCTCGTCGCCAACGGGCGGTTCGAGTCGACGATGTGGACGGCGAGTGTGCTCGGGCCACCGCTGGGCGGGGTCGCCATCGGGCTGCTCGGGCCGGTGGCCACGGTGGTCGCGAACGCGGTGAGTTTTCTGCTGTCGGCGGTCGGTATCCGGGCGATGGGCGGGGACGAGCCCCGTCCGGAGGGGAGGCCGCAGGCGCGGGTGCGTACCCGTGATCTGCTCGACGGCTGGCGGTTCGTTCTGGGCGATCCGGTGCTGCGGCCCCTGTTCCTGAACACCGTGCTGGTCAGCGGGCTGATCATGGCGACGGCGCCACTGGTCGCCGTCCTCATGCTCGGGCGGTTCGGGTTCGCGCCCTGGCAGTACGCCCTCGCCTTCGCCGTGCCCTGCACCGGCGGGCTCATCGGTTCGCGTCTGTCCCGGCCGCTGGTGGCGCGGTACGGGCAGCGCGGGATCATGCTCGCCTTCGGGACGCTGCGGGTGTGCTGGCCGGTGGGGATGGTGTTCCTGCACGGCGGCACGTCGGGGCTGGTCCTCGTGATGGTCGTGCAGTTCGGGCTGATCCTGAGCATGGGGGTGTTCAACCCGGTGTACGCCACCTACCGGCTCCAGCACACTCCGGCGGACCGGGTGGCCCGCACCCTCTCGGCCTGGTCGGTGTCCAGCAAGCTGACCGTCGCCGCGCTGACCGCGCTGTGGGGACTGCTGGCCGCGCTCACCACGCCCCTGACCGCCGTCGGGGCCGCGGGTGTCCTGATCCTCGCGACTCCGCTGCTGCTGCCCCGTATCGAGGACTGAGGGCCGCCGAGGGGTACCGCCGGGTAGCGGGGCCCCGTCGTCCGCACAGGGATAACCCTCGACCTCTTATTTTTTGCTGACATGCACTCCTCAAAGCTGCCACTCTTCCGGCAGTCACCCCCCACGTCTCATGCACATCAGGCACTGCTCAGCTCATCCCGGGCCGCACACCCCCGTTCGCCCGGTTCTGTTTCCGGCCGCAGAAGGCGCGGCCGTCGCAGGAGGAGTCTCGAGTGAGACGAAAGTCCAGCACCACCCCCCACAGATCCGGCCGCACCAACAAGGCCACCGCGGCAGGCGCCCTGCTCGCCACCGCCACTCTGCTGGCCGTCGGCGTACAGACGGTCCCCGCCGCCGCCAAGCCCGCGGCGCCGGCCCCCAGTCCGCTGCGCGCGGGCGCCGTCCCGGCGAAGCTCACCCCCGCCCAGCGCACGGCGCTGATCAGGACCGCGGCGCAGCACACGACGCAGACCGCCGGCACCCTGGGCCTCGGCGCCAAGGAGAAGCTGGTCGTCAAGGACGTCACCAAGGACGCCGACGGTACCGTCCACACCCGCTACGAGCGCACCTACGCCGGACTGCCGGTCCTCGGCGGCGACCTCGTCGTGCACACCCCGCCCGCCGCCAAGGCCACGGGCACGGTGAGCAGCACGTTCAACACGCGGCGGGCCATCTCGGTCGCGTCCACGACCCCCACGTTCGCCAAGTCGGCAGCCGAGACGAAGGCGCTGGGCGCGGCCAAGGCGCTGGACGCGGAGAAGGCCACCACCGACAGCGCCCGCAAGGTGATCTGGGCGGGCAACGGTACGCCGAAGCTGGCCTGGGAGACGGTGATCGGCGGCCTCCAGGACGACGGCACCCCGAGCCAGCTGCACGTCATCACGGACGCTCAGACCGGCGCGAAGCTGTACCAGTTCCAGGCCATCAAGACCGGCACCGGCAACAGCCAGTACAGCGGCACTGTCACCATCGGGACGACGCTGTCCGGTTCGACGTACCAGCTGAACGACACGACGCGCGGCACCCACAAGACGTACAGCCTCAGCAACGGCACCTCGGGCACCGGCACCCTGATGACGGACGCCGACGACACCTGGGGCACCGGGTCCGGGTCCAACACGCAGACCGCCGGTGTCGACGCGCACTACGGCGCCCAGGTGACGTGGGACTTCTACAAGAACACGTTCGGGCGCAGCGGCATCAAGAACGACGGTGTGGCCGCCTACTCGCGCGTGCACTACAGCACGGCGTACGTGAACGCGTTCTGGGACGACGACTGCTTCTGCATGACGTACGGCGACGGCACGAGCAGCACCCACGCGCTCACCTCGCTGGACGTGGCCGGGCACGAGATGACGCACGGCGTCACCTCCAACACGGCGGGCCTCGACTACTCCGGTGAGTCGGGCGGGTTGAACGAGGCGACCTCCGACATCTTCGGCACCGGCGTCGAGTTCTACGCGAACAACTCCTCCGACGTCGGTGACTACCTCATCGGCGAGAAGATCGACATCAACGGCGACGGTACGCCGCTGCGTTACATGGACAAGCCGAGCAAGGACGGTGGCTCGGCGGACAGTTGGTACTCGGGCGTCGGCAACCTCGACGTGCACTACTCCTCGGGTCCGGCGAACCACATGTTCTACCTGCTGTCGGAAGGCAGCGGCTCCAAGACCATCAACGGCGTCACGTACAACAGCTCGACCTCCGACGGTGTCGCCGTCGCGGGCATCGGCCGGGCCGCCGCGCTGCAGATCTGGTACAAGGCGCTGACGACGTACATGACGTCCAGCACCACGTACGCCCAGGCGCGCACCGCCGCGCTGAACGCCGCCGCGTCGCTCTACGGCTCCAGCTCCACCCAGTACGCGGGTGTGGGCAACGCCTTCGCGGGCATCAACGTCGGCAGCCACATCACCGTGCCGACCACCGGTGTCTCGGTCACCAACCCGGGCAGCCAGTCGTCGACGGTCGGTACGGCGGTGAGCCTGGCGATCACGGCCAGCAGCACCAACAGCGGCTCGCTGACCTACTCGGCGACCGGTCTGCCGACCGGCCTGTCGATCAGCAGCTCGACGGGCACCATCTCCGGGACCCCGACGACAGCGGGCACCTACAGCAGCGTGGTCACAGTGACCGACAGCACGGGCGCCACCGGTACGGCGTCCTTCACCTGGACGGTCAGCGCGACCGGCGGCGGCTCCTGCACCTCGGCGCAACTGCTGGGCAACGCGGGCTTCGAGTCCGGCAACACCACCTGGACCGCCTCCAGCGGCGTCATCACCACCTCCAGCAGCCAGGCGGCCCGCACCGGCTCCTACAAGGCCTGGCTCGACGGCTACGGCGCCACCCACACCGACACCCTGTCCCAGTCGGTGACGATCCCGAGCGCCTGCACGGGCACCAAGCTCACCTTCTACGTCCACATCGACACGGCTGAGACCACCACCAGCTCGCAGTACGACAAGCTGACGGTCACCGCCGGTTCGACGACCCTGGCGACCTACTCCAACCTGAACGCGGCCAGCGGTTACGTCCTGAAGACGATCAGCCTGTCGGCCTACGCCGGCACGACGGTCGCGCTGAAGTTCACGGGCGTGGAGGACTCGTCCCTCCAGACGAGCTTCGTGATCGACGACACGGCGGTCACGACCAGCTGACCACCGCGCACCGACCACCCCCCACGGGTACGACAGCGGCACCCGGCGCCTTCTTCTCGGCGCCGGGTGCCGCTGGGTTTCGTCGGGCGTCGTCGGACGTTGCCGAGAGGGCTCGAATCCGCCCTGTGGAAGGTGACGGCCGTTGCCACAATGAGTGGCCCGTCAACCTGCCCGTCAACCTGCCCATGGAGCTGACCATGCGTAGATCCGCCGCCCTGCTGGCCGTTGCCGCCGCCCTCGGCATCCCGTTGACGATGCCGGCCCCAGCCGCCTCGGCCAGCGTTCCGAGAACCGAGGTCATCTGCCAGGACTGGTCCATTTTCCCGCAGTACATCCGGCACATCTTCCTCAGTGCCGACAACCCCACGGGCACCAGGGACTTCAACGAGTTCCCGGACATCCTCACCTGCTACGAGTGGTCCGGTTCGACACCGGCCACGGTCTCGTACACCATCAGCTATGTCGCGAACGGGGTGGACCATCCCGACGGGTACACGGGCATCCTCACCATGGGGCACGGCTTCTCATGGGGCACCCCCTCGCCGGACTACGTCTACCGGGCGAGTTTCACGCTCATCCCCTGAAACCCTTCATGTCCCGCTGCATTTCCAGCAGTTGCTCATTCGGGACCGCGCCGCCGAACCGCCGGTCGCGGGAGGCGAATTCGACGCAGGCACGCCACAGGTCTCGGCGGTCGAAGTCGGGCCAGAGCACGTCCTGGAAAACCATCTCGGCGTAACTCGACTGCCAGATCAGGTAGTTGGAGGTGCGCTGTTCACCACTGGGGCGAAGGAAAAGGTCGACGTCCGGCATGTCCGGGTAGTAGAGGTACTTCTGGATGGTCTTCTCGTTGACCTTCTCGGGGTCGAGCCTGCCGAGAGCCACATCCCGGGCCATCGCCTTCGCGGCGTCGGCGAGTTCGGCCCGACCGCCGTAATTGACGCAGAAGTAGAGCGTCATGGCGTCGTTGTTCTTGGTCTGCTCCTGGGCGACCTGGAGTTCCTGTACGACGGACTTCCACATCTTGGGCATACGCCCGACCCACCGGATCCGGATACCGAGTTCGTCCATCTCGTCGCGCCTGCGCCGGATGACGTCACGGTTGAAGTTCATGAGGAAGCGGACCTCTTCCGGTGACCGCTTCCAGTTCTCGGTGGAGAAGGCGTAGAGGGAGAGATTCCTGACGCCGAGTTCCAGGCATCCCTTGAGGACGTCGAGGACGGTGCCTTCGCCGACCTTGTGACCTTCGGTACGCGGCAGCCCTCGCTCCTTGGCCCACCGTCCGTTGCCGTCCATGACGATCGCCACATGGTTGGGTACGAGTTCGCCGGGTAGCTTCGGCGCGGTGGCGCCGGAGGGGTGCGGTTCCGGCGTCTTGTACTCGCGGCGCTGGCGCCCCAGGATTCCGCGTACGGCCATGAGTCTCTCGTCTCTTTCCTACGATTCTTACTACTTACTGCTTGTCTACTTCTCTACATAGCGCAGGGAGCGCAGCCCTCGCTCCAGGTGCCAGTGCAGGTAGGCGGACACCAGTCCGCTCCCCTCCCTGACATGGCGCGGCTCACACGCGTCCGCGGTCGCCCAGTCGCCCGTCAGCAGCGCGCCGAGCAGTTCGAGGGCCTGGGGAGAGGGTACGACGCTCCCGGCCACCCGGCAGTCGCCGCAGACGGAGCCGCCGGCGGCCACCGAGAAGAAGCGGTTCGGTCCGGCCATCCCACACCGCGCGCAGTCGCTGAAGGTCGGCGCGTAGCCGTTGACAGCGAGGGAGCGCAGGAGGAACGCGTCGAGGATGAGGTGGGGCTCGTGCTCGGCGCGGGCGAGGGTGCGCAGGCCGCCGACGAGCAGCAGGTACTGCTGCACAGCGGGCTCGCCCTCGTGGTCGGTGAACCGTTCCGCCGTCTCCAGCATGGCCGTCCCGGCGGTGTACCGGGCGTAGTCGGTGACGATCCCGCCACCGTACGGAGCGATGGTCTCGCTCTGCGTGCAGAGGGGCAGCCCGCGCCCGACCAGGTCACTCCCCCGTGAGAAGAACTGCACGTCGACGTGGGAGAACGGTTCGAGCCGGGCCCCGAACTTGGACTTGGTCCGCCGCACCCCCCGGGCCACGGCCCGTACCCGCCCGTGACCGCGCGTGAGCAGCGTGATGATCCGGTCGGCCTCACCCAGCTTCTGGGTACGCAGCACGACACCGTCGTCACGGAACAGGCTCATGGGGTCATTGTCGCGTACGGAACGGGAGCCAGGGACCCTCAGGGCACCTCACCGCGGCTGCGGGCGTTCGCGTACGCCGTGGCCGCGCTGAGGCGTTCCGCCGGGGTGGCGGGGCGGAGAGCGTCCGGGGCCGCGTCCCACTCCCGGCCGCCACCGTACGATCTGAGCTGGACGTAGGGCCCCTCGTGCCCCATGACGACGCCGACCTTTCCGGTGCGGCCGTCCATGACGTACGCACCGATCTCCGGCCGCCCGGGCTTCCCCGACCGTGCCGCGGGCTTCATGTCGTTCATCGCAGCGCCGCCGCGATCCGGGCCGCCGTCTCCACGTTGCAGCGCCCCAATTCGATGAGCGGACAGGGCGCTTCCCGGGCCACACTCGCCGCGTCCAATCGGAGCGACGGCAAGGTAATCCCGGCGTTTTTCAACGCCTTCCGCAATTCCTTCACAATTTCCTCCGCTTCTTCGACGCAGCCCGCCGAGTGTGCCGTCTGTCGTGCCGTCACCGTGCTCCCCTGACTTATCGAGTTTCACTCTTCGCACTTCTACGATGACGTGCTGTGCCTACACTCGGAAGGCTCTGGGCGCAGCAACGGCGGTGCAGTCGAAGGGGGTTCGGTTCGGTTATGGCCAATGGTTCGCAACGGCAGGCGGCCTGGGAGTTCTTCGGAACGGAGTTGAAGCGGCGGAGGGAGGAGGCGGGATTGACCCAGGTGGAGTTGGGGGCGATGGTCTTCGTCTCCGGGGGCTACATCGGGCAGTTCGAGCAGGCCATTCGGAAGCCGCAGTTGGATGTGGCGATGCGGATTGACGACATCCTACAAACCGCCGGTTTTTTCGAACGAACCTGGCGCAAGCTCATCGACGACAAGCGGTACGCGGATTACTTCGCGGCGGTTGTGGAGCTTGAGCGGACGGCGACGAAGATCTGCCAGTTCGCGCCGACCGTGATCCCGGGCCTGCTCCAGACGGCCGCCTACGCTCGGGCGGTCACACTCGCGGCCAACCCGTTCGTCACGGACGACTACGTGGACGAAAAGGTAGGCGCCCGACTGGAACGGTCGCGCATCCTCAAGGACGCTACAAGGCCCGAGTATTGGGCGATCCTGCACGAGAACACCCTGCGCACACCGGTCGGCGGGCCGGCGGCCATGGCCGAGCAGCTGGAGCACATCGTGGCGCTCGCCCGGGAGCGGAAAGCCTGGGTGACCGTGGTCCCTTACTCGGCGGGAGCCTTCGCCTCCATGGGCGGGATGGTGCAGCTCATGGAGTTCGAGGACGCGCCACCAACCCTCTATACAGAGACCTCGTTTTCGGGTCATCTGCTTGACGATCCGGCAGTGGTGAAGCGGGCGCAGCGCGCATACGATCTGCTAAGGGGCGCCGCACTCTCGCCCGAGGCGTCCCTCGCCCTGATCGAATCGGCCGCTGAGGACTACAGACGATGCGCGAGTACGACCTGACCAACGCCATCTGGAGCAAGAGCAGTTACAGCAACGGCGAGGGCGGCGAATGCGTAGAGGTCGCGCACGACTTCGTGGGCGCCGCCCGCTGGCGCAAAAGCACCTACAGCAACGGCGAAGGCGGGAGCTGCGTCGAAGTAGCCGACGGAGTCCCCGGAGTGGTGCCCGTCCGAGACAGCAAGGTCTCGGACGGGCCCGTACTGCTTATTGGCGCGCTCGCCTGGGCCGAGTTCATCGGCGCAGGCGTCTGACCCCTGGGGTCAGGGAGTGAGCTGCCACCGCTGGATGTAGCCGACGTCGATCGACGCCCGGTCCTGCACGCGCAGCTTCCACGTGCCGTTGACGGGCTGGGCCGAGGCGTTGATCGTGAAGGTCTGGTCGACGTTGTCGGCCGAGCCCCCGCTCCGGTTGAGGAGCGAGTAGACGGTGCCGTTGGGGCCGACCAGGTCGACGGTCAGGTCACCGCGGTAGGTGTGGACGATGTTGACGTACACCGAGGTGGTGGCCGACGCGTTGCCGTCACGGCCCCCGATGGTGATCGGGGACTCCACGGCGGCACCGTTGTCGGGGATGTCGACGCGGGTGCTGCTGGCGTAGATGTTCGCAATCCGCCAGGTGAACGTGTCCGTGACCGACGCGCCCGTGCCGTCCGTGACGGTGAGGGCGACGTCACTGGAGCCGACGGTGGTCGGTGTCCCGGAGATCAGACCGCTCGGGCTGAGGGTCAGGCCGTCGGGCAGGCCGGTGGCCTCGTAGGTCAGCGCCGAACCGGAGTTGGTGGTGTAAGCGTCCACCTGGAGGCTGACCGCCTGGCCGACGCCGCTGGTCTGGTCGGCGATCGGGGCGACGTTGACGCCGAGGGCTATCCGGCTGCCCACGTTGATGGCGGCCCACGCGTCGGCGACGGCGAGGTAGGTGGGGCTGTAGGCGCCGAACAGGTCGGCCGCGGCCGACAAGGTGGCGGTGCGGGCGCCCGCGTAGTTGGTCGACGAGGTCATGTACGTCGTCAGCGCGCGATACCAGACGGCGGCGGCGTTGTCTATGCCGATGCCGGTGACGGCCTGGCCGTCGAAGGTCGGGCTGTCGTACGCGACGCCGTTGACGGTCTTGGCGCCACTGCCCTCGGAGAGCAGGTAGAAGAAGTGGTTCGCCGGGCCCGAGGAGTAGTGGACGTCGACACTGCCCAGGGACGAGTCCCAACTGTCGCGGGAGGAACCGTCCTTGGAGGGCTTGTCCATGTAACGCAGCGGCGTGCCGTTGCCGTTGATGTCGATCTTCTCGCCGACGAGGTAGTCACCGGGGTCGGCGGCGAGGTTCGAGTGGAACTCGACGGCAGCGGCGAAGATGTCGGAGGTCGCCTCGTTGAGACCGCCGGACTCGCCCGAGTAGGTCAGGTTGGCGGTGGCGGCGGTGACACCGTGGCTCATCTCGTGGGCGGCCACGTCGAGCGAGGTCAGCGGGTGCGTGTTGCCCGAGCCGTCGCCGTAGGTCATGCAGAAGCAGCTGTCCTGCCAGAAGGCGTTGACGTAGCTGCTGCCGTAGTGGGCCCGGCTGTAGGCGGCGACACCGTCGTTGCGGATGCCGTTGCGGCCGAAAACGTCCTTGTAGTAGTCCCAGGTCGCTGCGGCACCGAAGGCCACGTCGACACCGGCGGTCTGGCGGTTGGACGGCAGACCGTTGCCCCAGACATCGTTGTCGTCCGTGAAGAGGGTGCCGGTGCCGGAGGTGCCCTGGTTCAGGTCGTACGTCTTGTGCCCGGCGCGGGCGCCGTCGGTGAGCTGGTACGTCGTCCCCGAGAGGGTGCTGCCGAGGGGGACCGTGCCGACGTACTGGCCGGTGCCTTCGCCGGTGTGCACCTTCTCGGCAGCGAGGATCTGCTTGCCGGTGCTCGCGTCGGTGACGACCTGGAGTTCGCTGGGCGTACCGTCCGGCTGAGTGCCCTCGACCACCGTCTCCCAGGCCAGAACGGGCTTGGTCGCGCCGGCCCAGACGACGAGGCGGGGCGCGCGCTCGGTCGCGGTGTCGGTGACGTCGGCGCCCTTCGCCGCCACGAGCGCCTTGCCGTTGGCGCTGGTCGCGGAGAGCTTCGGGGTGAGGGTCGGCAGCGTGAGGGTCGCCCCGCTCGCCTTGGAAACGGTGGTCCGGTTGCTCTTGAGGTGGACGACCAGGTCACCACCGAGGACGGGCAGTCCGGCGTAGGTACGCTCGTAGCGGGTGTGGGTGGTGCCGTCGGCGTCCTGGACGACGTCCTTGACGACGAGCTTCTCCTGGGCGCCGAGGGCGAGTTGACGGGCCGTGGCGCCGGACGCGGTCTGCGCGGTCTTGATCAGTGAGGCGCGGCGGGCGGCCGAGAGGGGCGTGGCGGCGGCTCCTGCGCGAGGCACGGCGGTGATCTTGGCCGGGCCCTTGCCGACCGGGGCCGGGGCCGCGGTCGCGATGCCGCTGGGAACTCCCAGGGCCAGCAGGGTGCCGATGGTCGTCAGCGTGAGGGCGGTGGCACGTCTGCGCCGGAGGGTGGGGCGGTGTCGCCGGGGCAACGGGTTCTCCTTCTGTGCGACGGTCGGCCCGTGATGGGGACCGACGTGTGGGGGCGGACCGACGGGATGCGGCCGGTCCGGAGCGCTGCACGGCATGCGGGTGAAAGGAGGTGGGGGTGGGTGGGGTGAGTGGGGATGCCCCGCGTGATGCGGGTGTGAAGGAATGGTGAACTTCCGCAGCAGCGTGGCACTGCGTGCCTTCGATTGTCATGAGAATGCCAAAACAACGGCTTGAAATGACCATGTCCAGCCGGGATCCATCCGGTCGAGCGCACGTTTTCAGCCGCTGGAGCGCTTCCGGCGCTTCCAAAACCGGAGATCTCATGGTTAGGCTCCCCCGGCGCGCGCCGCATCGGGCGCGATCGCGTGTGTGGAGGACCTTCGGGGTGGGGGACATGACCAACGACATCGACGAACCCAGATCCGCCGAATCGGCCGGCTCGGGCGAGTCGGCTGAAGCGGCTGAAGCGGCGGCCGGACCGACGGCTGGGCCGGTCACAGCCGAGAAGGGCATGCGCGAGGGTGCGCAGGTCGTGTCCGCGCTGCTGGTGGTCGCCTGCATCGCGGTGGGCTTCTGGGTGATGGCGAAGTACCAGCCCGATTCCGAGACCGGCGGCGCGCCCGCCTCGTGCTCCCGCTCGGACGAAGACAAGCCGCTGTCGAAGCCCGTCTCCGGTGTGCAACTGTGCGAGGCGCTCAACCGCCCGGACCTGCCGCAGCTTCTCGGCACGCCCAACGACCGTGCGCTGAGCGCCTACAGCAACGAACGCCAGGTCAGCAACAAGTCCGACGTCATCACCACCGACCCCGAGGCCACCGTCCAACTGGACGGCTATTCGGTGAAGCTCACGGAGTCCGAGGACATCTCGGTCTCCGACATCGTCGACTCCGAGTCCCTGTCCATAACGGGAGAGCCGAAAACGGTCCTGGGCCACAGGGCGTTCCTCTACTCGGGCCGGACCCTCGGCATCGTCTTCAAGGACGGAAAGGGCTCCACCGGCCCCGGGGGCGTCTCACGCAACCTCATGGTCGCCAAGGACCCCAAGGACGGCGGCGGTACGTACGAGATCTCCATCTGGCGCCAGGACGACCTGCCCCCCGACGGCCGCACACTGGTCTGGCTCGCCTCGCAGGTGCTGCCGACGGTACCGGGGTGGCCCGCGGGCTGAGTCCTGATGCTCAACTGCCGCCTGTCAGCAGGGCCCGCGCCACCTTCCGGAACTCGGCGAGCAGGCGGCTGCGGTCGTCCGCCCGGGTCGCGAGGACGACATGGCTCGGGTCGATGCCGTGCACCGGGATCGTGGTGAGGTCGGGGCGGAGCCGTTCCATGCCCAGACCCCCCGGAACTATGGCCACCGCCTGTCCGGCGGCGATGAGTTCGAACTTGTCCTCCATCGCCCTGACAAGCGGACCCTCCGGTGCACGGCTGCCGTCCGGACGCGGATCGATACGCCAGAAGGCGTTCCAGGCCGCGTCCTCCCGCACCCGGGGCAACGGCTCGTCGGCGATGTCGTCGAGGGTGACCGACTCCTTGCCGACGAGACGGTGATCGAGCGGAACGACCAGGACCCGGGCTTCCTCGTAGAGGACGGTCACCTCCAACTCCTGGGTGGCGAGCGGGAGTCGGGCGAACACGACATCGACCCGGTGGTCGAGCAGCGCGGTGCGGGGTTCGTCCCAGTTCAGGTGCAGGGCTCGTACGTCGGCGTCCGGGTGCCGGCGCCGCAGCTCCCGTACGGCCGGAGTCACGATGAGGTTCGAGGTATAGCCGACGACCAGACGGCTGGGCTCGGCGGCGGCGCGGGTCTGGGAAGCGGCCCGGGTGGCCGTACGGAGCAGCGCCCTGGCATGCGGCAGGAACACCTCACCGGCCTCGGTGAGTCGGCTGCCCTGCGGGGTGCGGTCCAGGAGTCGGGCGCCCAACTCCTTCTCCAGCCTCCTGATTTGGCGACTCAAGGACGGTTGGGCGATGCGCAGGGCCTCGGCGGCGCGTCCGAAGTGCAGGTGCTCGGCGACCACGGTGAAGTAGCGCACCAGGCGCAGATCGAGATCGGGGCCTTGCCCTCCGGGCGGCGAGGCGGGTGGTGGGGCGGGCTGCGAGTCGGTCATGTGGCAAGCGTAACCAGGTAGTTGGGCACCGTAGCCCCGTACAAACACTCTGAACTGCTGTGATGCTTGAAACGTATTGCGCGTTCCGGAACAGGTCTTGGACGCCGAACGAACCCCGCGCGCACGCTGAAAGCACACCGGCCGACATCAACAGGTCGGCACTCAAGGGGAGTTCATCATGCGTGTGTTCGTCACCGGCGCGGGCGGGTTCGTCGGGTCCGCCGTCGTACGGGAGTTGCTCGGCGCGGGTCACGAGGTGGTCGGGATGGTCCGCTCGGACAAGTCCGCCGCCCTGCTGAAGGAGACCGGGGCCGAGGTCTACCGGGGTGACCTGGAGGACCTCGACAGTCTGCGCGCGGGGGCGGCGGCCTCGGAGGGCGTGATCCACACCGCGTACGTCCATGACTTCAAGGACATGGCGGACGCCGCCCGGACCGACCTGCGGGCCGTGGAGACGCTGGGCGAGGCGCTGGCGGAGTCCGGCCGGCCCCTTCTCATCTGTTCCGGAACCGCCTTCTCGCCGGGTGTCGTGGCGACGGAGGACAATCCGGGTGACCCCACCAAGTCCCACATGTACCGGCTCGCCTCCGAGACGGCGATGATGGCGCTCGCGGAGCGCGGGGTGCGGACGTCGGTCGTACGGCTGCCGCCGTCCGTGCACGGCGAGGGGGACCACGGTTTCGTACCGCGTCTCGTCGACATCGCCCGCGACAAGGGCGTCTCCGGCTACCCGGGCGACGGCGCCAACCGTTGGGCCGCCGCCCACCGCTTCGACGTCGCCCGCCTGTTCCGGCTGGCGCTGGAGTCGGCACCCGCGGGTACCCGGCTGCACGCGGTCGCCGAGGAGGGCGTCCCGGTGCGCGAGATCGCCGAGGCGATCGGGCGGGGGCTGGGGGTGCCGGTGAGGTCGGTGCCGGGCGAGGAGGTCCAGGACCACTTCGGCTGGCTGGGCAACTTCTTCGCCCTGGACCTTCCGGCGTCGAGCGCGGTGACCCGCGAAGGTCTGGGGTGGCGGCCGGAAGGTGTCGGGCTGTCGGCGGACCTGGGAGCGGGGCATTACTTCGGCCCCGCCGGGGGAGATACCGGGCGTTCCTGAACGGCTACCGACCCCGTTTCTTGCCCCCGTCCTCGTCCAACCGCCTCCCGAGCACCGGCGCGATGCTCTCGGCGTACGCCTCGGCGAGGTGGCTGGTGTCGCGGTAGACCATGGTGTCCGCCACGAGGACGGGGCAGTCGCCGGCGCCGGTGCACAGCCAGGGGGTGGGGTCGATCACCGAGACGGAGGGGCCGGAGGCCCTTGCCGCCGCCTCGGTCGCCTGTCGCCTGGACGGGTCCCGGATCGCGTCGGGAAGGTGGTTCGCGCACCGGTCCAGGCGTAGGGAGTAGAGCGCGGCGCAGTCCACGGCGTCCGTCTTGGGCCAGGGGGTGTCGAGCAGTGCGGTCACCCGGGCGCCGGATCGTGTGAGGGCGCCGAAGGTCCTGCGGAATCCGTCGGTCCACTGCTGGACGAGGTCGGACTCCGGATACATCGGGTCGCCCGCGTCGGAGGACGAGACGATCACCAGGTCGGGGCGCAGTGCGTTGATCCTCGTGATCGCCCTGGCCCGCCACCTGTCGCAGGCCGCGTACGGACCGCCGGACCGGCGCAGGGTCACCTCCGCCACCTTGCACGACGCCTTCGTGAGCGACACCAGCTTCCAACTCCGCTCCCTGGCAAGGCGGTTGAGCGCCGGGAACCACTGGGCCGCGTGGGAGTCGCCGAACAGGACGACGACCTTGTCCGAGGCCGGGTCCCCGTACTCGCACGGCGGGGTGCTCGTGCTCTCGTACGCCACATGGCAGCCGTCCCGGTAGACCGCCGACCGGGTCGACTTGACCTCGGGGAGGGGCGGGGCGAGATTGCCGGGCAGGCTCGTGCCCGAGGTCTCCAGGAGCCGGCTCAGCCGGAGTTGGGGGTCCGGCGCGGCGGCCAGCTCCTGCCGCAGCCGGGGTGCGGGTCTGCCCGAGTCGATCGACGGCGGGAACGCGTACCCCGTTGCGGCGATCAGCGCGGCGCCCGCCGACAGTGCCGTCCCGAGCCGCAGCGCGCGGCCCGGGCGGCCACGGAACGCGGAGTGGAAGCGTACGGGGTTCTCCACCAGCCGCAGGGTCACCCAGGCCGGCAGAAGGGCGATCACGCCGAACAGCAGGGAGAGCCAGACGCCGGTGGTCTCGGGGAGTCTGCCCAGCGCCACGGGGCCGATGAGCAGCAGCGGCCAGTGCCACAGATACCAGCCGTACGACAGGCCGCCCAGCCAGACCAACGGCCGCCTGGCCAGGAGCAGTTGGGCGTCATGACGCGAGGGGGCGCAGCCGCCCGCCAGGACCAGGAGCGATCCGAGCACCGGCAGCAGCGCGTAGTACCCGGGGAACGGGGTGTCGTTGCCGTAGCTGGTCGCCGCGACGGCTACGCAGGCCAGGCCTGTCCAGGTCATCGGCGCCGCCAGTCCGGCGGGCAGCCCGTGAAGTCGCACGGCGGACAGGGCGAGAAGGGCGCCGGCGCCCAGTTCCCAGAACCGGGTGTGCGAGCCGAAGTACGCCCAGGACGGCATGCTCGGCGTCACCGCGACGCTCAGGGCCAAGGACAGCAGACAGAGCGCGGCGAGGGGTATCGCCACCAGCCCGCGCCTTCCGCGCCCCAGCCGCCAGGTGAGGAGGAGCAGCAGCGGCCACAGCAGATAGAACTGCTCCTCCACCGCCAGCGACCAGAAGTGCTGGAAGGGGGACGGCGGACTCCCCTCCGCCAGGTAGTCCGTGCCGCCGGCGGCCAGTCGGAGGTTCACCGCGTAGAGCGCGCTGCTCAGCGCGTCCCCGGCGTACTCCTCGAAGCGGACCCTCGACAGGAACAGCCAGGAGCCGACGAGGGTGGTGACGACCACGAGTGTCGACGCGGGGAGGAGCCGGAGCGCACGGCGGGCGTAGAACCTGCGGATCGACAGTCCGCCGCTCTTGGTCAACTCCCGTATCAGCAGGGAGGTGATGAGGAATCCCGAGATGACGAAGAAGACGTCGACGCCGACATAGCCACCGCCGAACCAGGGCATGCCCGCATGGCTGAGGACGACGAGCGACACGGCCACGGCACGCAGCCCCTGGATGTCGAGCCGCGGCGCGGGACCGTCGGCCGATTGCGCGAGGGGTCGCGCAATCGGTTGCCGCGTGGCGTGTCGCGTGGTCGGTTCCTTGGTTACTTCCTCGGTTACTTCCTTGGCTGGCCGCGCAGTTGCTCGCAAGCCTGTTCGCGTCTTCACGCTCATCACAGACGGTCGGACGGCTCGAACGGTTGTGATCCATAAACGGTCGGCTGTGAAAAGTTTTCCCGCCGCCCGCGAGGACGACCGGGAATCGGCCGGTCCGGGTGCGTTTGCTACGCTCGCGGCGCGTCCCATGGGGGAAGTCCGGTGAGACTCCGGCGCTGACCCGCAACGGTATGTACGCCCCTGGTGCGGCCAGGACTTCGGCGTGCGAGCCCGATCACCCACGGTGCGCGTGCCCCTGTGACCGCTCGCCGTGGACTGCGAGCCGAGGCGAAGGATCGCCGACCGTGCGCCGAATACCCGTCCTGCCGCTGGCCGCCTGGCTGACTCTGCTCCTGTTCCTCTCCCTGCTGTGCGGGGTCGGGCTGGGGGCGTCCGGGATCGGCTGGGGGCAGGTGTTCCGGTTCCTGTGGGACGGGGTCACCGGAGGGACCATCCGTGTCGAGGACGTCGCCTCCTACACCATCGTCTGGGAACTTCGGCTGCCCCGGGTGGTGCTCGCCGCCGTCGTCGGGGCGGGGCTCGCGGCCGTCGGGGTGGCCGTGCAGGCCATGGTGCGCAACGCGCTCGCCGATCCGTTCGTGCTGGGGATCTCGTCCGGTGCCGCCGTGGGGGCCAACGCCGTGATCCTGCTGGGGGCGTTCGCCGGGCTCGGGGTGTGGGCGCTGTCCGTGTCCGCCTTCGCCTCCGCGCTCGCCGCCATGATGCTCGTCTACGCGGTCGCCCGGTCCCCCGATCACGGGCTCACCCCGCTGCGGCTGATCCTCACCGGGACCGCGCTGGCGTACGGCTTCGAGGCCGTCACCACCGTGATGGTGTTCGGGGCGGCCCGGGGTGAGGCGGCCAGATCGGCGATGATGTGGCTGCTGGGGAGCCTGGGCGGGGCCACCTGGGCGCAGGTGCCGATCGCCGCGGTGACGGTCGTCGCGGGGTGGGCGTGGCTCGCCCGGCGCGCGGAGTCGCTCAACGCGCTCGCCATGGGGGACGAGACGGCCGCCGCCCTCGGTGTCCAACCGACCAGGCTGCGGCGGGAGTTGTTCCTCGTCACCGCCGCCGTGACCGGCACCGTCGTCGCCGTCAGCGGGGCCATCGGCTTCGTCGGGCTCATGGTCCCGCATGTCGTACGGATGCTCGTGGGCGCCGATCACCGGCGGGTCCTGGCGGTCGCGCCGCTCGCCGGGGCCGTACTGCTGGTCTGGGCCGACGTACTGTCCCGGCTGCTGCTCGCGCCGGCCGAGCTGCCCGTCGGGGTGATCACCGCCGTGGTCGGCGTGCCGGCGTTCCTGCTGCTGATGCGACGCGGCGGCTACGCCTTCGGGGGGCGGTGAGCGATGCGGCTCGATGTGGAGGGTGTGTCGGTCGACGCGGGGGCCGCACGGCTCGTCGAGGACATCACCATGCGGGTGGACAGCGGAGCGTTCGTGGGGCTCGTCGGGCCCAACGGGAGCGGTAAGTCGACCCTGTTGCGGTGCGTGTACCGGGCGCTGCGGCCGACGGAGGGCGCGGTGCTGCTCGATGGGGTGGAGGTCCACGGCATGGAGCCCCGGGCCGCCGCCCGGGTGCTGGCCGCGCTGCCCCAGGAGTCGTCCGCCGAGTTCGACTTCACCGTCGCCGAGGTGGTCGCGATGGGGCGGCTGCCGCACCGGGGGCGTACGGCGGCCGGGGACCAGGACATCCGCTCCGCCGCGATGGAACGCACCGGCGTCACGCACCTCGCCGACCGCGGCTTCCTCGCACTCTCGGGCGGCGAGAAGCAACGCGTGCTCATCGCGAGGGCGTTGGCCCAGCAGCCGCGCGTCCTCGTCCTCGACGAGCCGACCAACCACCTCGACATCGCACACCAGTTGGATGTCCTGTCCCTGGTCCGGTCCAGCGGCCTGACCGCGCTGGCCGCCCTGCACGACCTCAACCTCGCCGCCGCCCACTGCGATCTGCTGTACGTCATCGCCGGGGGCCGGGTCGTCACCTCGGGCCCGCCGCACGAGGTGCTCCGACCCGCCCTACTGGCCGAGGTGTTCGGGGTGCGTGCCCATCCCGTACGGCATCCGGAGACGGGCGCCGTACAGCTGCTCTTCGATCTGCTTCCCGCCTCGCACGAGACCTCCCCGTAAGGAACCACCTGTATGCGCAAGCCAGTTGCGGTCGCCGCCCTCGTCTCCCTTCTCGCCACCGGTTGCGGTGCCACCGTGGAGAAGCAGCCGTCGGCGAAGGCGTCCTCGTCCGCCGTCACCCTCACCAACTGCGGCCGGTCGGTGACCTACGACAGGGTTCCGGAGCGGGTCGTCACGAACGACGTCGGGATCACCGAGCTGATGTTCGCGCTCGGCCTGGAGGACCGGATGGCCGGGTTCGCCATGCCCGACGACAAGGGCGACCTGACCGGCGTGCCCTGGAAGGACGGCTACGACAGGGTGAAGTGGCTGTCCAAGCAGCAACTCACCAAGGAGAACGTCCTCGACGCCCGCGGCGACTGGGTCTTCGCCGGCTGGAACTACGGTTTCCGCGACGACAACGGCTTCACGCCCGACGCCCTGAAGAAGCTCGGCATCCCCTCGTACATCCTCACCGAGTCCTGCCGCAACGGCCGTACGAAGACCTCGCGCGGCATCATGCCGCCGCTGGACGCCCTCTACACCGACCTCACCAACCTCGGAAAGCTCTTCGGCGTCGAGCGGCGCGCCGCGGCCCTGATCGCGGGCTTCAGGAAGGAGGTCGCGGCGGTCGCGACGAAGGCCCCCACAGGGAAAGCGCGCCCGAAGGTGTTCCTCTACGACAGCGGCACGGACTCCCCCTTCACCAGCGGGCGTTACGCCGCCCCCGAGGAGGTCATCAGCAAGGCCGGCGGCGTCAACATCATGAACGACCTCGACGACTCCTGGACGACGGTGGGCTGGGAGACGGTGGTCGAACGCGACCCCGACGTCATCGTCATCTGCGACTACGGGGACGTCAGCGCGAGGCAGAAGCGCGACTTCCTGCTGTCGTACCCCCCGCTGAAGAACGTCTCCGCCGTCAAGCACAAGCGCGTCTTCGTCCTCGACTACGTCGACCTCGTCGAAAGCCCACGCAACCCGTCGGCGATCGCCCGCCTGGGCGCCTACCTGCGCTCGGTGGCGGACACCAGCCCCGCCTCATAGGCGGTGATCACGAGCTGGACGCGGTCGCGGGCGTCCAGCTTGGCCAGCAGTCGGGTGATGTACGTCTTCGCCGTGGCCACGCTGATGCACAGCTCGGCGGCGATCTCCGTGTTGGACAGGCCCCTGCCGACAAGGGTGAGCACCTCGCGTTCGCGATCGGTGATCATCGTCAACTCCGCCTGCTGAACGCGCTGTTGGGGACTGGCGACAAAGTCCTGGATCAGCCGGCGGGTCACGCCGGGCGCGATCAGGGCGTCCCCTGCGGCCACGCAGCGGATCGCCGCGAGGATGTCGTCCAGGGCCATGTCCTTGACCAGGAACCCGGACGCGCCCGCGCGTAGCGCCCCGTAGACGTGATCGTCGTCGTCGAAGGTGGTGAGGACGACGATCCGGGTGCCTTCCGTCCCGGCCCCCCGGGTGATGCGCCGGGTCGCCTCGATGCCGTCCGTGCCCGGCATACGCAGGTCCATCACCACCACGTCCGGGGCGAGTCGGCCGGCCAGGGCGACCGCTTCCTCTCCGTCGGCCGCCTCGCCCACCACCTCGATGTCCGGCAGGTCGGCGATGACCATGCTCAGCGCTGTACGGATCAGCTGCTGGTCGTCGGCGAGCAGAACCCGAATGGTCATCGGCCCGCCACCTGAAGCGTGGCGGCCCGGGGAACCGGCAGCCGAGCGGCCACCCGGAAGCCTCCCCCAGGACGCGGTCCGGCCTCGAACTCCCCGTCCAGCAGGGCGACTCGCTCACGCATGCCGACCAACCCGAACCCGGTGTCGGTGCGGCTCCCCCGGCCCCGGCCGTCGTCGGTGACGTCGATGGCGAGGGCGTCGTCGGCGCGGTAGTCGAGGGTGACCCGGCAGGACCGGGCCTCGGCGTGGCGTACGACGTTGGTCACCGACTCCTGCACGATGCGGAACGCCGACAGGTCGACGTCCGGGGGCAGTTCACGCCGCTCACCCTCCCACCGCAGATGTACACGCACACCGGCGGCGCTCGTCACGGCGGCGAGCCGCTCGACGTCGGCCAACCCGACCGCGGGCGACGCCTGTTCACCGCCGCCGGCCCCCCGATCGGCGTGCCGCAGTACGACGAGCATGCGGCGCAGGCCCGCCAGGGTTTCCCGGCCCTCGCGCTCGACCGCCGACATCGCCTCCCGCGCGGCCTCGGGACGGGTCGCCGCCACCCGGGCCGCCGCGCCGGCCTGGAGGGCGATGATGCCGATGCTGTGGGCGACCGTGTCGTGCATCTCCCGCGCTATGCGCAGGCGCTCGGCGGTCACCGCCTGCTCCGCGGTACGGGCGGCGAGCTGTTCGGCGTGCGCACGGCTGCGGCGCGCCGCGTCACCGAGCAGCCAGGCGATCAACGTCACCAGGGCGACGGCGAGTTCGGCCGAGGTGCCGACGGCCCAGCCCGCGCTGACACGGGTGGCCAGATAGACCACGAGCAGACCGACCGAGAGGGTGACGGCGACGACTCCGGTACGGCGGGGGCGGCAGGCGGCGATGAAGTACACGGCGGTCTGCACGGCGAGGAACTGGGCCAGCGGGATCTCCGCCGCCGCCAGGTTGGTCGTCTCGAAGACAGCGGCGGCCAGAAGCAGGCACACGGCCGTCAGCGGACGGCGGGACAGAAGAGCGGCACCGGCGAGCGCGAGCGCGGTGGCCAGGACCAGGAGCACCAGACCGTCCCAGCGGTAGAGCTGGACCGCCGGCCAGCGATCGGGCGCCACCTCGCCAGGCAGCCGAACGCGCGCGAGGTACGTGAACAGCGTGCCCGCGCACCAGGCGAACGCCGTCCAGGCACTCGGTGGGACGCGTTTGAGAAGGGGCGGCGAGTCGGCGGGCATGTGCCGATCGTAGGCGCGCGGTCGGGGACGGGCATCGGACTGTGGACGTACAACCTGGGTCGACAGCGGTCGGGTCGCGGTGTCGGCCCCGGAGCGATGCAGGAAGGGGGACGGCCGCGGGACGGTGTTCCGGTGATCGAAGTCGAAGAACTCACCAAGCGTTACGGGACGACGACCGCCGTCGACCACCTCTCCTTCACCGTCCGTCCGGGGCACGTCACGGGCTTCCTCGGCCCGAACGGCGCCGGCAAGACCACCACCCTGCGCATGCTGCTGGGCCTGATCGAGCCGAGCGGCGGAACCGCCACCGTGAACGGTGAGCCCTTCCGCGGACATCCGCGCGGACTACGTCACGTCGGCGCGCTCCTCGACGCGGGCGATGTGCACGGCGGACGCACCGCGTGGGCCCATCTGGCGTCCCTCGCGCGCGGCAACCGCATCCCGCGAGGGCGGGTCGACGAGGTTCTGGCGGAGGTGGGACTGGCCGGTTCGGCGGCCGGGCGCCGAGTCGGCGGCTACTCGCTGGGCATGCGACAGCGCCTCGGAATCGCCACCGCCCTGCTCGGCGATCCGCCGGTCCTGCTGTTCGACGAGCCCCTCAACGGCCTTGATCCGGAAGGCGTGTTGTGGGTGCGGCGACTGTTCCGGCGACTCGCCTCGGAAGGGCGCACCGTCTTCGTCTCCAGCCACCTCATGTCCGAGATGGAGCACACCGCCGACGAGTTGGTGGTGATCGGCCGAGGTCGCCTCATCGCCGCCGAGCCCCTGAAGGCGTTCGCGGCACGGGGCACACGTACGTCCGTGCACGTCCGGACACCTGACCCCGGGCGACTGGAGACGGTGCTCGTCGCGGAGGGCGCCGAGGTGACGTCGTACGGCGGGCAGGGTCTCACCGTGTCCGGGATCAGCCCTGAGCGCATCGGCGACCTCGCCCTGCGGCACCTCCTTCCGATCCACGAACTGACCTCACAGCGTGCCTCGTTGGAGTCGGCTTTCATGGAAATGACCGCCGACAGCGCCGAGTTCCTGGCGGGAGACCACCGATGAACCAGAGGACCATGTCGATGACGACCAGCGCGGACGCCCGTTTCACAGACCTTCTCGGCGCCGAGTGGATCAAACTCTGGTCGCTGCGCTCGACCTACTGGGCACTCGGCGCCAGCGCCCTCGCCATCATCGCCTTCAACGCCAACTCCGCTCGCGTCCACTTCGCCGACTTCGAGCGCATGACGCCCGTGATGCGGGATGCCAATGCGGAGTTGGCCCTACGGGACGCGTTCACCTCCGGCGCCGCGATGATCCTCATCCTCGCGGCGGCGAGCATCGGCGCGATCACGCTCGTCGGCGAGTACGGGACCGGCCTGATCCGTACGACGTTCGCGGCGGTGCCGGCCCGCCGCGCACTGGTGACGGCGAAACTGGCGGTCGTGACGGCGGTCATGACGGCGTACGGAGCGTTCGTCGCCGGGGCATCGTTCGCGGCGACGCAGGCCATCCTGTCCGGCCGGAACGCGGACGTGCCGCTCTCGTACCCGGGCGCCTGGCGGGTGGTCGTCGCGTCGGCCCTGCTGGCTCCGGTATGCGCACTGGCCGGAATGTGCCTGGGCGCGGCGATCCGGCACAGCGCGACGACGATGGTGGCCGTCACCGTCCTGCTGCTGCTCCTGCCCGCCTTCATCACCGACCGCTACCGCTGGACTGCCGCCATCCGTGACGTGCTGCCGTTCAACGCGTGGACCCGCCTGGTGGACATGTCGTACGGGCACAACTCGCACATCATCTACCCCCGTTTCTATCCGGCGACGGTGACGGGCAGTTGGGTGGCTTTCGGAGCTTGGGCGGTGGTCGCGGGGATCGTGGCGGTGGTGGTCGTGGACCGGCGGGACGTCTGACGAGCGGTCTCCGCCCCCGCCGGGCCCTGTGCGTCAACTCCGTCGGGAGGCGCTTGCCGTCATCTCCCCCCTACCCGCAGGCATACCGTCGGGCGAGTGCGTGGAACGCCTCCTTCGGCTGCCAGTGCCAGGGCGAACTCGGTTCTCCCGGACGGTTCCTGACGGCCTTCTCGATCGCCCGCACCCCGGCCGCCGGAAGCAACGCTCCGGTGAGCCCTACGGCCGCGGTACCGGCGAGGAACCGCGCCCGGCTGATCCCACAGACCCCGCTGGCCCCGCTGATCCCTGTGCTCCTGGTCTTCTCCATGCCCTCACTGTGTCGAGCCCGGGAAGAACACGCCGTCCCCCGAAGGTCTACGGCACCGCAACCAAGGTATGAGAAGGGAAGTCGATCACTACAGGGATCGTCATCCGAACCCGACCGAAGGAGAACCGAGATCTTGGACCCCGCGAACTTCCGGCCGACCCGCCGCACCCTCCTCACAGCCCTCACCGTCGGCGCCACGACCACCACCACCCTGCTGACACCGGCCGCGACCGCGCACGCCTCGACCTCCGGCCACCACCCGGACATCACCGCCCGACTGCACGCCCTGGAAGCCCGACACGGCGCCCGAGTAGGCGTGTTCGCGCACAACCTCGGCACGAGGCAGACGATCCGCCACCGCGCCGACGAACGCTTCCCGGTCTGCTCGCTGTTCAAGACCCTCGCGGCGGCAGCCGTACTGCGCGACCTGGACCGCGGCGGCGAAGTCCTGTCGAAGCGCGTGCACTACACGGCCGATGACCTGGTCGACGGCTCTGCGGAGACCGAGAAGCACCTCGCCGAGGGCATGACGGTGGCCGAACTCGCCGACGTGGCCATCCGGTTCAGCGACAACACGGCGGGCAACCTGCTCCTGCGTGAACTGGGCGGCCCCACCGCGATCACCCGCTTCGCCCGCTCCGTCGGCGACCGGGCAACCCGCCTCGACCGCTGGGAGACCGAGCTCAACTCGGCGGAGCCGTGGCGGATCACGGACACGACGACGCCGTACGCCATCGGCCGGACGTACGCCCGACTGGTCCTCGGCGACGTCCTGAACCGCCCGGACCGCGAACTCCTCACCCACTGGCTGCTGACCAACACGACCAGCGGCAACCGCTTCCGCCTGGCCCTGCCCCCGACCTGGACGATCGCCGACAAGACGGGCGCCGGCGCCTACGGCACCAACAACAACGTGGGCATCGCCTGGACGCGGAACGGCACCCCACTCGTCCTGGCCGTCCAGACGACGAAGCCCGCCCAGGGCGCGGCCGCCGACCATCCGTTGGTCGCCGAGACGGCACGGCTGTTGGGAGAAGCGCTCGGCTGAGGACCGGGCGTCTCGAAACACACCGCCCGTCTCACGCGAAACGCCTGACGTACCGCCGCTGCCAGGGCGTCTCCACGGCATGCCGGTCGTATCCCGCCCGCACATAGGCCACCGCTTCGCCCGCCGGCACCCCGTCCAGGACCGCGAGACACGCGAGCGCCGTCCCCGTACGCCCCCGCCCGCCCCCGCAGGCGACCTCCACCCGCTCGTCCGCCGCCCGCTCCCACGCCTCGACCAGGGCCGCGCGGGCGTCCACGTGATCCTTCGGGAGCCGGAAGTCGGGCCAGCGCAGCCAGCGGAACTCCCATGGAACCGGGGGGGGTTGACCACCGAGGAGGTAGAGGGCGTACGAGGGGACCGGCGCCGCCGGATCGAGGGGGTGGCGCAGGCCGCGCCCCCTGACCAGGCGGCCGGACGGCAACCTCAGGACACCCGCGTCTCCCTCACCCCATCCCCCGTCGGCACGGCCACCCGTCCTCGCGTCTCCCCGCTCGTCCATCCGTACATTCGAACGCGAGCCCGGAACCCGGGCAACCGATTCCGGAGAAACGGTGGTCTGGTGGGCGAGGGGGTACTTGATGCAGGCCGAACAAGAGGCCCAGTTCCATGAATTCGTCAGAGCGCGGTGGTCCCATCTGGTACGGACCGCCTATCTGCTGACCGGCGACGCCCATCACGCCGAGGATCTGACGCAGACGGCGCTGGCCAAGGCGTACCGCTCCTGGCGGCGGGTCTCGCGCACCGACAATCCGGAGGCGTACGTCCGCCGGATGCTGGTCAGTTGCAACAGTGACCGGTTCCGCAAGCGGCGCGTGCGCGAGGCGCTGACCGACGCCCCGCCCGACGTGGTGGGCCGCGACGAAGCGGTCTCGTGGGCCGACGAACGCAGCGCCCTGCTCGGGGCTCTCGCCCAACTCCCGCCCAAACAGCGGGCCGTGGTGGTCCTGCGCTACTGGGAGGACCTGTCCGAGGGCGAGGTCGCCGACACCCTCGGCTGCTCCCAGGGCACGGTCAAGAGCCAGGCGTCCAAGGGGCTGGCGAAGTTGCGTGCGTATCCGGGGCTGGCACAGGTCGTGGGCCGCCCCGAGCCCAGTCACACGTCACCCGTGCGGGAGGGCGTCCGGTGAACGAGGAACAGCGGCCGGAACAGCCGGAGCAGCCCGAGCGGGCGGAACAGTCACGAGAAGCAGGACAGCACGTGGGAAACGAACACGGGAAGGACTTCGAGACACAGGTGCGCGAAATGATGGCGGAGGACGCCTACACCATCCGGCCCTCGTCGGCGCCGTATCCGGAGATCCGCCGCAAGGGCACGATCGAGCGGCGCCGACGGGTGGCAGCGGCCGGCGCGATCCTGGTCGCCCTGACCGCGGCGCCGGTGGGTGCGTACGCGCTGAACGGGAACGGCGGCGACGACACCGTGAACACCGCCGCGCCACTGCCGTCGACCAGTTCCTCGCAGGGGTCGGTGCCAAATCCCGTACAGTCCAGGCCCGTTGGACCGGCAGGACCGGCGACGCCGGGCCAGCTCCTCGACGGGATCACACTGGCGCAGGCGTCGGACGGCCTGGAGAAGTGCCTCGCGTACAACCGTGAGAGCGAGAAGGCCCTGCCCCCAAAGATGCGACGGGACGATCTGGGCGACGCCGCCGACTACCGGATCATTCTGGCCATGAACAGCACGGGCGACTCCAACGCCCCCGGCGACGGTCACTACGTCGTCGCCGTCCGGCAGCAGAAGAAGCAGCCGCAGCTGGTCCGATTGGTCTGCAACATCAAGGACGGCAAGGCAAGTGGCCTCAACTCCACTGTCGGCGGCCTGAAGTTCGACAACGGCGGTCCGGTCATGCCCGACGACAACGGCAAGCTCGACCGGCAGTCGTTCATCGACAAGGGCAATTGGAAACTCCCGTTCCGCTGGGGCTCCATCGGCCGGGTCGAGTCCAACGTGACCCGCGTGACCGTCTCCTACGGCGGCAGCACCAGCGAGGCCGCCCTGGACCACGGCTGGTTCGTGGCCTCCGGCACCCTCGACCAGCAGGTCACCCTGGCTCCGCACGTCAAGGGGTACGACAACACGGGCAAGGTCGTCTACGACTCGGACAACGACGCGATGTACGAGAAGACGCTCCCGTAGACCGAAACCACAGCCACAGCCAGCTCTGCAACCAGCTCCACGCGGAGGCGGGGAAGTGACGGGGGGCGCCGCACAGGGGTCGGCGCCCCCCGTCGCTCAGCCCACGCCCCGTGACTCCTGCGCCGCCCGCGCCTCGATCCCCCGGAAGTGGACGGCCAACGCGCGCTGCGCGCCCTCCACGTCGTGGGCGCGCAGCGCCGTCACGATGTCCCGGTGCCTACGGGCCGTCAGCTCCGGCTCGGGGTCGTCGTGCCAGCCCCGGGCGCCCGAGACCCGGCGGAACACCGTCCAGAAGGCGCCGAGCAGCTGCGGCACGAGCGCGTTGCCGAGGGGCCCGTACAGCGCCTCGTGGAAATCGCGGTCGAGCTCGGGGAAGCGCCGGCCCGCGCGTCCGGCTTCCTCCATCCGGGTGACCACCGACTCCAGCCGGTCCAGTTGCGCGTCGGACAGCACCGCCGCGACCCGCCGGATGAGCCCGTCCTCCAGTACCTCTCTGACCTGGAGTATCTCGGCGAGCGCGGCTCCGTCCCCGTCGTGGCGGGCGAGCGTACGGAACGTCAGTCCGTCGACCAGCGGCGTCAACGACGCCTGTCCGACGTATGTGCCGTAGCCGTGCCTGATCTCCACGATGTCGAGGGCCTGGAGCGCCTTGAGGGCCTCCCGGACGGAGTTGCGGCTGACGCCGAGGGCCCGCATCAGCTCGACCTCGGTGGGCAGCGGTGCGCCCGGCCGGAGTTTGCGGTCGAGGATCAGCTGCATGACCTCGCGCTGGACCTGGCCGCTCACCCGCCGCTCGGGCCGGCGTCGCTTCCCGGACTCCTGAGACATGCGGCGCATCGTACGCTCGCCGGACATCCCACGTCCCACCTCCAGGCATATCAGAATCCAACTGCCATGAATTGAACAAACCCTGACGCGCTCTCGAGTCCACCTCGGCTCACCCGCAACTCCAACCGGGTCGAATTTCATATCGTCATTGGTCGCACCTCTGGCAGATACGCCATTCGTGTGCGATCTCTTGACCGGCCCCACCGCCCCTCTTATGGTCGCGCTGCCCCCTATGACGTAGGACGTCGTATCTCCTCACCTTTTCGGACCCCACCCCGCTGGAGGAATCGTGCGCGACGTGACCCGCGACGTAACCGCCGCTGTATCGACCGCCCCGCACCGCCGGTCGTTTCTGAAGTACACCGGCGCGCTGGGTGCCGCCGCCGCCATTTCCTCCTCGCTGTCGGCCTGCTCGTCCGGGCCCGAGTCCACCAACGACACCGGGGGCGGCGCCGGAGGCGCGAACAGCACGCTCACGGCCGTGATCGGCTACGGCAACGACGGCAGCTGGGACCCCACGCAGACGGCCTCCGCCTTCTCCATGGCGGCCAACAACCACATCTACGAGGGCCTGCTCGACACCGACCCGATCTCCCGCGAGCCGTACGCCGCGCTCGCCACAGCGGTCCCCGGTGACCTCAGCAGCACCTCGTGGAAGTTCACGCTGCGGGCCGGGGCGACCTTCCACGACGGAAAGCCGGTCACCGCCGACGACGTGGTCTTCGTATTCGATCGAATCCTCGATCCGAACACCCAGACACTCGCCAAGGGGTTTTTCGCCAGTTGGCTGAAAGAAGTGAAAAAGGTCGACGCGCAGAATGTCGAGCTGGTGCTGAAGTTCCCCTTCCCCGAAGGGGTTTCCCGGCTCACCCTGGCGAAGATCATGCCCAAGCACGTCTTCTCCCAGCCGGGCGGCTGGGACGACGCGATCAAGGGAAAGGCGATCGGCTCGGGGCCTTACCGTCAGACCGCGCACCACCCGAAGTCGAACACGACGTTCGAGGCGTTCGCCGCCTACAACGGGCCGCGCAGAGCCGCTTTCAAGAAGATGAACTGGATGACGATAGTGGATGCCGCGCCCCGCGTCGCCAAGATCTCGGGGTCCAGTGCCGGCGCGCAGATCGCCGACAACATCCCGTACGCGAACATCCAGCAGCTCAAGAGCGGGGGGATGGACGTCCAGGGCGGGGCGGGGATGAACAACCTGTTCCTGATGTTCAACACCAAGCGCAAGCCCTTCGACGACGTACGGGTCCGCCAGGCGCTGCACTACGCCATCGACACGGAGAAGATGGTCCAGGTGGCTCTCAAGGGCCACGGCAAGCCGTCCTCGTCCTTCCTCAACGAGGCCAACCCCAGCTACCGGCCCGCGAAGTCGGTCTACGACTACGACCCGGAGAAGGCGAAGGCGCTCCTGAAGGAGGCCGGGGTCAGCGGGCTGAAGATCGAGATCCTGTCCGTGAACGTCAGCTGGATCGTCGACTGCCTGCCCACCATCAAGGCGTCCTGGGACGCGATCGGCGTCGACACGACCCTCAACCCGCAGGAAACCACCGCGGTGTTCACGAAGATGGACCAGAAGCAGGACTACCAGGTCGTGTCGGCGGCCTCGAACCCCAACCAGTTCGGCCTCGACGCGGACCTGATCATGCACTACAACTACGGGCCGCAGAACCTCTGGATGGGCTACGCCCGTTGGGCCGACAGCGCCGTGGCCAAGCAGCTCTTCAAGGACATGGACCAGGCGACGCAGGAGCCCGACCCGGACAAGAAGAAGGCGATGATCCAGGACTACATCGACATCGTCGCCGAGGAGGCCGTGCTCTACCCGGTGGTCCACAACGAGTTGATGACCGCCTGGGACCCGAAGAAGCTCACGGGCATAAGGGCACAGCCGTACCCGGGCATCAACCTCCTCCAGGCCAAGTGGGTCTAGGCGTGGGTCCGCTCACCACCAAATAGCCCCTGCGGTACGGGAGTTCGGGAGTTCGAACGTGGTCGCCATCGCCAGGATCCTGGCCCGCAGGATCATTCTGCTCGTCCCGCTGATGCTCGGCATCGTGCTGTTCGTGTTCCTCGTCATGCGGTTCTCGGACGTCGACCCGGCGTCCGCGTTCTTCCAGGGCGCCAACCCGACCCCGCAGCAACTGCACGACTTCCGCGAACAGAACGGCCTGCTCGATCCGTTCATCGTCCGCTACTTCCACTTCATCGGCGACCTGCTCCACGGCGACATGGGCATCAGCGCGCTGACCCGCGCGCCGGTGCTCGACCAGGTCACCACCGCCCTGCCGCTGACCCTCCAACTCACCTTCCTGGGACTGGGTATCGCGGTGGTCCTGTCCCTGCTGGGCGGGGTCACCGCGGCCATCTACCGGGACCGTCTCCCCGACCAGATCATCCGCGTCGTGTCACTCACCGGGGTCGCGGCCCCGGGCTTCTGGCTGGCGCTGCTGATGATCCAGTACCTGGCCGTCGACGCGGGCTGGTTCCCGACCGGCGGCTACATCAACCCGGCCGACTCCTTCACCGGCTGGCTGAAGACGATGACCCTTCCGGCGTTCGCCCTCTCCCTCCCGGTCGCCGCGCAGCTCACACGGATCGTCCGTACGGCGGTGGTCGAGGAGTTGGACAAGGACTACGTCCGCACGGCGATCGGCAGCGGCCTGCCACCGAGGGTGGTGGTGGGCCGCAACGTGCTGCGCAACGCGCTCATCAACCCGCTCACGGTGCTTGGCCTGCGCGTCGGCTACCTGCTCGGCGGCGCGGTCGTCATCGAGACGATCTTCTCGCTCCCCGGCATGGGCAAACTGATGATCGACGCCGTGAAGAACGGCGACCCGGCGGTCGTCCAGGGAGTGGTCCTGACGACGGCGACCGGATTCGTGGTCGTGAACCTGGTCATCGACATCCTCTACCTCCTGGTCAACCCGCGACTGAGGGATGCGGCCTGATGTTCATGATGTTCGAACGGGGGCGCCTGGCCGCCCTCCTGTCCCGCCCGGGCATCCGGCTGCGCGGCTGGCGCCGGCTCCCGGTCCTCTCCCGGATCGCGGTCTGCTTCCTGGCGCTGGTGGTGTTCGTCGCCGTCTTCGCCCCCCTCGTCTCCCCCGACGACCCCCTCGACCAACAGCCCCTGATCGGCGGCACGGGAGCCCCCTCCGCCGAGCACTGGATGGGCCAGGACAGCCTGGGCCGCGACATCATGAGCCGGCTGATGTACGGGGCCCGCTGGTCGCTGATGATCGGCCTGGGCGCCACCGCCCTCGCCCTCACCGTCGGCGCGCTGATCGGCGCGATCGCGGCGACCTCGCGCAAGGCGGTCGACGAGACCCTGATGCGCTGCCTGGACGTGGTGATGGCGTTCCCCGGCATCGCGCTGGCCGCCGTACTCGTCGCGGTCTTCGGCGGCGGCATCACCGTCCTGATCTGCGCGATCGCCTTCCTGTTCACCCCGCCGGTGGCGCGCGTGGTGCGGGCGAACGTCCTGGACCAGTACGGCGAGGACTACGTGACGGCGGAACGGGTGATCGGCGCCCGTACTCCCCACATCGTCCTTCGCCACGTCGCGATCAACTGCGCGGCGCCTGTGCTGGTGTTCTGCACGGTGCAGGTGGCGGAGGCGATCGTCTTCGAGGCGTCGCTGTCGTTCATCGGCGCGGGCGTACGGCCGCCGGACCCCTCCTGGGGAAGCGTCATCGCGGACGGCAAGAACATGGTCCTGACGGGCGGTTGGTGGGCGACGGTGTTCCCCGGCCTGCTGATGCTGATCACGGTCCTCTCCCTGAACGTCCTCTCCGAAGGCGTGTCGGACGCCTGGGCGGCACCGGCCGCGCGGGACGTGGGGGTACGTGAGGACGAGGACCGTCTGGAGGCGCCCGAGCCGGGAACGGGCGAGGTGCTGGCCCTGCCGGGCCTGACGGAGGCGGCCGAGCGTCTGCGCGCGCGGGCCCGCCCGGTCCCCACGGGCCAACCGGTCCTGGCCGTCGAGAACCTGACGATCGGCTTCGCCGCGCGCCACTCGGGCGTGAACATCGTCGACGGCATCAGCTTCGAGGTTCACCCGGGCGAAGTCCTGGGCCTGGTGGGCGAGTCGGGCTGCGGCAAGTCACTCACAGCACTGACGGTGATGGGCCTGGAACCGAAGGGCGCCCGGGTGACGGGCCAGGTCCGCTTCAACCAGCGGAACCTGCTCACGGAACCGATGCGCGTACGCCGCAGGCTGCTGGGCCACGAGATGGCGATGATCTACCAGGACGCCCTGTCGTCCCTGAACCCGGCGATGACGATCCGCTCCCAGCTGAAGCAGGTCGTACGACGCGGAGGCCACCGCACACCGGAAGAGCTGCTGGGACTGGTGGGCCTTGACCCGGACCGCACCCTGCGCAGCTACCCGCACGAACTGTCGGGCGGCCAGCGCCAACGCGTCCTCATCGCCATGGCCCTGTCCCGCGACCCGAAGCTGATCGTCGCGGACGAGCCGACAACAGCCCTGGACGTCACGGTCCAGGCCCAGATCATCGAGCTCCTCCTCAGACTGCGGGCGGAGCTGGACTTCGCCCTGATCCTGGTCTCGCACGACCTGGCCCTGGTTGCGGACGTGACGGACCGGGTGGTCGTGATGTACGGCGGACAGATCGTCGAGACGGGCGTGACGGCGGACCTGGTCGGCGCCCCGTCACACCACTACACCCGGGGCCTGCTGGGCAGCGTGCTGTCCCTGGAGTCGGCGGCGGTCCGTATGACCCAGATCAAGGGCACGGTCCCCTCCCCCGCCGACTTCCCCAAGGGCTGCCGTTTCGCGGACCGTTGCCCGATGGCGACGGAGGTGTGCCGTACGACGGCCCCCGGTCTCCTGGGCGCCGCGACCCACCTGGCGGCCTGCCATCACCCGGCGATCGACCTGACGACGCCGGAGCCGACGGGAAGCGAGACCGTGAAGTGAGCAGTACCTCAACTCCCGTGACGAGCCCGATCGTCGCACTGTCCGACACGCATGTGGTCCACAAGGCCCGCAGCGGCGGTCTGTTCACCCGCGACCGCGTGTACGCCCTGACGGGCGCCGACTTCGCGGTGGCGCCGGGTGAAACGGTGGGCGTGGTGGGCGAGTCGGGCTGCGGAAAGTCGACGCTGGCGAAGGTGCTGGTGGGCGTTCAGCCGCCGACCTCGGGACAAGTGTCTTTCCGGGGCGACGACTTGTGGACGATGAAGGCGGCGGAGCGTCGGTCGGCCATCGGCACGGGTACCGGCATGATCTTCCAGGACCCGTCGACGGCACTGAACCGCCGCCTGACGGTCCGCCAGATCCTCCGCGACCCGCTGGACGTGCACCGGCGCGGCACGACAAAGGAACGGGAGGACCGGGTAAGGGAGTTGATGTCCCTGGTGGGCCTCCCACGAGCCCTGGCGGACGGCCTGCCGGGCCAGCTGTCGGGCGGCCAACGCCAAAGAGTCGCCATCGCACGGGCGTTGGCCCTCGACCCCGACCTGGTGGTGGCGGACGAGCCGACCAGCGCGCTGGACGTCTCGGTCCGCGCCCAGATCCTGAACCTCCTCCTGGACCTGAAGGAGCGGCTGGGGCTGGCGCTGGTCTTCGTCTCGCACGACATCCAGACGGTACGCCGGATGAGCGACCGGGTGATCACGATGTACCTGGGCCGGATCGTGGAGGAGTCCCCGGCGGACGAGGTGACGGACAGGGCGCGTCACCCGTACACCCGGGCACTGTTCTCGGCGACGCCGGGCCTGCTGGACCCGATCGACCCGATCCCGCTGGTCGGCCCGGTCCCCTCGGCGACGCGTCCGCCCTCCGGCTGCCCGTTCCGCACCCGCTGCTGGAAGGCGACCGAGGTGTGCGCGGAGACGATGCCCGAGTTCACGGCCGCGTCAATCCCGGGACACCGGTTCCGTTGCCACCACCCTGTGGAGGAGGGCCGGACGACGCGAGACCTGGTCGCCCAGGCGGTCGCCACCGTGCCCGACGTGCAGAAGAACCCCGCAGTCGACCCCTTCGACACCCCCTCCGCACCGCCGCACGGCCCGAAAGACCCCAGGGAGCCCTGATGACCTTCCCCACTCCGCTGACCGGTGTCGTCCCTCCCGTCTGCACTCCGCTGACACCGGACCGCGAGGTGGACGTGCGCTCGCTCGTCAGGCTGGTCGACCACCTGGTGGAGGCGGGCGTGGACGGCCTGTTCGTGCTCGGTTCGTCGTCGGAGGCGGCTTATCTGACGGACGATCAGCGCAGGCTGGTGGTGGAGACGGTGGTGGGCCATGTCGCCGGGGCGCTGCCGGTCCTGGCGGGCGCGATCGACATGACGACCCCCCGGGTCCTGGACCACGTACGGGCGGTCTCGGCGGCGGGCGCGGACGCGGTGGTGGTCACCGCCCCCTTCTACACCCGCACCCACCCCTCGGAGATCGCCCGCCACTTCCGTCTGGTGGCCTCGGGCAGCACGGTCCCGGTGGTGGCGTACGACCTCCCGGCCTCCGTGCACAGCAAACTGCCCCCGGGGTTGGTTCTGGAGCTGGCCGCCGATGGTGTCCTGGCGGGGCTGAAGGACTCCAGCGGCGACCTGGCGTCGTTCCGGACGGTGGTGACGGGGGCACGGGAACACCCCGGGATCAGCGGGTTCAGCGTCCTGACGGGCAGCGAGCTGCTGGTCGATTCGGCGCTGGCGATGGGGGCGGACGGGGCGGTACCGGGGCTCGCGAACGTCGACCCTCACGGGTACGTACGGCTGGACCGGTTCTGCCGTACGGGCGACTGGGGGCGGGCCCGGGCCGAGCAGGAACGGTTGTGCATGCTGTTCGGGATGGTGGCGGCGGGGGATCCGGTCCGGATGGGGGGCAGCTCGGCGGGGCTGGGGGCGTTCAAGGCGGCGCTGTATCTGCGAGGGGTCATCGACTGCCCGGTGACCGCCGATCCGCAGATCCCGTTGTCGGAGGACGAGGTCGAGCGGGTGGGGAAGTTCTTGGCGGGGGCGGGGTTGTTGTAGGGGCAACGGGAGGAGTTCAATGCGTTACGCCCGCAGGGGCAGCAGGTTCAGAACCCGGTGCTGCCTCCCGCGAAGCGTACGGGCGACACGAGCGCGATGCGGATCAGGCCGGGCTCGGGCGGCGGGGCGTCGTAGACGTAGGTGACGGTGAGGGCCGGGCGTGTGGCCGTGCCTTCGAGACGGGTCGTATAGATCTGTATGTCACTGGAGGCGCTGCGGGCCCGACGACCGAGCGTCGGAGCTTTCTCCAGTTCAGCGCACAGTTCCTCGACGGCGGCGAGAACCCCTTCGCCGATGGCCTCACAGCGAGTGCGGGCCTCTTGCGTGATCTCGGCGACGATCTGCCGCTGTTCGTCAGTCAACGGTCAGTCCCTCGGGCCGCTCGGATCTCCGCCATAGCCGAGTCGACAGCGGTGTCGAATTCGGGATCCTGGCGGGCAACGATCCGGCCGCGGAACTCCTCAACCAGGCGGACGACTCCGGTGAGGTCGGCGGGGTCGGAGTGGTTGATCTCGCGGGCCAGGTCAGCCTCGAAGTCGTCGGCATCGCCGGGGAAACCGTAACCCATGGTGAGGGCGGCACGGAGTTCGCCGATGGTACGCATGGGCGGGAGATGAGACGGGCCGGAGTCTGCCGGGTGTGTAGTCATGGCGGTTGCGGCTCCCTTTCACGGTGTCGATGTCACGGTACCGGGGGCGTGACGTGCTCCGCCTGTCGTGTGATCCATGACGTCGGAGGCAGTCAGAGAACCTCTGCAACGCGACGGCTGGTCAGTCACAATCGTGAACCCAGAGGTCATTGCACATCGCGTATGCCGTCCGGTATTGCCTTCATGTTCTCGATGAAGGCGGCGAAGGCAATGGTCGGCATCATCAGCATGGCGCGCCGAGGAGTCTTCGAGTCACGGACCGAGGCGACCTGGCCGCTGAAAGCGACCTCAACGCAGTCGCTTCCGGAACCACCGCTGTACGTGGACTTGAACCAGCGGACGTCGCTGTTGGTTTCCTGGGCCGGTGGCATCATCGCTCCCTGCTCGCTGCGGCGGTGAATTCTCTGGTGAGCTCCGCAAGCAGGCTGCTCGTGTCCGAAGTACTCAGCGCCTGGGACCGCAGATACTCGAAGACAACCCTATGCCGCTCCAACTCCGCCGTCTTCTCCAGGTACAGGGCTCCGCTGAGGTTGCTGAGGTGTACGACGTCCAGCGACGGCTCGGGACCCCGGATGATGATGAAACTGGTGCTTTCGGCGGCGTGGGCTCCGGCTGCGAAGGGCAGGATCTGCAGCGTGACATGCGGGGTCGTAGCCGCAGCACGCAAGTGCTCCAGCTGCTCTGCCATGACCTTGGGTGATCCAACGCGGCGCCGGACGACAGCTTCGTCCATGATGGCCCAGACGTGAGGCGGAGCCTCCCTCTTGAGGACCTCCTGCCGCTTCATCCGGACGGACACCATCCGTTCGATCAGCTCAGCCTCGGCGCGCACTTCGGCAGCCTGGATCACAGCGGTCGCGTAATCAGGGGTTTGCAGTAGCCCAGGCACGTAGGTGTTGGCCCAGTGACACTCTTCGACCGCCTCGTCCTCAAGCGTGAGCAGCGGTGTGATCCAGCCGGGGATCGCGTCGTTGTAACTCTTCCACCAACCTTGCACCTTGGCGCTCTTGGCCATCGACACGAGTGCGGCGCGTTCTTCGTCCGTGGTGCCGTAGGCACGGCAGAGCGCGTCCACCACCAGCCACTTCACCGGCCCTCGGTTGGACTCGTACCGGTTCAGGGTTGCCCGGGAAACTCCGGCCGCCTCGCCGGCCACCTCCAAGGTGAGTCCCTCGAGGTCCCTCAACCGCTTGAGCTCGGCGCCGAGTTGGCGACGCCTGGTGGTCGGTCCCACGGAAGTCCTCTCACTATGTGTCCGCGCCATTGTCGAGGCGCCACTGCCGGTCATCAACCACGCTCACATGCGCAGGCACGGAGTCGGGTCACTCACACGGATGAATTTCACGAGATATCCTCCATGAGATTCTCATAGCGAGACGATCGGTGTCACACTCCAAGCCATGCGTGGAACGTCCCTGCGCTCCCCGTGTGCCGTCCGGCCACCCACGTCACAGGAGCCGCCATGCGACGACTGATCAGGAAACTCACCGCCTGGGCGCAGGCATTTCTCGCGCCAGCGGGGCGCCACCGTGCGGTTTGCCTGCCGCGACCGAGTCCACCGCAGGTGCTTCAGATTCCCCGGCCCCGGACCTCGATCGCTGGGACCGCCCGAGCCTGGTACGAGCCCATCGTCCGCCCCTACCTCGCCACGTACGAGTGTGACGAGAGGGCCCATCTCCAGTGCCTGGGCCTCGACGCCCTCGGGCACACCACGTACGGCGTCGTCCCTGACCCTCAAGGCATCCACAGCCAATTGGGGGCAGCATGACGGACCATGTCGTGGACCACGTACGCCTGCTGCCCTGGACCGGCGCCAACGGCCAACCGAGTCTCCTCGTCTCGGGCGGCGACGGCCCTGTTGCCCGGATCGCCGACCGGGTCGAGGCCGTACAACTCGCCCTCGCGGACAGGCTCCTCGGTCGCGCACAGGAGATGATCGCAGCCCCAGAGTTGTCGATCAGCGAACTCGGCGCGTTGACAGCCCAGTTGACCGAAGCACTGAGAGACGTACTGCTCATTGCCGAGTGCCGGGGGGCTCGCCTCGGAGCTGTCGGGTACCTCACTCCTCAGTACGACACAGACATCCATGAAGGGTTACTCGCACACACCTCGGCCGGCATCCAAGCGCTCGCCGCGCTTGCGCTCCCGGGTGCGGACCTCGCCTCCGCCCGAGTCGCACGGCGCTGCGTGAGGAACATGGCCGAGTTCCAGAATCTCCCTTCGGGTGCGGTGGACGATCTGGAAACGATCACCGGGGAGTTGGTGGCCAACGCCTTGGAACACAGCGACAGCCGTACCGTCACAGTCACGCCGACCGTAACCGCTGAAACGGCTACGGTCAGCGTGACCGACGAAGGGGAAGGGTACGAGCCAGCGGTGCCCGCGCCGACGAGACTGGGGCAGGAGAAGGAGCGAGGACGCGGGCTGCTGATCACAGACGTACTGGCAGCCCGGCGGGGAAAACGGCAGACGAACACAGGCTTGACAGTCTGGGCCGAGGTCAACATCAAGCCTTCTAACCTCACCGGATGAACGTCACGCTCGCACCCGCACTACCGCCCCAACAGCCTCATGATCCGCACTGAAAGGCCACGCACGGGGCCGGAGTGCACGTACCTCCGGCCCTCACGGCCGCTCGGCTCTTGCAAAGGTTAAACGGCCGGGCGGGATCGGTACTGAACTTGATCGGGTGATGTCGGGCTGTTCGCCGGACAGCGCACAGGTGGCCTCGGTAGTCCTGGCGAGGTGAGATATCCGCAGGGTGGCGGCTTGACTGACGCCGAGAGGGACGCACGGGAGCGGGTCCGGCTCCAGGCTGTTGCTTGCTTCGAGAGTGGGACGAAGAGCCGGGAGGTCGCTGCCGCGTTGCGGGTCTCGGAGCGGTCGGTGGAACGCTGGCGACGCCAGTGGCGTGAGCGGCCACGCCGGGGTGGCGTCCAAGGGGTCACCTGGTCGACCTCGGCTGTCTGACGCGCAAATGGCCAGGCTGGAGCGGGAGTTGGAGCGTGGGCCGCTGGCACACGGGTGGTTCGACCAGCGTTGGACCCTGGCTCGGGTGAAGACGATGATCGGCCGACTGTTCCACGTCTCGTACACCGTGGAGGGCACATGGCGTTTGCTGCGGCGCTATGGCTGGTCGTGGCAGCAGCCCGCCCGGCGTGCGATCGAGCGTGACGACGACGCGGTGGAGCTGTGGAAGCGGGAGGTGTGGCCGCGGGTAAGAGCACCGCAGCGGCGAACGGAGCCTGGGTGGTCTTCGAGGACGAGGCCGGCCAGTCGATGACGCCGCCGCGCGCCAGGACGTGGGGTCGCAGGGGCAGCACGCCGGTCATCCGGGTGCGCGGACGGGGATCGGGCCGTGTGTCGATGGCGGGCATGACCTGCTACAAGGCTGGTGAGCGGTCCCGTCTGATCTACGCGATCCGCGAGTACCGGGGCCGCAAGGAGGAACCGAAGGGCTTCGGCTGGAAGGACTATCGCAACCTGGTCATCCGCGCCCGTACACAGCTCGGCGGACCGATCGTTCTGGTGTGGGACAACCTGCGCATGCACCTGGTCGCGCCACTGCGGGAGTTCTACGGGGCGAACACCGACTGGCTCACCGTGTTCCAGCTACCGACCTACGCACCCGACCTCAACCCGCAGGAGAGCATCTGGTCCCTGGTCAAACGCGACATCGGCAACCTCGCCGCCGCGGACCTCGGCCAGGTCACCCGCGCTGTGAAGCGCAAGCTCAAGACGTTGCAGTACCAACCGGAGGTGATCGACGGCTGCCTCGCCGGCACCGGCCTGACCCTGTAGTCGTAATCGTCAGAAGATGCCGAAGAAGCGATGCCACCAGCTGGGCCGCTGAACGTGCGAGGGCAGTCGGCTCGGCCCGTCGTAGTCGCGCTCCAACACTTCCTCTGCGACCACCACGTAGCCGAGCTCGACCAACGCGTGATTCACCCTGGCAAGGTCGACACCGTCCAGTGCGCCCTCAGCCTGGGCATCCTCCGTCCCGAAGAAGGCGCCCGGGTTGTCCGCGCAGACCAGAGCCAATGAGCCGAACTTGCTCACACACACCACGATCCGGGTTCCGCATACGGTCGCGTCCGCCGACACGACAACACGTCCGTACTCGCTGGACTCCTGAGTGTCCTGCTCAGCCGTGCACCGAGCTGCGAAGTCACCTTCAAGTCGGCTCACCAGCCCGCTGAACAGGGCTGCGGCCTCGGCACGGTTGTAGTGCTGCGGCCACTCCAGCCACTCCGGATCATCGAGCCCGCGCAGCAACGCCAGCAGATCCGCTCCGCTCTCGGTCATGCGGTCATCTTGACGCAACAGCCATACACGGAGCGGTTCGGGGTTCCACCACGCTCACCGTTCCCCGACATCACCCATTCAAGTTCAGTATGCCCGTGGCATCAGAAGAACGTTCCGAGCGCCGCCTTCAGAGAGCCACTCCTCGGATTCGTGGAACTCCACGAGTTCGCGAACTGAGACCCGTACGTCCGGATTGGCGGCCTGAATAGCTTCATTAAAGGCATTCACTGCCGCAGGACCAGCTTGAGTCAGGATTAGCAGGATATTCCCACTCCCATCCCGAGGAATGGAAAGAAGTTCCCTGGCCGCATCGGACACTCCCCGACCAAGGTCCGAGCGGGGGAAGCGACTCAGAGCTGCATGCGCCGCCTGGTAGGCCCCATAATCCTCCTCAGCCTTCAGGGAAGAAACGATCGCGGCAACACCAGAGGGCCCTTCATTTCCAGTCACTGAATCTGCCAACTCGACATATCGATTCCAGCGACGCTCAGCCTCGCCCTGCGGGGTGACCTCGTCATCGTCTTGCACGAGGTCACCGCACTCCACAATCTCTACTTTCCAGTCTGACGACACGCTAGTCCCATTTCGTTCCGTGCAATTTCCCGATTACGGGTTTTGCCCTGAAGCCCACTTCCGAAGGGCTTTGTTCTGACTGAGACTCATCCACATTTCCGTGATCGCCTCGTCGTACTTACTGCCGAACCGGGACCGAATATCGTCCACGTCCATCTGTATGGCACCCCGGAAATCGCCACCATCTATCAGCTCCTTCTGCCTCATGCGCCACGCCTGCGACTCAAGAGAGGATCCGGTGCTTTAAACGGCACGATGGTCGGCATAATCCATCCGAATCGACGGCCCGCTGTACTTGCTGAGAGGGCTGGACGAATTGGCAGGGATGTGATTGATCTCGTTTCCTGCCCCCGCAGGTTGCAGGTCTCCGTATTTCCCACCGTTCGCGCCACCGCAATTGTGCACCAGGACCGGCGTGGCCCCAGCCACCACATAGTACGTGTGCTCGCTCGGGGGCCGTCATCTGCGTTTTCGCAGGTGAGCACTATTCGGCTTGTACGCAGGTGTGCGTGGAAGTGCCGTGCTGTG
>NZ_JARAZV010000023.1:0-160408 GCF_033795085.1 Streptomyces sp. AK08-02
GCACAGCAGCCTCGGCTACCGCAGTCCCGCCGAATACGAGACCGCACACGCAGCCTGACCACCACACCAATGGTGTCCGTCAAAGCGGAACAAGCTCAGCCGTACAGTCTCCTTCGGCATGTGCCCCTTGAGCCACTGGTGCACGGACGGTGCCCGGTAGTTGAGGGGCGTTCCCCGTTCCGTGCCCACGCGGTTCACGTCCTGGGCGAACTGGCGCAGGGTCCAGCCGGACTCGCGGTACAGCCGCTCTAGAGCGGTGTTCGGTTCCGGCGTATTCACTGGCCCTCAACTCCTCGTGCTGGCGTGGCACTTAAAGCTCTTAAATCCTGCTGCCGCTCTCACGGTACCGCTGTGCGTAACCGTGCGGTTGCCTAGAGCAGCAAGGACCCCCGCACCGCTTGGGACGGCCGGGGGCATGGCCAACGCTGACAAGGAGCGCCGACAATGGCCTTCGTATCACAAGCATTTGAATGGTTGAGAGCTTTACTGTTCGGGACCCGTCCGACCGACGAGGACAGTCGCACCCGCAGCGCACGCACCTACCCCGATCAGCCTGCGCACGAACAGGTGGCACCGATCTCGAGCGCCATGATGAGCGCCTATTTGGCGCTCGGGCGGCTGCACCGCGCCCAACGCGCCGCGCGGCGCTTCCAGGGCGAATCACACCCTCCCGTGCCCACCTACGTCTTCCCGCCCGTCCAACAACAACATGCCCTGCACGCAGGAGAGTTGACGGGGGTACACCGATGAACGACGAAACAGTCGGGGCCATCGTGAAGAAGGTCGAGGACGACATGCTGCGTACCTACCGGCTGTGGTTCGAGCACGCGCGCAAGTGCGCTGTCGGCTGCAAGCGTGTCAGCAGGGCACAGGACGGGTGTGAGGACGGACGGGAGTTGTGGGGCGTGTACCGCCTCACGCGGATCGGGAGGACGTCATGAACTGGGAGATCAAGCGGACACCGGGACGCCCCCTCCACCGCACCGACGACGACCGTCTGGTGCTTCCCCTGAGCCTGTCCCGCAACGGGGAGCACGCGACGGACACTGAGCTGTCGCTCTCACCGGCTGAGGCCGAGCATCTGCATGCGGCCCTGTGTCGCGCCCTCGACGGCCACCCGGCGCCCGCGAACCCGCCGGACTGCCGCAAGCCCGTCCAAACGTCGCCCAGTCATGGGCCTGTCGTGGGCCACGCGTAACCCACGGCGGCCGTCTGGGCGCCCGTCATGGCTCCCGCTCTGGTGGCCCCGCCCAGGACGGGTCCGACGCCTCGACCGGTTCTCCGTACAGAGCCAGTCGGGGCGCTATAGGGCGCAACCGCTGAGGATGGAGCAGGTAGAACGGCGGGGGCCCGAGCGCCCAGCCCCTGACCTGCGTACCGCCCCGACCCCGAGGACAATGGTTCCCGTCGGTCGAACATCGCCCGTACCTCCGAAAGGTGGCGATCATCATGACTGAGCACCCGCACGCAGCCCTCGTACGCAAGGGCTACGACGCGTTCTCGCGCGGTGACATGGACACCATGCGCACCCTGCTGGCGGGGGACGCCGCGCATCACGTTCCCGGCAGTCACTCGCTTTCCGGGGACTTCAAGGGGCAGGACGCGATCATCGACATGTACCGCCGGATCGGCGAGGAGACGAACGGGACCGTGCGCGTCGTGCCGCTGAACGTCCTCGTCGACGGGCGGGGACACGCGGTTTCCACGCACCGCTTCACCGCCGAGCGTCAGGGCAGGTCGATCGACGAGACCGGCGCCCTCGTCTTCCGGATCGTCGGGGACAAGATCACCGATCTCGACGAGTGCGTCGAGGACATCGACAGCAGCAACGAGTTCTGGGCCTGAGTCTCGGCCGTCCTCGGGACGACCTCACCCTCCGGCGGGCGGCCTCGGCAGACTTGGCCCGGTCGTGAAACCCGTTGCGGGCGCGCTGCGAAGTCCCGACGATGATGCGCATGCCTGCTGCCATGGCACCCGCTGTGCGGCCGCCGAGCTCGTCCTCCTCGCCGCCCTCGCCATGGTCGCCACGCCCTCGGTCCGCGCGCTGGTCCCCGAAATCGCACAGCCGCTGTCTGTCTCCGAAGATCCGGTACGCGGCTGAGCTCGACTCTGCCTGCTTTCGCTGGGGGAATTGTGGAAGATCCAGAGTTCGACGTGCTGTTGACCTCAAGCGGCGGCGATGGACTCGACCTTGTGCTGACGGTTCGGTCGGTGACCGGGCTGAGCGCGTGGCGAAGCAAGCAGCTGCTTGAGGCCGCACCGACGACGGTTGTCGATCGGACGTCGTTCACAGCCGCAGCCGACGCGGCACGGCGCCTCAACGCGGTCGGTGCGCGAGCCGACCTGGTCTGTCGGTGGTGTGAGCGGGTGATGTCGCCGGCGGACTGTCCGGTGGACCCGGGCCCCTGCTCATCGCCCTACCTGTCCCCGGCGGGCTGCCCCGCGAGCCGATCAAGAGCTTGATCGGACCGCGGCCGACCGGTCCTGGTCCGAGTCCAAAGCTGTCGGTGGAGTACTCAACGGTCCGAGCAGCCTCGGGAAGCTCACCGGTGAAGTCTCTGCCGCGCGACGGCAACCTTCTCAACTGCCACCCGGACGGCCGCGTCGTCCCCGTTCCTGAGGGCTTCTTGGAGCTCGCCGACCACGGCCCCGACCTCGGTCCTGATGCCGTCCGACACCGTGTCCGCAAGGTCCCGGAAATCCTTCTCGGTGGCGTTGAGGAGTCGATTGGCCTCGTCGCGCACTTCTGCGGATTCACGACGCCGACGTTCCCGCTCCTCGTACCGCTCGGCCTCACCCACCATGCGTTCGAGGTCTGCCTCTGGCAGGACTGATCCGCCGGTGACCGTCACGCGTTGCTCCTTGCCGGTACCCAGGTCCCTGGCGGAGACGTGCATGATGCCGTTCGCGTCGATGTCGAAGGCGACCTCGATCTGCGGCTCGCCGGCGTTCACCGGAGGCAGACCGGTCAGTTCGAGCGTGGCGAGCATCTTGTTGTACGCCGCGATCTCGCGCTCGCCCTCGTAGACCTTGATCTCCAGCACCGCCTGGTTGTCCCGTACTGTCGAGAAGATCTCGGAGCGCTTGGTCGGGATCGTGGTGTTGCGCTCGATGACCTTGGCCATGATGCCGCCCTTGGACTCGACGCCGAGAGACAGTGGGGTGACGTCGAGCAGCAGGAGGTCCCTGATCTCACCCTTGTAGATGCCGGCCTGAATGGCTGCGCCGGCGGCGACCGGGTCGTCCGAGCGGACGCGGTGGCGCTCTTTGTCGCCGGTCAGTTGGTCGACCAGCTCGATGACCGCGGGCATGCGTGTCGAGCCTCCGACGAGGATGACGTGGTTGATCTCGTCGAGGCTGATGCCGGCGTCCTTGATGACGTTGTGGAACGGCACCTTGCAGCGCTCCAGCAGATCGGCGGTGAGCTGTTGGAACCCGTCCCGGGTGAGCCTCTCCCGCAGGTGCAGCGGGCCCGTGGCGGAGGCCGCGATGTAGGGCAGGTCGATCATGGTCTCGGTGGTCGAGGAGAGCTCTGCCTTCGCCCTCTGCGCGGCCTCGCGCAGGCGCCTGAGCGCTGTCCTGTCCTCAGCGAGATCAACACCGTGGTCGTCGGCGAACCGCTTGACCATATGGTCGACGATGCGCTGATCCCAGTCGTCACCGCCGAGTTGGTTGTCGCCACTGGTGGCTTTCACCTCCACCACGCCGTCGCCGATCTCCAGCAGCGACACGTCGAAGGTGCCGCCGCCGAAGTGGACGACGATGACTGTCTCGTCGTCCTTGTCGATGCCGTAGGCGAGAGCGGCGGAGGTCGGCTCGCTGATGATCCGCAGGACGTTCAGCCCCGCGATCCGTCCGGCCTCCTGGGTGGCCTGCCGCTCGGAGTGGTTGAAGTACGCCGGGACGGTGATCACCGCATCCGTGACCCGCTCACCCAGGTACGACTCGGCGTCCCGTTTCAGCTTCTGCAGGATGAACGCGCTGATCTGCTGCGGTGTGTAGTCCCTGCCGTCGATGCCCAACTTCCAGTCGGTGCCCATGTGGCGCTTGACCGAACAGACGGTGCGGTCCGCGTTGGTCACCGCCTGCCGTTTGGCCGCCTCACCGACCAGCACCTCACCGTCCTTCGTGAAGGCGACGACGGACGGCGTGGACCTGTCACCCTCCGCGTTGGTGATGACCGTCGGCTCACCACCTTCGAGAACACTCACCACAGAATGCGTCGTACCAAGATCGATCCCAACAGCACGAGCCACCGTGCGCTCCCCCCAGCCGCCGCGGCGACAGCCGCGCGTGAACTTCCCCTCATCATTCTCTGTCGACCAGTTCGTTACGCGGCTTTTCGCCACCTGCTCCACAAACGTCCCGCGTGGACACGGTCGCGTGCTATGGCCGAAGCGTCGGACACGCACGCCGCCCGGGTTCTACACCCGAACGCTCCGCCGGACCATGAGATTATCGGCCATCAACTCCCCTCCTCCCACATTTAGTTACCGTACGGTTCAGTAATTACGTGGTGACTCCTCGGTAGCCTTTCGTTCATTGAGTCCTTTCGCGCCTGATCTTGACGGCCGTGCCGCGCGGCTGCATGATCAGCGCTGAACCAGAGCCGCATTATCGCGAAGAAGTCCTCCCCCACGGGTCTTGACCAGTCCCTTGCGGCTTCTTCGTATGAAAACGGGACGCGATGCCTTCGGCGGGGCGCACTAAAAGTGCCGCCCTGCCTCGATGCCGCGCTTCCTCCACTGTCGCCCTTCCGTGCGCATACGGAACCACCTCCAAAGACCCCACACCTTCTTATGGAGACTCATAGCATCCACTCTCACCCCCCATTTCCCACTTGACTGACGTTCTCGTCTTTCAATTCTTTTCGCGACCCTTTTTCCTCGCCCTCTCATATTTCCTGCGAGCGTTGAAGGGGCGCTTTCGGCTGCCCGAAAACAGAATGAACTAAAAGTTTCAAGAAGTTGCCCCCAAAAGGTTCTCGGCGTATTGACTTCACCTCCGGGCGCCTTCATATTTATGGCGACCACCCCCCACCCACTGAATTCGGATCTCGCTGGAGTTCCGTTTTCGTGGACAGTCAGGAGACACAGTGGCGATCACACTCCCGTTCAACCGCAAAGCGGTCCTGGCCGCTCTCGTGATCACAGCCGCGGCGGCCACCACCGTCTCGGTGCCCGGAACGGCGAACGCCCAGTCGGGCTCCCGTATCTGCGGGAACTACTGGGAAGCCCGGGCCAACGGGAAGACGGTCGGGATCATTGCCAAGGTCCTGGAGGTACCCAAGGTCGACTTCGGTATCTGCCTTCGCGTCATCGACAAGACCAACAGCATCAACGGCCGGAGCCTGCCGGGCTACAACGGCACGGTGACGTGGAACCCGCGGCAGCCCATACGGTCCTGGACCTGCGAGGACGCCGGCGACCTGTTCAACGACAAGTACGGGAACGACCCCTGCCTCAACATGAACCGCGTCGACCTCATCGGCCAGGTGGCGGGCCGCACGCCCGTCGAGTGGTCGCAGGTGTACTGACCATGCGCAGATCAGCATGGTGGCATCGCGTCCTGATGTGCGGAGCCCTCGCCGTCGCGACGCTGGCCACGACCGAGGGCACCGCCAGTGCCGCCAGTCAGTGCTTCAGCCAGAGCTATTCCGACGGCGCCCAGATCGTCCCCGGCACCGGCGGCGGACAGGTCACCCGCTCGATAACCCGACAGCGCGCCGGCAACACCTGGGACGACTGGGTATGGCGCGGCACCGAATTCCAGTGCCCCCGGGGACGGACCTGCGAATACGCGTGGGAGAAATCGAGGACGACCACCTCCGGCTGGGCGGTCGGCGGCGGCACCAATCTGGGTAATACCAGTTCACCGTCCGGCAAGTGGTACAACGCCCTGATCCCACTGGTCGTGGGCTATCAGAAGACCACCGTGATCAGGACCTCTTTCACGTGGACCGTGCATCTCAATGGCGGTGACGTGGCGCAGCCCATTCAGATCGCGGTCCGCCGCTGGACCCAGGGCGACTTCTCCGGCGGCTGGGTCAGGACGAACCGCGGCTGCCAGGGCGGCACCACCTACGAATGGGACGGAAATCTCCGGTTCGGCGACTGGACCCGGAACGTCTTCGAGAAGGAAAGGGTCGGCTACGCCGTAAACGGCCGTATGTGACCGACCCGTATCCCGTATCCCGAATCATATCGGGACTCGTATCCCGGCCCGTTCGACCTTCACGCGGTAAATCATCCTCCAGGAAAGGAAACGATTATGCCCGGTAAAGTGATGTGGCATCGCCTGCTGATGTGCGGGGCGCTCGCCGTAGCCACGGTGGCCACGACCGAGGGCACCGCCAGTGCCGCCAGCCAGTGCTTCAGCCAGAGCTATTCCGACGGCGCCCAGATCGTCCCCGGCACCGGCGGCGGACAGGTCACCCGCTCGATAACCCGACAGCGCGCCGGCAACACCTGGGACGACTGGGTATGGCGCGGCACCGAGTTCCAGTGCCCCCGGGGACGGACCTGCGACTACGCGTGGTCGAAGTCCAAGACGACGAACACCGGCTGGGCGGTCGGCGGCGGCACCGATCTCGGTAACGCCAGCTCGCCCTCCAAGAAGTGGTACAACGTCGTGCTTCCGCTGGTCGGCGGCTACCAGAAGAACACCGAGATCAGCACCAACTTCACCTGGACCGTGCACCTCAACGGCGGTGACGTGGCCCAGCCCATCCAGATCGCGGTCCGCCGCTGGACCCAGGGCGACTTCTCCGGCGGCTGGGTCAGGACGAACCGCGGCTGCCAGGGCGGCACCACCTACGAATGGGACGGAAGCGTCCGGTTCGGCAACTGGACCCGGAATGTCTTCGAGAAGGAAAGGGTCGGCTACGCCGTCAACGGCCGTATGTGACACCGCAGTTCACTCAAAGGTCTTCAAGAGCCATTTCGAGTCAAGGAGGTAGGCGTGAAGGTGAAGGGTATGAAGAAGCGGCGCACGGCGACGATGGCGGCCGCCGCCCTGGCCGCAGGAGCGCTGTTCGCGATCGCGGTCCCGGGCACGGCCGAGGCCCAGTCGGGATCCCGCATCTGCGGCAACTACTGGACGGGCTACTACGACAACGGCCAGCGGGAAGTCACCTGGTCCCGGGTGATCGAGGTGCCCAAGAGTGACGGCGTCTCCTGCGACGTCGCCATCAACAGAACCGACCGCGTCGGGAACCCCCCGCAGGAGACCGTGCGCCTCGGCGTGAAGTGGGGCGCTCGGCAGCGGCTGCAGAACGTGACCTGCGAGTACTTCTCCCAGGACGTCCTCGACTCCAAACACGGGGACGACGTCTGCAACAGCATGCTGCGCGCGGACAACGTGTTCCAGACCAAGAACCGCACCATCAGCCAGTTCTACGTCAAGCCCTGACCACGGCGGTCGCCCCGGTTGCCCGACCCCACCCCCCACGGGGGTCGGGCAACCGGCCGGGGCACGGCCCCGTCGTGCGGCCTTGAGGAACCCGCCACCCGGGCCTACCCTCGACGCAGCGGTATCTCTGACTGAGTCAACTGTCCGCAGCTCGCAGTCCGCAGTCCGCAGTCCGCGTCGCAGTCGTCCACGAGGTGGTCCGTTCCATGAGCGTCCAGGACATCCGTTCCTTCAACCGCTTCTACACGAACGTCATCGGCGCCCTCGACTACGGCACCCACCTCTACGCCCCCTACACCCTCACCGAGGCCCGCGTCCTCTACGAGCTGGCCCACTCCGCCCGTACCGACGCCGTCGACATCCGTGCCGAACTCAGCCTGGACGCCGGGTACTTGAGCCGCATCCTCAACAAGTTCGAGCAGGACGGGCTGATCGAGCGGGCGCCCTCCGAGCGGGATCCGCGGCGGCGGCGGGTCACGCTCACCGGGGCCGGGCGGGAGACCGCCGGGCTGTTGAACGAGCGGTCCACGGAGGCCATCTCCTCGCTGCTCGCCGGTGTGCCCGCCGCCGACCGGCCCCGGCTCGCGGAGGCCCTGCGCACGGTCCGTTCGCTCCTCTCCGACCGCCGGGCCCCGCGCCGCGAGGACGTCGTGCTGCGTGAGCCCGTCCCGGGTGATCTCGGCTGGATCGTGCAGCGCAACGCGGCTCTCTACGCGGCCGAGTACGGCTTCAACACCGACTACGAGGGGCTGGTGGCGAGGATCGTCGCCGACTTCGCGGAGGATCACGACCCGCATCTGGAGCGGGTGTGGATCGCCGAGCTGGACGAGCGGCCGGTCGGGTGCGTGATGTGCGTACGGGACGAGGCGCCGGGGACGGCCCGGCTGCGGCTGCTGCTCGTCGAGCCGGAGGCACGCGGGCTCGGGATCGGTGACCGGCTCGTCGCCGCCGTCATCGGCTTCGCGCGCGAGGTCGGCTACCGCGACCTCGTCCTGTGGACCAACGAGGTGCTCGGCGCCGCCCGGCGTATCTACCAGCGGCATGGCTTCGTCCTCGCCGCCGAGAAGCCCCACCGCTCCTTCGGCCGGGACCTGGTCGGCCAGGACTGGCGACTGGACCTCCACACCACGACTGAAAAGTGGAGTGACGGATAGGGTCCCTCATATGAAACTGGCGTTCTCCACCCTCGGCGTGCCCGGTCTCCCCCTCTCCGAGGTCCTGCGGCTCGCGACCACCCACGGCTACCACGGCGTCGAACTGCGCACGCACCCCGAAGAACCCGTCCACCTCGGTCTCGGCCTCGCCGAACGGGCCGACGTGGCCGCCGAGTTCAAGGCGTCCGGCGTCGAGCTCCTCGGTCTCGCCGGGTACGTGCGTGTCGCGGCCCCCGGCGACGACGAGCCCGTGCTCACCGAACTCCGCGCGCTTCTCGACCTGGCCCGCGACCTCGGGTCCCCCTTCGTTCGCGTCTTCCCCGGCGGCGGCACCGACCAGAGCCCCGAGGAGGCCGACGCGGCGGCGGCCCGGAGGCTCGGCAGCGCCGCCGAGTACGCGGCCGACGTCGGCGTACGCATCCTGCTGGAGACCCACGACTCGCACCGCACCGGCGCCGACGCGATCCGCGTCCTGGGCCCGGTCGGTCACCGTCAGGCGGGCGCGTTGTGGGACGTCATGCACACCTGGCTCGGCGGCGAGGATCCGACGGACAGCTATCTGGCCCTCGCCCCGCACCTGGGATACGTGCAGGTCAAGGACATCGCCTCGGCCGAGGACACCACCCCGGTCGCACTGGGCGCCGGCGTTCTGCCGCTCGCCGAGTGCGTCGAGGTCCTCACCCGGCACAGCTGGGACGGCTGGCTGTGCTGGGAGTACGAGAAGCGGTGGTACGAGGCCGCCGCCCCCCTGGAGGGTCTGCTGAGCGCCGGCCGCGAGCACCTCGCCCGGCTGCTCAACGAGTCGGCCTAGCGAAGCAGTTCCCTCAGCTCTCCGAACGCCTCGTGGAACCCGGGGAACGTCTTGCGCACGCACCCCGGGTCGTCGAAGGTGATCCCGGGTGCGCGCAGGCCGGTCACCGCGAAGGACATGACGATGCGGTGGTCGCCGTACGACTTGATGTCCGTGCCCGGCACCGGGGCCGCGCCGGGGTGGATCTCGATCCAGTCGGGCCCGGTCTCCACCCGTACCCCCAGCCGTCGGAGGTTCTCCGCGCAGGCGTCCAGGCGGTCGCACTCCTTCACGCGGGTGTTGGCCACGTCCTCGATGCGTACGGGGCCGGAGGCGAAGGGGGCGAGCGCCGCCAGGGTGGGCATGGTGTCGGAGATGTCCCTCATGTTGACCGTCAGGCCCCGGAGTTCACCGGTTCCGGCGACCGTCGTGCGGTCTTCGGCGATCTCCACCCGGGCGCCCATCCGGCGCAGTACGTCGACGAAGGCCAGGTCGCCCTGGAGCGCGCCGGTGCCGAGGCCCGGGACCGTCACCTCGCCGCCGGTGAGGGCCGCCGCCGCGAAGAAGTAGGAGGCGGTCGAGGCGTCCGGCTCGATGGCGTAGGTGGTGGCCCGGTAGCCGCCGGGCCGGACCACGAAGACGTCGCCGTCCTTGCGTACCTCCGCCCCGAACTCCCGCATCATCGCGATGGTGATGTCCACGTAGGGGGCCGAGACGAGGTCGGTCACCTGGATGCGCAGGCCCTTGCGGGTCAGGGGGCCCAGCAGGAGCAGCGCGGTGAGGTACTGGGAGGACTGCCCGGCGTCGAGGGTGACGTTTCCGCCCTCCACGCCCGCCGCCTCGACGGTCAGCGGGTGGTGCCCCTCCGCCTCCTCGTGCCGCAGGTCCACGCCCAGCTCGCGCAGGGCGCGGGTGAGGGGGGCGAGGGGGCGGCGGCGCATCTGGGGGGAGGCGTCGAAGCGGTACGTGCCGTGACCGGCGGCGGCGAGGGTCGGCAGGAAGCGGGCGGTCGTGGCGCCGTCGCGGCAGTGGATGTCGGCCTCGGTGGCCGCCGGGCCCTGGGGGCGGCCGTCGATCTGCCAGGCGCCGGGGGTCCGTCCGACCCGGTAGCCGAGGCCGACCAGTCCCTCGGCGAAGCCCTCCGAGTCGTCCGAGCGCAGGGGGCGTACGAGGGTGGTGACCCCGTCGGCTGCCGCGGCGAGGAAGAGGGCGCGCGCGGTGATGGACTTGGAACCGGGAATCTCTACGACGGCCATGGCCCTATGCTCGCCCGGCTCGCGGCCCGGGCGTCGGAACGTCCGCGAAATGGACCATGAACGGTGCGGTTTCCGCCGGAGGTGGGGCCAGGGGTTATCGGGGGCTGCGGGTTCGTTGTGGCTTGTCGCGCAGTTCCTCGCGCCCCTTAGGGGGCGCTGCCTGCGGCAGCGGCCCCCCGATGAGGTCACGTGAACAGTAGGCGCCAGGTCAGTGGGCCCGGGTAGCCGTCCGCGTCGCCGCGCAGTTCCTTGCGGGACTTCTGGAAGTCCCGGACGTTGAGGCGGTCGCTCTCCCCCCAGCTGCGGCTCGGGCCGACCTTGTAGTGGTCGCCGAAGCCCCGCTTGACGAGCTGCTTGCCGAGCTTGAGGACGTGTGGGTTGACGGCGCCCTCCTTGAAGTACTTGCGGCCCGGGTACGCGGGGACCCTCGGCTTGGGTGTGCTCTGCGGCGGGGTGTGCTCGTCGGCGGAGTCGTCCACGTCCAGTTCGGCCTTGGCGTACTTGACGAGCGTGGAGAAGTCGATCGCGCCGGGGTCGCCGTGGTCGTTCTCCGGGACGTGCATGTGGCCGCACACGCCCTTGAACGCCTTCCAGTCGGTGAACGACATCCGCTGGCCGCCGCCGTCGCCGTACGAGGTCGGGTAGGCCGGCCAGGACTTCGGGCCGGCCAGCGGCACGCCGTGCTCCTCGTGCATCCAGGCGAGGAACCGCGCGACCGACCTGAGTGCCCAGTCGGGGGCGTCGGGCCAGTAGATGTGCGCGTCGCCCGCCGCCGTCCACTTCTTGTGGGTCCTGGGGTCGCAGGTGCCGACCAGTTCGACCTGGGTGACGTTGAGCGTGTTGGTCTCGACGCCGCCCCGCTGGTTGGCGAGGGCCCGGGACGAGGTCTCTATGTCGAAGTGCTGGTACCACTTCAGCTTCTTCGCGGTGAGGTCCGGCACCGCCGTCAGGTTGGGCGCCATCGAGCCACCGCTGTACGTGGGCAGGGTGCGTCCCTCGGTGGTGTGCAGGACAAGGACGTTGACCTGCATCGGGTCGCCCGGGTGATCGTCCTGGTACCAGTTCGCCCGGCTGGCGCCGGGGTATCGCTGGGGTCCTGACTTCGTGGCCATCTCCTGCCTCCTGTGTCTCGGCTTCCCCCTGGCCGGTCTCCCGACAGGCGCGGCTGTCTTGGGAGACGCAGGGCAATACCGGGATCCTCCCGCAACTGGCCTGGAAAATAAGATAGTTGACGCGATTCCGCGTGTCGGGGCGCGGACGTGCGGGTATGCGGGGGCGAGGGTCCCGGGGGGCGCCCCAGGGCTCACACCCGCCCCACCGCCCACCCCCGTACCGACTTCGCGGAATCGGTCACGATCCGGGAACCCGTCACCGGCCCGCCCCGTCCAACCGACACGACTGCCGGATGAGTCACCGCTGTGCGGTGTCGGCCTCGCTGCTGGCTGCGAACGCTGACGCACCCTCTCCGAACCGCCTGCGGCCGGCAGCCCGCCGTCACCGGCGCGCCCCCCTCCGATGCGCCGGTGACGGCCCTCTTTCCGGGGGCATTCGGCCATCTCTCGTTATGGTGCGCACCCTTGACTGGAAGAAACTTCCCGGTTATTCGTGACTTCTCGGAAGTTTCCTTCACGAGGGAAGGAGCGCCTTCGTGCGCGACCCAGCTGAGCAGAACGGGATCAGTACCCGCCCTTCCAGACGCGCCCTCCTCGCCGCGACCGCAGGCACCGGCGCCGCGCTCGCCCTCGGGGGTGAGGCGCACTCGTACGACGGTGACGCGCGCCTGCGCCGGATCGTCTCCGGCATGACCCTGGAGGAGAAGGTCGGCCAGCTGTTCGTCATGCGGGTCTACGGGCACTCCGCCACCGCGCCCGACCAGGCCGACATCGACGCCAACCTCGCCGAGATCGGCGTACGGACGGCTGCCGAGCTCGTCGCCAGGTACCGGGTCGGCGGGATCATCTACTTCACCTGGGCGCACAACACCCGGGACCCGCATCAGATCGCCGACCTCAGCAACGGCATCCAGAAGGCCTCCCTCTCGCTCAGCCGCGGTCTGCCGGTGCTCATCTCCACCGACCAGGAGCACGGGATCGTCGCCCGCGTCGGCAGACCCGCCACTCTCCTGCCCGGGGCCATGGCCCTCGGCGCGAACGGCTCCCGCACCGACGCGCGTACCGCCGGCCGGGTCAGCGGCGCCGAGCTGCGCGCCCTCGGGATCCGCCAGGACTACGCGCCGGTGGCCGACGTGAACGTCAACCCCGCCAACCCGGTGATCGGCGTACGGTCGTTCGGCGCCGACCCGAAGGCCGTCGCCGGGCTGGTCGCCGCGCAGGTCACGGGGTACCAGCGGTCCTCCGTCGCCGCCACCGCCAAGCACTTCCCGGGGCACGGGGACACCGCCGTCGACAGCCACTACGGCTTCCCGGTCATCGAGCACACGCGCGAGCAGTGGAGCGCCGTCGACGCGCCGCCCTTCCGCGCCGCGATCCGCGCCGGCATCGACTCGATCATGACCGCGCACATCATGGTCCCGGCCCTCGACGACTCCGGCGACCCCGCCACGCTCTCCCACCCGATCCTCACCGGCATCCTGCGCGGGCAACTCGGTTACGACGGGGTCGTGGTCACCGACTCGCTGGGCATGCAGGGCGTACGGGAGAAGTACGGCGACGACCGGGTGCCGGTGCTCGCGCTGAAGGCCGGGGTCGACCAGCTGCTCAACCCGCCGTCGATCGACATCGCCTGGAACGCCGTCCTGACGGCGGTGCGGCAGGGGGAGTTGACCGAGGCACGGCTCGACACGTCCGTCCTGCGCATCCTCCGGCTCAAGAACCGGCTCGGGCTGCTCGACCGTCCCTACGTCACCCATGACGGGGTCGACCGTGCCGTCGGTGTCCGTGGCCATCTCCTGGCCGCCGACCGGATCGCCGAGCGGACCACCACCCTCCTCGTCAACGAGCGGAAGCTGCTGCCCCTTTCCCGGGTGACCCACCAGCGGGTGCTCGTCGTCGGGGCCGACCCCGCCTCGCCGTCCGGTACCACCGGGCCGCCCACCTCCGTGCTGGCCGCCGCCCTCACCGAACTGGGCTTCACCGCGACCGCGTTGTCGACCGGCACCGCTCCCTCGGCCGCCGTCATCGCCCGGGCGGTCGCCGCCGCCGGGGAGGTGGACGCGGTGGTGGTCGGGACGTACAACCTCAGCGGCGGAAGCGGCCAGCGGACCCTGGTCGCCCAACTCCTCGCCACCGGCCGGCCCGTGGTGTGCGTCGCCGTCCGCAACCCCTACGACGTGGCTCAACTTCCGGATGTACAGGCCTACTTGGCCACCTACTCCTGGACCGACGTCGAACTCCGGGCCGCCGCGCGGGTGATCGCCGGGCGGGTCCGGCCGCGCGGAAAGCTGCCGGTGCCGGTGCTGCGCGCGGACGATCCGACGAGCGTACTGTATCCGATTGGTCACGGACTGTCGTACTAGGAGCGGGGGGCGAGGAGGCGTACACGGCGTACGTCGCACAACCGGCGCACCACCCCCAAAAGGCGCAAATCCGCTGAACTTCCGACGTGACCCTGGCGTCGCGGACCAGGCTGGGCGGGGGAACTCTGGGGGATGCGATGTACGGAAAACGATCCGTGGGGCCTGTGGGGCCTGTTGGGTCTGCGGGATCCGGCGCGGTGGTGTGCGTGCGGGTGGTCGCCTGCGTGCTGCTGACGCTGGTCGCGGTGTTCACGGCGACCGGGTGCCAACTGTCGTCCGGCGGTTCGCCGAAGGACGGGAAGGGGGCCGGGAAGGCGGCGGTGGGCGGCTCGTCGGCGGGTTCCTCCGGGGCCGCCGCCGGCACGGTGGTCGGCCAACGGCCGGCGTCGCCCCGGCCCACCGGCTACGGCACCGTCTTCCTCTCCGTCGACGAGTGCAGCTCCTTCGGCATCACCAGCTTCACCGAGGTGCCCTGCACCAGCGAGCGCGCGGCGGCCCGGGTCGTGGCCCGGTACGACGGCACGGTGACCGAGGGTCCGTCATGCCCGGCGACCACCGACTTCGTGCTGCACATCAGCGAACAGCGGCCCGCCTCCGACGAGGACGGCGACGGGGCCGTCCCACAGGGCTACGCCTGTATGCGCAACCTCCAGGCCCCGCACCCCGGCGATCCCGGTGGCGGCGGAGGCCCGCGCACGATCGTCGGCGACTGTGTGTACAGCGCCGGGCGCGGAGAGGTGCGCGAGACGGCGTGCGACGGGAAGGGCGAGAAGAAGCCGGAGTACCGGGTGACAGAGGCCGTCACCAAACGCTTCAACTGCCCGACTTCCACCGCCCTTTACGTGCAGTTGGGCGGGGAGCGGCCGGTCGGATGCGCGAAACCGGTATGAAGGATTCCATTTCATCGGCTTCCTCAACCGGGTAACGAGTCGTTCCCATTCACCGGAACATCTGTTGTGATGAATTCGTGAATCGGTAGGCTCCCCCCTGTCATGGCGCGGACCACTTATTTTCGGACAGTCCGTCAGCACTCACAGGCCGGGAACCACTGTGGCACTCCACGCACGCACGGCGCGACAGCCGCAGGACCGGGCTCCCAAGCGCCAGTTGTCCGTACGGACCATGCTCCTCGTCCTGGCTCTGGTGCCCTGTCTGGCCCTGGTCGCTCTGGGCGGCATGGACTCGAACCACCTCTACGGCGACTGGCGGACCGTCCATGACCGCAACGACGAGGGGAAACGCTTCGGCACCCCGCTCGTCACGGTCTTCTTCAACCTCCAGGAGGAGCGGCGGCTCAGCGCGGCCGTGCTCGCGGACCCCAGGGCCGACCGGTCCGACCTGACGCGTCAGCGTGAACTCACCGACAGGTCCGTACGGAACCTCGTCGCGGTCGGCGCCGCCCCGAGCGCTCTTGACGAGCCCTTCCAGGAGGTCACCCGAGGGCTGAAGAAGCTGCCGGTCTACCGGGACTCCGTGGACCGGCGGTCGACCTACCAGCAGCAGACGTTCGACGCGTACACCGACGTGATCGCGTCGAGCATGCAGCTGTTCGAGGACTTCAGCAACGTCGGCTTCGGCGAGACGGCCGTCCTCACCCGGCCGGCGCTCGACGCCCAGTGGGGCCAGGAGATGATCTCGCGCGAGGACGCGATCATCACCGCCGGAACGGCGAGCGGCAGGCTCACCGGTGAGCAGCGCTTCCAGATCGCCGGGCTGATCGGCAGCCAGCAGCACATCTACAGCGACAAGGTCGTCCCCGAGCTCCCCGACACCCGGGCCGAGACCTACCGGGCGGTGCTGACCAGCGCCGACTGGAAGCGGAAGACCGAGGTCGAGCAGAGCATCCTCAACGCCGAGGGCACCGGCGCCGACGACCGGACCGCCGTCTCCGCCGCGCTCGGCAGGAAGTGGCGGCAGGGCATCACGGGGATCACCCCGCAGCTGCTGAGGGCCAGTGACGAGTACTCCGAGGACCTCGTCGCCGCCACCGAGGACGAACTCGACGGCCTGATGACCCACATGATCGTCAACAGCGCGGTGAGCGCGGCGGCCGTGGCGCTGATGCTGGTCCTCTCGCTGCGGCTGACCGGCACACTGCGCCGCCGGATCTTCGGCCTGCGCGCCGAGGCGCTCGAACTCCAGGAGCGGCTGCCCGACATCGTGGAGCGGCTGCGCAAGGGCGAGAAGGTCGACACCGACGCCGAACTGCCCGAGATCCGCCACGGCGACGACGAACTCGGCCAGCTCGGCCAAGCCCTCAACGAGGCGCGCGGCTCGGCCCTGGAGACGGCCGTACGGGAGGTCGAGCTGTACCGCGGCTTCGAGCGACTGCTGCAACGCATCGCGCGGCGCACCCAGTTGCTGATCGGCATGCAGCTGAAACGTCTCGGCGAGATGCAGCGGCGGCACGAGGACCCCGAGGTCCTGGAAGGGCTCTTCGACCTCGACCATCTGGCGGCGCGGCTGCGCCGCTACGAGGAGAACCTGGTGATCCTCGGCAGCGGCACTCCGCAGCGGCGCTGGCGCAGGCCCGTTCTGCTGCTGGACATCATGCGCTCCGCCCAGGGCGAGGTGCAGGACTACCGGCGTATCCGGATCGACTCCGACGGCGAGACCTGGCTGTCGGAGCGGGCGGTCGGCCCGATGGTCCACCTTCTCGCGGAGCTCATGGAGAACGCGGTCTCCTTCTCCCGGCCGCCGACCCCGGTCGAGGTGACCGCCTCCCGGGTGGGGCGCGGGGTCGCGATCGAGATCGAGGACCGCGGCATGGGCATGGACCCCGAGCAGTACGCCGAGGCGAACGCGCTGATGGCCGCGCCGCCCCGGATGGACGTGATGTCCCGCGCCGACGACGCGCGTCTGGGCCTGTACGTCGTGGCCCGTCTCGCCGCCAACCTGGGCCTCGGGGTCGAGCTTCGGCCCTCGTCGTTCGGGGGCACCCGGGTCGTCGTCCTGGTCCCGGCTGAGCTGATCTCGGCGGGCCGGCCGAGACTGGCCGAGGCGGCGCGGGGCGAGCCCGTCCCGGGCGGTCAGCCGGTGTCGGGCGGACCCGTACCGAGTCCCGCCACCCCCGCCGCACCGCCGGGCACCCTCCCCAACCGCCTCGCCCTGCGCGGCGCGACCGTCCGCCCCGGCCCGCGCACGGCGCCGCCCACCGCGGACACCGAGCCCGCCCAGCCCGCGCACGGCCGACCGGTTCCGGGCGGTCAGCCGGTGTCGGGCGGACCAGTACCGAGTCCCGCCTCCCCCACCTCATCGCCGGGCACCCTCCCCAACCGCCTCGCCCTGCGCGGCGCGACCACCCGCCCCGGCGCCCGGCCGCACGCCGGGCCCGGTGGGGCCGCCGGCAACACCGGCAGGACCGGCGACAACACCGGTGATCAAGAGGCGTACGAGCGTCCTCTCATCGGTCCCTGGGCCGCGCCCTCGGTGGCGGCGACCCGTCCCGCGCAGGCCTCCGTACAGACGTCCGTACAGGCCTCCGCCCAGGCAAGCTCGGCGAGTCCCAACCCCCTGCCCCGGCGTGTCCGGCAGGCCAGTCTCGCCGCCGAACTCCGGGAGGCTCCACCCTCGTACGACACCGAACCGGCGCACACCGGTCCCGCCACCGGCGCACAGCCGCTCCCCCGCCGGACGGGCGCCCGCGCCGGTGCCACGGTCGGCGCGTTCCAGCGCCAGTCCAGGGCCGCGCGGCTCAGGCCCGACGCCGATCAGCAGCCCGGCCACCAGCCCACCAACCCCTCACCGGGACCCGCCCGGGCCCGGAAGGAAGACGGACGATGACTCTGCGAACCACTGCCACCAACTCCGACCTCGACTGGCTGCTCGACCGTCTGGTCGACCAGGTTCCGGGGACCAGGAACGCCATCGTGCTGTCCGACGACGGGCTGGTGGTGAGCCAGTCCAGCAGCATCGCCCGGGTCGACGCGGAACGCCTGGCCGCCATCGCCACCGGTCAGCAGAGCCTCGCCCGCGGTGTCGGCGAGGTCTTCGGCGGCGGGGCCGTCCACCAGGTCATCATCGAGCTCGACGAACTGTGGCTGTTCGTCAGCTCGGCCGGCCGGGGCACCCACCTGGCGGTCGTGGCGGACCAGGAGGTCGACGCCGAGGTGATGGCCGTGGCGATGGACACCCTCGTACAGCAGGTGGGACAGCGACTGGGGACCGAGGCGCGGGTCCAGCGCCTGGAAGGCGGGGGGCGTGAGTGAGCCACTGGGCGGACGCGTCGCCGGACGACGATGACGCCGAGGAGAGCCTCGTCAGGCCGTACACCATCACCCACGGCCGTACCGCCTCGGCGCGCGACGACCTCACCCTCATCACGGTGATCGTCACCGTCGCGCCCGGCGAACGGACCGGCGACCGGGGTCTGCAGCCCGAGCACCGGATGATCCTGCGGCAGTGCCGGACAGCGGTGGCCCTCGCGGAGGTCGCCGCCGGGCTGAACCTGCCCGTGGCGGTGACGAAGATCCTCATCGGTGATCTCATCGCGCTCGACCGGGTGACGGCCCGGCCGCCGCTCGCCGTCGGGGTCGGCCAGACTCCCGACATGACTCTTCTCCAGGCGGTGAAGGATGCCCTACTCAGACTCTGACGAACCGGCCGGCTCACAGCTGTCCGTGGCCGGGACGGCCGCCGCGTCCGGCGCGCCCGCCGCGGTGAAAATACTGATCGCGGGCGGCTTCGGCGTCGGCAAGACCACCATGGTCGGCGCCGTGAGCGAGATCCCGCCCCTGCACACCGAGGAGCGGCTGACCGTCGCCGGGCTGGACGTGGACGACCTCGACGGGGTGGACCAGAAGACCACGACGACCGTGGCGCTGGACTTCGGCCGGATCACGGTCAACGCCCAGCTCGTCCTGTACCTGTTCGGGACGCCCGGCCAGGAACGCTTCTGGTTCATGTGGAACGACCTGGTGCACGGGGCGCTCGGCGCGGTCGTCCTCGCGGACACCCGACGGCTGGAGAGCAGTTTCGCGTCGATCGACTTCTTCGAGAGCCGTGGCGTCCCGTTCGTGGTCGGCGTCAACTGCTTCCACGGGCGCCGGGACCGCACGGTGGACGAGGTCAGGGACGCGCTCGATCTCGATCCGAACGTCCCGGTCGTCATGGGTGACCTCCGGGAGCGGCTGGACAGCCGGGACCTGCTGGTGGCCCTCGTCAACCGGCTGATGGCGGGCCGCCCGCCCGCCGCGATCGACGGCTGACCCGCCGGACACCCGACGACAGTGCGGCCCGGTGGCGATTGCCACCGGGCCGCACTGTCGATCAACCGATCAACCACCCTTACCGCGCACGGCGGTTACGGTCGTTACGGCCGCAGCATGGGCTCGCGCTCGATGTTCCGCTTGTCGAGCCGCGCGTCGTACGTCGCCAGCGGCTTCGCCACCGACGGGTTCGACTGGACGGCGGTCGAGGCGACGCCGGCCCACTCCAGGATGCGGGCCGTGGCGAGCGCCTTCTGGTCGGGGACCAGACCGGCGACGTTCGCGCCGTGGTTCAGGCCGGGAGCGGCGAAGACGTACGAGTCCTTCGCGCCCTTGCCGAGACGGAACCGCTCGGCACCCCACGGGTCGTTCTGCCCGTACACGAACAGCATGTGCTGGGCGCGGTGCTGGATCCAGTTGTCGACGTCACGCATCGCCCGCGGCTGGAACTTCATCGGGATGTCCCGGGGGACGAAGTTGCGCGGCGGCTGGTAGCCGTAGCGGACGTACTTCTTCTCGATGTGCGGGAACCTGATGTTGGGCGCGCCGAGTTGGGTGCCCGCCTGGTAGTAGTACGGCGTGTACGGCTCCAGGCCCTGGTCGGTGTAGGCGGAGAACCCGGAGATCGTGTCGATCGAGGTCCAGATGTCGTCGTCGGTCGCGTTCTTCGCGTCCGCCGGGATGGACTCGCAGTCGGCGAGCAGGCTGTACTGCCAGAAGCCCCAGACGTAGTCGAGGACGACGGCCTCGTACGCCCGGTCGAGGCTGCCGATGGTGTCGAAGGTGTAGCCCTCGGTGGCGGCGACCTCCGCGTACTTCTTCTCCAGCGGCTCCCGGCGGACGAGCGCCTCGCGCTGTACGGCGTTCAGCCGGTCGCGGCACTCCTTGGTGCCGACGCTCGCGAAGAACCGGTCGTAGGCCGAGTCCTCGTTGTTCACCACGTCGTTGGGGGCGACGTACGCGACGACGCCGTCCATGTCGCGGGGGTAGAAGCGCTCGTAGTACGTGGCGGTCATGCCGCCCTTCGAACCGCCGGTGGACAGCCACTTCTTGGCGTAGATCTTCTTCAGCGCCGTGAAGACGCGGTGCTGGTCGCTGGCCGCCTGCCAGATGTCCAGCTTCGACCAGTTGGCCGGGTCGGGCCTGGACGGAGTGAAGAAGCGGTACTCCAGGGAGACCTGGTTGCCGTCGACGATCCGCGTCGGCTCACTGCGACTCGGGTTCGTGTTGACGAAGTAGCCGCTGGTGAAGAAGACCGTCGGGCGCGCGACATCCTTGTGCAGGACGGTGATCCGCTGCTGGAACGTGCCCTTGGACGGGTGCCGGTGGTCGATCGGCTGGGTGTAGTTGAGGACGAAGTACCGGTAGCCGGTGTACGGCTTCTCCTGGATCAGGCTCATGCCCGGTATCGCGAGGAGTTGGTCCTTGATGTCCGAACTGGCAGTGCTGGTACCGCTCTTGGTGCCGGATACGGCCTCCGGCTGAGCGGCGGTCGCCGCTCCCGCCGTACTCACCGTGCCGATGAGCACGGCCAGCGCGAGCAGCCATCTGAGCGCCTTGCGCATGCACCCTCCCCTATGAAACATCTGTGCGCCGGAAGCTATCGGAGCAACTACCGGTGCACCAGGGGACATAGGGAAATCCCTCGGCGGAGGGTCGGTGAATAGGGTCTGATCAGGGCGGGGGGCAGTGGATCAACACCGGATCCAGCCAGAACTGACCGATCCTCGCCCTACCGCCCCCTTGATCCACACCTGCCGCCGTCCCGCGTGCACGGTCACCGGTCCGGCCCGTTTCGAGAACAGTCCCTCGTCGACGACCGGCCGCCCGCCCCGCGCCCGTACGCTCACCGACATCCACTGGCGGGCGCCGGGCCGCTTGGGCACGGTCACGGCGCAGACGTAGCCGTTGCGCCGGTAGATGTGCACGACGCCGGTGGAGAAGGTCAGGGTCCGCGCCTTGCGGCCGGAGCAGGCGGAGACCGCGGAGGCGGTGGAGGCCGCGGAGGCCGCCTCGGCCGCGGCCGGGCTCGCTAGGGCGAGCATGCCGGAGGCGGTCAGCGCGGCCAGACCGAGTGCGATGCGTCGCCGTACCGGACCAACGCTCACCGTGTTCCTTCCCGTCGCGATGCCCATACCGTACTGATGTACGGACGCATGGCGACTGTAGAACGGTTGCGTGGTACTTCGGCTACCGGTCCGCTGTGGCTGGTCGCGCAGTTCCCCGCGCCCCTTCGGGGCGCGCCCGCTCAGCGCGATGAAGAAGTGACCGGTTCCTCCTGGTCCGGTGCTCCGACGAACGTGCGCCACAGCTCGGCGTACTGGCCGCCCAGTTGGAGCAGTTCGTCGTGGGTGCCGTCCTCCGCGACCCGGCCGTGGTCCATGAGGACGACCCGGTCGGCGCGGGCGGCGGTGGTGAGGCGGTGGGCGACGACGAGGGTCGTACGGCGCCCTGCGAGCCGGTCGGTCGCCTGGTTGACCTGGGCCTCGGTGGCCAGGTCCAGGGCGGCGGTCGCCTCGTCGAGGAGCAGGATGTCGGGGTCGACCAGCTCCGCGCGGGCCAGCGCGATCAGCTGGCGCTGCCCGGCGGAGAGGTTGCGTCCGCGCTCGGCGACCTCGTGCAGATAGCCGCCGTCGAGGGTGGCGATCATGTCGTGGGCGCCGACCGCCCGGGCCGCCGCCTCCACCTGGGCGTCGGTGGCGTCCGGCCGCCCGTAGGCGATGGCGTCCCGGACGGTCCCCTGGAACAGGTACGCCTCCTGCGGCACGACCCCGAGGCGGTGCCGGTACGAGGTGATGTCGAGGGCGCGCAGATCGGTGCCGTCGACGGTGACCCGGCCGCCGGTCGGGTCGTAGAAGCGGGCGACCAGCTTGACGAGTGTCGACTTGCCGGCGCCCGTCTCGCCGACGAAGGCGACGGTCTGACCGGCCGGAATCGTCAACCGGACGCCGCTCAGGGCCTCTTCGGCGTCGTCACCGGACCCGTACGCGAAGTCCACGCCCTCGAAGGCGATGTCGCCCTTCAGGGAGATGACCTCCATCGGCTCCTCGGCGGCCTCCGTCGAGGTCCGCTCCTGGAGGAGTTCCTGGATCCGGCCCAGCGAGACGGTCGCCTGCTGGTACCCGTCGAAGACCTGCGAGAGCTGCTGCACGGGAGCGAAGAACAGGTCGATGTAGAGGAGGTAGGCGACCAGCGCACCGGTCGTCAGCGTCCCGTCGTCGATCCGCCCCGCGCCCACGATCAGCACCGCCGCCGCCGCGACCGAGGCCAGCAGCTGCACGAAGGGGAAGTACACGGAGATCAGCCACTGCCCCCGCACCCGCGCCCGGCGGTAGCTGTCGCTGCCCTCCGCGAACCGCTCGGAGCCCGTCCGCTCGCCACGGAAGGCCTGCACGATCCGCAGCCCGGACACCGATTCCTGGAGGTCCGCGTTCACCACGGACACCCGCTCACGGGCGAGTTCGTACGCCTTCACGCTCGCCCGGCGGAAGTAGACGGTGCCGACGACCAGCACGGGGATGGTGACGAACACGACGAGCGCGAGCTGCACGTCGATCACCACGAGGGCGACCATGATGCCGAAGAAGGTGACGACGGAGACGAAGGCGGTGACCAGCCCGGTCTGCAGGAACGTGGAGAGGGCGTCGACGTCGGTCGTCATCCGGGTCATGATCCGCCCGGTCAACTCCCGTTCGTAGTAGTCGAGTCCGAGGCGTTGCAGCTGGGCGAAGATCTTCAACCGGAGTGCGTACAGGACGCGTTCGCCGGTCCGGCCGGTCATCCGCATCTCGCCGATCTGCGCCGCCCACTGGACGAAGACGGACACCAGCGCGAGTCCGGCGGCCACCCACACGGCGCCCAGGGCGAGTTGGGAGACACCCGAGTCGATGCCGTGCCGGATCAGGATCGGCAGGAGCAGCCCCATCCCGGCGTCCACGGCGACGAGCGCGAGGCTCACCAGCAGAGGCTTCCCGAAGCCGCGCAGCAGCCGCTTCAGCCCGTACGACTCCTCGGGCGTGACCGCGCGTGCCTCGTCGATGCCCGGGGTGTCGGCGGCCGGGGGCAACGCCTCGACCTGGGCGAGGAGTTCGGGTGTGGCCGGCATCCCGTCGAACGCCGTGTCCTTGCGCTCGCGGTCACCGTTCCACAGCCTCGGCGTGACCCCGCGCTCGGCGTCGAACTCGGCGTCCAGCTCCTCCCGTACGGAGGTGTCCTCGGGCGGCAGGGTGGGCAGGGCGCGGCCGGGCGAGACGCCGCCCAGCTCGTCCGGGTCGGTCAGCAGCCGCCGGTACAGGGCGGAGCGGGCCTGGAGTTCGTCGTGGGTGCCGATATCGGCGAGGCGTCCGTCGTCGAGGACGGCGATGCGGTCGGCGAGGCCCAGGGTGGAGCGGCGGTGGGCGATGAGGAGAGTCGTCCGGCCCTCCATGACGTGCTTCAACGCCTCGTGGATCTCGTGCTCGACGCGGGCGTCCACGGCGGAGGTGGCGTCGTCGAGGACGAGGAGCCGGGGGTCGGTGAGGATGGCGCGGGCGAGTGCGACGCGCTGGCGCTGGCCGCCGGAGAGGGTGAGGCCGTGCTCGCCGACCTTGGTGTCGTAGCCGTGGGGCAGCTCGGCGATGAAACGGTCCGCCTGGGCGGCGCGTGCGGCGGTGAGGATCTGTTCGTCGGTGGCGTCCGGGCGACCGTACGCGATGTTGGCGCGGACGGTGTCGGAGAAGAGGAACGAGTCCTCGGGGACCAGCCCGATCGCGGCCCGGAGCGAGTCGTGGGTCAGCTCGCGGACGTCGTGCCCGCCGATGAGGACCGCGCCGCGTGTCACGTCGTAGAAGCGCGGCAGGAGGAGCGAGACGGTCGACTTGCCGGAGCCGGAGGAGCCGACGACGGCGAGGGTCTCGCCGGGCCGGATCTCGAAGCTGAGCCCGTCGAGGACGGGATGCTCGGGGTCGTACCCGAACGACACGTCGTCGAACTCGACGGTCGCCGGGGCGTCGGCGGGCAGGTCCTTGTGCCCGTCGGCCAGGGAGGGCTTGGTGTCGATGAGCTCAAGGACCCGCTCGGTGCCGGCCCGCGCCTGCTGTCCGACGGTCAGCACCATGGCGAGCATGCGCACCGGGCCGACGAGCTGGGCGAGATAGGTGGAGAAGGCGACGAACGTACCGAGCGTGATGTGCCCGCCGACGGCCAGCCAGCCGCCCACGGCGAGCATGGCGACCTGCCCGAGCACGGGCACCGCCTGCAGGGCCGGGGTGTAGACGGAGTTGAACCGGATGGTCCGCAGCCGACCCGCGAAGAGCCGCCGTCCGACCTCCCGGAGCTTCCCGGTCTCCTGGTCCTCCTGCCCGAACCCCTTCACCACGCGTACGCCGGTCACCGCGCCGTCCACGACACCGGCGACGGCGGCGGCCTGGGCCTGCGCGTACCAGGTGGCCGGGTGGAGCTTCGTGCGGCTGCGCTTGGCGACGATCCAGAGGGCGGGGGCGACGGCGAGGGCGACCAGCGTGAGCGGGAGGGACAGCCAGGCCATGATCGCGAGGGAGATCACGAAGAGCAGCACGTTCCCGAGGGTCATCGGGAGCATGTAGAAGAGGCTCTGGATCAGCTGGAGGTCGCTGGTGGCCCGTCCGACGATCTGCCCGGTCGACAGCTCGTCCTGGCGGCGCCCGTCGAGCCGGGTGATCGTGTCGAACATCTCCGTCCGCAGGTCGTGCTGGACGTCGAGGGCGAGCCGGCCGCCGTAGTAGCGGCGGATGTAGGTGAAGACGTAGACGAGCACGGCGGCGACGACCAGCGCGCCCGCCCAGGGGGCCATGGACCGGGTCTTGTCGCCGATCACGTCGTCGATGATCACCTTGGTGATCAGTGGGACCAGCGCCATCAGGGCCATACCGCCGAGGGACGAGCCCAGGGAGAGCACGACGTCCTTCGGATACCGCCAGGCGTATCCGACCAGCCGCCGCGCCCATCCCGGTACCGATACCTCTTCCCCCGGTACCGAACCCGCTTCCGGCGCTCGTTCCGGTTCGTGTCCCGGCTTCCGCCCCCGCTGCTCTGCCACTCCGGCGCCTTCCGTAGATCCGCGATTCCGCACTCCGCCGGTAAGCACCAACACGTGCGGAAGGGGATTTCATCCCTCCGCAACAATTCCGGCTACGCCTGGCTACGGCGTCCGCACCCGCAGGTAGTAGAAGCGGGTCGTCTGCACGGCGTTCTGGTTGTCGTCGCTGACCAGCAGGACGCGCAGGTCACCATGGGTGCGGCCGGTGATCACCATGCCCTCGACGTTGTCGAGGAGGGGGTTCGGCTGGGGCTGCTTGGCGGTCGCTCCCTGTGACGGGCAGTTCACGATGTCGGCGAGGAGGGTCTTCCTGACCAGGCGTACCCCGTCCTGGCCGGTGAGGTTCTCGACGCCGCTCGTGTCGGTGGCGTGGCGCGGGTCGGCCAGGTAGAGGCGGACGGTGTTGCCGACACCGGCGGTGAAACCGCGCTCCAGGACCAGGAAGCGGCCGTCGGGGGTCGCCGCGACCTCGGGGACGCCCAGACCGGCGTCGGTGCGGTAGGCGTACTGGGCGCCGAGAACGAAGGAGCCGGGGTTACCGGCGTGCCCGGCGTGACCGCCCCGGCGCTCCCAGGTCTGCCAGCGGACGATGCCCGTGGAGTCGCCGGAGATCGCGTACTCCATGGACGCGAGGAGCGTACGGCCGCCGGGGAGGAGGGTGAGCCCCTCGAAGGTCTGGTTGGCGGTGGCACGGCCGGCCGGGGCGACGCGGAGCGCGTCCGGCACCGGGAGACGGTCGAGGATGCGGCCGTCCCGGGAGTAGCGGCGTACGGAGGGTTCCGTCTCGGAGGAGACGAGGCGGGTGCCGTCCCTGTCGACGACCAGGCCCTCGGAGTCGAGTGCGGCGCCGGTCTCGTCGGCGAGGGGGACGGCACTGGTCGGGCTCAGGGTCCGCCGGTCGAGGGTGAAGAGGGACGAGCGGTCGGAGAGGGCGGCGAGGTCGCCGTTCCGGTCCACGGCGAGCGCGGAGAGGTTGCCGACGAAGGTGCCGTCGTACGTCGTCTTGTCGAGCGCGTCGGAGAAGCGGTCGAGGGAGACGGTCGGTGAGCAGGCGTGACCGGCGCCGATGTCGCTACTGGCGCTACTGGCTCTGCCGGTCGGGGAGTTGGCGTTCGCCGGTCCGGCGGCGGTCAGACAACCGGCCGCCGCCAGACCGGCGGTGACAGTGGTGAGCAGGGTTCGCAGAGGTCGCTGGGGTCGCAGGCGCATGGCCGTCACCGTAGATCGGGTCGGTGACGGCCGGGAGGCGCTGCGGTGAAGTCGGCTCGCGGGCAGCCGGTGAACCGTTCGCGACAGTCGGCGATCGGCCGGCGATTCAGCCGGCGATCAACTGGCGGCGAGGTCCCGGTGGACGACCTTGGCTACGCCCTCGATGCTCGCGATGCCGTAGTTCCAGGTGCTGTTGCCCTGGGTGAGCACTGTGATCATGTAGTCGTGGCCGCCGCCCTTGAAGGTGCCGACGCTGTGCACGCGCCAGCCGTTCGTCGCGCGTTCCAGCCAGCCGTTCTTGACGTGCACGGAGACACCGGCGGGCGCGCCCTTCGGGGTGCCCCAGCGCTGGGAGGAGATGACCTCGCCCATCAACTGCTGGATGTAGGCACGGGAGTTGTCGGTCAGAACGGTGTTGGTGATGGTGGTGAGCGCCAGGAGCTTCTGCTCGTCACGCGCGGTGATCTGGGTGAGACCCCAGTAGCCGTTCGTGCCGGGCTTGGTCTGGGTCATACCGGCGGCCGCGACGAAGTTCCTGATCTTCGTCAGACCCAGCTGGTTCCACAGCTTCGTGGTCGAGCCGTTGTCCGACTTGGTGATCATGGCCTTGGCGAGGCTCTTCTCGGTGGCCGTCAGGGCACGGCCGGTCTTCTGGGCGTCCCAGAGCAGCGTGGCCAGGACGGTCACCTTGACGACGCTGGCGGAGTCGTAGGCCGTCTGCGCCCGGTACACGCAGGTCGTCTTGGTGGACCGGTCGAAGACACCGACGCTGATGGAGCCCCGGCGCCCGGAGAGAGCGGTGGTGATGTCCCGCTTCAGCTTGGTGGCGAGGGCGGGCTTGGCTGACGTACAACTGACAGCTGCCGCAGCCGCGTTGGCGGGTGTGGCGGTGGCCACGAGCGACAGCACGGTGGTGGCGCAGACGGCGGCGCCGCCAAGTATGCGGGCACGCGCGGATCTTGATATGTGGTGATTCATGGAAATTTCCCATCCCCGTGAACGGCGTCAGCGCACCCCCGGCACGCTGGTCTCTTTGAGACCACGCACGAATACGAATGGTTGTACGCCAAGTCGCACTGTTTTTCGGACTCTTCTCGGGGAAAGCCCGCACCCCGCGTTTACGCGCTGTTGCCCCGATTCACAGGCGGCCCCCAGCCACGCCACAGCGCGCACCCACACCCCGTACGGACGATTCGATGGTGACCTCTGCCACCGACCCACACCCCCACGCCCCGGAGACCCCAGTCGCCGCCGGTTCCACCGAGCCCGCGGCCCCCGTGACTCCAGCGACTCCCCCGGCCCCCGCCGCGTCGGGCCCGCCCGAGAAGGCGCCGCGCTGGTCGCTCCCCGCGCTGCTCGCGATCATGCTGCTGGCCGGGGTCCTGTACTCCTGGAACCTCTCCTCCTCCGGCCTCAACAGCTTCTACAGCGCGGCCGTACTGAGCGGCACGCAGAGCTGGAAGGCGTGGTTCTTCGGCTCGCTCGACGCGGGTAACTTCCTCACCGTCGACAAGCCGCCCTTCGTCCTCATGGTCATGGGCCTGTCGTGCCGCGTGTTCGGCTACGGCACCTGGCAGATGATGGCGCCGCTCATCGCGTCCGCGCTCGGCACCATCTGGATCCTGCACTCCTCCGTGAAGCGGGTGTTCGGCCACGCGGCGGCCACCGTGGCCGCGCTGGTCCTGGCGCTCACCCCGATCACCGTGGCCATCAACCGCGACAACAACCCCGACACACTGCTGGTCTGCCTGATGGTGGCGGGCGCGGCCCTCGCCCTGCGCGCCAGCCGCGACGGCAGGCTGCTGCCACTGCTCGGCTCGGCGGTGTGCTTCGGGCTCGCGTTCAACACGAAGATGCTCCAGGGTTACATCGCCCTGCCCGCCGTCTTCGCGGTCTACCTGTACGCGGCCGACCTGGGCCTCGTGAAGCGGATCGTGAACCTGCTGCTCGCGGGCGTCGCGCTCGCGGTCTCCAGCTTCTGGTGGGCCACGGCCGTGTCCCTCGTACCGGCCGACGAACGCCCGTACATCGGCGGCTCGACCGACGGCAGCGCCTGGAACCTGATCATGGGCTACAACGGCCTCGGCCGTGTCCTCGGCGGCGAGGGCAACGGCGGGGGTGGCGGAGGCGGAGGCTTCTCCGGGACCGCCGGTATCGGCCGTATGTTCAACGAGATCCTCGGCGGCCAGATCTCCTGGCTCATCCCCTTCGCGGGCATCGCCCTGGTGGGCGGCCTGGTGCTGGTCGGCCGGGCCCCGCGTACGGACGCGACCCGGGCCGCGCTGCTGATGTGGGGCGGCTGGACACTGCTCCACTACCTCACCTTCGCCATGGCCGAGGGCACGATGCACCCGTACTACACGACCGCCCTCGCGCCCGGCATCGCGGCGCTGTGCGGTGGCGGCGGAGTGCTCCTGCTGCGCGCGTTCCGCACCGACAGGCGGTGGGTGTGGGTGCTCCCGCTGGCGCTCGGTGTCACCGGCGTCTGGTCGGTCGTGCTGCTGCGCCGTACGTCCGACTGGAACGCGTGGCTGTGGCCGACGATCGCCGTGGTCATGGCACTGGCGATCACGGGCATGCTGGTCTTCCGCACCGGACGCCGGGTGCGGTTGCTGGCCGCCTCCGTGGTGGCGGCGATCGTCGCGTCGGTGGCAGGACCGGCCTCGTACGCCCTGGCGGAGACCTCCGCGACGGGCGGCGGAATGGGCGGCACGAACCCGACGGCCGGCCCTTCGACGGGCGGCGGAATGGGCGGCCCCGGCGGCGGTGGCGGGCGCGCGGGCGGCGGCTTCCCCGGCGGCACGGGCGGCCCGGGCCAGCAGCAGGGTCAGCAACAGAACGGCCAGGCCGAGGGCGGGCAACAGGACGGGCAGCAGGGCGGTCAGATGGGTACGCCGCCCAGTGGCGGTATGCCCGGTGGGGCCCCCGGCGGCAGCGGTCAGCAGGGCGGCGGCACGGGTACGCCTCCGGGCGGCACGACCGGCGCCGACGGCACCGGCGCCGAGGCCGACGGTCAGCAGCAGGGCGGGCAGCCCGGCGGTATGGGCGGCGGGGGTATGGGCGGTGGCGGCGGCATGGGTGGCGGCGCCGACAGCCAGCTGATCACATACCTGAAGAAGCACCAGGACGGCGCCAAGTGGCTGCTGGCGGTGTCCAATTCACAGGGTGCGGCGCAGCTGATCGTGAGCAGCGGCGAGCCGGTGATCTCCATGTGGGGCTGGACCGGCACCGACAGGGCGATGACCCTGGCCAAGCTCAAGGAGCTGGTGAAGAAGGGCGAGTTGCACTACATCCAGCTCGGCGGCGGCATGGGCGGCGGAGGCGGCATGAACGGCTCCGGCCTCAGCTCGGAGGTCACGGCCTGGGTGCAGAAGCACGGTACGGCGGTGAAGGAGAGCGAGTACAGCACCAACACAAGCACCGGCAGCACGGCGACGGGGTCGGGCACTCAGTCCACGACGTCGTCGATCTACCGTCTGGACGCGTCGGACGTCGGCTGAACCGGACCGACACCGCCTGAACCCCGAGTGGCCCCTGACCGAGACACCGGTCAGGGGCCACTCCCGTATCTACGGGATCTACGGGATCCACGGGATCCACGGGATCCACGGGATCCACGGGATCCACGGGATCCACGGACGGATCTACGCGCGTCAAATCGCTCCGATATCAACCGAGTTGCCGGTTCAAGTCACGCAACGGACACGCGTAGTTCATTGCCTGAAACGCATGTCCATGTCACGCTCCCGGATGTCTCCCCCATTCGACACGCGTAGAACGGACACCCCCGATGCCCGCGACGCAGATACGCACCCTCCGCTGGAAGACCGTGGCACTCGCCACGTCGACCGTCCTGGCAGCCATCGCCATCCCCACGATGACCGCCACCCCGGCCGGCGCGACGACGACCGCCTACGACGCGACGTACTACAAGAACGCGATCGGCAAGACCGGCACGAGCCTCAAGTCCTCGCTGCACACGATCATCAGCAGCCAGACGAAGATCTCGTACTCGGCGGTCTGGGACGCGCTCAAGGTCACCGACCAGGACCCGAACAACAGCAGCAACGTGATCCTGCTGTACAGCGGTGTCTCCCGCGCCAAGTCCCTCAACGGCGGCGACGTCGGCGACTGGAACCGCGAGCACGTGTGGGCCAAGTCCCACGGCGACTTCGGCGAGGCGACCGGACCCGGTACGGACCTGCACCACCTGCGCCCGGCCGACGTCCAGGTCAACAGCATCCGCGGCAACCTGGACTTCGACAACGGCGGCAGCGCGGTCACCAACGGCGGCGGCAGCACCGTGGACTCCGACTCCTTCGCGCCGCGCGCCGCGGACCGGGGCGACGTGGCCCGCATGATCCTCTACATGGCCGTGCGCTACGAGGGCGACGACGGCTGGGCGGACCTGGAGCCCAACGAGAAGGTCGGCAACGGCAGCAACCCGTACATGGGCAAGCTCTCCGTCCTCAAGGCGTGGAGCGAGGCGGACCCGCCCAGCGCCTTCGAGGAGAAGCGCAACCAGGTCATCTACGACACCTACCAGCACAACCGCAACCCGTTCATCGACCACCCGGAGTGGGTCGAGGCGATCTGGTAGCGGTTCCTCGTCCCACGATCTCACCGTCTCACCCTGAACGCCCCGTCATCCACGGGGCGTTCAGCGCGTCGCCGACCGGTACCGGCACCGGCTATTTCCGGTAGAGGTTCTCGGCGATGGTCAGGAAAAGGTGGAGATTCGAGACACCGCTGGCCGTGACGGTGAACCAGGGGCTGGACGTGCCGTACTTCATCACGTGGACCGCGCCTCCGCGGACCTGGATCTCGTGGACCTCGGACCACGGCAGCGGGTTCTTCCCGCGGATGGCCACGCCCGAGCGCGAGACCGAGAAGGAACCGAAGTCGGCCGTCCCGCCCTCCAGCACCGAGTCCAGGACCGCCTGCCCCTGGGCCCGGAGTATCGCTTCCTGCAACCAGGGTCCCCACGCCTCCGGTCTCTCGTAGAACTCCGTGATCTCCGCGCCGCCGAAGCTCGGGGCGGAGACGGAGTAGACGTACTTGACGGGGCTGGGGACGCCGTTGATGAACAACTGGGTGATGTCCTGGTAGACCTTCGCGGAATCCCAGCGGAAGGCGGTCATACCGTCTCCGAACTGCGGTTGCACGATCATCCCGTGCTCGAAGAGGTGGAGACGCTTGCGGGCCTGCTTCCTGCTGAAGTTCGGGAAGCGGCGCAGCCACCAGAAGCACACCAGCCCGGGAACCAGGAAGAACGCCGAGAACACGAAAAGCATGTTGAGGTAGACGATGAACATCAGTACGCCGAGCCGCTTGGGAGCGAACGAGGCCTCAAGGACGCCGAGTTGATGACGAGCGGCGAGCGCGGCGACCTCGGGTGAGGGCGGCTGGAGCGTCTGTGTGGTCATGAGCATCTCTCTCGCGTAGAGGTGACTTCGGTCAGGGACGACTTCGGAAGATCGGCAAGCACCGCGGGCAGAGCGATCACGTTTCCCCTCGGGTCGCGGACTACGGACTGCGGACTACGAATGACGGATCGGCGATGTGATGAGACGTTACGAAGAGGCGTGACATTCCACCAGCGACTGGATCGCATGGAACCCATGCGCCGAGAGAATGTGAGCGGAGGGGAACGTGTTCGAGACCGACGCGCTACGCCTGTTGGTGACCGTGACGGAGACCGGATCGTTCACCGCCGCGGCGATCCAGCTCAACTACACGCAGTCGGCGGTGTCCCGGCGGATCGCCGCCCTCGAACAGCGGGCAGGCGGCCCCCTCTTCGAAAGGCTCCCCCGAGGCGTACGCCTGAACCCCGCCGGCCGGGCGCTGCACCGGCACGCCGTGGACGTACTGGAACGGCTGTCGCGGGCGGAGCAGGAGCTGACCGGGATCCACGCGGGCCAGGGCGGGATGCTCCGTGTGGGAGCCTTCGCGACCGCCAACATCTCGCTGGTACCGGCCGCTTTGCGGGAGTTCAGGCGGGCCAGGCCGGACGTCGAGATCGTCGCGGTCGAAGGCCGGAGCGCCGCGCTGGTGGAGCAGCTCGCGGAGGGCTCGCTCGACCTGGCCGTGGTCAGCGACTACCCGTCCGGCCTGCCCTCGGCCGACGGCATCACGACGACCGCGCTGCTGGAGGACGAACTGTTCGTCGCCCTCCACCGCGAACACCCCCTGGCGGCAGCGGAGTCGATCGACCTGCGCGAACTTCGCGACGAGGCCTGGCTCCAGGAAACGTACGGCGACCGCCCCACGATGCTCGCCGACGCCTGCGCCCGGGCCGGCTTCACCCCGCGCAAAATCATCAGAATCGCGGAGTGGACAGCCAAGTTCGGCTACGTCGCCGCCGGCCTGGGAGTGGCCCTCGTCCCGTCGCTGGCGGCCTGGGCGATCCCGGCCGAACTCGCCCTGTGCCGCGTCGCCGACTCCGCTCTGCGCCGCACGATCCACCTGGCCCTGCCCGCCGCCCCGCTGTCGGCGGCGCTGAAACTCGGGGAGTTGCTGCGGGGTGCCGCCGGCTGAACCGCCTCCCCGCCTATCGGCCGGAAGGGGACGGGGCAGGCGTTTAATCGGATGTGCTTGCGGCGTGGAGTTGTTAGGTTCGCCGTGTGCCGAAGCTGAATCAGATCATCGCAGTCGAAAAGGGCGTCAAGTCCAAGGCTCTCCAGGAGCTCACCCAGGCTCACCAGGACGTGCAGAAGCCCGCCCTGCTGGCCGGCATCTCCCGGACCTACCAGCCCAAGGACGAGGAGGGCGAGCAGCTGCCGCCCGAGTCGACGCGAGTGCAGATCAAGGCCGAGGACGCTCTGCGGGCGACCGCGGGGACGCTGACGCGGCTCTTCGACGTGACCGCGACGAAGGACTGGGCGAACCGGTCCGCGGCCGCGGACGTGGTGGTCGACGGTACGGTGCTGTTGCCCCAGGTGCCCGTCCCGTACCTGTTGTTCCTGGAGAAGCAGCTCACCGACCTGCACACTTTCGTTCGCAAGCTGCCGGTGCTCGACGCCTCCGAGTCGTGGAACCTGGACCCCTCGACGGACTCGTGGAAGACGGACCCGGTGCGGACCATCCGCACGAAGAAGGTTCCGCGCAACCACGTGAAGGCCGAGGCCACGGAGAAGCACCCGGCGCAGGTCGAGGTGTACTACGAGGACGTCCCGGTCGGTTACTGGACCACGGTGAAGTTCTCCGGCGCGCTGCCCGCCCGGCGGGTCAACGAGCTCCTCGACCGCGTCGAGAAGCTCCAGCAGTCCGTCAAGTTCGCCCGCGAGGAGGCGAACAACACCGAGGTCACCGACCAGCGGATCGGCGACGCGGTATTCGGCTACCTCTTCCGGTAGCCCCCACATACGCCCTCCGTCGCGAGCGGAGGGTGCGCGATGAGCGCAAGCTGAAACTGATGTTGAAGCTGATAAAGGGGTGTCAGTTGGGGGTTCGAATCCCTCTCCCCGCACCACGTGCGGGGGTGGCCCAAGCCTGGCAGAGGCGGCCCCGTGAAACTCAGATTCTCGCTCCAGTCTCAGTATTCGCCGCCGAACACCGGATCGACCGAACGTGGGCGAACATCGACGGATGGGGGTTCAAGTCCCCCCGGCGCCTCTCTCGTGGCGCTGTAGTTCAAAGGCAGAACACGTCGATCTCAATATGACCCGCGGTTCTTAAACGCCGTCGGTGTGCGCAAATGGGTGGCAAGCTGGAGCCCGGGAGCTGGACATGCTCCCGGGCTCCGTCACGTTCCGGCCGCGGCTTGTGCTGTGATCAGGACACGCTGGACCTATACCTTCTGGAGCCGCAGCTGCATCTGGCAGCCGCCGGAGCGCCCGTCGGTGTCTATGCCGATGGTCACCGGGCTACCCGCGAACGCCGTGTGGTTCTGGTCCGAGGGAAGGGAGTTCACGCACTGGCCGCCGTCGCCGTCCGCGAAGTACCGCACCTGCAGGATGACGTCGGAGCGGCCCGAGACGGCGAAGGTGAGATTGCAGCCGCCCGGCCTGCCGTCGGTGTCGACCCGGACCTGGGACCCGAAGGTCTTGAACCGCTGGATCGGCATCTGGAAGGTGCCCGGGTTTCCGCACTGTCCCGCGTCGCCACCGGCAGTGGCCCGGAAGGCGTAGGAGACGGACGCGCCCGAGAGCGTGTTGTCCGGGTCGAAGATGCCGAAGGACAGCTGGCAGCCGCCCGAGCGGTTGTCAGTGTCGAACCGGATCGCCCGGGTGAAGTCCGGGTTGCGGCCCCACTGTTCCCCCGCCAGTCCCCCGCACTGCCCGGCATCGCCGTCCGGGTTGAACCGGATGCCGATCTCCGCCACGGCGGCGGTAGTGGTGCTCTCCGCTGCCTGTGCCGTCGAACCGGCCAGACCGGCGATGAGCGCGCCGGCGGCAAGGACACCGGAGAGCGCTCTCAGGCGTGAATTCGTCATACTGTTTCCCCTCCCAGGGCATCGTGGGCACACGTCGGCCACAAGGTGGCGTGAGTGAACGCGATGGCCGCGTGGACCTCGGCGGCGCCTGGTCAGTGGCGCCGCGTTTCCTGCGTTGCGTTGCGGTTCGGCACGCGACAAGAGCCCCCTGTTGTCGCGCCGCCCCAGTATGGGACGCCCGAGGTCGGGCGCGCACTGTCGGTAATGGGCCAATCTGCGGAGCGTGAGCACCGAACAGGTCAAACCGGTCGGCCGGTACGCTCACTCGACGCCATTCCCGCAGCTCAGACCGCGCCGGTGACACACGGCCAACTTCCGCGCGCCGGAGCCATATTCATCCGGCACACTCCGCCCACCACCGGAGCCGCCCGGAGAAAGGGCTTGCATTGATCTTGACGATCCGACCCGGCCACCTCCAGGGGCCAGTGGACCGGCTCGTACGCCCCTGTCCCTGTCCCTGTCCTCGCCCTGTCCCCGTCCCGCTTGTCAGAAGCGGAAGGAGTTGTGCGGTTCGGGATCGCTCCGGAACATCCGAGTCAGTTGCCCGATCGCCCCTTCGGCGTGCGGGGTGATGTGGCCGGCGTAGGCCAGGTCGTGTGCGGACATGCCACCGAAGCAGAGCGAACTGAGCGCCGGGACGGTGATGGTCAGGTCTGCCGTCCGCTCGGTCGGAACACACGTCGCCGAGTCGCCGTCCGCCCGGAGGCACCATGTCCGGTTGTTCGCGGGGCACATCCGGTCGCCGTCGACGGTGAACCGCAGCTCGCCGGCGGTCTCGTACGAGCGTTGCGTCAGGGCGCGAGAGACGTCGAGCAGGCGTGCCCACAAGGTGCGGGAACCGTCCGGGGTCGGTCGGCAGTGCGTCGTGATGGATTGTCCAGGAACGCCTTGGCCGGAGACGCAGGACCTATCGGAAGGCGCCGATGTGGCGCTGGGCCCAGTCGGCGAAGGTGCGGGGCGCGCGGCCGAGGAGCCGCTCGACGTCGGGGCTGATGCGCTGCTCGGCGGGGGTGGGCTCACCCAGGATGGACAGGGTGGCCTCGACCACGGGCTCGGGCATGAACCGCAGCATCTGCGCGTGGGCCTCGTCGCGGGTCTGCTCGATGAACCCGACGGGTTCGCCGAGTGCGTCGGCAATCGCCGCGGCCCGCTGGCGGGGCGTGCTGAGAGCGGGCCCGGTCAACTCGTATATCTGTCCGGCGTGGCCGTCCTCCCGCAGAGCTGCGGCGGCGACCTCGGCGATGTCGTCCGGATCGACGGTCGGCAGGCCGATGTCGGCGAACGGCGCGCCGGCGGTCCTTCGGGCGCGCACCGACTCGGCCCAGGCGTACGCGTTGGAGTTGAAGCCTCCAGGCCGCAGGATCGTCCAGTCCATGCCTGACTGCCGGACGGCGTCCTCGATGGACCGTCCCAGGTCCCCGTGAGAGGCCGAATGCGGTCGGGTCGCGACTCCCTGGGAGGACAGCAGAACGACCCGCCCGACGCCGCCGGCCTTGGCAACGCCGAGGATGTCCTGTGGGCTCAACAGATGCGCGCTGGGGCCGCCGCTTTGAAGGAACAGCGCATCGGCCCCGTCGAAAACGGGCCGAAGGCTCTCAGGATCGACCAGGTCCGCCCTCGTGTACTGGACATTCTCCGGCACGTCCGCGTCCGAGATCCCCCGGGATGTCGCGGTCACCGGCGCACCGGCTGCCGCGAGCACCCGCACGAGCGATCGGCCGACGTTACCGGTCGCACCCGTCACTACGAACATGAACAACTCCCGTGTCAATTCAGCATGGTTGTCGCCGCCCGAGTGGGCGGGACCGCCGCGGAGAGCTGCTCTCCGGGCGACACGGGGACGCTAACACCGTCGATATAGTAGGTACCTACAGGAAAGTGACTATCCCAAGGAGTGCGCATGGCCGACGATGCTGACCGGGTGGCAGCCGCTGGGACCGACCCGGAACTCGCCTGTCCGACCAGTGCGGTCGTGGACATCGTGTTCAGCCGGTGGACCACGCCGATCCTGTGGACTCTCAACATGCATGGCCGCCAACGATTCGTCGCGCTGGAACGGCGGATCGGCACGATCACACCAAAGGTACTGACCCAGCGGCTGCGTCAGCTGGAACGGGACGGCATGGTCGTGCGTACGTACCACCCGGAGGTCCCCCCTCGGGTCGAGTACGAAATCAGCGAGCTGGGCCGCAGCCTGGCCCCACTCTTCGCACACCTCGCCGAATGGGCTGCCGGCAACCTGGACAAGGTCGAACAGGCCCGGCACGACTACGACACCGTTCCACCTCGGTAGCGCGTCAGCGCTCTGGATCGCCTCGCTCGCCGCATCCCGCTGTCGTTCTCCTCCTCCTTCGGCGAGGACTCCGAAGCGATGACAGTGCTCGGCCGTGCGATGTCCGACGGGCCCCCGACCTGGCTTCCAGCACCGGACAGCAATCACCCGTCACCCCGAATGCGTAGCCCCGAACATCCGCAGCACCGCCGGAAGCACCACCACCGAAGGTCCCGCCTCCCCCAGCGCCTTCGCGAGGTCCGTCTCCAGTGTCTCCGGTGTCGTTGGTACCGCCGGGACCCCGAACGACTCGGCCAGTGCCACGAAGTCCGGGCGGGCCAACTCCGTGGCCGTCGTCTCGCCGAACGCGTCGGTCATGTACTCGCGCAGGATGCCGTAGCCGCCGTCGTCCACGATCAGCCAGGTGACGTTCAGGTCGTACTGCCTGGCCGTCGCCAGCTCCGCGATCCCGTACAGGGCGCCGCCGTCGCCCGAGACCGCCAGCACCGGGTACGTCGGGTCGGCGACCGCCGCTCCCAGGGCCGCCGGGAAGGCGTAGCCGAGGCCGCCCGCGCCCTGGGCCGAGTGCATGGTGTTGGTGCCGCGCGGGTCGAAGGCCGACCAGGCCCAGTAGGACAGGATCGTCATGTCCCAGAAGGAGGGCGCGCGGGACGGCAGGGCGGCCCGGATCGACGCCAACAGGCCCTGCTCCAGGGTGAGTTGCTGCTCGTCCAGGCGTGTACGCACCCGGTCCAGCACCCCTCGTACCCGCTCCGCCGCCTGCTCGTCCTCCCGTGTCGTCGGCACGGTCTCCAGCAGCGCCTGAAGCGCCAGTCGGGCGTCCGCGTGGATGCCCAGTGCCGGGTGGTTGGACTCCAACTTGCCGAGGTCCGCCTCGACTTGGACGATCCTGCCGCGCGGTTCGAACGTGTGGTAGTTGGAGGAGAGTTCACCCAGACCCGAGCCCACCACCAGCAACACGTCCGCGTCCTCAAGGAAGTCCGTCATGTGGCGGTCCTCCATCCAGGACTGGAGCGAGAGGGGGTGCGTCCAGGGAAACGCGCCCTTGCCGCCGTACGTCGTCACCACCGGCGCCCGCAGACGCTCCGCCAGCGCCCTCAGCTTGCCCGACGCGTCCGCCCGTACGACCCCGCCGCCCGCGATGATCGCCGGGCGCTCGGCGTTCGAGAGCAAGTGGGCTGCCAGCGCCGTCAGTTCGGGGCGCGGCACCAACTCCTCGGGGAAGGCGTCTCCCCCCGTCACCACCGGGATCAGTGTCCCGGCCGTCAGCACGTCCTGCGGGATCTCCACCCACACCGGGCCGTGCGGGGCCGTGAGCGCCGACTTCCAGGCGTCGGCGATCGCCGAGGGGATCTGGGACTGCGTACGGACCGTGTGGACCGACTTGACCACAGCCCTGAACGACGCCTGCTGGTCCGGGAGTTCGTGGAGGTAGCCGTGTCTGCCGCCGCCCAGACCGGCAGTTGGGATCTGGCTGCTGATCGCCAGGACAGGGGCCGAGGCCGCCGCGGCCTCCTGGAGCGCCGCCAGTGACGTCAGCGCGCCCGGGCCGGTCGACAGCAGCAGTGGCGCCGCCTCGCCCGTCATCCTGCCGTACGCGTCCGCCGCGAACCCCGCGTTGTTCTCCACCCGTAGGCCGACGTACCGGAGGTCCGAGCGGCGCAGCGCGTCGAACAGGCCCAGGGCATGCTGGCCGGGCAGGCCGAAGACCGTCGTCGTGCCCAGGCCGGCCAGCGTCTCCACGACCAGGTCCCCGCCGGTGCGGCCGCCCGGCGGGTTCAGCGCGGCCTCCGTCTGGGCCGCGGTCGGCTTCAGCACCAGGTCGTGGTCGTGGGTCACTTCGCAGCCTTCTCCTGAGTCCTCGCCTCGGCGATCTGACGAGACATGATCGTCGTCAGTTCGTACGCCGTGTGCGACGCCGCGACCGACGTGATCTCGGCGTGATCGTACGCGGGGGCGACTTCGACGACATCCGCGGAGACCAGGTTGCAGGACGCCAGGCCCCGCAGGATCTCCAGCAGCTCCCGGGACGTCATTCCGCCCGCCTCGGGGGTGCCCGTGCCGGGGGCGAAGGCCGGGTCGAGGCAGTCGATGTCGATCGAGATGTAGAGCGGACGGTCGCCGACGCGCTGCCGGAGCTGGTCGGTGACCTCGTCGACACCGCGCCGCATGACGTCCGCCGAGGTCACGATGCCGAAGCCCATCTTCGCGTCGTCGTCGAGGTCCTGCTTGCCGTAGAGGGGCCCGCGTGTACCGACGTGCGAGAGGGCGGAGGTGTCGAGGATGCCTTCCTCCACGGCCCGGCGGAACGGCGTCCCGTGCGTGTACTCGGCGCCGAAGTAGGTGTCCCAGGTGTCGAGGTGGGCGTCGAAGTGGAGCAGCGCCACCGGGCCGTGCTTGCGCGCCACCGAGCGGAGGAGGGGCAGCGCGATGGTGTGGTCGCCGCCCAGGGTCATCAACCGCGCGCCCGTGCCCAGGAGTTCGTCGGCCGCCGCCTCCACCGTCTCCACCGCCTCGTGGATGTCGAACGGGTTGACGGCGATGTCCCCGGCGTCCGCCACCTGGGCGAGGGCGAACGGGGACGCGTCCTGCGCCGGGTTGTACGGCCGCAGCAGCCTCGACGCCTCGCGGATCGCGTTGCCGCCGAAGCGTGCGCCCGGCCGGTACGAGACGCCCGAGTCGAAAGGCACCCCGACCACGGCGACATCCGCCCGTCCGCCGACCTCGTCGAGGCGCGGCAGCCGCGCGAAGGTCGCGGGACCGGCGTACCTCGGCACGCGCGACGAGTCGACGGGGCCGCGGGGCGTCTCGAACGTCTCGTTACTGCTGGTCATGCTGTTCCGCCTTCTTTCCTGCGCCTCGGGGCCCGTTTGGATGTGGATTCGGATCCATGGATACGGGTTCGGTTATGAGTTCGATGGTGCGCCCGGCGAGTCGCTCGCGCCAGCGTAGATGGTGGCCGCGGAGCGCCGGTGCGCGGCCGGGGTGCCGGGGGCGCCCGCGGCCGCGGCGGTCCGCCGTGGTCAGGCCGCGTGACCTGCGTCCCAGCGACCGGGACGCCGGGTGCTCGCGGTGTCGTCTGCCTCACAATGGGTGGCATGCCGATACCCGGGATTCCCAGCCGCGCCGAGCTTGTCGATCACCTCGTCAGAACCCGCATCGCAGGTGATGTCGCCACGCCTCGCGAGAACAACCTCTCCCACTACCGCAAGCTGGCGAACGGCGAACGGCACTACTGGCTCGGGCTGGAGCTGGGTGACCGCTGGACCGACGAGCAGGACGTGCTCGCGGTGATGGCCGAGCGGGTCGGCGTGAACGACGATCCCGAACACCGGTACGGCCAGGACACCATCGACCCCGAACTGACGATCGCCGGGCTGGAGCGGCTGGCGGCCCGGCTGCGCAAGGCGGCCGACGGACAGCAGCGGGTGCTGTTCGCGACCGGCCACCCGGGCGGCCTGCTCGATGTGCACCGTGCCACGGCCGAGGCGCTGCGGGCCGCCGGCTGCGAGATCGTCGTCATCCCGGACGGTCTGACGACGGACGAGGGGTACGTGTTCCAGTTCGCGGACGTGGCGGTGCTGGAGCACGGGGCCTCGCTGTGGCACACGCACTCCGGCGAGCCGATGCGCGCGATCCTGACGGGACTGGAGCGCGAGGGCCGCCCGCTGCCCGACCTGGTCGTCGCCGACCACGGCTGGGCTGGGTACGCGGGGCAGCACGGCATCGACTCGGTGGGGTACGCCGACTGCAACGACCCGGCGCTGTTCCTGGCCGAGGCGGAGGGCACCGTCCAGGTGGCCGTTCCGCTCGACGACCATGTGACGAGCCCGCGCTTCTACGACCCGCTGACGGCGTTCCTCCTCAACGAGGCCGAGCTGCTCGGCGAGTAGAGCGACTAGAGAACGGCAGGTCAGGCGGGTCGGGGGACCCTGATCACGCCCTCCTGGATGACCGTGATGGCCAGCTGTCCGTCCTGCGTGTAGATGCGGCCCTGGCCGAGGCCCCGGCCGCCGGACGCGGAGGGTGACTCCTGGTCGTACAGCAGCCATTCGTCGGCGCGGAACGGGCGGTGGAACCACATCGCGTGGTCCAGGGAGGCGCCGACGACGTCGTTCACCGCCCAGCCGCCGCGTCCGTGCGCGAGCAGGATCGAGTCGAGCAGCGTGTAGTCGGAGACGTAGGTGGCGAGGCAGACGTGGAGCAGTGGTTCGTCCACCGAGCCACCGAGCTTGCCGTTCGTACGGAACCAGACCTGTGAACGCGGTTCACGGGGCTCGCCGAACCTGCCGTAGGGCGGGTCGTCGACGTAGCGGATGTCGACGGCCTCGCGGGACTGCAGGAACTTCTCGACGACCGCCGGCGGCAGATGGGCGTACCGGGGGAGCTGTTCCTCGGCCGTGGGGAGGGTCGCCGGGTCGGGGGCGGCGGGCATGGGGGCCTGGTGGTCGAGGCCCTCCTCGTGCGCCTGGAAGGACGCCGAGAGGTGGAAGATCGGCTGCCCGTGCTGGATCGCGACGACCCGGCGGGTGGTGAAGGAACGGCCGTCGCGGATGCGGTCGACGGTGTAGACGATCGGCACACCGGGGTCGCCGGGGCGCAGGAAGTACGAGTGGAGCGAGTGCGCGGGCCGGTCCGGGGGGACCGTGCGCCCTGCGGCGACGAGTGCCTGGGCCGCCACCTGCCCGCCGAAGACGCGCGGGACGATGGCGGGCCTGGACCGGCCGCGGAAGATGTTCTCCTCGATCTGCTCAAGGTCGAGCAGATCGAGGAGAGACTGAAGTGCCTGACTCATGAAGTCATTTCTACGGGTCAGTAATTGCGAAAGCCTTGCGGACTCGTGTCCTTACAGGCCCATGTCCTTCGCGATGATCGACTTCATGATCTCGCTGGTGCCGCCGTAGATCCGGTTGACGCGGTTGTCGGCGTACAGACGGGCGATCGGGTACTCGTTCATGAAGCCGTAGCCGCCGTGCAGCTGGAGGCAGCGGTCGATCACCCGGTGCGCGACCTCGGTGCAGAACAGCTTGGCGCTGGCGGCCTCGGCCGGGGTCAGCTCGCCCGCGTCCAGCGCCTCGGTGGCGCGGTCGGCGACGGCCTCGGCGGCGTCCACCTCGGCCTTGCAGGCGGCCAGCTCGAACTTGGTGTTCTGGAAGTGCGCGACCGGCTTGCCGAAGACGACGCGCTCCTGGACGTACTGCTGGGCGAACCGGACAGCGGCCTTGGCCTGCGCGTACGCGCCGTAGGCGATGCCCCAGCGCTCGGAGGCGAGGTTGTGGCCGAGGTAGTAGAAGCCCTTGTTCTCCTCGCCGAGGAGGTTCTCGACGGGCACCTTGACGTCGACGAACGCCAGCTCGGCGGTGTCGGAGGTCTTCAGGCCGAGCTTGTCCAGCTTGCGGCCGATGGAGTAGCCCTCGGACTTGGTGTCCACCACGAGGAGGGATATGCCGTGGCGGCGGTCCTCGGGGCTGGGCGAGTCGGTGCGGGCACAGACGATCATCTGGTCGGCGTGCACACCACCGGTGATGAAGGTCTTGGAGCCGTTGAGGACGTAGTGCGTGCCGTCCTCGCTCAGCTTGGCGGTGGTCTTCATGCCCGCGAGGTCGGAGCCGGTGCCCGGCTCGGTCATCGCGATCGCCCACATCTCCTCACCGGAGACGAACTTCGGCAGGTAGCGCTTCTTCTGCTCGTCGTTGGCGAGGAGCTTGACGTAGGGCAGACCGAGCAGCACGTGCACACCGGAGCCGCCGAAGGACACACCCGCGCGCGCGGTCTCTTCGTAGAGGATGGCCTCGAACTTGTACGAGTCGATGCCGGCGCCGCCGTACTCCTCGTCGACGCGGATGCCGAAGACACCCAGTTCGGCGAGCTTGTAGTAGAACTCGCGCGGCGCCTGGCCGGCGGCGAACCACTCGTCGTAGACGGGAACGACCTCGGCCTCGATGAAGGCGCGCAGGGTCTCCCGGAACGCCTCGTGGTCCTCGTTGAACACAGTACGGCGCACGGCCCGCACCTCTCTCTTCCAGATCTCTTCCCGACGGCTAAGCGCTTGCTCAGATCAACCGTACCCGCGAGTACGAATCGCCGTCCAGAGGAGTTACGCCGTAACGCTCATCACTCCCCCGCCGCGGCGAACGCGCCCCGCGCCATTCGGTGCAGCAGATCGGCCGTGACGGCCCGGCCCGGGAGTGCTCCGGGGCGACCCAGATGGGGGGTCGAGTTCAGCAGGCCGAAGACCGAGTGGACGGCCGAGCGGGCGGCCGGTTCGGCCAGTTCCGGGTACACCTCGCACACCACCTCCACCCACAGTTCGACGTACTGCCGCTGGAGCTGGCGCACCAGCTTGCGGTCGCTGTCGCGCAGCCGGTCCAGTTCGCGGTCGTGGAGGGTGATCAGGGGGCGGTCGTCGAGGGCGAAGTCGATGTGGCCCTCGATGAGGGAGTCGAGGAGCGCATCGGGGTCCCCGCCGGCCTCCGCGACCCGTCGCCTGCCGCCGGTCAGGAGCTGGCCGCTGATGCCCACCAGCAGCTCGGCGAGCATCGCGTCCTTGCCCGGGAAGTGGCGGTAGAGGCCGGGGCCGCTGATGCCCACGGCCGCCCCTATCTCGTCCACGCCCACACCGTGGAAACCGCGCTCGGCGAAGAGCCTCGCGGCCTCTTTGAGGATCTGTTCGCGGCGGGTCGGGGCGTCGGTTCTGGTGGCCATGCGAATGATTCTAGACACGGAGGTTAGCGGTCGTTAACCTGAAGGGGTTGGGTTAACGCTCATTAACTTGTCGACCATCAGCCAACCACTGGGTGACCTGGGTAAGGGGACCGCAGGATGCAGGAGGCACCGGAGCTCCACAGCGCGGCGGACCCCGCGTCGGAGGCCTGGCGGGCCAACGAGACGGCCCACCGCGCCCTGGTCGAGGAACTGCGCGGAAAGCTGGCCGCGGCCCGGCTGGGCGGGGGCGAGAAGGCCCGGGACCGGCACACCGCGCGCGGGAAGCTGCTTCCCCGGGAGCGCGTCGACCGGCTCCTCGACCCAGGGTCGCCGTTCCTGGAGCTCGCTCCCCTCGCCGCCGACGGGATGTACGAGGGTCAGGCGCCCGCCGCCGGTGTCATCGCCGGGATCGGCCGGGTCAGCGGGCGTGAGTGCGTGATCGTCGCCAACGACGCCACCGTCAAGGGCGGCACGTACTACCCGATGACCGTCAAGAAGCATCTGCGCGCGCAGGAGGTCGCCCTCGACAACCGGCTTCCCTGTATCTACCTCGTGGACTCCGGGGGCGCCTTCCTGCCCATGCAGGACGAGGTCTTCCCCGACCGTGACCACTTCGGGCGGATCTTCTTCAACCAGGCGCGGATGTCCGGCGCCGGCATTCCGCAGATCGCCGCCGTGCTGGGATCCTGCACCGCCGGCGGTGCCTACGTCCCCGCCATGAGCGACGAAGCCGTCATCGTCCGCAACCAGGGGACCATCTTCCTGGGCGGCCCCCCACTGGTGAAGGCCGCGACAGGTGAGGTCGTCACCGCCGAGGAGCTGGGCGGAGGGGATGTCCACGCGCGCGTGTCGGGCGTCACCGACCATCTCGCCGAGGACGACGCGCACGCCCTGCGCATCGTCCGGAACATCGCCGCCACCCTCCCCGCGCGCGGGTCACTGCCCTGGGAGGTCCGGCCCGCCGTCGAGCCCAAGGTCGACCCCCACGGGCTCTACGGCGCCGTGCCCGTCGACTCCCGCACCCCCTATGACGTACGGGAGATCATCGCGCGCCTGGTCGACGGTTCCGGTTTCTCGGAGTTCAAGGCCGAGTTCGGGCAGACCCTCGTCACCGGCTTCGCCCGTATCCACGGGCACCCGGTCGGGATCGTCGCCAACAACGGCATCCTGTTCTCCGAGTCCGCCCAGAAGGGCGCCCACTTCATCGAGCTGTGCGACCAGCGCGGCATCCCCCTGGTGTTCCTGCAGAACATCTCCGGCTTCATGGTGGGCCGGGACTACGAGGCGGGTGGCATCGCCAAGCACGGCGCCAAGATGGTCACAGCCGTGGCCTGCACACGCGTGCCCAAGCTGACCGTCGTGGTCGGCGGGTCGTACGGGGCCGGCAACTACTCGATGTGCGGCCGGGCGTACTCGCCGCGCTTCCTGTGGATGTGGCCCGGCGCCAAGATCTCGGTCATGGGCGGCGAACAGGCCGCGTCCGTCCTCGCGACCGTCAAGCGGGACCAGTTGGAGGCCCGGGGGGAGACCTGGCCGGCGGCCGACGAGGACGCCTTCAAGGACCCGATCCGCGCGCAGTACGAGCGCCAGGGCAACGCCTACTACGCGACCGCCCGCCTCTGGGACGACGGAGTCATCGACCCCCTCGAAACCCGCCAGGTCCTGGGTCTCGCGCTCACCGCCTGCGCCAACGCGCCACTGGGCGACCCCCAGTTCGGCGTCTTCCGGATGTGAGGGGAACGTCCATGTTCGACACGGTACTTGTGGCCAACCGGGGCGAGATCGCCGTACGCGTCATCCGTACGCTGCGCTCTCTCGGGGTGCGCTCGGTCGCCGTCCACTCCGACGCCGACGCGGACGCCCGGCACGTCCGGGAGGCCGACACGGCGGTACGGATCGGGCCGGCGGCAGCGGCGGAGAGCTATCTGTCCGTCCCCCGCCTCCTCGAAGCCGCCGCCCGCACCGGCGCGCAGGCGGTGCACCCCGGGTACGGCTTCCTCGCCGAGAACGCCGCCTTCGCGCGTGCGTGCACCGAGGCGGGGCTGGCGTTCATCGGTCCCCCGGCGGACGCGATCGCCCTCATGAGCGACAAGATCCGCGCCAAGGAGACGGTCCGGGCGGCCGGGGTCCCGGTGGTCCCCGGGTCGAGCGGCAGCGGCCTGACGGACGCCGAACTGGCCGACGCGGCACGGGAGATCGGCATGCCCGTGCTGCTCAAGCCGAGCGCGGGCGGCGGCGGCAAGGGCATGCGGCTGGTCAGGGACGCGGCCGACCTGGCCGAGGAGATCTCCGCCGCACGGCGCGAGGCCCGCGCCTCCTTCGGCGACGACACGCTCCTCGTCGAACGGTGGGTGGACCGGCCCCGGCACATCGAGATCCAGGTCCTGGCCGACGCCCACGGCAACGTCGTACACCTGGGCGAGCGCGAGTGCTCGCTCCAGCGGCGCCACCAGAAGCTCATCGAGGAGGCGCCGTCCGTCCTCCTGGACGAGGAGACCCGGGCGGCGATGGGCGAGGCGGCGGTCCAGGCGGCACGCTCGTGCGGGTACGAGGGCGCGGGCACGGTCGAGTTCATCGTCCCGGGCAGCGACCCGTCGTCGTACTACTTCATGGAGATGAACACCCGCCTCCAGGTCGAACACCCGGTGACGGAACTGGTCACCGGCCTCGACCTGGTCGAGTGGCAGCTTCGGGTGGCGGCGGGCGAGCCACTCGGCTTCACGCAGAAGGACGTACGGCTGACCGGACACGCCGTGGAGGCCCGGATCTGCGCGGAGACCGTCTCCGTACGGGCGGGTGCGCGCGGCTTCCTGCCGTCCGGCGGCACGGTGCTCGCCCTGCGCGAACCCTCCGGGGACGGCGTCCGCACCGACTCCGGGCTGAGCGAGGGCACGGAGGTCGGTTCGCTGTACGACCCGATGCTCTCCAAGGTGATCGCGTACGGCCCCGACCGCGCGACGGCGCTCCGGAGACTCCGGGCGGCCCTCGCGGACACGGTCACGCTGGGCGTGCCGACGAACGCCGGTTTCCTGCGCCGGCTTCTCGCCCATCCGGCGGTCGTGGCGGGCGAGCTGGACACGGGGCTGGTGGAACGCGAGGTCGACTCCCTCGTCCCGGACGGCGTGCCGGAGGAGGTCTACGAAGCGGCGGCGGCCGTACGTCAGGAGGCGCTGCGGCCGAAGGCGACGGAGGGCGGCTGGACGGACCCCTTCTCCGTGCCGAGCGGTTGGCGGCTGGGGGGCACACCGAAGCCGCCGGCCTTCTGGCTGCGGGTGCAGGACCCCGTGGAGTACGTCCCCCGGGGCACCCACACGGTCACCGACGCCCAGGTGTCCGTGGTCCTGGACGGCGTCCGGCACACCTTCCACCGCGCCGCCGACTGGCTCGGCCGGGACGGCGACGCGTGGCAGGTGCGCGACCACGACCCGGTGGCGGCCTCGCTCACCGGCGCCGCACACGCGGGAGCAGACTCGCTGACCGCCCCGATGCCCGGCACGGTGACGGTGGTGAAGGTGGCCGTCGGGGACGAAGTGGCCGCCGGTCAGAGCCTGTTGGTGGTCGAGGCGATGAAGATGGAGCACGTCATCGCCGCCCCGCACGCGGGCACGGTCGCCGAGCTGGACGTCACCCCGGGGACAACGGTCGCGATGGACCAGGTACTTGCCGTGATCACACCGCACGAGGAGGCGCCGGAATGACGCTGCCGATGGTCGTACCGGCCCCGGATCTGCCCGCGCAGGTCAGGATCCACGAGGTGGGCGCGCGGGACGGGCTGCAGAACGAGAAGGCGACCGTCCCGACGGCGGTGAAGGCGCAGTTCATCCGCCGACTGGCCGACGCGGGCCTGAAGACGATCGAGGCGACCAGCTTCGTCCACCCGAAGTGGGTGCCCCAACTGGCGGACGCGGAGGACCTGTTCCCCCAGGTCAGCGATCTCCCCGTACGGCTGCCGGTGCTCGTGCCGAACGGACGCGGGCTTGACCGTGCCCTGGCGCTCGGTGCGCGGCAGATCGCCGTGTTCGCCAGCGCGACCGAGTCCTTCGCCAAGGCCAACCTCAACCGCACGCTCGACGAGTCCCTCTCCGTGTTCGAGCCGGTGGTGCGGCGGGCGAAGGACGAGGGCGCGCACGTACGCGGGTACGTGTCGATGTGCTTCGGCGACCCCTGGGAGGGCGCGGTCCCGCTGCACCAGGTCGTACGGGTGTGCCGGGCGCTGCGGGACATGGGCTGCGACGAGCTGAGCCTGGGCGACACGATCGGCGTCGCCACCCCCGGCCATGTCCTGGAACTGCTCGCCTCCCTGAACGAACAGGGCGTGCCGACGAACGTCCTCGGCGTGCACTTCCACGACACCTACGGCCAGGCGCTCGCCAACACCCTGGCCGCGCTCCAGCACGGCGTCACCACCGTGGACGCCTCCGCGGGCGGTCTCGGCGGCTGCCCGTTCGCCAGGTCGGCGACCGGCAACCTGGCCACCGAGGATCTGGTGTGGATGCTCCAGGGCCTCGGCATCGAGACCGGGGTCGACCTCGCCGCGCTGGTCGCCACGAGCACATGGATGGCCGACCAGCTGGGCCGCCCGAGCCCGTCCCGCACCGTACGAGCCCTCTCCCAGGAGCAGTGAAGGACCATGGACCACAAGCTCTCCCCCGAACTGGAAGAACTCCGCCGTACCGTCGAGCAGTTCGCGCACGACGTCGTGGCCCCGAAGATCGGCGACTTCTACGAGCGGCACGAGTTCCCGTACGAGATCGTCCGCGAGATGGGCAGGATGGGCCTGTTCGGACTGCCGTTCCCCGAGGAGTACGGCGGGATGGGCGGCGACTATCTGGCGCTGGGCATCGCGCTGGAGGAACTGGCGCGGGTCGACTCGTCGGTGGCGATCACCCTGGAGGCGGGGGTCTCGCTGGGCGCGATGCCGATCCACCTCTTCGGCACGGAGGAGCAGAAGCGTGAGTGGCTTCCGCGTCTCTGCGCCGGCGAGATCCTGGGCGCGTTCGGCCTGACGGAACCGGACGGCGGCTCGGACGCGGGCGCGACGCGGACGACGGCCCGACTGGACCCCGACACCGACGAGTGGGTGATCAACGGTACGAAGTGCTTCATCACCAACTCGGGTACGGACATCACGGGCTTCGTGACGGTGACGGCGGTGACGGGCCGCAAGCCGGACGGCAAGCCGCTCATCTCTGCGATCCTCGTCCCCTCGGGCACGCCGGGCTTCACGGTCGCGGCGCCGTACTCGAAGGTCGGCTGGAACGCCTCGGACACCAGGGAGTTGTCCTTCGCCGACGTACGCGTCCCGGCCGCGAACCTGGTCGGCGAGAAGGGGCGCGGCTACGCCCAGTTCCTGCGCATCCTCGACGAGGGGCGCATCGCGATCGCGGCGCTGGCGACCGGGCTGGCCCAGGGCTGCGTGGACGAGTCGGTGAAGTACGCCAAGGAACGGGAGGCGTTCGGGCGCCCGATCGGCGCGAACCAGGCGATCCAGTTCAAGATCGCGGACATGGAGATGAAGGCCCACACCTCCCGCCTGTCCTGGCGGGACGCGGCCTCCCGCCTGGTCACGGGCGAACCCTTCAAGAAGGAAGCCGCCCTGGCCAAGCTGTACTCGTCCACGATCGCGGTGGACAACGCCCGCGACGCGACCCAGATCCACGGCGGCTACGGCTTCATGAACGAGTACCCGGTGGCGAGGATGTGGCGCGACTCGAAGATCCTGGAGATCGGAGAGGGCACCAGCGAGGTGCAACGGATGTTGATCGCGCGGGAGTTGGGGCTGGGGGTGGGCGTGTAGTCGGGCAGGGGGGCGGGCCTGGCGAGCTGAGCGCACACCCACCGCGATGGGCATATACCGACGGCAAAGTCACTCGAACGGCTGAACAAGATCCGGTTTCAGGTGTCACAGCGCACCCATGACACTACTTTCCGTCACATGGTCAGCTCAGCGCACGAGGCGATGCACCAGATCTTCAGGGAGGACCCCGGGCTGTTCGCCCGGGCCCTCCCGAGGGCCGGCATCGCCTTCCCCGAACCCACAGCGATCGAGAACCTGGACACCGCCCTCACCGAGATCAGGCCCTTGGAACGCCGCGTGGACACCCTGCAACGGATGGAGACGGCGGATGGCGAGCGCTACCTGCTCGCCATCGAGTCGCAGAGCGAACCGGACCCGGCGAAGCTCAACAGCTGGACGTATTACCTGGCACATCTCTACGCCAAGTACAAGATCCCGCCGATCCTGCTCGTCACATGCCGGGACAAGACCACGGCATCCTGGGCCTCGGAACCCATCCGCATCGGCCTGCCCACCCACACCAGCATCGCGGTCTTGCCCCTGGTCCTGGGCCCCGACAACCTCCCAGCGATCACCGACCCGGACGAGGCGGCCCAGGACCTCCCGCTCTCCGTCCTGTCCACGCTCATCCATGCCAAGGACCCAGCCCTCCCTGCGATACTGGACGCGCTGGCGACGGCACTCGCCAACACTGGTGGCGAGGTCGCGAAGGGCTGGGCCGAGTACACCGAAATCGGTCTGGGTGACCCCCGGACCCGCGCAACCTGGAGGAACCTGATGGCGACGTTCGTCAGCCGCTTTCCCGGCAGCGGCACCTTCATCGAGGAGACCCACCTCAAGGGCCTAGCCGAAGGTCTCGCCGAGGGCCAGGCCGAGGGGCGGGCCAAGGGACGGGCGGAGGACATCCTTCGCATCCTCGATCTCCGTGGCGTCGATGTCCCCGAAGCGGCCCGCGAGCGCGTCGCCGGCTGCACCGACCTGGAAACACTCGGCACCTGGTTCGACCGGGCCCTCACAGCCGCCGACACGGAGGAACTGTTCGGGGAGGTCTAGCCATCCGAGCTGGTGCCGCCGGGTTCACCGTCGGCACCGCTCGCTCCGTCTCAGGGGATCGGCGTTCACCTGGCGGCCGGGACGAGGCCTTCGGACAGGGCGTTGGTGATCGCGGCCACGTGACCGTAGGCCTGCCGGGCGGCCGCGACGACCTCGTCCTGGGCCTCGGGTTCGGCGAACGCCTGGTTCATTCGGGCGGTGAAGCGCGCCCAGCGGTCGCGGTCGCCGCTGGTGTAGTAGGCGACGCCGTCCGTGCCGGGCAGGTGGTAGGCGGCGGTGACGTACCGGTGCAGGAAGAGGGCACCGAGCGTCGAGCCCTCCATGACGTAGAGGTACCCGAGGAGAGCGGCGAGGTCGGAGTCGGCGGCGCGCTGCCGGATGTCGGTGGCGAAGGCGTCCGCCTTGTCGGCGGCCCAGGGGCCGGGGAGGGTGCCGAGGTTCGCAAAGTGGGCCAAGTCGCGCTCGACGAGGGGGAGTTTGACCAGGTCGAGCGACCAGACGGGACGGTCGGCGGAGAAGTCCGTGACACCGGCGAGTTCGCTTTCCAGGGCCCCCAACACCACTCGATAGGCCGCGAGTTGGCCGACGTACCGCTCGACGGGAAGTGTCCCGTCGATCATCGCGGCGGCGAAGGGAGTCGCTTCCAGGGCGTCATGCCAGTCACGGGTGCTCCTACGCAGCCGCTCGACGACCGTGGCGGCTGTCACGCACCACTCCGCTGCTGGAGGGTCTCGTGGAGACGGTCGATGAGGTGGCCCTTGCGTTCGATGGTGAGGTCGAAGTAGGCGGCGCTGCGATCGGATCGGCACACGCGGTAGACGCTCTCCTTGGCGTCACGCTTCAGTTGGACAGCTTCAGCGGCGAGGGAGAGGAGGGTGGACTCCAGTTCGGGATGGCCGAGGACGTACGCCTTGAGCCGCTCCCCCGTCAGGGCCGGGGTGTCCGGGTCGAGCAGTTCGAGGAAGACCCGGTTGCTGAGCCCGTCGTAGTCCTCGTGGATCCGGCCTCCGCCGAACTCGGGCACGAAGTCGGTCAGGTCGTTGAACAGCTGGCTCGCCAGGCCGAGTTGGCGCATGGCGGCGTCCAGGACGTACTGCTCGTCGTCGACGACACGCAGGGCCGCGAGGGCCGAGTCGAGCGGCATCCGGAAGAGCGTGCCGGTCTTGAGGGCGGCCAGCGACTCCCAGTAGGCCACGCGCTCTTCGAGGGGCGCGGCCAGCAACTCGGCGCGGGTCTCGGCCGTACGCGTGGACAGGTCGACGGCCTGCCCGGTGAAGCCGTTCTCGACGGCCCGCACGAGACTGTCCACGACAGCGGGGTCGGCCGCGTGCCGCAGGACGGCCGCGATCAGCCAGGAACCGGTGTTGAGCGCGAGCGGCACGCCATGGGTGACGTGAAGCGCGGGTTCGCCGTAGCGGACGTCGCTGCCGTCCTGGATGTCGTCGATCGCGACGAACGCCTTCAGCATGACCCGTACGGCCACTGCGGCCCGCCGGACCACGGCCATGTCCGCCGAGAGCGCCTCGCTCCCGGTTTCGTGCGGGAACCCCCGGTAGTTCCGGTAGGCCCAGTAGACCATCGACGGCCGCAGCGGGGCCCGGTTGCCGCCGGGCGCCCCGGCGGTCGGGGCCAGCGCCTCCTGGCCCACCTTCGACCCGACGGCGTCGGCGACGGGTTCGTAGAGGGAGCGCCGCAGAGCACCCTCGTACACGGACTGCGCGGCGACTCCCGCCGGAGCCGTCAGCGAACCGAGAAACTCGGCCAGATCGTCCTCCAGCAGAGCCGCATCGCCCCGCACCACCGCCGCAACCCCGCCCACCGCTTCCCCAGCCGCCTCAGCGACCCTCTCCGTGGCACCCATACCCGCCCCAGCCTCCGCTTCCTGCTCCCACCCCCGACCCCCGTCGATATGCAGAAGCGTGATCGCAACTGGCATATTTCGCAAGGGAGTTCGAGAAATGTGCGGGATCGGACGGGGCGGAATCCGGCCCTACGACATCGTTTGTGATGGTGGTCGGCCCACCCGCAGACGCGCTCGGGTGTCCTGCTAAAACAGCAATCATGACGCTCAGATTCACTGCTCGCGTGGTAGCGGCAGAGGTCGACCCCGAAAACGACGTGATGCAGGCGGGCATCGCCGAGGACGAGGCCGGCGAGGGATTCTTCCTCCTGTTCACGAGCAACATCGGCGAGCCGTCCCGTCAGAACAAGTCGCTCGGACTCGACAGCCACTGCGTCGTGACGCAAGCCCAGGGAACGGCCTATGGCTGCGTCCGGGCGATCGCTCTGTCGGGCAGACGGCTCACGCTGTCACTGGATCCCGCTGCGCTGGACGATCTGGGGCTGGAAGACCCCGAGATCGAGGCAGAACTCGACGTGCCGGACGAGGATATCGAGCGGATGCGGGAGGTGCTCGTGCAAGTGCTGGCGTTCGGACGGGCAGATGCCCACCCTCAGCGCGTCGATCTGTAGCTGCGCGTGCCCGGCTGCAGCCGCCGGTGGCCGACGAGGATGGCAGCGACGCCCACGAGGGCAAGGAATCGCTCGGGTTTTCGTTCGTCGCGGTGGTGCAGGCGTTTACAGCCTGCCAACCACAGCTTGTCCGTGCCTGACTCGTTGCTGCGCAGGGCGATCGTCGAGCCCGAGCCTGTGCAGTGGCGCAGGGCCCAGAACTTCACCGTCGACGAGGCACCCGATTCCCGGCCGGGCCCGCTAGGCCGCAGCGAGGTCACCCCACACGCACTTGCCCTTGACGCCACCCCTGCTCAGTGGCTGCCAGCCCCAGAGGTCGGCACAGGAACTGACCAGAGCCAGGCCACGCCCCTCCTCCATGTGTGTGAGCTGCATCAACGCCTCTGGCGAGGGCGGAGGCGTGGGAGCTTCGGGGTCGGCGTCCCACGCTCCGACGCGCAGGAAGCCGTCACGCATCCGTAGGCGTAGGGCGACGGGGCCTTTGGTGTGGCGTACGGCGTTGCTGACCAGCTCTGTCGCGAGGAGTTCGGCGATGTCGGTGAGGCGGATCAGGCCGTGCATGGTGAGGATGAGGCGGACGGTGCGGCGGCAGACGGTGACGGCGCGGAGGTCGTGGGGGATGTGGAGGACGTACTCCCAGGGTTCGTCGGCGGTGGGGGCGTTTCCTTCGATTTCGGGCATGCGTGAACTCCGTTGGTGGGGAGGGGAGTTGGCTGGACGCCGAGGGGGTGCGGGCGGTGGCTGTGCCGCAGCCGTCATGGCAGGACGGGGCGGTGCGCTTCCGGGGTCCCGGTGATTCCGCAGCGTGTGCGTCGCGACACCGAAGGTAGTGCAAAAATTTTTCCTCGCGCAAGTCGTTGCACTAACCTGACACCCGAACGTGGCACAGAAACAGGCAAGTTCAGACCGGAGGGCACGTGGCACCGAGGAGCCAACCGACCGCACGGCAGGTGCGCCTGGGTACCGAACTGCGCAGGATGCGGGAAGCCGCCGGACTGAAGGCCCGCGAAGCGGCAGGGCTACTCAGTTCGACTTCGGCCCAGATGAGCCAGGTGGAGGCCGGCCTGGCCGGAGTGAGCGAGGAACGCGTACGCCGCCTGGCCGCTCACTACGCGTGCGGCGACAATGCTCTGATCGACGCGCTGGCGGCTATGGTCACCGACCGTACGCAGGGCTGGTGGGAGGAGTTCGAAGGCCTCCTGCCGCCGGTCTTCTCGGATGTCGCCGAGCTGGAACACCACGCGACGTTCCTTCACGAAGTCGTGATCACCCACGTACCGGGCTTGTTGCAGACCCCGGACTACGCCCGCGCGGTCTTCGGCTACATGGTCCCGCAACTGCCCGAGAGCGAGCTGACTCCGCGAGTCCAGCACCGGATGAACCGGCGAGCCGTCATCGAACGCGATCCCCCGGCCCCGTACAGAACCGTCATCCACGAAGCCGCCCTTCGCATCCGCGTGGCCGACCGCAAGGTGATGCTGGCCCAACTCCACGAGATCCTGAGCGAGATGGAACGAGGTCACGTCACAGTGCGCGTCGTCCCCTTCGACACCGACTGGTTCGCCGGAGCAAGCGCCGCCATGATGCATCTGGGCGGCCCACTCCCCCGCCTGGACACGGTGCTTCGCGACTCACCCAGCGGCACGGCGTTCCTGGATGCCGAGTCCCAACTGGACCGCTTTCGAACGCTCTTCCGTAAAGTAGAGGGGGCAGCGCTAGACCCCGCACAGTCGCGGGACTTCATCCACCGTTTGGCGAAGAAACTGTGAGGCACCAGGCGTGACCCTCCCCCTCCACTGGCAGAAGTCCTCCTTCTCCGAGGGAGGCGATGGCAACACCTGCGTGGAGATAGCGGACGTACGCACCCGCATATCCATACGCGACTCCAAGGACCCGGCCCGGGGGACGCTCAGCTTCCCGCCCAGGGCCTTCGCCACGTTCGTCGAGGTGCTCAAGACGGGCACTTCGCGCACGACCACCTGACCCGGCCCAACCGGCCGCGCGTTCCGCCAAGGGCAAGGTACGCAGGGACAGGTCGGCCTCGGGGCAGGATCTGCGGATCGCTCAGGTACGGATGACCAAAAAATCGAAGCCAAGCCCCTGGCCGCGCTGCGCGATCCAAACCGGCTCTGCCTAGCCTCGATCCTTCTTGACGGTGCGCCTACGGAATCGGCGCACCGTTTCGCGTTCCGATTCACCAGGCGCGCGCGTTGCCCGCATGCAACAGCCCGAGCCGCCACCAATTCACGATAGCGAACGAGAGCAGGTAAAAATGGAACGACTCATAGCGGCCAACACCAAAGATCAACATTATTGAGGATAACGGTGCAGTCCCCCACCTTCGGGCAGCTGATCTTCGAAGTCGCAAGCCGCTATAGCACGAAACCCTGAATTCCAAAGAACCTGCAAAATTGCACCAATAGAGCGGATAACATCCTGCTCCGTAGAGCAATCGACGGGTTCACACTCCAGCACGGACAACCAATGAGTGAAGTCATCTCTCCGACCTCCACCCTCCTCATAGTCATTGTGTGCGCTATACGCCCTGATGCCAGAATAGACGAAGACTCCACGCGAAACTGCCGACACAGGCAGCGAATCACCCAAAATAGACAGTACGCGCTCAAGATTTCCGGAATCAATATAGATCATACAGTCCATATCGACGCGCCCGACTTTATCGGATCCCGATGAATGGCCCATTATCGAAAGCACCTCCCATTCTTATTATGGAGACATCTACGTGATGAACGCTATCACCCAAGATTCCTTGAATCTCATTTCGGATACCACTCAACCTTGGAGTGGCATCACCAGCCGTGATCTTCCCCGCCTCGATAGCCCTATCCCGCGTACGCGCTTTCGCCGACCCCGACTTAACATTCCCCCACCGTTGGGAAATCATAGAGTCAAAGGTTTCCGGGGTGACGCGTACAGCGATATCCAAGTCTGAAGAGCCTGTCACATTTCCAGTTACTCGACTCCCCTGAACTGCCACATCCGCATCTATTTTTAGATTTTTACGGAAAACTGTCTCAATTTCTGAGAACTGCCCTCTACTCAGCCCTTCAGGAAGCCTAACAGCCTGATTCCAGCGAGTCCCAGGGCGCAGCCCAAAGAATCCAAGAGAACCGCCCAACATGCCCGATTCGATCGCAAATTTATATAGCGTGTTTCGAGCACTACACATCCAACCAGACTCACCGGCGACGCAAGGAAGATCTGGAATGCTTTCCGAGTGTTGCTGGCTGTCTACAGTCTCACAACTGCTTGCCATTGCGAAAATACAAACGCCATTCGGCGACTCATATCGATATCTTTGAGGACGTTCGTCGGGCACTTCGGCAAAAACGATTACATCTCCGGTACTGTCCGTGCTCGCCGTGCCACAGTTCCCGGTGCAGGGATGATCCGGAGCTGGCTTGGAGGTGTCAACCGCCTCCCCCGGGCGCCCATTCCCGGCCGAGCCATCAGGACGCTTCGGGCAAGCATCCTCCTTGCCACCGCACGCGAGCCCCATCCCCGTGGGGTCGCTGAAGGTGAGCGGGTTCTGGCCGCCGTAGGTGTAGCCGTTGAGGGTCTGCTGCTTGTCGACCTCCAGCAGCGGGTCGACGCTGATGAACCGCCCGATCGACGGGTCGTACTCACGCGCCCCGAGATGCGTAAGCCCCGAAGCGGAGTCCGCGGAAGCCCCGAGAAATCCCTTGTCGTCCGGCCAGGGGCCGAAGGTCGACTGGTCTCGGTCCGCGCCGAACGGTTTGCTGTAGCGCTTCGTGATCCCCTGCGTCGCGTTGTCCACGGCGAGGCTGCTCGTGCCGTGGTGATCCGCGGCCAGCCAACTCAGCTTGTCGGTGCCCGACTTGTTGGTGCGCATCGCGATCGTGGAACCGGCGCCGGTGTAGTAGCGCTGGGCCCAGAACTTCGCCGTCGATGTCGAGGTGTCGAGGTGGATCTCGCTCGATCCCAGGTAAAGGACAGTCTCCCCGGCCGTGTTGCGGCGAATCAGGAGGCTGCCGTCGGCGTCGTAGACGTAGCCGGTGGTGCTGGCGCCCTCCTTGAGGGTGTCGAGCTTGCTCTCCGCCGACCAGGTCAAGGTCTGGCTCGCGGTGCCGTCCGGGCGGGTCTTGGTATTGCCCGTCGCATCGTAGGTGTAGGCCTCAGCGACGCCGGTGCAGGTGTTGGCGGTCGTGGCGCGGAGGCGGTGGGTCTTCGTGCTGTCGTAGCAGTACGTCTTGGTCGTAGGTGTACTGCTGGTTTTGGTGACCTCGGTCGCACGCAGGCCCGAGTCCTTGTACGTGTACGACGTCCAGTAGGGGGCGGCGCCGCCCAGGTTGGCCGTTGTGCGGTTGGCGGTGGAGCAGTCCACCGTCGCCGGAGTCCAGGCATCGATCAGGCGCCGGTGGCCGTCGTAGCCGAAGCACTGGTTGTCCGCAGCACCGGCTCCGCCGAGGGTCGTCGGGTCCGAGATGGACGTGACGTTGCCCGCGGCGTCGTAAGCGTAGTTCAGCTGCTGGAGCATGTACGCGTGTGTGTCGTCGGTGACCGACGACCTGAGGATGCGGTCGGTGCCTGTCTCGTAGTGGTTGTTGATGTACGCGTTGTAGGTGCCTTCGGCGTTGGATTTACCCAGGCTGAGCACCTGGGGCTGGCCGAGTGCCGTGTAGCTGGCGTCCAGCAGGTAAGCGCTGGTGCCTTCAGTCTGGGTGTTCAGGCCCAGGCCGTCGTACTTGTATATGACCTGCTCCGAAGCAAGGCCACCGGCGGCGGGTTCCGTGGTGCTCTGCAGAGTTCCGTCGATGCGGTAGTCCGTGGTGAAAGTGAGCGTCTTGTCAGCGACGGCTTTCTTGGCTACCAACAGGTCGTTATCCGGCAGGACGAGCTGGGTGGTGGTGGCCCGGTACATGCTGTCGAAGGCCGTGACCTTCTTCGTGTACGCGCTGCCAGTGCCGCTGACCGCCCCGCCGACGTATCGGATGGCCGAGTCCCGCTGGCCCTTGGCGTTGGCGACCCCGTCGTAGGTGTACGCCGTGAGTTTGTTCGCGTCGACCCGCTCCTCGATGGTGGAGGAGAGGTCCGCCGTGGCAGGGGCCGTCCACGTGCCGGTGGTACGGCCCAACACGTCGTAGGCGCTGATCACGACCCGGCCCTCCGCGTCCTTGGTCCAGGAGACCTGGTCCAAGGCAGTGAAGCCGGTGGTCGTCGTGCCCATGTCGGGGTCGGTGGCGGATGTCTGACGGCCGTAGAGGTCGTAGCCGTACGACCAGGCGCTGTCGGGTCCCGTGATCGTGGACTGCTTGCCGTCGCGGGTGTATGTGAACTTCGTGGACGTGTAGGTCGCACCCACCGTGGCGCCGTAGCCGGTGTCGGCCGGGCTGGTGCCCTCGTACTCGCGGGTTTCCGTCGTACGGCCCTGGGCGTCCACGATCGTGCGGGAGGCCGAGCCTCCGCCAGGGGCGGTCGTCGCGGTGGAGTCACCCGTGTAGGTGCTGGTGGTGCTCCACTTCTCCACGCCGACGACATAGAAGGTGCTGGTCACAGGGCGTTCCGCGCCGTCGAAGACAGTCACCGACTGCTTGGGCGTACGACCGTACACAGCAGCTGCGTACTCGCCGGAGGGAACGTTGTCGGAGTCGAAGGCGTCGGCATACGTCTGGTAGGCCAGGCCACGGTCGTTGTAGCGGGTGTCCGTGAGCAGACGGCCGCCCTGCGGGGTGGGGCTCTGGCTCTGGAGAGGCCTCAGGAGTGAGTCGTAGATCGCGTAGCTGGTGTTGTACGTGGTGCCGTCAGCCTTGAGCACCGAGGTCGAGGTCCAGGAGTTGTCGGCGTTGGAGACGGAGTAGGCGTACGTGTAGTTGGGGCTGTAGTTGCTGGCGCGGGAGCGGTTGGGCAGCCACGTCGCGGTCTGACGGCCGAGGGCGTCGTACGTCGTCTCGGTGATCTTGTTGTTGATGTCGTAGATCTTGACCTGCAGGCCTCGGGCGTAGTCCGCGTACACAAAGGTGCTCTGCGCCTTGGCGTTGGTGACCTTGGTCCGGGTCAGCGGGCCGGCCGCCACGGGGGTGTAGGTCGTGGCCGTGGTGTTGCTGTCGGTGTCGGTGACGGAGGCGACGCGGCCCAGGTCGTCGTACGTCGTCCGGCTGGTCGTCTGCCATACGGCCGGGTTGCGTTCGCCGTTCGTGGCTGTCGCCGGGTAGGCGGTGGGGCGGCCGACCCAGGTGACCTCACCCTTGGTCGGGGTCTGGGACCCGGACCAGACGGCGGTCGTGGATGTGCCGTCGTAGACCATCGCGGTGTCGGACAGGACGTCGCCAGGCGTGGCCGATGACGTGGGCAGGGACAGCTCGGTCTCAGCGGGCGCGCAGGATCTGCCGACCACTCGGGTACGGGTGACCAGGGAGTTGATGCCAAGCGCGGGGTTGGCTGCGTACCAGGTGCGGGTGCATGTCTCGTCACCGGTGACGGCCGCGTCGCCCGCGTCCTGCACCTTCAGTGGCTGCCCGTAGGTGTCCCACTCGGTCGTTGCTGTGGTGCGTGTGCGCCAGGACGTCTTCGCCGTCAGATAGGTATGTGTGAACGCCCTCTCCGTACGGACGAAGTAGGCCTTGGCGTTCGAGGCACTGTGGGTGGCGGTGGTGCGGTACCAGGGGTCGTTGACGGTCACGCTGACCGGTGTCGAACCGTTGTACGTGATCTGCTCGCGCAGGAAGCCGGCGTACGGATCGCTGTCGGTCTCGTCGGCGATGTCCAGGCCGGTGAAGTCGATGCCTGCGACTGACGCGGACCGCGTGGTGGCGGTGCCCTTGAGCTTGTCGCCATGCATGCCCTGCAGGTAGAGGGAGACGGTCTTGGACTGGGTGCCGCCCGCGATGCCCTTGGTGGAGGTGACCTTGCCGTAGCCGCGCCAGACGGACCATGTGCGCTCGGCCTCGGGGGTGAGGGGGTCGTCGTTGTAGTGCCAGGCGGGGGCTGCGTAGGTGTAGGCGTTCTCGGTGTCCGCGCTCCCGCTGAACGGGTCGGCGGTGCCTACTGCCGTGACGCGGTATTTGTGGAACCAGTCGATGGATGCCTCGGAGGATCCGTTGATGTTCCAGTACTGCGGGTAGCAGGGTTTGGAGTTGTCGTCCTCGGCGGCCGGCATGTTGGAGCCGCGGACGCACTCCGGACCGGAGATGGTGACCGTGGTGATGGCACCCGTCTCGGAGGTGACCGTCCTGATCCGGGGGCGGTTGAGCGGCAGGATGTTGTCGAGGTCGGCGTGGACCCGGTTCGGACGCATCTCGTAGGTGAAGGTCACCGGGTCGAGCTCGATGGCGGTGCCGTTCTCGCCGGTGTGCCGGACGGACTCCAGAACCAGACTCTGGTCGGTGGTGTCACCGATGTCGTTGCCATCTTTGAAGTCCTGGTCCAGCGCCCAGGAGTCGACCGCGGTGAACTTGCTCGTGGCGGCCGACCAGGCTTGGGTATTGACGCCAGTCAGTCGCTTGCGCGTGAAGAAGGACGGGCTCGGCGCATCGCAGTCGGCCCCCGAGGCACAGATCGAGTCGAAAGGGACGTCGGGCCACTTGGGGGCAGTGGAGTCGGTCAGTTCGCCGCAGTCGGTGACCGTGCAGCGCTCGGCGTAGGAGAAGGTGACCTTGTCGGAGGTCACGCCGGAGAACAGGGTGGCCTTGTTCTGGCCGTAGCGGATCTCGGTGAGGTAACCGCCGCGGGTGTACTTTGCGGTGGCCGTGGAAGCGCCGTTCTGGGCGTAGTAGTTGGTCTCGGGCGTGTACCAGTACGTCATGGCGTTGCCATGGATGTCCACGACGTAGTCCAGGTTCCAGCGCCAGGCCTGGGTGAGCGAGCGGCCGGCAAAGGTGGAACCCTTGTCGTAGCCGGGCTCGCCGGAGTCGTTGCCGTAGACCGGCACCGTCCACACGGAGTTGGTGAGATCGCTGCTGGACGCACCGGGGAGCTTGTGCTGACCGAAGACGTACTTCGTACCGTCGCCGGTGGTGACGGTCCAGTACTCGCCGTCGTCGTCGCCGTTGTCACCCCCGGTGGAGCGGACAACGGTGGAGGCGTCGTCGGAGCTGAGCCGCCATACGTCGTCGGTCTTGTCAGCGGCGTCTACCTTGACCAGCTTGTTGGCCTTGCCGTTGAGGACGATCGAGGCGTTCTCGAACTTCCAGCACAGGTCGAACTTGTCGGCCTGTCCGTCCTTGTCGCAGCTGCCGTAGGAGCGCTCGATGTACGAGGACGAGGAGATCTCGAAGCCCTCGCCGACCGGGTTGGCCTGGTTATTCGTCGAGGCGGTACGGCCGTCGACGCTGCCGGAGTCGTAGGACAGCGACAGGGACGGGGACGGTCCGGCCGCAGCGGGCGGCACGGCCATGCCGTAGGACCAGGTGAAGGCGCCGGAAGAACCGCCTGCTTCCCAGCTGGAGGCTGGCGAGAGCGGGCTCGCCGTGTAGTCGCCCGCGCCGGAGGTGGAAGCGCCGGCAGTCGCCGCGAGGGCCAGGACTGTCACCGCCGAGGAGGCGGAGGAGGCTGAAGTGGTTGCTGCGGCAGCGGAGTTGGGGGCCGATGGGGCTTTCTCGACCGTCGGGGCAGCGAGGGCTACCTCAGCCGAGACGGTCTGACCCGAGATGTCGTTGTGCGAGTCGAGCGGTGTCCGTTCGCGGCAAGCGGCCTTGTTCGGCGTCGTCAGCGCGCAGGTGGGGAGCTGGAACAGCCGCAGTCGGCCGGACCAGCCGCCGCCGTACGCGGAGGCGAAGTCCGAGTAGTCGACGCTGACTTCGGCGGTGCCGGGGTCGGCGGCCGTCGCCGTCAGCAGTACGCCCTTGATACCGGCAGCCTCGGTCGCCTTGCGGCTGCGGACCTCGACACGGGTGTCGCCCGAAGCTCCGTCCGGTGTACCAGTGAGGGTTACGGGGAGACCGCCAGCCGTCAGCCGGGTTGCCTTGCGCTTCCCCGCCAGCCCGGCCTTCGCCGAGCCGGCCGTCGGCCAGGTCGCGGTCTGCTCGGCCCTGGCGCGCTTGCTCTGTTCGGCGTTCTCCGCACGTGTCTCGGCCACCCTGGCCCGGGCCTTCTTGGCGCCCTGCCCTGCGAACTCGTGGACCTCGGTGACCAGTTGCTCCTGGGCTTTGGGCTTGCCCAAGCCGCCGCCGTTGTCCGCCGCCTGCACGGGGACGGCGACAACTGTGGACACGACGAGGGTCATCACCAAGACCGACAGCATTCGTCGGCTGAAGACAACACGTCTGATCCTGGTACGGACCCCACGTCTTCCGGCACTCACAGCACAAACCCCCACGTGATCACAGCTAACAGAGGACGACCGGTCGACGGACGGTCGGTGAGACGAAAGCTCAGCCATCGGTGCGACTCACGATGTCGCTGACCTGCTGCCCCGACATGGCCCCCGCCCAGATCCGAATCCGGGTGATCCGGCCCGCGAGGTAGTGGCCCCAGGCGGAGTCCACGAAGCCCGTGCCGACTGCGAAGTCGCCCGACCCCGCCACCGCCGTGTATCCGGGGCCCAAGCCGTTCTGGCTACCACCGACGTACAGGCTGATCGTGCGCGCGGAGGCATCAAACACACCAGTCAGCTGCGTGATGCTGTTGGGCGTAATCCTCGTGGTCTCTTTGGAGACCACGGCCGTCCAGCGTTCTTTGCTCAACCGCCCGAAGTACCACGTGCCCTCGACGGTCTTCGTCTCGGTCTGCGGATCGTCCACAGCGGCGGTCTTCTCGAACCACAAACCCCAGGAGGAGCCGTCGGCGCCTCGCTGGCCGACGACCTGGGAGATGTAGCCGTCGGGCTTGAGCGCCATGGCTTCGCCGTCCAACTCCACCGCCGTGGTCACTGTGAACGCCCCCGTGTCGTCAACAACCGGGCCCTTGGCGGTGGCTGTGTCGTTCGTGCCGTCGAGCACGATCGCCGTGCTGTCGAGAGAGGCCCCGTTGGAGAGCTTGAGTGACCGCCCGTAGCCAGTACCAGCATCCGCCAACGAGACATTTGTTCCGGCGGTCGCACCGTTCGGCTTCCAGTCCGCCACCCGCTCGACGTACGCCTTATTGTTCTCGTCCAGCAGCTGGGCCTCGGTCGCCACGTCGTCGTCGGTCAGCAGCCGCTGCCAGACAGCTACTTCATCGACCTGGCCGCTCATGTAGTTCTGGTACGTGCCGCCCGAGGTGAACGTGACTCGGCCTACCTGTAGAGGGCCGCCCGCGACCGTCGCGTCCGACGTGCTGGGCAGGGCCACAGACCCACCCTGCGGTCGGCCGTTCACATACAGGCGGATCGCCCGATTTTCGGCGTCGTAGGAACCCGCCACATGGACCCACGTGTCGAGCGGGACACCGGTGGCACTCGCGTCGGCGCCCTCGGACTGCCGTACGCCGTTCTCGTACCAGCTCCGTAGGAACACCCAGCGCTGCGCGCCCGACGAGTAGTAGAGCGAGAAGCTGGAGTTGTCGCTGCCGGTCTGGGACAGCACCGTCCGATAAGTGGACGCGTCGCTCAGCTTGGCCCATGCCGAGGCGGTGAACGAGTACCTCGTGTCGACCACTGCTTCCGAGGTGTCCGCGTATCCCGACTGCCGTGTGGCGTCACCGGGGTCACCATTGAGCCACAACGACAGGTCCCCGTCACCACGCCGTGCCATCGCCGACGATCGGCCCGAACCCGCGCCGTGCAACGTCATAGGGTGCCGCACGCCCTCGGTGGCGGAGTCGGCTGCCGGGTCTTTTGATGGCCCGTCGAAGTGCCAGCGGCCGACCGCCGGTTGGCCCTCGGCCACCTTGAAGTCCACCGCCGCCGTGTCGCCCTCACCGGCACTGTCTCTCGCCTGGACCTCGAGCGTTATCGTGCCTGCCCGGGACGGTGTGATCCACACGGTCACGGTGTCCCCGGAAAACCATTGCGATGACTCTTCGTCGGTGGAGAGCTTGTAGCGGTAGCCACTGTTAATCGTGTCATCGCCAGGGTTCCGGGAGAAGGTGAACTTCCCCTTGATACCTGGACCGCCGAACCCCTGGCAGTCGTTGGCGGGGCACTCTCTGTACGGGGCGACGAAGGTGATCACCGGTGCCTTCGGACCATCGGTGTCAATCTTGAAGTAGCACCAGCCTTTAGTGGTCACCGTGCTGGACGACTCCAGATAGCTCTTGTCGTTGTTATAGAGCGACCGCGTGAACACCGCCATCCGGTACGTCTTCTTCGGCGTGAGCGCGATGGGCGTGACGGCCTTCACCTGCTCGTTGTCGCCCACGGAGCCCTCAGGCCGCACCGGCTCAGTCTCCACCTTCCAAGTGCCGTCGTTCTGTTCCCTCTGGACGTAGAAATGCGCCTGTAGATGCGCGTACGTTCCGCCGCCTCCTGCGGCCTGCGGCCGGGCGGTCAGCACCGGCTGGGGGTCCGCGATGGTGGTCGGGGCGGTGGGCTTGGTCGAGCAAATGACACTGTTCTTCTGCACAATGCCGGGGTAGGTCGGCACAGCGGGCAGCCCCACGTACGTGACCACCAGAGCAGCATTGTCGTCGAACCGCTTCCAGCTGTTCGGGTCGTTCTCGTTGTGCGCCTTCAGCATCAGGGTGAGGCGGTCGAAGCCGCCTGCCGCGAAAACCTGGACCGTGTGGGTGAGGTTTTCGTAGCTCTGTGCCGGGTCGTCGTCGAACGTGATGGGGGCGTCCGGCTGATCCGGGTCGCACATCGCTCCGCGTCCTGCGGACACGGTCCGGTCACCCAGAAGGTCCCAACTGCTCGTCGGCCCGGGCCACCTGGTCGCGGACGAGATCCCACCCGTGCGGACAAGGTCGACAGTCGACGGCTGGCATGACATCGACCATTTTTCGGTCACCCGGAATTTGGCGTCGAGCACTTTCTTGCCCGCCAGGCCGGTCGGCCCGAACTCGAAGTACATGCGCTGCTTGTAGCCCGAGCCGCAGTAGTACGCGAACCCGCCGGTGACATAGGTGTCGCAGTAGCCGACCCCCTCACCATCGTCGCCACCGGAGAAGTTGTAGAAGGTGTCGCCGTCCGAGGACAACACCGTGCGCTCGGACTCCTCCAGGCCCACATCCGGGTCGATGTACAGCGGGTAGACCGTGTTCTCCCCGCTCAGGAGGCCCGCGTCCGGCACCACAGCCACCGCGTCCTCGGTCAGTTCCACCGGTAGCACGGCGGAGGCGTCGCCGTTGCCAGGGCCGTCGGCCGGGTCGGCAGAGATCTCACCATGGCCGTCCACGACGGGCTCGTCGTCAACGGCGGCGAGCGACATGGTCATCGTCCCCGTGCCGGCGGTGTCCCCTGCCGAGTCCCACATCTGCGCGGCCGGTGAACGGAACACCGCGTTACCGTCCTCGTCCATGGCGGCGAGACCACCACCCGCCCGGGTAGCCACCGTCAGGCCCTGCGTCTTGAGGGAGAACTCGATCCGTTCCAGCTCCGGATTGGCGGCTGCCTCGGCGGACTTGACGATCAGCACCTGCCGGACGCCCTCGACCGTCGCCGTCATCCGCAGGTCAACTCCGGGCAGCACCTCCGCGTACGTGGCGGACGCGCCGTCCAGCACCGGCTTAGGCAGGCTGCCGGGCCAGCCCAGGCTCAGCGAACGGCCGTCCTCGGCCAGCTTCACCAGACCTCCGCCGTCACCACCGGCGGAGAGGGAAATGTCGACCACCGATGCCTTCGGCCCGATCGAGCCGTCGACGCGGCGCTCAAGTGTCGCATCCGGTTCCGCCCAGGAACCGTCGGGCTGTGCGACGCGCACCGGTACGACGGATTTGGTGAGGGTGAACGAGTAGCCGTCAGGGTTGGCGTGGGTCGTGGCGTATTCCTCGCGGGCGCCTACGACTTCGACCGCTTCGCCAGAAGCCTTCGCCTGTTCCAGCGCGGCGGACGCCTCGGATGTCGGCGGCTCCGCGTCGTCGGCCTGTGCCACCGACGAAGTAACCCCCAAGGCGGGCAACGCCGCCAGCAGCGCCGTGACCGTCAGACCGGAGACCAACCGTCTCGCGCGCCCGATCGTCTGCGCTGCGGGCAGCACAAAGAGTCCCCACCCATTCCCCACCCCCGCTTTACGTGATCTTTATAAGCTCCCCATATCCAACACAGTTGATCGAGAACGGTCAAGCAATTTCAAAGTGAACACATCGACGCCACAGATGCGCGAGCCGAGCACCGACACCCCTTCCATCGCCGCGCATCGAGGCTCAAAATTGAGGTCCCTCCAGGCGCACCATCCACGAGGCATAAGGCCACGAGCACGCCAGCGCCCATACCGTTCAGCGCGCCCTCGATGAAAAGTGCCCACAAGAGGCTCAGCGGTCAGTAGTCACGCCAGCACGCCTGACATGGAGACGTCGGCACGGGGGACGAAGAAGGTGTCGGCGGAGAAGAAGCCCATCACTGCGGCGACCACGATCCGGCAATCCCGGGAGAGTCAGGTGTCCGCGGCCAGGGCGAGCCGGGTGCGGGGCGGCGATCACCGTTCGCCGAGGTCACCCTCCGGCCGCTGCCACATCTCTGATCGACCCTGGCCGGAAATGGTCACTTCGGCGACGACACAGTACGTGCCAGCGAGGCCTCACGAGGATCCCACCTCAGCCCGCTCGGGCCTTGCGGTGGTTCAGCAACCCCACCCCGGCCACCCTACCCATCCTTCACATTCGCGGATCAGGCATCACCATTGAGCACGAATAGACACCCAGGCGAGCAGCCCACCTTCGATACATAGGTCATCTACAGAAACCGGCACACGCCGCCCCGGCCACCCCGCTCCCCCGAACCACCCCCTGGACATCTACTGAGGTTAGGCTAACCTACCTTTCGAATTGTCCGGCGGGCCGAACCGCCCTGTTCGAAAGCAGCCATCTCATGTCCAACGCCCGTGCCACCCACCTCTCCCGCCGCGGCATGCTCGCCGCAGGAGGCGCCCTCGGCCTCGGGGCCGTCCTCGCCGCCTGTGGGGACGACGACGCGAAAAGCGGTGGCTCGGGCGCGGACGCGTCGAAGGCCGCCGCCGCGCCCGCCGGGCCGTGGACGTTCAAGGACGACCGCGGCCAGACCGCCAAGGCCGACAAGGTGCCCTCGAACATCGTCGCCTTCACCGGTGTCGCCGCCGCGCTCCACGACTACGGCGTCGAGGTCAAGGGCGTCTTCGGCCCAACCACGACCAAGGACGGCAAGGCCGACGTCCAGGCCGGTGACCTGGACGTCACCAAGGTGACCGTCCTCGGCAACGAGTGGGGCCAGTTCAACATCGAGAAGTACGCGGCCCTCGCCCCGGACCTCCTCGTCACCACGATGTTCGACAGCGCGGGCACCCTCTGGTACGTCCCGGAGGAGTCCAAGGAGAAGATCCTCGCCGTCGGCGCCCCGACCGTCGGCATCTCCGTGTTCGACATCCAGCTGGACCAGCCGCTGCAGCGCATGCTGGAGCTGGCCAAGACCCTCGGCGCGGACACCGCCTCCGCCAAGGTGACCGCCGCGAAGAAGGCCTTCGAGGACGCCGCAGCCCGACTGCGCGCCGCCACCAAGGCCAAGCCGAACATCAAGGTGCTGGTGGGTTCCGCGAGCCAGGACATCTTCTACGTGTCCGGCTCCAACCTCTCCGTCGACCTGGAGTACTTCAAGGCACTCGGCGTGAACTTCGTCGAGCCCTCCGCCGATGCGCTGAAGGCGAGCGGCGGCTGGTACGAGAACCTGAGCTGGGAGAACGTCGACAAGTACGGGGCCGACATCATCATGATGGACAACCGGACCTCGGCCATCCAGCCCGCGGACATCACCGAGGCGACCTGGAAGCAGTTGCCTGCGGTGAAGGCGGGGCAGGTCATCGCCCGTAATCCCGAGCCGATTCTGTCGTACGACAAGTGCACGCCGCTGCTCACTAGCCTCGCGGAGGCGATCGAGAGCGCGAAGAAGGTCAGCTGACCCGGGGCGCCCTGAATCTGCGCCGTGAGTGTGCTTGTTCGTGGGGAGCTGCGGGTCCGTTGTGGCTGGTCGCGCAGTTCCCCGCGCCCCTTTCGGGGCGCGTCATCGCGTCCCCTGACATTCATCAGGAGTCCGAATGACGACCACTGCCATCGCCCCCTTCCGGTTCTTCGCCCTTCACGTCGTACGGACCGTCCGGCTCGGGCCCTCTCTCGTCCGGGTCACCTTCGCGGGGGAGGATCTGGCGGCCTTCTGCTCCAACGGGCGCGACCAGAGTCTCTCCCTCTTTCTGCCCCACCCCGGGCAGGACGCCCCCGCCGTGCCCGTCGAGCTGGGCGACGGCTGGTGGCAGGGGTGGCGTGAACTGCCGGACGACGTACGGGCGGTGATGCGCTCGTACACGCTCCGCGCGCTGCGCGCCGACGCCCACGGGCGTACGACGGAGATCGACATCGACTTCGTCCTGCACGGCGTCGAGCCGGGTGCCGTCACGCCCGCCGGGCCAGCCTCTCTGTGGGCCTCCCGCGCCGGCGCCGGGGACCGCGTCCTTCTGCTCGGGCCGGCGATCGCGGACAACCGTGCCATCCGCTTCCGCCCGCCGACCGGCACCGACCTCGTCGTCATCTGGGCCGACGAGACGGCCGTTCCGGCTGCATCCGCGATTCTCGAACAGCTCCCCGCCGGCACCCGGGCCCAGGTCTGGCTGGAGGCCGGGCACGCCGGGGACATCCAAGATCTGGCGACCTCCGCCGACGCCGAGATCACGTGGCTCGTGCGCGGCACGGGTACCGACACTCACACCGGCACTGGCGCGCCCACAGCCCTCGACGCCATCCGGGACGCCCAACTCCCCCCAGCCGAACGGCCGTACGCGTGGATCGCGGGTGAGTCGTCCGCCGTGAAGGAGCTGCGTCGGCATCTCGTGCGGGAGCGCGGGATCGACCGTCGGGACGTCACCTTCGTCGGTTACTGGCGACGCGGGCTCAGCGAGGAGCAGCTGCGCGAGCAGTCCGCATGAGGTGCGGAGGCGTGGATCCCTGGATCACAGCTTGTGACTGGTGGGGCAGGAGTGCCTCACAGAAATTTAGGTTAGGCTAACCTAAGTTAGATCCGTTCGACATGACGAACATGCACCTGCCCTCTCTGTCCGTCCCCCGGAGGCTCCCCCGATGCGCTCGCACCTGCTCAATGACACGACGGCGGAGCGGTACCGCCGCTCTGTGACCGAAGGAGTCGAGCGGGTGGCCGCGAAACTCGCCACCACGGAACGTCCGTTCACCGGCGTCACGGTCGACGCCCTCGCCCCGCGCATCGACCGGATCGACCTGGACCGGCCCCTCCTCGACGAGGCCGCCGCCCTCGACGAGCTCGAAGAGGTCTATCTGCGCGACGCGATCTACTTCCACCATCCGCGCTACCTCGCCCACCTCAACTGCCCGGTCGTCATACCCGCGGTGCTCGGCGAGGCGATCCTCTCCGCCGTCAACTCCTCCCTCGACACCTGGGACCAGTCGGCCGGCGGCACCCTCATCGAGCGCAAACTGATCGACTGGACCAACGAGCGCATCGGCCTCGGGCCCGCCGCCGACGGCATCTTCACCAGCGGCGGCAGCCAGTCCAACCTCCAGGCACTGCTGCTCGCCCGCGAGGAGGCCAAGAGCCAGTCCGCCGCCGACCTGCGTATCTTCGCCTCCGAGGTCAGCCACTTCAGCGTGAAGAAGTCCGCGAAGCTCCTCGGGTTGAGCCCCGACTCGGTCGTCTCCATCCCCGTCGACAACGACAAGCGGATGCAGACGGTCGCCCTCGCCCACGAGTTGGAGCGCTGCGAGCGCGACGGTCTCGTCCCCATGGCCGTCGTCGCCACCGCCGGCACCACCGACTTCGGCTCCATCGACCCGCTGCCCGAGATCGCCGAACTCTGTGCCCAGTACGGCACTTGGCTGCACGTCGACGCCGCCTACGGCTGCGGACTGCTCGCCTCGGTCAGGCGCCGCGACCTCCTCACCGGCATCGAGCGCGCCGACTCGGTCACCGTCGACTACCACAAGTCCTTCTTCCAGCCGGTGAGTTCGTCCGCCCTGCTGGTCCGGGACGCGGCCACGCTCCGCCATGCCACCTACCACGCGGAGTACCTCAACCCGCGCCGGATGGTGCAGGAGCGCATCCCCAACCAGGTGGACAAGTCCCTCCAGACGACCCGCCGTTTCGACGCGCTCAAGCTGTGGATGACCCTGCGCGTGATGGGCGCCGACGGTATCGGCGAACTCTTCGACGAGGTCTGCGACCTGGCCCAGGAGGGCTGGGAACTGCTCGCCGCGGACCCGCGCTACGACGTCGTCGTCGAACCCTCCCTCTCCACCCTCGTCTTCCGCTACATCCCCGCCGCCGTCACCGACCCCGCGGAGATCGACCGGGCCAACCTGTACGCCCGCAAGGCCCTGTTCGCCTCCGGTGCGGCCGTGGTCGCGGGGACGAAGGTCGGTGCATGCCACTACCTCAAGTTCACCCTGCTCAACCCCGAGACCACGACGGACGACATCACCGCCGTACTCGACCTGATCGCCGGCCATGCCGAGCAGTACCTGGGAGAGTCCGCCGACCGCGTCACTTCCGTCACTTCCATCGCTTCGATCACTTCCGTCGCTTCCTGAAGCCGAAGCCATGAACAGGACCGAAGCAGAGAACAAGACCGACGCAGTGAACAGGACCGGAGCAGTGCACAAGACCTACGACTTCATCGGGATCGGTCTCGGCCCCTTCAACCTCGGCCTCGCCTGCCTCACCGAGCCGATCGACGAACTCGACGGCGTCTTCCTGGAGTCGAAGCCCGACTTCGAGTGGCACTCGGGGATGTTCCTCGACGGCGCCCATCTCCAGACGCCGTTCATGTCGGACCTCGTCACCCTCGCCGACCCGACCTCCCCGTACTCCTTCCTCAACTACCTGAAGGAATCGGGCCGGTTGTACTCGTTCTACATCCGCGAGAACTTCTACCCACTGCGTGTCGAGTACGACGACTACTGCCGCTGGGCCGCGAACAGACTGCGCAGCGTCCGCTTCGACACCACGGTCACGGAGGTGACCTACGAGGACGAGGACGATCTGTACGTCGTCCGCACCGCCGCCGGCGACCTTTACCGGGCGCGCAGGCTCGTCCTCGGCACCGGCACTCCCCCGTACATCCCGGAGGCGTGCGCGGACCTGGACGGCGACTTCATCCACAACTCCCAGTACATGCGGCACAAGCGGGAGTTGCAGGCCAAGGAGTCGATCACGCTCGTCGGCAGCGGCCAGTCAGCCGCAGAGATCTACCACGACCTCCTCGGCGAGATCGACGTCCACGGCTACCGGCTCAACTGGGTGACACGCTCGCCGCGTTTCTTCCCGCTCGAATACACCAAGCTGACGCTGGAGATGACCTCCCCGGAGTACATCGACTACTTCCGCGCCCTGCCCGAGCGGACCCGTTACCGCCTCACACAGGAGCAGAAGGGCCTGTTCAAGGGCATCGACGGTGACCTGATCAACGAGATCTTCGACCTGCTCTACCGGAAGAACCTCGGCGGCCCGGTCCCCACCCGGCTGCTCACCAACTCCGCGCTGAACAGCGTGACTTACGAGGCCGAGAGCGGGACGTACACGCTCGGGCTGCGCCAGGAGGAGCAGGAGAAGGAGTACACCCTGGACACCCAGGGCCTCATCCTCGCCACCGGCTACAAGTACGCCGAGCCGGAGTTCCTGAAGCCCGTCCGCGACCGGCTGCGCTACGACACCCAGGGCAACTTCGACATCGCCCGCAACTACGCGATCGACCGGACCGGGCGCGGAGTCTTCCTGCAGAACGCCGGCGTCCACACCCACTCGATCACCTCGCCCGACCTGGGCATGGGCGCGTACCGCAACAGCTTCATCATCGGCGAGCTGCTCGGCAGCGAGTACTACCCGGTCGAGAAGACCATCGCCTTCCAGGAGTTCGCCGTATGACCCCCACAACCACCAAAGCCACCACGGCCTTCATCTTCCGTCCGCTCGACCCCCTGAACGACGCCGAGCTGCTGCACGGTTGGCTGACGCATCCCAAGGCGGCCTACTGGATGATGCAGGACGCCCGCCTGGAAGACGTCGAGCGTGCCTACATGGACGTCGCCGCCGACGAGCACCAGCAGGCCCTCCTCGGCCTCCGTGACGGCGAGCCCGCTTTCCTGATGGAGCAATACGACCCGGTGCACCGCGAGTTGGTCGGCCTGTACGAGCCGCGGCCCGGCGACGTCGGCATGCACTTCCTGGTGCCGGCGACCGACACACCGGTGTCCGGGTTCACCAGGTCCGTCATCACGGCCGTGATGACTCGCCTCTTCGAGGACCCGCGCACAGCCCGCGTCGTCGTCGAGCCGGACGTCGGCAACAAGGCAGTGCATGCCCTGAACGAAGCCGTCGGGTTCGTGCCCGAGCGAGAGATACAGAAGCCGGAGAAGAAGGCGTTGCTGAGTTTCTGCACCCGCGAGCAGTTCGAGAGGGCGATGTCCGTATGAGCCTCGCCGACGCCACCGCCCACCTCTCCCCCGAGCGCTGGGAGCAGGCCAACCGCCTCCTGATCCGCAAGGCCCTCGCCGAGTTCGCGCACGAACGCCTGATCACCCCCGAACCGGAGAAGGACGACGGCGGTTACGTCGTGCTCGGCGACGACGGCCTGACCCGCTACCGCTTCACCGCCACCCGCCACGCCCTGGACCACTGGCAGGTCGACGCCGGCTCGATCACCCGGCACCGCAACGGGGCCGAACTCCCGCTCGCTGCCCTCGACTTCTTCATCGAGCTGCGGAAATCGCTCGGCCTGAGCGACGAGGTCCTGCCCGTGTATCTGGAGGAGATCTCCTCCACCCTCTCCGGTACCTGCTACAAGCTCACCAAACCGCAGATCCCCGTCGCCGAACTCGTGAGAAGCGGCTTCCAGGAGATCGAGACCAGGATGACCGAGGGCCACCCCTGCTTCGTCGCCAACAACGGCCGGCTGGGCTTCGGCGTGCACGAGTACCTCTCGTACGCACCCGAGACGGCGAGCCCGGTCCGGCTGGTGTGGCTGGCCGCGCACCGCTCGCGCGCCGCGTTCACGGCGGGCGTCGGCATCGAGTACGAGGCCTTCCTGCGCGCCGAGTTGGGGCAGGAGACGGTCGTCCGCTTCCGTACGAAACTGTCCGACCAGGGCCTCGACCCCACCGAGTACCTCTTCATCCCGGTACACCCCTGGCAGTGGTGGAACAAGCTCAGCGTCACCTTCGCCGCCGAGATCGCCCAGCGGCACCTGGTCTGTCTGGGCGAGGGCGACGACGAGTACCTCGCCCAGCAGTCCATCCGGACCTTCTTCAACCGGTCCAACCCCGAGAAGCACTACGTGAAGACGGCTCTCTCGGTCCTCAACATGGGTTTCATGCGCGGGCTTTCGGCCGCCTACATGGAGGCGACCCCGGCCATCAACGACTGGCTCGCCCAACTCATCGACAACGACCCGGTGTTGAAGTCGACAGGCCTGTCGATCATCCGGGAGCGCGCTGCCGTCGGCTACCGCCACCTGGAGTACGAGGCCGCCACCGACCGCTACTCCCCCTACCGCAAGATGCTCGCCGCGCTCTGGCGGGAGAGCCCGGTGCCGTCCCTCGCGGAGGGCGAGTCGCTCGCGACGATGGCCTCCCTGCTCCACGTCGACCACGAGGGCCACTCCTTCGCGGCCGCGCTCGTCGAGCAGTCGGGCCTGCCCCCGCAGGAGTGGCTGCGCGGCTATCTCGGCGCCTACTTCACCCCGCTCCTGCACAGCTTCTACGCCTACGACCTGGTCTACATGCCGCACGGCGAGAACGTCATCCTCGTCCTGCGGGACGGCACGGTCCAGCGCGCGATCTACAAGGACATCGCCGAGGAGATCGCCGTCATGGACCCGGACGCGGTACTGCCGCCGACGGTCGAGCGCCTGCGCGTGGACGTACCGGAGGACAAGAAACTCCTGTCCGTCTTCACGGACGTCTTCGACTGCTTCTTCCGCTTCCTGGCCGCGAACCTCGCCGCCGAAGGCGTCCTGACGGAGGACGACTTCTGGCGGACGGTCGCCGAGGTCACCCGCGCCTACCAGGAGGCGAACCCCGAACTCGCCGACAGGTTCCGCCAGTTCGACCTGTTCGCCCCCGAGTTCGCCCTGTCCTGCCTGAATCGGCTGCAACTGCGTAACAACGAGCAGATGGTGGATCTGGCGGATCCGGCAGGCGCCCTCCAGCTGATCGGCACCCTGAGAAATCCCGTCACAGGGTTCTGATCACGGCAGACGGGCTCCCCGAGTACGGTCCTCGGGGAGCCCGTCACCGTCTCCGCCCTCCTCGTCACTTTCCGTGTACGCGACACGGGCACGTGAACTCACAGCCCCCGCACAGAATTCGGCACTACGGTCCTGGCCTTGCCGTGCCCGCTCCGTGGGGAGTCGAGATTCATGACCGAGCACTTCGCACAGCAAGTCCCGTACCACCAGCCGTCCGCGCCCGGCCTGCCGCCGGAACACGCCCCGGCCGTCCACGCGTACGCGAACGCCTTCTGCGCCAGACCGCGCGACGCCACCGATCTGGCCGTCCAGGTGCTCGCCGGCGGCTCGCGGCAGCACGGGCCCGCCCTGCGCACCGCTCTCCTCGCCGACGTCCGCCGCACCGCCGACAGTTGGCTGCGCGACGGACGGCACGGGCTGCTGCGCCCGGAGTTCCGCGACTGGTCGAAACGGGCCGCCGACACCTTCGGCCCCGTCGACACACTGGACCGGGTGGAGCGCGGCTCGGGTCTGCTGGCCGCCTTCGAGCAGCTGCCCGACCAGCAGCGGGCCGCACTGTGGCTGTGCCTGGCCGAGCCGGAGGAGACGGCGTCGGCGGCCAGGATCCTCAGCACGACCACGGAGTTCGCCGAGTCCCTGGCCCAGTCGGCCCGCAGCCGTCTGGTCGACACCTTCCTGCGCGTACGGGCCGCCCGCACCGCCGATCCCCAGTGCCTCCGCTACGGCGCGATGCTCGGCGCCATCGCCCGCGGCACTCATCGCGAGGCGCCGGCGGACCTCCAACAGCACCTGGACACCTGCCGTTTCTGCGCCGTCGACCTGGAACTGCTGCGCACGCTCGCGGCGGGTGACGCGGAGGAGGTACGACGGCTGCTGGTCGACGAGGTGCTGGTGTGGGGCGGGGCCGCGTACCGCGAGGCGCGGTCGGAAGGCCGGGCGCCGAGCGGCGAACCCGTCACCCCGGCCGTACCGTCCGCGCCGCCCGCGTCTGCCGGGGGCAGGGGCCACAGAGCCGAGGGCCGCCGACGCAGACGGCCGGTGCTCACGGTGGCGGTCACCGTGGCCGTCACAGCCGCGCTGACCACCGGGGTGCTGCGCCTGCTGTCGGGTGCCGACTCCGCCGTGGGAGCCGAGAGTCCCCGGGCCACGGCGAGCGCGTCCATCGCACCGTCCTCCGTGTCCGACGCGACCGCCACGACGATCACCCTCGAGAACGTGTCCACGGGACGCTGCGTCACCGGCCCGGCCAAGAACGCCTCGCCTGGTTCAGCCCCCGCCGCCGATCCCGTCCTGGCTGCCTGCGACGGCGGAAGGACGCAGGAGTGGCAGGTCGTCCCCCTGACAGAGGGGGCGGTCGCCCTGGTGAACGCCGATTCGAGGTTCTGTCTGGACATCGCGGGCGACCGGGTCGCCGGTGACGGGATGCAGCAACGGCCGTGCGCCTACGAGCAGGGTGCCGCCGCGCCCTTCCCGGAGGACCAGGCGTTCCTGCCGAGGGCCGCGGCCGACGACTCGTTCGTCCTCGTCTGTCAGGACAACCCGGAGATCGCCCTCGGGGTGCGCGCCGGCCAACTCGCCATGCGCACAACGACCCTGACCGGCAAGGCCGTTCGGTTCGCCGCCGACGACAGGGCGGCGACCGCGCTGGGACTGTGAGGGCGCCGGAACGGTGACCGTCCGGTGCCAGAATCTCCCCATGGCGGAAATCATCCAGAAGGACGGCACCTGGGTCTTCGACGGTGACGCCCTCCGGCTCACCCCAGGGCGTGACAGGAACGTCAGCCCGCTCCGCAGGGAACTGGGCCAACTCGCTGTCCCCCTTGCGGCGTTGGCCGGTGTCTCCTTCGAGCAGGGCAGAAGGGCGGGACGCCTCAGGCTCCGGCTGCGCGACGGCGCCGACCCGCTGCTCCAGGCGACCGGCGGCAAACTGACGGAGACCGACGACCCGTACCAGCTGAACGTGGAGTCCGACCGCTACGGCGTCGCCGAGTACTTCGTGGACGAGGTGCGGGGCGCGCTGCTGCTCGACGAGGTGCCGTCCGGTGCCGTGGACCGGTATCTGCTGCCCGGGCCCGCCGTACCGCTGTCCGTGTCCGCCGGGGACGGCACCGCGACCTTCGACGGTGAACACGTCCGGCTGGAGTGGAACTGGAAGACGGAGGACGCGAAGGCCGCCGCCGGCCCCCGTTCCCTGGCCGTCGCCGACATCGTGGCCGTGGAGTGGCATCCGGCGGTGGGCCTGGAGAACGGCCACCTGCGCTTCGGTGTGCGGAACGCGCCGACCAAGGCCCCGCCGAAGTACGACCCCAACTCCGTCGAGCTGTGGGGCTTCAAGAAGGACCCGCTGATGGCGCTGGTCGCGGCGGCCGTACAGGCCCGCCTGCCGCATCCGGCGGCGCCCGTGACGGACGTACCGCCGCAGCGGCGGAAGGAGATCGCCGCAGCCGATGGGGGACCGGCCGAACACGAGCACGACGCCCACCTCCGGCGGCTGCGCGAACTCGGCGAGCTGCACCGGACCGGCGTACTGACGAACGACGAGTTCGCACACGCCAAACAGGCGGTCCTCAAGCGCATGTAGGAACACGCGCCGGAGAACCGCCTGTTGGTGTCACTCGTACGCCCTGCCTTCCGGGCATACGCGCACGCTCAGCGTACGCGGCGGGCGACCGTGAAGCGGTCGACCTCCTCGCCCGTCTCCGCGATACCGCGCACCGTCAGCGTGGCGAGGCGGCCCTTGGACGCGGGGGTGACGTCGACGCGGAGGAACGAGTAGTCGAGGTAGCGCACGCGCGACCAGGTGACCGTCTCGTTGACCTTGCCGTCCTTGGTGTTGACGAAGGAGGCGACCGAGTCGACCTCGTTCTCGTGGCCCTCGTAGGAGAGCGGGGCGGTGAACGCGTACAGGCTGCGGCCGGCCGCGCCCGCCGTCACGTAGACGACACCCTCGGTCTCGGGGTACGAAGTGCCGCCGATCGGGAGCTTCTTGGTGACGGCGCCGCCCTTGATGACGTCGGTGCGCTCGTACTGGTGGTTGTGGCCGTTGATGACCAGGTCGACCGTGTACTTCTCGAACAGCGGCACCCACTCCTGGCGCACGCCCCCCTCCGAGGCGTGCGCGGTGGAGGTGCAGTAGGCGCAGTGGTGGAAGAAGATCACGACGAAGTCGACCTCCTTGGAGGCGCGGAACTTCTTGAGCTGTGCCTCCAGCCATTTGGTCTGCGTACCGCCGGAGATACCGAGGTTGGCCGGGATCTCGAAGGAGATGTCGTTGGCGTCGAGCGAGATGACCGCCGTGTTGCCGTAGACGAAGGAGTAGACGCCGGGGAGGTTCTTCTTGTCCGGGCCGTTGTCGGGGAGGTTCCAGCGGGCGTCCTCGCCGCCGTAGCCGTTGGGCGAGTACCAGGCCTCCATGTCGTGGTTGCCGTAGGCCGGCATCCACGGCACGGACTTGGCGACCGACTCGGTCTGCGCGAGGAACTGGTCCCACACGCGGGAGTCGAAGCCGGTGTCGGCGGTCTTGCCCTGGCCGGCCGGGTCGGCGTAGGCGATGTCGCCGGCGTGCAGGTGGAAGGCCGGGTTCTGGCCGAGCAGCAGGCTGTTGTTGGCGAGGCCGTGGTAGCTGACGCCCTCGTCGCCGAAGGCCGTGAAGGTGAACGGCTTCTTGTGGTCGGGGGCGGTGGTGAAGGTGCCGAGAGTGCCCAGGAGGTGTGCCTCGGCCGGGTCGAAGCCGGCGTGGCCGACGCCGTAGTAGTACGTCCGGCCGGGGCGCAGGTGGGTGAGCTTGGCGTGCAGGTAGTACTGGGTGTGGTCGCCGCTGGCGCCGACACCGGCCGGGGTGTACAGCGTCCGGACCTCGGCCTCGATCTTGCGGGAGAGGTCCCACGGGTGGGCGCCGATCCGGATGAAGGGCTTCTTCACCGCGACCGGGACCTGCCAGGAGACGGTGATCTCCGTACGGGGGTCGTTGCCCCAGGCGAGGTGACGGCCGAAGGGGGCGACGAGCGCGCCGTCCACCTTCTCGGTCTGTGCGTGCGTCTGCGTCGGTACGGAGGTCCGCGTCGCGGCCTGGGCGACGGCGCCCGGGACGAACGCTCCGCCCGCGACGGCGCCGACGGTGACGGCGCCGCTTCTGATCATCGTGCGCCGCGAGAACTTGGCGCGAAGGTACTCGTGCTGCTCGGCCATGCTCATGCGGTCGGCGAGCTGCTCGGGTACGCCCATGCGAGGAGTGTCCATGGCTGAAAACGGTGCTCTGGGTACCCATCGCCCCGCAGGACACAGGGTGAACAGGCACCGAACAGGGTCCCATGAGAGTTTCAACAGACCGTTGCCCGATATCGGGCAGGATTCTTGCGATTGCCGACGCTTTACCTCAGGATCGTCGGGTGCACGACGAACTCGTTGATCATCTGACGCGTACCACACCCCTCTCCCGGGGCGAGGCGCTACGGGTGATTCAGGATGTTCTCGCCTACTTCGACGAGACAACCGAGGATTATGTCCGTCGCCGCCACCGCGAACTCCAGGGCCAGGGACTGGTGAACGCGGAGATCTTCGACCGGATCGAGGCGGATCTGCGATACCGCGCGGTCGCGCCGCCGGAGCTCACCCTCCGGCAGCTGCGCCGCGTCGTCTACGGCTAGATCACCCACGTACGCACCCGCGTACGACAGGGACAGGGACAGGGACTCTTATATATGTGCGGAATTGTCGGATACATCGGCAGGCGTGACGTGGCGCCGCTGCTCCTCGAAGGGCTGCAGCGCCTGGAGTACCGCGGCTACGACTCGGCGGGCATCGTCGTGACGTCGCCGAAGGCCACGGGCCTGAAGATGGTCAAGGCCAAGGGCCGGGTCCGGGACCTGGAGGCCAAGGTCCCCAAGCGCTTCGCCGGCACCACCGGCATCGCCCACACCCGCTGGGCCACGCACGGCGCTCCCTCCGACCACAACGCGCACCCGCACATGTCGGCCGACAACAAGGTCGCCGTCGTCCACAACGGGATCATCGACAACGCCTCCGACCTGCGCAAGAAGCTGGAGGCCGACGGCGTCGAGTTCCTCTCCGAGACGGACACCGAGGTGCTCACCCACCTCATCGCCCGCTCCCAGGCGGACACCCTGGAGGAGAAGGTCCGCCAGGCGCTGCGCGTGATCGAGGGCACGTACGGCATCGCGGTCATGCACGCCGACTTCCCCGACCGGATCGTGACGGCCCGCAACGGCTCGCCGGTCGTGCTCGGCATCGGCGAGAAGGAGATGTTCGTCGCCTCCGACATCGCCGCGCTGGTCACCCACACGCGGCAGATAGTGACTCTGGACGACGGCGAGATGGCCACCCTCAAGGCCGACGACTTCCGCACCTACACCACGGAGGGCACCCGCACCACGGCGGAGCCGACCACCGTGGAGTGGGAGGCCGCCTCGTACGACATGGGCGGCCACGACACGTACATGCACAAGGAGATCCACGAGCAGCCCGAGGCCGTCGACCGCGTCCTGCGCGGCCGGATCGACGACCGCTTCTCCACGGTCCACCTCGGCGGCCTCAACCTGGACGCCCGCGAGGCGCGTGCCGTGCGGCGCGTGAAGATCCTCGGCTGCGGCACCTCGTACCACGCGGGCATGATCGGCGCCCAGATGATCGAGGAGCTGGCCCGTATCCCGGCCGACGCCGAGCCGGCCTCCGAGTTCCGCTACCGCAACGCGGTCGTCGACCCCGACACCCTCTACGTGGCCGTCTCCCAGTCCGGTGAGACGTACGACGTGCTGGCCGCCGTCCAGGAGCTGAAGCGCAAGGGCGCGCGGGTCCTCGGCATCGTCAACGTGGTCGGTTCGGCGATCGCCCGCGAGGCGGACGGCGGCATGTACGTGCACGCGGGCCCCGAGGTCTGCGTCGTCTCGACGAAGTGCTTCACCAACACCACGGTCGCCTTCGCCCTGTTGGCCCTGCACCTCGGCCGCACCCGCGACCTCTCCGTCCGCGACGGCAAGCGGATCATCGAGGGCCTGCGCAGGCTGCCCGGGCAGATCTCCGAGATCCTGGAGCAGGAGGAGGAGATCAGGAAGCTGGCCGAGCAGTACGCCGAGGCCCGCTCGATGCTCTTCATCGGCCGCGTACGGGGCTACCCGGTGGCCCGCGAGGCCTCCCTGAAGCTCAAGGAGGTCTCGTACATCCACGCCGAGGCCTACCCCGCCTCGGAGTTGAAGCACGGCCCGCTGGCCCTCATCGAGCCGGCGCTGCCCACGGTCGCGATCGTCCCGAACGACGACCTCCTGGAGAAGAACCGGGCCGCCCTGGAGGAGATCAAGGCCCGCAGTGGCCGAATCCTCGCGGTGGCCCACCAGGACCAGGAGAAGGCCGACGAGACGATCATCGTCCCGAAGAACGAGGACGAGCTGGACCCGATCCTGATGGGTATCCCCCTCCAACTCCTCGCCTACCACACGGCATTGGCCCTAGGCCGTGACATCGACAAGCCGAGGAACCTGGCGAAGTCGGTAACGGTCGAATAGCCAACCTCCTGGAGGGCCGCCCCGAAGGGGCGCCCGACAGGGGCGCCCGACAGGGGCGCGGGGAACTGCGCGACCGGCCCCCACGCACCCGCAGAGGCCGACGAACAGAAACGGACCCCTCGTGCTGCCACCAGACACGAGGGGTCACTCACATCGCCGGGAGTCGCCCAACCCCCGGCCTGCGCAGCACCCCGTGGCCGTCACAACCCGGGTGCGGTGACCCGTATATGCCCTTCACAAGCACACGGACACCTCTACGCGCGAGTAGGTTTGCCCAGCGCAACAAAGGCATGACACAAGGGAGTTCAGGGACGAGGAAGAGCGAGGAAGAGCTACGGGATGACGACGACCGGCCGCTGAGCCCGCTTAGCGAGCCGCCCGGCCACCGAGCCGAAGATGCGTCCGACGATGCCGTGGGTCGAGCCGACCACGATCGCGTCGGCCTCGTACTCCCGCCCCACCTCTTCGAGTTCGTGGCAGATGTCGCCACCGCGCTCGACAAGGATCCAGGGCACCTCGGCCAGATAGTCCGCGCACGCGAGTTCGAGCCCGAGGACCTCGGTCCTGTGGTCCGGCACGTCGACGAAGACGGGCGGCTCGCAACCGGCCCACACCGTGGTGGGCAGCCGGTTGGCGACGTGCACGATGATCAGACCCGAACCTGAACGGTGGGCCATGCCGATGGCGTACGCGAGGGCGCGCTCGCTCGACGTCGAGCCGTCGAAACCGACGACGACACCGTGCTTGAACGCGGGGTCGCAGGACTGACGTGGTTCTTCCGCCGCCAAGGGCTCGGCCGCCGTGTGATCGGCGACGGGGCGCTTGCGGTCCGCGGGTTCCAGGAATTCGTGACCGGCCATGGGATTCTCGGCGTTTTGATCCTCGTGGTGGGACGACGTGATGGGGACGACAGTGTGCGGCGGAGCTGTGTCCGGGAATCATCTTCCCAACCCCATACCCCCAAGGGTACGGCGGCACGCCTCCGTAGCCCACAGCCCGCACATGCTCCGGACGGGTTCCAGGGAGCATGCACGAGGGGGTGCCCGTAACGCAATGGTTGCTGCCACGTACAGGCTGTTTCCACAGGGTTCGCCTGCATCTCGCCTACGCCGATCGCGATCGCGCACATCTTCCGGACATCATGACCAGTGACCGACCGCTCGAACAGGCGTTGAACCCGGTGACCCTTCGTCACAGGGAGCAGCCATGACCTCACCGACCCAGGACTCCGCGACCGACCTCGTCCGCTGGGCGGCCTTCAGCTGCGTTCTGGTCCCCGTGGTCCTCGTCCTCTACGGCACCTCGCTCGGCGGCGCGGCCGGTACGGCACTGGGCCTGGCGGCCGTGACAGGGGTGTGCCGGGTGCTGCTGAGGCAGTCCGAGCGGTGTGCGGCCCGCGTGCCGGCGGAGGAGAGCGCCCCGCCCCGGGGACGGCCCGTCGAGGAGGCCGCCCCTTCCCGGGGACGGCACGGGAGGACCGGTTCCGGCCCCCACAGGGGCGGTCGACACTCCGGCGGAAGTACACCGGTCGACTGACCTGTTTTAGCGCACGCGCCCGATGGTTTTCAGCCAACTTCCGGCAACCGTGCACCCCTTGGCCGAACAACCCCCAAACCCCTGTTCCACCTGCACTGAAAGGGTCCAGGCGGGGCCGCGCACCCTACGCGGATTGGCCACTAAGACGAGGCGCACTTCCCTGCACGCCCCACGAGTGCAACGCTTCGTGATCGAATGCTTTACGCCAAGTTGCCAAGTCGACAATCTGTCGAGTGACCAACTGGTCACCTCGGCATCATGGGACACAGTAGATTCGATCTTGACTGTCTACGGCGGGGGACTCGTGCAGGACCGAGGGGAAACGTGTTGGAGCGACAGGCCCGACAAGATAGGGGCGACGCGACCACCGAGGGGGGCTTAGCAGTATGAGCCACGACTCCACTGCCGCGCCGGAAGCCGCGGCCCGGAAGCTTTCCGGGCGACGCCGCAAGGAGATCGTCGCGGTGCTGCTGTTCAGCGGCGGCCCCATCTTCGAGAGTTCCATTCCACTGTCGGTGTTCGGGATTGACCGCCAGGACGCCGGCGTACCGCGCTACCGACTGTTGGTGTGCGGTGGCGAAGAGGGCCCGCTGCGGACCACCGGCGGGCTGGAACTGACCGCGCCGAACGGCCTGGAAGCGATCGCACGGGCAGGCACGGTCGTCGTGCCCGCCTGGCGTTCGATCACCGCGCCGCCGCCGGAGGAGGCGCTCGACGCACTGCGCCGGGCCCATGAGGAAGGTGCGCGGATCGTAGGCCTGTGCACAGGCGCGTTCGTCCTCGCGGCGGCCGGCCTGCTGGACGGCCGCCCGGCGACAACGCACTGGATGTACGCGCCGACGCTGGCGAAGCGCTATCCGTCCGTCCATGTCGACCCACGCGAACTCTTCGTGGACGACGGCGACGTACTGACCAGCGCCGGTACGGCGGCAGGCATCGACCTGTGCCTGCACATCGTGCGGACGGACCACGGCAACGAGGCGGCCGGTGCGCTGGCCCGCCGACTGGTGGTCCCACCGCGCCGATCGGGCGGCCAGGAGCGCTACCTCGATCGATCTTTACCAGAGGAGATCGGCGCCGACCCGCTCGCAGAGGTCGTCGCCTGGGCGCTGGAGCACCTCCACGAGCAGTTCGACGTGGAGACGCTGGCGGCACGCGCGTACATGTCCCGTCGTACGTTCGACCGCCGCTTCCGCTCGCTCACGGGAAGCGCGCCGCTCCAGTGGCTGATCACGCAACGCGTCCTGCAGGCCCAGCGTCTCCTGGAGACGTCGGACTACTCGGTGGACGAGGTCGCGGGCCGCTGCGGCTTCCGTTCCCCGGTGGCCCTGCGCGGCCACTTCCGCCGCCAGTTGGGCTCGTCCCCGGCCGCGTACCGCGCGGCGTACCGGGCACGCAGACCGCAGAGTGAGCGGGTGCAGGAGCCGGACGGAGCGGCCATCGGGGCGCAGGGCGGCCCCGGGGGCATGGGTACGCCGACCACGGCGGGCCAGGGCCACGGCCAGCACGGCCCGGGCCACGGCCAGGGCGGCCACGACCGCACCCTGCACCCGGACAGCCCGGTCCCGATCCAGGCGCGCCGCACGGCGAGCTCGGTCGGCCTGTCGGCGGACCACGGGCGGGATCCGTACGTCGGAAACCGCGCGAGCCTGCCGGGCCAGCGAAGCGGCGCATAGGTAACGGCGCGGTGACTTGCTGAACGTCGGACGGGCTGGGCGCACATCACCCAGCCCGTCCGACGTCTACTTCCAGCCCGTCCGGCGTTTGAGGACGAGCGCGTTCAGCGCGACCTGGGGGTCTGGGGGCGGAGCCCCCAGCGAGGCCCACACCATCGCCGGGTGCCCAACCCCCCGCGTAAGGTGACACGCATGAACGATCGCATGGTGTGGATCGACTGCGAGATGACCGGTCTCTCGCTGTCCGACGACGCGCTCATCGAGGTGGCCGCACTGGTCACCGACTCCGAGCTGAACGTACTCGGCGAGGGGGTGGACATCGTCATCCGTCCGCCCGACTCGGCGCTGGAGACGATGCCGGAGGTGGTGCGGCAGATGCACACCTCGTCCGGACTCCTCGACGAGCTGGCCGGCGGTACGACGCTGGCCGACGCCGAGGAACGGGTCCTGGCGTATGTGCGCGAGCACGTCAAGGAGCCGGGCAAGGCCCCGCTGTGCGGCAACACGGTCGGTACCGACCGCGGCTTCCTGCTGCGCGACATGGGCACCCTGGAGGCGTACCTCCACTACCGGATCGTGGACGTCAGTTCGGTGAAGGAGCTGGCCCGCCGCTGGTACCCGAGGGCGTACTTCAACAGCCCCGACAAGAACGGCAACCACCGCGCCCTCGCCGACATCCGCGAGTCGATCGCCGAGCTGCGCTACTACCGCGAGGCGATCTTCGTACCGCAGCCCGGCCCGGACTCCGACACGGCCCGCACGATCGCGGCGAAGCACGTCCTGCCTGCGACGCGGTAGCCGTACGACAGCGCTCGCGACAGCCCCGAGAAAGCCGGGCGCGAGCACCCCTTCGGACCCTGTACACTTTTTCTCGGCCGGTCAGGAAGCCCACTCGGACTTCCCAAGCCGGTCATGGTGGGTGTAGCTCAGCTGGTAGAGCACCTGGTTGTGGTCCAGGATGCCGCGGGTTCAAGTCCCGTCACTCACCCTGATCGACTGAGGGGCTGACCTGTGAAAACGGGTCAGCCCCTCAGTCGTGTCCCGGCTCCTGGGAACATCACGGGAACCGTCACGGGCACACCGCTTCCGCGCATGCACGTGAACTCCCGTACGCCTGCGCGGTGTCGGCTCGGCTCCGTCGGCCCTGTCGGCCCTGTTGATCTCTCAGGACGACGTACGAGTCATCAGTTCCGTCGGAAGCACCACCTGGCGGCGTTCCAGTACCCGGGACGCCGTCGGGCGGCGGTCCGCGACCTCCTCCAGGAGGAGGTCGATCATGGCCCGGCCCATCTCCACTATCGGCTGACGGACGCTTGTCAGGGGCGGGTCCATGTGACGGGCGATGGCCGAGTCGTCGTAGCCGACCAGGGCCACGTCCTCCGGGATGCGGCGGCCCTGTTCGCGCAGGACCTGGCGGGCGCCCGCCGCCGTCACGTCGGAGCCGGCGAAGACCGCGTCCAGGTCGGGGCAGCGGGCGAGGAGGCGGGTCATCGCCCTGCGGCCGCCTTCTTCGGTGAAGTCGCCCGGTTCGATCAGGTCCTCGTCCACCTCGTGGCCCGCCGCCTCCAGGGCTTCGCGGTAGCCGTCGACGCGGCGCTGGGCGCCGTACACGTCCAGTCGGCCCGTGATGTGGGCGACCTTGCGGCGACCCCGGGAGAGCAGGTGTTCGACCGCCTGCCGGCCGCCTCCGTAGTTGTCGGAGTCGACGGAGGTGAGGGTCTCCGCCGCCGAGCGCGGGCCGCTGATCACCGCCGGGATCTCCAGCTGGGCCAGCAGGTCGGGGAGCGGGTCGTCCGCGTGGGTCGAGACCAGGAGGACGCCGTCGACCCGGTGGGCGGCCAGATACTGGGCGAGGCGCTGACGCTCCCGGTCGCTGCCCGCGAAGATCAGCAGGAGCTGCATCTCCGTGTCCGAGATCGCCGCGCCCACACCGCGCAGCATGTCCGAGAAGTACGGTTCCGCGAAGAAGCGGGTCTCCGGCTCGGGGACGACGAGCGCGATCGCGTCCGTGCGGTTCGCCGCGAGGGCGCGGGCCGCGGTGTTCGGGACGTAGCCGAGTTCCGCGACCGCCGCCTCCACCGCCGCCCGGGTCACGTCACTGACCCTCGGTGAGCCGTTGATCACCCGGGAGACCGTGCCACGGCCCACTCCGGCGCGCGCGGCGACCTCTTCGAGGGTCGGCCGCCCGCCACTCCGGCCCCGTACTCCGTGGCCCACCATGGTCCGTCTCCCGTCACCCGCTCTGGTCTGCTCTGGAATCTAACAGCACGCATTCCGGACCGAAGTCCGGCAACGGGCCCGGCGAGACCCGGTGGCACCCCTTGCGCGGTCCGCCGGGAATCCCGCGGCGCCCGGGGGCATGCTTCCGGGGTCTGTTCCCGGCCTTCCGAAGGCTTCCATTCCGCTTTCAGGAGCTTTAGTTAACAGCCCGATAACCGAAGACACATCCCCGCGTCTCCACCCTTGACACCCCCGCCCAGACCGACGACTCTTCAACACATCACCTGTGGGAGCGCTCCCACGGTACCTGACACATACACATCCCGCACGTTCCCCGCCCGAGCCGCCGCATTTGAACTAACGGGCCCAACAACGCAGTTGGCCGGGGGGTCGGCACGTCAGGCAACAGGAGGACGCAATGCGCACGAGTACCCGCAGGTCCCGCAGACTGATGACCCTCACGGTCGTCGCCACACTGACGACGGGGCTGCTGGCCGGCTGCGCCGACGACTCGGGCGACGGCCCGGACACCGGCTCGGGCAACAACGGCGGAGGCGGTGGCGGTGGCAAGACCGCGTTGACCATCGGCACCTTCGGTGTCTTCGGTTACAAGCAGGCCGGTCTCTACGACGAGTACATGAAACTGCACCCGAACGTCAGCATCAAGGAGAACGTCACCACCAAGACCGACGTGTACTGGCCCAAGACGATCACCCGTCTGCAGGCCGGTTCCGGTGTCGACGACATCCAGGCGATCGAGGTCGGCAACATCGCCGAGGCCGTGCAGACGCAGGCGGACAAGTTCGTCGACCTCGGCAAGGAGGTCGACAAGTCCCAGTGGCTGGACTGGAAGAACGCGCAGGCCACCACCAAGGACGGCAAGCAGATCGGGCTCGGCACCGACATCGGCCCGATGGCGATCTGCTACCGCAAGGACCTGTTCAAGAAGGCCGGTCTGGAGACGGACCGGACCAAGCTCGCCGCACAGTGGGCGGGCGACTGGTCGAAGTTCGTCGGGGTCGGCAAGGACTACATGAAGAAGGCGCCGAGCGGCACCAAGTTCGTGGACTCCGCCTCCTCGGTCTACAACGCGGCGCTGGGTGGCGGGAAAGAGCGCTACTACGACAAGGACGGCAACGCCATCTGGGACAAGTCCACGGGTGTGAAGGCCGCCTGGGACGCCGCGATGGAGGTGGCGACCAGCGACATGTCGGCGAAGCTGAAGCAGTTCGACAAGCCGTGGGACCAGGGCTTCTCGAACGCCACCTTCGCGACCGTGGCCTGCCCCGCGTGGATGATCGGCTACATCCAGGAGAAGTCCGGTGAGTCCGGCAAGGGCAACTGGGACGTGGCGGCGGCGCCGACCGCGGCCAACTGGGGCGGCGCGTTCGTCGGCGTACCGACGGCCGGCAAGCACCAGAAGGAGGCCATCGCGCTCGCCAAGTGGCTGACGGCCCCCGAGCAGCAGGCGAAGGTCTTCGCCAAGCAGGCCAGCTTCCCGTCGGCCCCGGCGGCGTACGCGACCCTGAAGCCGCAGCCCGCCACCGTCGAGTACTTCTCGAACGCTCCGATCGCCGAGATCTACGCGGCGTCGGCCAAGACCATCCCGGTCCAGTACTTCGGCGTCAAGGACCAGCCGATCGGCACCGCGATCGCCGACATCGGCATCCTCCAGGTCGAGCAGAAGGGCAAGAGCCCTGAGCAGGGATGGGACGCGGCCAAGAACGAGATCAAGGACGTGCTCGGCCAGTGACCAGCTCCAAGCAGGCTCTCGCGCATCCCGCGTCGAGTGCCGAGACCGCGCCCGGCGACCAGCCGGGCGCGGTCCGGGGCGCTCAAGGTCGCGGTAAGCCGCCGACGGCCCCGGGCTCGGGCTCGTGGCGCAGTCGGCTGTACCGCTGGGACATGAAGGCGTCGCCATACGCGTTCATCACCCCCTTCTTCCTCGTCTTCGGGGCTTTCGGACTGGTCCCGCTCCTCTACACGGGCTGGTACTCGCTGCACAGCGTGCAGCTGTCCTCGCTGGACAGCCAGACCTGGGTGGGTCTGGAGAACTACAAGAACCTGTGGTCCTCGGACTTCTTCTGGAACGCCCTGAAGAACACCTTCACCATCGGTCTGATCTCGACCGTGCCGCAGCTGCTCCTGGCGCTCGGCATCGCGCACCTGCTCAACTACAAGCTGCGCGGCTCGACCCTGTGGCGGGTGGTCATGCTCACCCCGTACGCCACCTCGGTGGCGGCGGCGACGCTGGTCTTCACACTGCTGTACTCGTGGGACGGCGGCATGATCAACTGGCTGCTGCACTTCGTCGGGGTCGACCCGATCAACTGGCGCGAATCCGACTGGGGCGGGCAGTTCGCCGTCTCCAGCATCGTGATCTGGCGATGGACCGGTTACAACGCGCTGATCTACCTCGCGGCGATGCAGGCGATCCCCGCCGACCTGTACGAATCGACGGCTCTCGACGGCGCGAACCGCTGGCAGCAGTTCCGCCACGTCACGATCCCGATGCTCCGGCCGACGATCCTGTTCACCGTGGTCGTGTCCACCATCGGCGCGACCCAGCTCTTCGGTGAGCCCCTGCTGTTCGGTGGGTCCAAGGGCGGCTCCGAGCACCAGTACCAGACGCTCGGTCTGTACATGTACGACCAGGGTTGGATCATCGGCAACCTCGGCAAGGCGTCCGCGATCGCGTGGTCGATGTTCCTGATCCTGCTGATCGTCGCCGCGGTCAACATGCTGGTCACCCGACGTCTGAGGAAATCCCAATGACCACAAGTGATCTGACGCTTCCTCAGGTGGACCCGGAGTCGAAGCCGAAGAGCGACAAGGGCTCCCGGCGCCCCCGGATGATCGGCGCGGGCAAGCAACTGCACGCGGGCCCGGTCACCTACGTCGTGCTGGCGGTCTTCTCGCTGATCTCGCTGGCCCCGCTGCTGTGGACGGCCATCGCGGCGTCCCGCGACAACACCCGGCTCGCCCAGACGCCGCCGCCGCTGTGGTTCGGCGCGAACCTGTTCAAGAACATGCAGGCCGCGTGGGACGAGGTGGGACTCGGGACGGCGATGCTCAACAGCACGCTCGTCGCCGGCACCATCACGATCAGTACGGTGGTGTTCTCGACGCTGGCGGGATTCGCCTTCGCCAAGCTGCGGTTCAGGTTCTCCAGCGCGCTGCTGCTGCTGACCATCGGCACGATGATGATCCCGCCGCAGCTCGCCGTCGTGCCGCTGTACCTGTGGATGGCCGACCTGGGCTGGTCCAACCAGTTGCAGACCGTGATCCTGCCGACGCTGGTCACCGCGTTCGGTACGTTCTTCATGCGCCAGTACCTGGTGCAGGCGCTGCCCACCGAGCTGATCGAGGCCGCGCGGATGGACGGCGCGAACAGCCTGCGCGTGGTGTGGCACGTGGTGTTCCCGGCGGCGCGGCCCGCGATGGCCGTACTCGGCCTGCTGACCTTCGTGTTCGCCTGGAACGACTTCCTGTGGCCGATCATCGCGCTGAACCAGCAGAACCCGACGGTGCAGGTCGCCCTGAACGGCCTCGGCACCGGTTACGTCCCCGACCAGGCAGTGATCATGGCGGGCGCGCTGCTGGGCACGCTGCCGCTGCTCATCGCCTTCCTCCTGTTCGGCAAGCAGATCGTGGGCGGCATCATGAACGGCGCGATCAAGGGCTGACCCGCACAGGAACTTCGTACGGGACTTTCGTCAGGGATCTTTCGTACGGGAACTCTCGGGGGCCGGGTCACCGCCGCCTCGGCCCCCTTCGCACTCTCCCCCCACTTCCCTCATTCCTATCTGTCTGTCTCCACGACCTCCTCTGGGAGCGCTTCCATGCCTGAATCCGTTACCCCTGTGACCTTTCCTCCCGCCTTCCTCTGGGGCGCGGCGACCTCCGCGTACCAGATCGAGGGGGCGGTGCGGGAGGACGGCCGCACCCCCTCGATCTGGGACACGTTCAGCCATACGCCCGGCAAGACCGCCGGCGGCGAGCACGGTGACATCGCTGTCGACCACTACCACCGCTACCGCGACGACGTGCAGCTGATGGCCGACCTGGGCCTGACCGCCTACCGCTTCTCCGTCTCCTGGTCGCGGGTGCAGCCGACCGGACGTGGGCCCGCGGTCCAGCGCGGTCTGGACTTCTACCGGCGCCTCGTCGACGAACTGCTCGCACATGACATCAAACCGGCGGTCACCCTCTACCACTGGGACCTCCCGCAGGAACTGGAGGACGCGGGCGGCTGGCCGGAGCGGGAGACCGCGCTGCGTTTCGCCGAGTACGCACACATCGTGGGCGAGGCGCTCGGTGACCGGGTCGAGCAGTGGATCACGCTCAACGAGCCCTGGTGCAGCGCGTTCCTGGGCTACGGCTCGGGTGTGCACGCGCCCGGCCGGACCGAGCCGCTGGCCTCCCTGCGGGCAGCGCATCACCTCAACCTTGCGCACGGGCTGGGCACTTCGGCCCTGCGCGCGGCGATGCCGGCCCGCAACACGGTCGCGGTGAGCCTCAACTCCTCGGTGGTCAGGCCGCTTTCGCAGACGCCGGAGGATCTGGCGGCGGTCCAGAAGATCGACGACCTGGCCAACGGTGTCTTCCACGGCCCGATGCTGCACGGCGCCTACCCGGAGACCCTGTTCGCCGCCACCTCGTCGATCACGGACTGGTCGTACGTCCTGGACGGCGACCTCGCGCTGATCAACCAGCCGCTGGACGCGCTGGGCCTCAACTACTACACGCCCACGCTGGTGTCGGCGGCCGAGGAGAAGCCGAGCGGCCCGCGCGCCGACGGTCACGGGGCGAGCGAGTTCTCGCCGTGGCCGGGGGCGGACGAAGTCCTCTTCCACCAGTCGCCGGGCGAGCGTACGGAGATGGGCTGGTCGATCGACCCGACGGGGCTGCACGACCTGATCATGCGGTACACGAAGCTGGCTCCGGGCCTGCCGATCTACGTCACGGAGAACGGCGCGGCCTACGACGACAAGCCCGAGTCCGACGGCCGCGTCCACGACCCGGAGCGGATCGCCTACCTCCACGGCCATCTGCGGGCGGTCCGGCGCGCGATCGCCGAGGGCGCGGACGTCCGGGGCTACTACCTGTGGTCGCTGATGGACAACTTCGAGTGGGCGTACGGCTACGGCAAGCGCTTCGGCGCGGTGTACGTCGACTACGCGACCCTCGCCCGGACCCCGAAGTCGAGCGCCCTCTGGTACGGCCGCGCGGCCCGCAGCGGGAGCCTGCCGGCGGCCAACTCGGAATGAGCGGTTCCCTGACGGGGCTCGGCACCTGAGGGGGGTGCCGAGCCCCGGCGGGGGGTTTCGTTGTCGGGTGCGGGTGAGTGGGGGCTGGTCGCGCAGTTCCCCGCGCCCCTGAAAAGCAGGGGCTGCGCCCCGTGCTTTTCGTCTTTCAGGGGCGCGGGGAACTGCGCGAGAAACCCCACCGGCCCGCACCCGACACCGAACCCGTGCGGTCCCGGTGTCCCCGCCGAACCGGCGCTCTGCCGTCCAGCTGGATCCAGATCCTCACCTCCGTGCCGCCGAGCACCGACGAGCCGATCCGTACGTCCCCGCCCGTCGACTCCGCGAGCCGGCGCACGATGTCCAGGCCGAGGCCCGTCGACCCCGCGTTCCCCGAGCCGCGGCCCCTGGCCATGGCGGCCTCGGGGTCGGTGATCCCGGGCCCCGCGTCCGACACCAGCACGATCACCGCGTCGTCGCCGTTGTGGACGTCGACCGCGAAGGCGGTGCCCTCCGGGGTGTGCCGGAAGACGTTGCCGAGGAGGGCGTCGAGGGCGGCGGCCAGGTCGGCGCGGGCCACGGGTATTCGCACCGGCCCCTCCGCACCGGCCACCCTCACCTTCCTCCCCTCGTCCTCGGCGAGCGCCGACCAGAAGGCCATCCGCTCGCGCACGACCTCGGCCGCGTCGCAGCCGGCGCCCGGCCCGGGAGCCGTCGTCCTCGGTTTGGCCTCACGGGCGGTACGGATGATCGTGTCGACCTCGTGCTCCAGTTGGGCGACCGCGGCCCGGGTCTGCTCGGCGGCCGGACCGTCCCCGAGCGAGGCCGCGTTCAGTCGCAGCACGGTCAGCGGTGTCCGCAGCCGGTGGGACAGATCGGCGGCCAACTCCCTTTCATTGGCGAGCAGTTGTACGACCTGGTCGGCCATGGAGTTGAACGCGACCGCCGCGAGGCGCAGTTCGGCCGGCCCTTCCTCTGGCACTCTGGCGCCCAGCTTCCCCTCCCCCAGTTCGTGCGCGCCCTCGACGAGGCGCTTGGCGGGTCGCACCATGCGCACGCCCAGCCGGTCGGCGACGGCGACCGAACCGACGACGAGGACGGCACCGACGCCCGCGAGCACCGCCCAGGCGAGGCCGACGCCGTTGCCGACCTCGGCCTCCGGGACGTACACCTCGACGACGGCTATGTCACCGGAGCTGAGCGCGACGGGCTGCAGGAGAGTGGAGCCGCCGGACACCTCGGCGGTGGAGACGCGGCCGAGTCTGCGGACGGCCGCGATGTCGCTGTCGGGGGCGCGCCGCCGTCCGAGGTCGACCGCGCTCGCACCACCCCTCGCGGGGATGTGCACGGCCAGGCCGGCGTCCGATCCGGCGGCGGCGACGACCCGCTCCAGCTGGTCGCGGTCGGTGGTGATGGAGAGGGCGGGGGCGACGGCCGCGGCCTCCCGCTCGGCGTTGGAGAAAGCGCGGTCGCGGGCCATCTCCTTGATGACCAGCCCGAGCGGCACGGCGAAGGCCACCACGACCATGGTCGTGACCGCCACGCAGACCTTGACCAGCGCCCATCTCATGCTGTCCCCCTCCCCCCTCACAGCGGCGGTTCCGCTCCGGGTGGCACGAGCTTCACGCCGACGCCCCGCAGGGTGTGCAGATAACGGGGTCGGGCCGCTGTCTCGCCCAGCTTCCGCCGCAGCCACGACAGATGGACGTCGATGGTCTGGTCGTCGCCGTACGACTGCTGCCACACCTCCGCGAGCAGTTCCCGGCGCGCGACGACGACCCCCGGGCGGTGGGCGAGGAAGGCGAGCAGGTCGAACTCGCGGCGGGTCAGGTCCAGCCGTACGCCGTCCAGTTCGGCCTGCCGGCGCAGCGGGTCGATGGCGAGGCCGCCGACGCGCAGGACCGAGGGCGGCGAGGTGTCCACGGGGGCGGCGCGGGAGCGGCGCAGTACGGCGGCCATGCGGGCCGACAGGTGTTCGACGGAGAACGGTTTGGTGAGGTAGTCGTCCGCGCCCGCGTTCAGGAGGCGGACGATCTCCGACTCCTCGTCGCGTGCGGTGGCGACGATCACCGGCACGTCCGTGATTCCGCGCAGCATCTTGAGGGCCTCGGACCCGTCGAGATCGGGCAGACCGAGGTCCAGGATCACCACGTCGAAACGGAAGTGGGCGACCTCGCGCAGCGCCTCAAGGGCGGTGCCGACACTGCGCACGAGGTGCGCGGCATCGGTCAGATGCCGGATGAGGGCGGAGCGCACGAACTGGTCGTCCTCGACCACGAGCACACTTGCCATGCGCCGCACCGTACGCCAATCCGGCGAGTCGGGTCCGGCGCCTGTGGACAACTCGGCGGCGACCGCGTCCGGACACCGACAGGCGACACCTGTGGGGCGCGTGAGGCAGTATGACCGGCGATGCGCAGAGGATTCGTACACCTTCTCGCGTGGACGCTGGCCACGGGCGCGGCGGCCACGATGACGTGGTGGGGTGTTCACACGGTGATGGCGGGAACGGCGTACGACCCGCCCCGCGCGCTGCCCATCACGGCGGCCGACGCGGCCCGGCAGGGGTCGGCATCGCGGCAGCCGGAGCCGCCTCCCGCGTCGGTGAGCCCGGCGCCCACCCGCTCGACGGCGCCCGCGACGCCCACCGCGACCGCCTCGCCGACGCCGACAGCCACTCCGAGCGGGACTCCGGCCCCGGCCAAGTCGCCTTCCACGGTGAAGGCGTACGACACCGAGGGTGGGCGGGCGGTCCTCGACCTCGGTACGGACTACGCGACGCTCGTGTCGGCGACGCCCGCGGCGGGCTGGTCGATGCAGGTGTGGAAGACGGAGACGTGGATCCGGGTGGACTTCGGCGCGGGCGCGGACCGGGTGTCGGTGTTCTGCACCTGGCACGACGGCCCACCGCACGTACAGGTCCTCACTTACTGAACCGCTGATCGGCTGCCCGGATCAGCGGAACACCGACGGTGGTGGCGCCGGTGAGGCGACGGCCGCCGCGTCCGTGACCGGTACGGCCCCACCGGTGAAGTCGGCGAGGGTGCGGCCGTGTTCGAGGCGGGCGGGGTGCGGGTCGGAGGCGGTACGGCGGGTCAGCTCGGCGATGGGCAAGGGGTGCGCGGAGCCGACGAGCACCGCGTTGCCGAACCGTTTCCCCCGTAGCACCGTCGGGTCGGCGATCAGGGCCAGCTCGGGGAAGACGGCACCCGCGGTGGCGATCTGGCCGCGCAGATGGGCGAGCGGCGGTCCGTCGGCGAGGTTGGCGGCGTAACAGCCGGCGTCGTTCACGACCCTGCGTACGTCGGTCAGGAACTCGACGGACGTCAGATGGGCCGGGGTGCGCGCCCCGCTGAACACGTCCGCGATGACCAGGTCGGCCCAGCCGTCGGGGATCTTCGCGAGGCCCTCGCGGGCGTCGGTGGAACGCACCCGGATCCGGGCGTTCGGGTCCAGCGGCAGCTCTCGGCGGACCAGTTGGACGAGGGCCGCGTCCCGTTCGACGGCCTGCTGGGTGGACCGGGGGCGGGTCGCGGCGACGTACCGGGCGAGGGTGAGGGCTCCGCCGCCGAGGTGCACGACCTGCACGGGCTTGCCTGGCGGCGCGACAAGGTCGATCACATGACCGAGGCGGCGCTGGTACTCGAAGGAGAGGTACGCCGGGTCGTCGAGGTCGACGTGGGACTGCGGGGCGCCGTCGATGAACAGTGTCCAGGCGCGCGCCCGGTCCCGGTCGGGGGTCAGCTCGGCGAGCCCGCCGTCGACCGTCTCGACGACGGCCTCGGCGGCCGGCTGTCCGCGCCGCGCGTTTCTGGACTTTCCCATTCCCCCATTATCGGGGTGGGCGAAGGCGGCGGCCGTACGACTGTCGCGCCAGGTCAGCGGCGGTTGTCCGCCGCCTCGATGAGCCGGGCCGCCTCGCCGAGGGCCGCGCGGAGCACCGCCGGGTCGGTGGCCAGGTCCGCGTCCCCGGGCGGGAGCAGCCAGTCCGAGCCCTCGACGGGGGGCACGGGATCGGGGACCGCGAGGCTCAGGCCCCGCCCATTGGTCTCCGTGCAGGTGCTGCCCGGGACGTCCCAGGCGGCGGCGGTGCCCGGCGGGACGAGGAAGCCGAGGGTGTCGCAGCCGTCGTCGTGCAGTACGGGGCCGACCGCGTCACCGGCCCCCCGGCGCAGGATGTCGACCGCTTCCAGCCCCTGCCGCGCCGGAACCGTCACCAGATCACAGTTGGGCGCCACGTTTGACGTGGACGATGCGGGCAATGCGATCGATGTACGCGCGCTGAACGGCGTACACGGATCGATGCTTGGGCTGATCTCCATCCCGGCCTCCACCACGGAACCCCTCCTGAAACGAACGGGTCGGGAGTTCGGGTGGCTCCCGGTCCATCCGGTTCAACGCGCCACCGCGTCAACGGCTACGGCACAAGACCGCTGCAAAGGATGGCAGTTCATGGCAGATCGTGGATGAGATATCCGGTTTGTAGCCAAACCCCGCATGGCGGGTCGTGCGCAGCGGGTACGTTCTTGCCCGCCGGAAACAGGACGTCCGATGGATAACTGTTCCAACTCGTCAGGAATCCGGCACGGTTCGACGGTTCGCAGAGAGGGCCCGGCCATGACGTCGTCAACAGTGACCTCGTCGGAGTCCCCCCGGCCGCCACGGCCGAACCTCGCCTTTCGGCAGTTGCGCGGACAGCGCTCTCCGGGCGAGTTCGCCGCGGCGGTACGGCGGGCCGCCCGCGAGATCGGGGAGCGGGTCAGCTGTGACGCGCGTTACGTCGGTCGGGTCGAGGCGGGTGAGATCCGCTGTCCCAACTACGCGTACGAGCGGGTGTTCCTGCACATGTTCCCCGGCCGGACACTCGCCGACCTGGGGTTCGCGCCCCGCTCGTCGGTACGCGGACGCGGGGCGCGCGACACGGAGGACACGCCCCCCGTTCACCCCGCGATCCCGACGTACGCCGGCGGTGAGACGCCGGGGGCGTATGAGCCGTATGACATGCAGGACGCGCAGGACCCGTACGAAACGCACGACAACTACGAGGAGAGCGACGTGCTGCGTCGCGCATTCATGACGGGCGGTGCCACAGCGGCAGCCGTCTCCCTGAGCCCCTTCGGGTTCACCTACGAAGCGTCGGCCTCGACCGCGGGCCGTCCCATGCGCCGCGTCGGAGCCGGTGAGGCGGGGGCCCTGGAAGAGGCGGTACGCCGCATCAGACTGCTCGACGACCGACACGGCGCCGACGGGCTCTACCGGCGCGCCGCGGCACCGCTGCGGGCCGCCTACGAACTGCTCGACGCGGGTGCGGTACGGCAGGCCACCGCCGACCGGCTGCACGCGGGCGCCGGTGAACTCGCCATCTCCGTGGGCTGGCTGGCACACGACTCGGGCCGCTTCGACGACGCGCGCTCGCACTACGCGGAGGCACTGGCGACCGCCCGGGTGGCCGGGGACGCGGCCCTGGAGGCGCACGCCTTCTGCAACACCGCGTTCCTCGCGCGTGACTCCGGGCGCCCGCGCGAGGCGGTCAGAGCGGCGCAGGCCGCGCAGCGCGTGGCCCGGCCGCTGGGTTCGCCCCGTCTGATGTCGCTGCTGGCGCTGCGCGAGGCGGGCGGCTGGGCGGGACTCGCCGACCGGGCCGGCTGTGAACAGGCACTGGCGCGAGCCCAGTCGCTGTTCGAACGCGGCCCCTCCGAGGCCGACCCCGAGTGGATGAGCTTCTACGGAGAGGCCGAGCTGGAGGGCCTGGAGGCGCAGTGCTGGTCGACGCTGGGCGACTGGCCCCGCGCGGCCCGGCACGCCCGCCGAGCGGCTCATCTCCAGAACCCGCACTTCACCAGGAACATCGCCCTGTACACGGCCGAACTCACCGACGACCTGGCCCGCGGCGGCCACCCGGACGAGGCGGCGGTGGCAGGCATGCGTGTCCTGGACCTGCTGGACGAGGTCCAGTCGTCCCGCATCCAGACGATGCTGGCGGCCACGGCGAGGGTGCTTCTGCCGCACCGGCGGGCTTCGGTGGTCTCGGCGTTCCTGGAGAGGCACGCGAGTCTGCCGCGCACGGCATAGCTTGCGGGCGGTCGCACGACTGGGGCGGGTCTGCTCCCACCTGCCCGGCCGCGGGCCCGATGGGGCTGGTCGCGCAGTTCCCCGCGCCCCTCAGGGGGCGCTTCCGTCGCCCGGAGATCGCAGGTGACGGGCCGCGCGACCCACCGCATGCCCTCGTCGGCGCTTGTTACGGTCCGCTAGCCGGCCAGATGGCCCAGGTCGTTCCAGGTTTCTATGGCCGGCTCGCCGTAGGCCCATCCCAGTACGGACAGTGATGTCGGGTTCAGTCTGATGCGGGCCGCGAAGTCGATCGGCTGCCCGAGCCAGCGCGCACCGATCGACCGGAGTATGTGGCCGTGGGCGAACACCAGCACGTCGCGATCGGCCGACCGTGCCCACGCGACCACCTCGTCCGCGCGCGCGGTGACCGCCTCCAGGCTCTCGCCCCCGGGGACCCCGTCCCGCCAGATCAGCCAGCCGGGCCTGACGGCCTGGATCTGGGCCGGGGTCATGCCCTCGTACGCGCCGTAGTCCCACTCCATGAGCGTGTCCCACCCGGTCGCACGCTCGGCGAACCCGGCGATCTCGCACGTCTCACGCGCGCGTGCCAGCGGACTCGTGCGCACCTCGACCCCGGGCAGCCCGTCGAAGGGCGCCCGGTGCAGCCGTTCGCCGAGCAGCTTGGCACCGCGCCGCCCCTCGTCGAGGAGGGGGACGTCGGTCCTGCCGGTGTGCTTGCCGGACAGCGACCACTCCGTCTGTCCGTGCCGGGCCAGCAGGATGCGCGATGCCATGAGGGCCCCTTCCGGGGGAGACGGTTGGCGTGGCAAATGAGGTGAGAGACGAACGAAAGGGGACGACGAAGCGAATCAGGGGTACCGAATGGCGGAAAAGCAAGGCGGAACCCCTCCATCATCGCGCACGCTGTCGGAGGGCAACCGGGGGGTCGATCTTTGCGTCTAGTGACAGGGGCGCCGCCCGGCGCGTTCACGTACGCCGTAAAATCGGACGAACCGCAGGCCACCGACGACCGGAGGCGCAGCTCAACGGGAACACAGAGTGGGAGAGACGATCGGATGCCGCGGACCGATAGTGCACGGACCGAGACGGACCCACCCCCCCGGCTTCGCTGGTGGACCGAGCTGCCACTGCTCCTGCTCGTCTACGCGTGCTATTCGGCCGGACGCCTGCTGGTGCGGGGCAACGAGTCGACCGCCGTGGAGCACGGCCTGGCGATCCTCCGGTTCGAGAAGGCGCTGCGACTGAACGCCGAGCACCCGCTCAACCGCCTGTTCACCAGCGAGTCCTGGATCGGCGTACCGGCGGACTTCTGGTACGCGTCGCTGCACTACCTCGTCACCCCGGCCATCCTGGTCTGGCTCTTCCGGTCCCATGCCGTCCGCTACCGGGCGGCCCGCACCTGGCTGATGACCTCGACGTTCATCGGCCTCATCGGCTTCACCCTGCTGCCCACCTGCCCGCCCCGTCTGCTGGACGCCGGCCACGGCTTCGTCGACACGATGGCCCAGTACAGCTCGTACGGCTGGTGGGGCGGCCAGGCGAGCGCCCCGCGCGGGCTCGGCGGTATGACCAACCAGTACGCGGCGATGCCGAGCCTGCACGTCGGCTGGTCGCTGTGGTGCGGGGTGATGCTGTGGCGGTACGGCGGTACGCGCACCACCAAGGTCCTGGCCGTCGCCTATCCGCTGATCACCACGATCGTGGTGATGGGCACCGCGAACCACTACTTCCTCGACGCCGTCGCGGGTGCGGCCGTGATGGGCCTCGGGCTGCTGCTGGCACCGCTCGTCATCCGGAACGCGGACCGGGCGAGGGGGTGGATCACGGCTCGCGTCGCACCCGTCACAACGCGCTCTCGTGGCGCGGAGGCCCCGATTGTCAGTGGTGAATGCCAGACTGCCCCGCGTGAGCGAATTCCAAGGCAGCGCGAGTCCGCCTTCGAGCCGGTTCCCGGACCAGGGGCCGAGCCGGGTGCCGCTTCCGCGGACGCGGGGGACGGCGCTGCGGCAGCGGCTCGCTGAGCTGCGCGGTCCCTCGGTCCCGCCGAAGGCACTGGACGCGCGTGCCCTCGCGGCCCTGGCGGCCAACCCCGGGTGCAGAAGGCGCGCGATCCTGGACGGCGCGGGGGTGAACAAGGCGACACTGGCGAGCGCGCTGGGCTCACCGTCCGCCTTCGGTCAGTCCCAGTTCGCCCTGGCGCGCGGCAACACCTTCGAGGCCCGGGTCAAGGCCGACGGGGGCTCGGAGCTGCTCCGGCTGGTGCACGAGAAGCTGGACCCGGGTGCCCCGGCACCGGTGGAGGCCGAGGTCCCCGACCTCACGGCGACCGGACCGGAGGGCCGCACCGCGCGGACGGCCCTCGCCCTGCGCGACGCCACGACAGCGAGGGCCGGCACCGGTGCCGGCGGCTGGACGTTCCTCGACCACCCGATGCTCGCCCTCGACGTCGCCGGCTCCCCGGCCTTCCTGGAGCCGGACGCGGTGGTCGTGCACCCGGACGGCAGCTGGTCAGTCGTGGAGATCAAGTCCTTCCCGATGCTGGACGGTTCGGCGGACCCCGCGAAGGTGGGCGCGGCGGCCCGCCAGGCCGCGGTGTACGTGCTGGCGCTGGAGGAGGTCGCCGCCCGGCTCACCCAGGGCAGCGATCCGGCGCCGGTCGTACGCCATCGCGTGCTGCTGGTCTGCCCGAAGGACTTCTCCAACCTTCCGGCCGCGTCCGCCGTCGATGTCCGTAAACAGCGGGCGGTGACCGGTCGCCAGCTGTCCCGGCTGACCCGTATCGAGGACATCGCCGACACCCTCCCCGAGGGCACGTGCTTCGCCCCGGACCTGCCCGCCGCCGAACTGACCGCGGCCGTCGAGTCGGTGCCCGCGGAGTACGCGCCGGAGTGCCTGTCCGCGTGCGAGCTGGCCTTCCACTGCCGTGACCGTTCCCGCGCGCAGGGCGCGGTGACCCCGCTCGGCCGTTCGGTACGGGCCGAACTGGGCACCCTGACCACGGTCGACGACGTCCTGTCGGCGGCCCACGGCCGGTCCGGTGACCCCCAGGACCCGACCGTGGCGGCGCTCCGCAGAGCGGCAGCCCTGCGCGCCGAGGCACTGCGCTACGTCGAACTCACCTCGCCGGAGGCCGAGTTGGAGCCGGGGAGCCCAGGATGTCGTTGATCACCACCCTCGCCCGCCTCGAAGCCGTCAGCACCGGTCGCGCCCAGCCCGCCGCCACCGTCCGGCACCGTCATCTGTCCGAGCGGCCCCTCGTCCTCGTGCCGCTCATCACCGCCGGTGAGGCCGGGGCCCCGCTGGGCGCGCTGGTCGGCGACGACCGGGACGCGCCGCGCCTGCTCGTCGTACCGCAGCCGCGCGACCGCGACCTCAGGTTCGCGTTCCTCGCCGAACTGGCCGACGTCGTGCTGCCGTTCATCGACTACCACGCCGACGCCGTGGAGGCCGCGGAGCGCAGCGAGACCGACCCGGAGACCGGTAAGCGGGTCAAGGTCGAGGTCGAACTGTGCGCGGACGCGCCCCAGTTGATCGTCCCGAGCCGCGCCGGCATCGATCTCGTACGGCTCCTGGGGCGCTCGACGCGCTTTCGGCGTACGGCGGAACAGGATCCGGAGACGCCGCATCCCGCGCCACCCCGGGTGCCGTTGCTCGGCCGTTGGTTCACGCACTACGGGGAGCGGGCCCGGGTCCCCGGTTCCGCTCTCCTCCTGGCGCTGACGGACGTGCTGTCGCGGCACTGGGCGACCGGGCAGTCCACGCTTGAGGACCAGCACCTGGGTGCGCTTCTCGCCTGGATCGACCCGCCGGACGGTGTGTCGGGCGCCGAGGCGGCACTGCGGGCCGAGTTGGCACGGGACGCGAAGGGGCAGCTGTTGTGTCCGCCGGCCGGTCCGGCGACCGACCCCGCGTTCGACAACAAGCTGCTCGCCCCCGCGATCGAGAACTACAACCGCGCGCGGACGGCGCTCGCCGCCGCCGAGGACGGCGAGTCGGCGGACGACCGGCTCGGTGAACTCACCGCCGCCGAGCGTGACGTCCGCGCCCTCGTCGAGAGCCGTACGCGGCCCACCTGGGACGCCGTGTGGCGCGGCCTCGACCTGCTGCGGGCGCTGCCGGAGGGCGCCCACGCGGCCGACCGCTGGACTCGCGACCGCTGGTCGTTCACCGGCCACCGCGACCGGGTCACCGCGGGCGAACCCCCGCAGCCGCGCCGCGACGACGCGGTGACGGCGGCGAACAAGCTGGCCACGCGGGAGCGTGAACAGGCCCGTCTGGAGGCCCAGGAGGCCCTGGACGACCCGCTGGTGATGGCGGGCCGGCGGCTGGCCGGGGAGGCGTTCGCGGGCGAGGTCACGGATGTCGTCATGACGTACAGCGAGGGCAAGCGCCCGAGCCCGCGCCCGCTGGTCACCGTCCGCACGGACGACCGGCCGCAGCTCTCCGGGCGGGTGAAGGTGTACCGCTCGCTGGGCGGCAAGCCGCAGGCGGCGGAGTTCGTGGGCCATGAGGACGGTCCCGGCGACGAGGGTTCGGTGATCGTGCTGCGGGTGGTCGACAAGATGGGCCGGGGCAAGGAGCCGGAGGCCGGGTCGGTGCCCGAGAAGGGGGACCTGATCTGCTTCACGCTCTTCGAGCACGAGCAGCGGGGCGGCGCGAAGCTCCCCGACGCGGACCAGACCCCGTGGACCCACGGCGGCCCTCCGGGCGAGGAAGCGACGCCGACGCTGCCGGAAGCCGACCCGGTGACCGAAGAGGACGTGCTGTGAACGCCGCTCACACCCCGCAGGCCCCCTTCGACCCCGGAGCCGCCGCCGGCCGAGCCACCGACGCGATCCTCCACGACACGTTGCACGGCACGCATCGCGGAGTCGTCGTCGACTCGCCGCCCGGGGCCGGGAAGTCCACCCTCGTGGTCCGGGCCGCGCTCGAACTGGCGGACGCCGGGCGCCCGTTGATGGTCATCGCGCAGACGAACGCCCAGGTCGACGACCTCGTCGTCCGCCTCGCCGAGAAGAACCCCGAGCTGCCGGTGGGCCGTCTGCACAGCAGCGACACCGACCCGTACGACAAGGCGCTGGACGACCTGCCGAACGTACGGAAGTCCGCGAAGGCCGCCGAGCTGGCCGGCCTGGACGTGGTCATCTCCACGGCGGCCAAGTGGGCCCACGTCAAGGTCGACGAGCCATGGCGGCACGCGATCGTGGACGAGGCGTACCAGATGCGCTCGGACGCGCTGCTCGCCGTCGCCGGACTGTTCGAGCGGGCCCTGTTCGTGGGCGACCCGGGCCAGTTGGACCCCTTCTCGATCGTCGGCGCGGAGCAGTGGGCGGGCCTGTCGTACGACCCGTCGGCCTCGGCCGTCACGACCCTCCTGGCCCACAACCCCGAACTGCCGCAGCACCGGCTGCCGGTGTCCTGGCGGCTCCCGGCCTCGGCCGCGCCCCTCGTCTCGGCCGCCTTCTACCCGTACACCCCGTTCCGCAGCGGCACCGGCCACGGCGACCGGCGGCTCGCGTTCGCCGTCCCGTCGGACGGCTCGGCCCCGGACCGGGTCCTCGACGAGGCCGCCGAATCGGGCTGGGGCCTGCTGGAACTCCCCGCCCGGCACACCCCTCGTACGGACCCCGAGGCGGTCCGCGCGGTCGCCATGGTCGTACGCCGCATGCTGGACCGGGGCGGCGCGGCCACGTCGGAACGGGGACCCGAGCCGACGCCCCTCACGGCCGACCGGATCGCCGTCGGCACAGCGCACCGCGACCAGGCGGCGGCGGTCCGGGCGGCGCTCGCCGAGCTGGGGGTCCCGGACGTCACCGTGGACACGGCGAACCGGCTCCAGGGACGGGAGTTCGACGTGACGGTGGTCCTGCACCCGCTCTCCGGCCGCCCCGACGCCACCGCCTTCCACCTGGAGACGGGCCGCCTCTGCGTCCTCGCCTCCAGACACCGGCACGCGTGCGTGGTGGTGTGCCGGGCGGGCGTGACCGAACTCCTGGACGACCATCCGTCGACGGAGCCGGTACAGCTGGGCGTGACGGTGAAGTTCCCGGACGGCTGGGAGGCGAACCACGCGGTGCTCTCCCATCTGGCGGAACACCGGGTGCTCTGGCGGCCGTGATCCACGTGCCGGGCGCCTGATCGACAGGCACCCGGTCCGGCACCGCCCCCTCGCCGGACGGAGTCCGGCACGCCGCCGGAGGCGGCCAATGGTTACAGCCCGGACGGCTGGGAGGCGAACCACGCGGTGCTCTCCCATCTGGCGGAACACCGGGTGGTCTGGCGGCCGTAGGGGCAGATCAGGGGCCTGCTGGGCCGGACCCCGGGGCCCACTTGCGCGGGCAGGGGACAATGGACGGTGGCCCGGCTCGATTGCGGGGCCTTTTCGACCGTGTGCCGTACATGCCGTGGCGCGTGGAGGGTACGTAGGAACGGTGCGGACCGTACGAGGAGGAGAAGACATGGCGGAGCCCACGCCGCGTCGCAATGAACCGCGGCTACGCCCCGCGCCCCTGCTCTTCGAGCCCACGCAGGTGGCCGACGATCCCGAGCACTTCTTCGACCTGGAGTCGATAGACGACCCCCGCGCGCTGCTGACCCGCGCCACGGAGCTGACCCTCGCGTTCCGTGCCGCGACCGACCGCGCTGTCGAGTTCCAGGCGATGGCGGCGGCCCAGCTCGCCGACCCGCGCCGGTTCGACCGGCTGACGCCGGCCGACATCGCGGAGCAGGCCGAGTGGACCGAGGACTACGCGCGGAAGATGGTCGAGTACGGCCGTGAGCTGCTGCGCGACGGCGGGGAGAACACCAGCGGCGGGACCGGCGGGATCAACAGAAGCGGCCTCGGCGAGCATGGTCATGGTCATGGTCATGGTCATGGTCATGGTCAGGACCACGTCGACCCGGTCTGATCCGCGCAGGCCCCACCCGTTCCGGTCGGATTCGATCCGTATCCGACCGCTTCGGTCTCGAAAGTACGGGCGGCATATTCAGGAGGGCAAGGTACTCCACCTCGCCCCCTCTCGTCCCGATTTCCGGCAACCCTCGGAGACCGACCGGTCACCGCCGGTAGATCTGTATGCCATGAGCAGCCCACACACGGACATCTCGGGAGTCACCTCGGAGGGAGCGGCCTGGCTCGCCTCCGCAGGAACGTATCCGCGCAGCACGCTCTCACTCTGGGCCGAGCGGCCCACCGCCCCGCTCGTCCTGCCGTGCGGCACCGCGTTCGACGTCGTCAACGTGCCCGCCGTCTTCGGCCGCAGGATGCTCGACCGGCTCTGGGAAGGCGGTCCGGGTTCGGGCCCGGTGGCGGGCTACCGGGGCCGGATCCTCCTGTTCGCGGCACTGGGCACGGCCCAGCGGCTGCCGTCGCTCCTGAGGTGGGAGGAGTGGGGCTCGGCCGGCGAGGGTGGCACCGGACGCCACCACGCGATCCCGCCCCTCCTCTGCCACGGCCGCGGCGACGCCGTGACGGTCCCCGCCCTGCTGAACGACGAGACCGGAGACGGGGCCGGAGACAGGACCGGATGCGGCACCGGACACGGGAACGACGACGGGACCGAGGTCGATCCGCGGCCCGAGTCCCGCTGGGTCGTCGCCCCCGACAGCAGTCGCCCCTGGCTTCCGGGCGCGGAAATCCTGCTCTGGGCGGCCGTCCGAGCGGCCCGTTCCACGGTCGCCAGTGGGGTGCGGATATCGATTTTTCCTCCCGCCGATCAGGGTGCTAAGGTCTACGACGTCAGCAGGCGCCGCTAGCTCAGTTGGTTAGAGCAGCTGACTCTTAATCAGCGGGTCCGGGGTTCGAGTCCCTGGCGGCGCACGTTGTCGATTGGCGAGGCTGTTTTCGAACAGCCTCGCCAACGTCGTTTCCGGACCCCTTACGCGGCTTACTCGGCGTTCGTGATCTTCACCGTCCACGCCCCTGAGGGCGTGCGGCCCTCCACCTCGACGCGGACGTTCTCGCCGGGCACGGTGAAGCTCTCGCCCAGGGCGACCGGCGCGTCCGCGAGGGGCGGGTAGACCGAATCCTCCCAGCAGGCCTCGGTACGCGGATGGGCGTCGACCACCTCGACCGGACCACCGCCCGACTCGGCCCCGCCGCGCACCCGGTAGACGAGCACTCCCTGCGTGCAGGTGGCGCTGTCGTTGCCCGTCGCCCCCCGCGCCTCGAAGGCGAGCGCCCGGTCCGCCCCGGTCCGTACGACGGCCAGCTTCACCCCGTCCCCCTGCCCGAAGACCGGCGCACCGGCCCCCGCACCCCCGCCGCCGAACACATCCGCACCCGTCCTCGCAGCCCCACGGGCGTACGCGGTCGTGGCCGGAGGCGCCCCCAGGGATTCCAGGGTCAGCCGGGTGGAACCTCCGCCGCGTACACACACCACCTGGCGCGGTTCGAGCCATCCGAGTTTCCACTTGTGCCAGGCGAACAGGTCCGGCGCCAGGCCGAACTGGCTGCCCATCAGGTCCCAGTCGCCGACGTACGTGTCCCAGTCGCCCTTTCCGTCCACGGGCCGGTGGTAGAGGTCGGGCAGGTCGAAGACATGACCCGTCTCGTGGGCGAGGACGAGCCGGTCCGGCGGATGTTTCTCGAAGACGGTGACGACGCGGCGGATGTCCGTGCCGTCGGCCCGCAGCGGGACGTCCAGGTTGACGACCTTCGTCGCGTCGGAGTCGACGCCGGGCGCGTCCGGGTCGGCCACGAAGTAGACGATGTCGTAGCGCGAGAAGTCGACGTCACGATCGGCGGCGGCGAGCGCGTCGCGCAGGTAGTCGGCGCGGTGGGCGGCGCTCCAGTCCCGCTGTATGGCGTACGCGGTGGACGGCCGCGGCATCCGGAGCCAGTTCCGGAGCGGGTGCGGGCGCAGGGTGAACCTGCCGTACGAGGCACGGGCGAAGAAGTCGCTGGTGGCCGGGAAATGGTCGGCGGCCAGTTCGCCGGGGGTGGTTCGCGGGCGTGAGTCCGGGAACGAAAGGAAGACCATCACGGCGTCGAGCGCGCGGGAGGGGCGGGGATAGGCCGCGTTCCAGGTGTCGAGGCCCTCCGAGTGGTGGGCGTCGGTGCGCTGGAGGGCGCAGGACTGTGCCGAGAAGGGCTCGGCGACGGAAGGGCCCGCGATGAGGGAGGTGGCGGCCAGGGCCGTCATGGTGGTGAGAACGGCGGCCGTACTGCGCAGGCGGGGGCGTGCCCCGACGCACGCGAGCCCTCTGAATCCCGCCAGGGCATCACGGGTGAGCCCCCTGAGGGGAAGCTGACGCGGCACGCAGACCTCCGGAGGCGGGATCGGGGACACCGCCACCCAGCCTGTGTGATCTTGCGTTTATATGCCTTGTTTGTCTGCACCAGAAGGGTGACCGACGCACGATCAGGCAGGTGACCAGGGGCTATGCGGGACAGCCGGATATACGGCCAAGCATGCGAAGGCTCACCCTTCGTGGAGCGACACCCCGGAACACTCACAGAACGTCACAAGCGATCGAGGGCGAAGGAACCCGTCCAGGCGCGGGCAGAAACGATCTGTCAGAACCACCGGTCGTTCAGGGACACTGGACAGTGGCTGGAAGGGCTTCGGGCCAGCCTCTATGATCGGCACACTTTCCTGGCACTTCCCTGACACTTTCCTGCACGGACAACGCCAGGGCGGCGGTTTGCCGCCCGGTCGGCCGCCCGACGGGATCCATATCAAGACCGAGTGCACTGCGGGAGCGAGCGGTGAGCGGAACGTCCGAAGGGCCGGCGCCCGCGGTAGATCTCATCCGGCCGGCCGTCACAGAGAGTAACTCCGACACGTCGTCTTCTACATCGCCCATGTCATCCACGGCTTCCACGTCGTCGTCCACGTCGGCTTTCCCTGTCCCCGCGGGCCCCGCCCTGATGGACGGCGCGTTCGCGGCGGCGCCGCTGGCGATGGCCGTGGTGGACCGGGAGGGCCTGGTCGTCACGGCGAACCAGTCCCTGGGCGAACTGCTGGGCATCCACCCGGAGGTGCTGGCCGGCAAGGTGGCCGCCGATCTGGTGGACCTGGCGTCCGACACCCGCGCGTGGCACGCGTACCGCGAGGTGCTGCGCGGCCGACCGGCTCGGCTGCGCTGCACACGCCGCCTCAAACACCCTGACGGGCACTCCCTCTGGGCGCAGGTCAAGGTCACACCACTGCCGAAGGACGCCTCCGGGACGGCGCCGGGCGTGCTGCTGTCCGTGGCCGACATCAGCGCGCGCCGCGAACTCCAGGCGCGGTTGCGGCACTTGCAGATGCACGATCCGGTGACACGCCTGCCCAACCGCACGTTGTTCTTCGAGCGGCTGTCCGCGGCCCTGGAGGCGGAGTCGTACGAGCAGAGCGGGACGGGCCGAATCGGCCTGTGCTACCTGGACCTTGACGGCTTCAAGGCCATCAACGACACCCTCGGCCACCGCGTCGGCGACCGGCTGCTCGCCGCCGTGGCCGAGCGTCTCACCCGCTGCGCGGAGGAGGCGGGACTGGCCCGGCGGAACCCCGGCGCCGTCGCTCCGCTGGTCGCGAGGCTGGGCGGCGACGAGTTCGCGCTGCTGATCGAGGACTCGACGGGCACCGACCAACTGGCGGACCTGGCCGAGTCGGTACTGAAGGCACTGCAGCTCCCCTTCGACCTCGCCGGTCAGCGGATGTCCGTCTCCGCCTCCATCGGCGTCGTCGAACGGCACGCGGCCGGCACGACCCCCACGGGTCTGATGCAGGCCGCGGACACGACGCTGTACTGGGCGAAGGCCGACGGCAAGTCCCGGTGGACGCTCTTCGATCCCGAGCGCAACGCCCACCGGATGACCCGTCAGGCCCTGTCGTCCACTCTCCGGCCGGCCATCGAGCGGGGTGAATTCGCCCTGGACTACCAGCCGTTGGTGGGTATGGCGGACGGACGGGTGCACGGCGTCGAGGCGTTGGTGCGCTGGCATCACCCCCAGTTCGGCACGTTGACGCCGAACCGGTTCATCGGACTGGCCGAGGAGGACGGTTCGATCGTGCAGCTGGGGCGCTGGGTCCTCGCCACGGCCTGCCGTCAGGCCCGTCGTTGGCAGCTCGAACGCCCCGACGAGCCGCCGATCTTCGTGAGCGTCAACGTCGCCGTACGTCAGGTCTGGGACTCGGATCTGGTGGCGGACGTGGCGGAGATCCTCGCGGAGACCGGTCTGCCGGCGCGTCTGCTGCAGCTGGAACTGACGGAGTCGGCGGTCATGGGCTCCGCCGGGCGGCCCCTCCAGGCACTCCAGGCACTAAGCGACATGGGGGTGGGCATCGCTATCGACGACTTCGGCACCGGGTATTCGAACCTCGCCTACCTCAGCCGGCTGCCGGTGTCAGTACTGAAACTGGACGGTTCTTTCGTCCGGGGCTTCCAGTACGAGGGCGAGGGCGTCGCGCCCAACCCGGCGGACGAGATCGTCGTCGAGGCGATGATCCAACTCGCCCACCGGCTGGGGCTGACGGTCACCGCGGAGTGCGTGGAGACGGCGGCCCAGGCCGGCCGCCTGCGCCGTATCGGATGCGACACGGGGCAGGGCTGGCTCTACTCGCGGCCGGTGGGAGCGGACCGGATCTCCCTGCTGATGGGAGGCAGTGCGTGTCGGCAGGGGTGATCCGCGGTCACTCCGTCAGCCCGCGACCGTACCCGGGGTCGTCGTGGTCGGGGTCGTCGTCGTGGGCAATCCGTAGGCGTCCGCGATGAGTTCGTACGAGCGCAGGCGCATGTCGCCCCGGTGGGCGTGGGAGACGAGCATCAACTCGTCGGCTCCCGTGCGCTTTTGGAGGTCGTCCAGGCCTGTGCGGACCTCGTCCGCCGAGCCGTGGACGATGTTCGCCATCCAGGAGTTGATGAACTCCCGTTCCATCGGGCTGAATTCGTAGGCCTCCGCCTCCTCCGGCGTCGGGAACAGGCCCGGACGGCCGGAGCGCAGACGGGCCATGTTGAGGCCCATCGCGAGGACCTGTCGGCGGGCCTCGTTCTCGTCGTCGGTGGCGAGCGCGGAGACGCCGATGAGGGCGTACGGGGCGTCCAGGACGGCGGAGGGCTGGAAGGACTCCCGGTAGAGGTCCAGGGCCGGGACGGTGTTCTGCGCGGAGAAGTGGTGCGCGAAGGCGAAGGGAAGGCCCAGCACGCCGGCGAGGCGGGCGCTGAAGCCGGAGGAGCCGAGCAGCCAGATGGGCGGCCGGTGGGGGGACTGGACTCCGCCCGGGGATGTCGACTGGACCGGGCCGGGGATGGCGTGGATACGGCGGTAGGGGTGGCCGTCGGGGAAGTCGTCGTCCAGGAAGCGGGTCAGCTCGGCGAGTTGCTGGGGGAAGTCGTCGGCACCCTCGTTGAGCCGTTCCGTGCGGCGGAGAGCCGCGGCGGTGGCGCCGTCCGTTCCGGGGGCCCGGCCGAGGCCGAGGTCGATGCGGCCCGGCGCCATGGCTTCGAGGGTGCCGAACTGCTCCGCGATGACCAGGGGGGCGTGGTTGGGGAGCATGACACCGCCGGAGCCCAGCCGGATGCGCCGGGTGTGCGCGGCGAGGTGGGCGAGGATCACGGCGGGCGAGGAGGAGGCCACGCCGGGCATGGAGTGGTGTTCGGCGACCCAGTAGCGGTGGAAGCCGCGGGACTCCGTGAGGCGGGAGATGGCGACGCTGGCGCGCAGGGCCTCGGTGGCGGTGTGGCCGGAGCCCACGGTGACCAGGTCGAGGACGGAGAGGGGGACGGGGGCGGTGCCCAGCGTCTCGCCCCGGATCCCGTCCGCCGTCGCGTCCGCCGTCACCTCCGCCGCCCCGTCTGCCGTCACATGTACCGTCGCGTCTGCGGTCACGGTGGGTGCCTCCTGCTGCTGTCCGGTTGCCGTGCGCTGTCCTCAGCCGGGCAACAGGAGGGGGGCTCCGTTTTATTCCTGACGGCCCCGTCAGACCTGTACCAGCGGCTCCTTGTCGAACAGGGTGCCCAGGGAGGGTGCGTTCACCTTGCGGGTCGCGAGCCGCAGGGCCTCCCACACGGAGACCTGGTTCGCGGTGAGGACGGGCTTCCCCAGGCGCTTCTCCAGGGTCGGGATGTGCGACGCCGTGTGCAGTGCCGTGTCCGGGAGGAGCAGGGCCTCGGCGTCCGCGTCGTCGGCCTCGCGGGCCAGCGCCGTCAGCTCCTCCTCGCCCCACTCCCCCACCTCCGCCGCCGTGACGATCCCGGCACTGTGGACCGCCGTCACCTCGATCCCCGCCGCCCTCAGGAACTCCGCGAACAGTTCCGTCACGTCCGCCGGGTACGTCGCCCCGACGGCCACCTTCCGCACCCCGAGCTCCCGTACCGCGTGCACGAAGGCGAACGACGTCGACGACGCCGGCAGGCCCGCGGCCCGGGCGAGGGCGCGTACCTGCTCGTGGGCGCCCTCCCACCCGTACACGAAGCTGCCGCTGGTGCATGCCCACACCACCGACTCCGCGCCGGACAGCCGCAGCGCCTCCACGCCCGTCGCGAGGCGGTCCGCCGAGCCCATCTCCAGGAGGGCGTCCACCCGATGCGCGTCCTCACCGATGTCCGTATGGACCAGATCCAGCCGGATGTCACTGCCGAGAAGCTGCTCGACGCGCTGGTAGTCGTCCTCGGCGGAGTGGCCCGGGTAGAGGAATCCGAGTGCCGTCATGATCCAGCCTTCCTGCTTGCCTTACGTGCCCAGCCCGCGCTGGTCCTGGCGTTCCTGCTGCTCCTGCCGTTCTTTCGGCAGCGCCGGGGGCCAGGCGCGCGCCGACTCGTCGAGCAGCGCCTGGTACGGCCCCACGGCTCGGGTACCCAGTCGGCGCAGCGCCGCCCATATCGTGACCTGGTTGGCCGAGATCACCGGGATGCGCAGTTCCGCCTCCAGCTGCGCGATCACGTCGTACGTGGGGAGGTTGGTGCAGCTGATGAACAACGCCTCGGGCCGTGTCCCGTCCGTCGCCCGCCGCGCCATGTCCGCCACAGCGCGGTACGGGACCTTCCAGATGTGCCGGGTCAGGCCCATGTACGCGCATCCCGTGACCGTGACGCCCGCCTCGGCCACGTACTCCTCCAGGGCTCGCGTCACCGACACCGTGTAGGGCGTGACGAGCGCCACCCGGCGTACGGACAGCTCCGCGAGGGCTTCCAGCAGCGCTCCCGAGGTCGTCACCGACGGGACCTCGCCCGCGCGGGTCATCGCCTCGCACATCGCGCGCTCCCCGGCGACACCGCCGACGAAGCTGCCCGAGGTGCAGGCGTAGGCGACGATCTCGGGGGCGATGACGTTCAGGGTGCGTACCGCGTCGCCGAGCGTCTCGTGTTCGCTGACCAGACGGGCCAGGTCGAGGCTGACCTCCACGGGGACGTACGGGGTGCGGGTGAGGTGCAGGGACACCTCGTCGGGGACCCAGCGCCAGAGCTCGCGGTCCAGAGCGAAGTCGAACGGGGCGACCACGCCGACACCGCGCTGTGGGCGCGGTCCCCCGAGAAACGACACATCCATGACAGGCACCGGCCTCACAGTGAGGAACGACGGGGCAACGGACCGTACACACGCCCGTGTTGACGAAGGTAGGTTCGAGTGCGAGCGTGGTCAATCCGCGCATGTCAGACACTCAGGCCACCCGGCTACCCGACCACCCGGCCAGTCGGCCACCCGTCCACTCGGCTGCTTGGCCGCCCGGCCGACCCGCCCCCGCCGTCCAGTCCGGCCTCCAGAATCGGAACCCGCCTCCCGATGCCCGCGCTCCCCACGCTCCTCGTCCTGGACGCCGATCCGCCGCCCCGTCTGGGCCGGCTCACCGGGCGGGCCCGGATCGTGCACGCCGACGAGACCACCCTCGCCGGGCAACTCCCCTACGCCGACGTCCTGCTCGTCTGGGACTTCGCCTCGCACGCCGTGCGGGCCGCCTGGCCGGGCGAGGGGGCGCGTCCGCGCTGGGTGCACACGGCGAGCGCCGGTGTGGACCATCTGCTGTGTCCCGAACTCGCCGCGTCCGACACCGTGGTGACCAACGCGCGGGGCGTCTTCGACCAGCCCGTCGCCGAGTACGTCGCCGCCCTGGTCCTCGCGATGGCCAAGGACCTGCCGAGGACCCTGGGCCTCCAGGAGCGGCACGAGTGGCGGCACCGGGAGTCGCAGCGGGTCGCCGGAACGAAGGCCTGTGTCGTCGGGTCCGGCCCGATCGGGCGGGAGATCGCCCGGTATCTCAAGGCACTTGGGGTGACACCGGCGATCGTCGGACGTACTCCGCGAACCGGCATCCACGGGCCCGCCGACCTCAATCGGCTGATGGCGCGGGCCGACTGGGTGATCGCCGCCGCTCCCCTCACCGCCGACACACACCACATGTTCGACGCCCGCCGCTTCGGCGTCATGCAGCCCTCGGCGCGTTTCCTCAACGTCGGCCGGGGACAGCTCGTCGACGAGGGCGCGCTCGCCGAGGCGCTGTCGAAGCGCTGGATCGCGGGCGCCGCCCTCGACGTGTTCGAGCACGAGCCGCTCACGCCGGACAGCCCCCTGTGGGAGGTGCCCGGGCTGATCGTCTCCCCGCACATGAGCGGCGACACCGTCGGCTGGCGCGACGAACTCGGGGCGCAGTTCCTTGAGTTGTACGAACGCTGGGACGCGGGGAAGTCTCTGACGAACGTCGTCGACAAACAGCGCGGATACGTACCGGGGCACTGACCCGACCGGAGGGGCGCACGATGACCGAGCTTGCCGAACTGGCCGATCTCACCGCCACCCGACTCCTCGACGGCTACCGCAAGGGCGAGTTCAGTCCCGTCGACGCCACCCGCGCCGCACTGGAACGCGCCGAGCAACTCCAGCCCGTGGTCAACGCGTTCGTACGGATCGACGCCGAGGCGGCGCTCGCCCAGGCACGTGAGTCGGCCGACCGGTGGCGGCGCGGTGAGCCGGCGGGGCTCGTGGACGGCGTACCCACGACCGTGAAGGACATCATCCTGCTGCGCGGTACGCCCACCCTCCGTGGCTCCAAAACCGTTGACAGCAGGGGTAGTTGGAGTGAGGACGCGCCTTCCGCCGCCCGGCTGCGCGAGCACGGCGCGGTCTTCCTCGGCAAGACGACCACCCCCGAGTACGGCTGGAAGGGCGTCACCGACTCGCCGCTGACCGGCGTGACCCGCAACCCGTACGACAGCTCGTGCACCGCCGGTGGGTCGAGCGGCGGGAGCGCCGCCGCCGTGGCCCTCGGTGCCGGGCCGCTGTCGCTCGGGACGGACGGCGGGGGCAGTGTCCGTATCCCGGCGGCGTTCTGCGGGATCTTCGCGCTGAAGCCGACGTACGGCCGGGTCCCGCTCTATCCCGCCAGCGCCTTCGGCACCCTCGCACACGTCGGGCCGATGACCCGGACCGTGGCGGACGCGGCGCTGCTGATGGACGTGATCGGCCGGCCCGACTCCCGTGACTGGTCGGCGCTCGGGCCGCCCGTCCCCGATTCGTACGCGGACTCCCTGGCCGGCGGGGTCCGGGGGCTGCGGGTGGCCTACTCGGCGTCCTTCGGCGGTCGGGTCGCGGTGCGTCCGGCCGTCGCCGGCTCGGTCCGGCGGGCGGTGGAGCGGCTCGCGGAACTCGGCGCGTACGTCACCGAGGCCGACCCCGGCTTCACCGATCCGGTGGACGCCTTCCACACCCTGTGGTTCAGCGGGGCGGCCCGGGTCACGCAGCGACTCGGGGCGCGGGAGGTCGAGTTGCTCGATCCCGGCCTGCGGGAGATCCGGGAGCCGGGAGGTCGGTTCAGCGCCCTCGACTATCTGGCGGCGGTCGACGTCCGGATGGAACTCGGGCGCCGGATGGGCCTGTTCCACGAGTCGTACGACCTGTTGGTGACGCCCACTCTGCCGATCACCGCGTTCGAGGCGGGAGTTGAGGTGCCCGGCGGTTCGGGGCTGCGGCGCTGGACGGGGTGGACTCCGTTCACGTACCCGTTCAACATGACGCAGCAGCCCGCCGCGACCGTCCCCGTGGGGGTCGACGGGGACGGGCTGCCGGTGGGGTTGCAGCTCGTCGCGGCCCGGCACCGGGACGACCTGGTACTGCGGGCCGCGCACACACTGGAGGAGGCCCTCAGGCCCGGCGGAAGCTGAGTGTCTCCCCGGCGGCGCCCGACCGCCACAGGTCGTTGCAGGCCTCCGCCATCTCCGGCAGGCCCTCGACGACCTCGCCCCACACCGTGCCCGGCACCCAGCCCACATCGCCGTTCAGCAGCAGGTTGTTACGCTCGTAGAACAGGGCCAGGTCGACCAGTGTCGTGCCGGGCCCGACCTCGCGGTCGTAGCCGTACGCCTTCGTCCCGAGCTCGGCTCCGGCGAACGCGAAATAGCAGAGATCTCCGGGGATCGGAGTGACCGTCGGATTCTCCAACGGCGGCTGCGATTCTCCGAAGGGGGCGAAGAGCGCGTATATCTCGTTGCGCGCGTACTTGGCGTGGTAGACGTCACCTGACAACGGCAGGGCGTTCCACACGGTTTCGCAGGTGACCGGGGCCCGGTCGGTCAGGAGTTTCACCGTGCAGTGAATTTTCCGGACGGTCAGAGACACTTCGATGTATCGGTCATCACCCTTGTGTTCCATGCCTCCCATGCGTTCCCCGCATTCCCCGACGCATAACTCGCACCCGCTCGGGTAGCAGCGCGGCCATGGCTCCATCAAGCGCATCACCACTCGCACCACCATGGCCCGGACGCCGGTCGCTGCTCGCGGGGGCGGCGGCGCTCGGCACGCTCGGTTCTCTCGGCACCGGGTGCAGCCGGGTGTCCGCCGACTCCGGTGTACCGGGCGGTGACCTCCTCGACCGGCTCCGGGCGCAGGGCGTCGTACGGCTCGGTATCGCCGGTGAGATTCCCCAGGGATTCATCGACAAGGACGGCGAGCTGACCGGCGAGGCGCCCGAGCTGGCGCGGATCATCTTCAAACGACTGGGGGTGGACCGGGTCCAGCCCGTGCCCACCGAGTTCGGCTCGCTCATTCCGGGGCTGAATTCACAGCAGTTCGATGTCGTGGCCGCCGGGATGTATGTCAATCCAGAACGCTGCGAACAGGTGATCTTCGCCGATCCCGACTACCAGATGCTCGATTCATTCATTGTTCGCAAGGGAAATCCCAAGGATCTTCACGATTACCGGGACATTGTCGAGAAGAAGGCCAGACTCGCGACCGGTACCGGTTATGCCCAGATCCAGCATGCCGTCGAGGCGGGATACAAGGAAAGCGATCTGCTGATCGTGCCCGACCAGGTGGCCGGGCTGAACGCCGTCGAGGCCGGACGCGTCGACGCGTTCTCCGGCACGGCGGTCACCGTCCGGCTGGTGGCGAAGAACTCGCGCAAGGCGGAGTCCGCCGAGGCGTTCGCCCCGATCATCGACGGCAAGCCGCGGGTCGACGGCGGCGCCTTCGCGTTCCGGCTGCCCGAGACGAAGCTCCGGGACGCGTTCAACGTGGAGCTGCACAAGATGAAGAAGAGCGGCGAGGTGTTCCGCATCCTGCGGCCGTTCGGCTTCACACAGGACGAGATGACCGATCTCACGGCGAAGGAGTTGTGCGACGCATGACCTCCGGACTCTGGGAGATCGTACTCAGGGGAGTCTGGGTCACCCTCCAACTCCTCCTCTTCAGCGCCCTGTTGGGCGGCGTCGTCGCCTTCGCCGTCGGGATCGCGCGCACTCACCGGCTGCGGTCCGTCCGCTTCCTCGCCGGCTGCTACACCGAGGTCTTCCGCGGCACCTCGGCACTCGTGATGATCTTCTGGGTGTACTTCGTACTGCCGCCCGCATTCGGCTGGCAACTGGTGCCCATGTGGGCGGGCACGCTCGCGCTCGGGCTGACCTACGGGGCGTACGGCACGGAGATCGTGCGCGGCGCGCTGAACGCCGTCGACCCCGCGCAGCGCGAGGGCGGGATCGCGCTCGGGTTCACGTCCTGGCAGCGCATGCGGCTGATCCTGCTGCCGCAGGCGGTGCCGGAGATGATCCCCTCCTTCGGCAACCTGCTGATCGAGCTGCTCAAGGGCACCGCGCTCGTCTCCGTCATGGGCATGGCCGACCTGGCCTTCAGCGGCAACCTGGTGCGGCTCGCGCTTCAGGAGAGCGCGGAGATCTACACGTACATCCTGCTGATCTACTTCGTGATCGCCTTCCTCCTCACCCGGCTCATGCGCGGGCTGGAGAAGCGGCTGAAGGGCGGTGTCGCGTGACGTGGGACTGGGGCGCCGTACGCGAGTTCATGCCGCACTTCCGGGACGGGTTGCTCGTCACCCTCCAGGCGCTGGCCCTCGGGTCGCTGATCTCGTTCACGCTGGGGCTGGTCTGGGCGCTGCTGATGCGGACGCCGACGCGCTGGGTGCGCTGGCCGGTCGGAGTGGTCACGGAGTTCGTGCGGGACACCCCGCTGCTGGTGCAGCTGTTCTTCCTCTTCTACGTGCTCCCCGAGTGGGGCATCGCCGCCTCCGCGCTGACCACCGGTGTCCTCGCGATCGGGCTGCACTACTCCACGTACACGATGCAGGTCTACCGAGCCGGCATCGAGGGCGTGCCGCCGGGCCAGTGGGAGGCGGCCACCGCGCTCAGTCTGCCCCTGCGGCGCACCTGGACGGCCGTGATCCTGCCGCAGGCGGTGCGCCGGGTCGTCCCGGCGCTCGGCAACTACGTGATCGCGATGCTCAAGGACACGCCGCTGCTGATGACGATCACCGTGCTGGAGATGCTCGGGGAGGCGCGGCTCTTCTCCCAGGAGCACTTCCAGTTCACCGAGCCGCTGACCGTGATCGGCGTCGCCTTCATCCTCATCTCCTTCCCCGCCTCCCTCCTCGTACGAGCTCTGGAGCGACGCCTTGCCAGTTGACACCGACAAGAACCATGACAGGAACCCCGACAGGGGCCCTGCCGAGAACCCCGATACAACCCCTACCGCGGACACGCCCACGGAGCTGGTCAGGCTGGACCGGGTCACCAAGCGGTTCGGTGAGCAGACCGTTCTCGACAAGCTGAGCCTCTCCGTCGAGGCGGGGCGGCATGTCACGCTCATCGGTCCGTCCGGGTCCGGCAAGACGACGATCCTGCGGATGCTGATGACCCTGGCCAAGCCCGACGAGGGCACGATCACCGTCGACGGGGAGGCGCTGTTCCCGGCGCCCGAGAAGCAGGTCCGCGAGGTGCGGAAGAAGATCGGGATGGTGTTCCAGCACTTCAACCTCTTCCCGAACATGAGCGTGCTGCGCAACATCACCGAGGCGCCCGTCACCGTGCTGGGCCTCTCGAAGGAGGAGGCGGAGGCGCGCGGGCGCGACCTGCTGGAGCTGGTGGGCCTCGCGGACAAGGCCGACGAGCGTCCGTCCCGGCTGTCGGGCGGGCAGCAGCAACGGGTGGCAATCGCGCGGGCCCTGGCCATGCGCCCGCAGGTACTGCTGCTCGACGAGGTGACCTCCGCGCTCGACCCCGAGCTGGTCGCGGGCGTCCTCGACGTGCTGCGGGACATCGCCCGCACCACCGACATCACGATGCTCTGCGTGACCCACGAGATGGGGTTCGCCCGGGACATCTCCGACCAAGTGCTGATGTTCGATTCTGGCCATGTGATCGAGTCCGGTCCGCCGGAGCAGATCTTCGGCGATCCGGAGCAGGACAGAACACGCGAATTCCTCAGCGCGATGCTCTGACCGCACCGGGAAGGGACGAAAGCCGCCCCTTCCATGCCTCTGTCATATGCCAGATGAACACGCCCCTGCTAGGAGGCCGCGACCCCGGCGACAATCTCGTCAACGCCCCCTCCGCGTAGCCCCCTTGGCGGCTATCGTGGAGGGGATTGGCTGTCCGGATCACGGCTAAAAGCAAGCCAGGGGGAACACCGTGGCTCTCAAGCACGAGCCGACCGCGCCGCATCACTCGACCCAGGACGCCCTGCGCGTCCTGGAAACGGTGGCGCGACACTCCGCCGGTGTCACCGACGCCGAAATCGCACGCCAGACCCGCCTCGGCACGGACCGGCTCACCCCCCTCCTGCGCATGCTGCGCCGCGAGGGGTACGTCGAACAGGCCGCCGACGGTTCGTACGTCACCGGCACCGCCCTCAGCCGCCTCGGCTCCACGCACGGCCACGACCAGGCCCTGCGCACCCAGCTCCAGCACACCCTCGACCGGCTGCGCGACTCGGTGGGCGCGGCCGTCTACATGAGCCGGTACGTCGACGGCGAGATCCACATCACCCAGTGCGCCGACAGCGCGGCGACACCCGCGGTCAACGAGTGGGTCGACTTCCGCTCGGCCGCGCACGCCAGCGCGATCGGCAAGAGCCTGCTGGGTCAGCTCGACCACAACAGCCGCCGCGACCATCTCGCCCGCCACAAACTGGCCCGCCTCACCTCGCACACCATCACCAGCGAGCGGCTTCTGCTCTCCCGCCTGGAGACCCAGCCACCCACGGTGCCGGTCCTCGACCTCCAGGAGTACGCGGTCGGCACGGTCTGCGCGGCGGTCCCGATCACGGCCGGCGCCACGGTCGGCTGCCTCGCCCTCTCCCTCCCCCTCCGCCAAGCCCACCGCCTCCGCCAGGCGGCGGACCGCCTGAACCGGAGCGCGGGACCGGTACTGCTCTCACTGGCGATCTGACCTCCGCTCCAGCCTCAGTACCTCCACTGCCACCTGGTCCGGAGCACCCTCCCGGACCAGGTAGTATTTTTCTTGTCGCCAGCCGCGAGAGCGGTCGGCGAGAGTCATGCGCCGCTAGCTCAGTTGGTTAGAGCAGCTGACTCTTAATCAGCGGGTCCGGGGTTCGAGTCCCTGGCGGCGCACAGTCTGTGATCAAGGGCATCCTTCTTATTGGGGGGTGCCCTTGGTCGTTTTCGGGGCCGGATGCCGGCGAGGGCTATCGGCGCCGTCGTCCGGCTGGACGGTACCTTCCCGCACCCACAGTCGCCCGGAAGATCACCTGCTTGACCTCAACCGAACTTGAGGTCATACGGTCTCCCCACGACCCGCACGGTGTGCGGGCTCCACACTGAAGTACATGGAGGGGGTACCCCATGACGACACAGCAGATCCCCGACGCCGAACTCGCCGGACAGCCTGCCGCGTACTGGACCGGTGTCGCCTACGAGGCGCTCATCGCGTACACCCGGGCCCAGCAGGCCGAACAGGGCTACACCCAGCCCCAGTTCTGGCTGCTGCGCAACCTGTCGGTGAACGACATCTCGCCCGACGGCGAGGGGATGACCCTGTCCGAGCTGCGGGAGGCGATGACCTCCTACATCCGTCCCGAGGACGACCTGGCGGCGGAGGCAGAGGGGCTCCTTGGACGCGGCTGGCTGACCCAGGACACCGAGGACCGGCTGTGGCTCACCCCGGAAGGGGAACAGGCCCGCGTCGATCTGGCCCGCAACGCCCCCGCGATCCGCGCCGCCCTCCACGAGGGCATCGACGACGCAGACTACGTCACCACGGTGAAGGTGCTCCAGCGGCTGATCCAGAACGCGGGTGGAACGGTCGCCTGATGGACCGCGGGCCCGGGGCGAAGCGCCCCGGGCCACTCAGACCGATCTTTGCGGGACAGCCCTCAACCGGCAGACCCCCGCCGCCGCGTGACCACGACGGCTACACCCAGGCCCACCACGCCGTACAGCGCCAGCCAGGCTCCATCACGGTGGAGGGATCGGCGTTTCAGTTCCTGGGCGAACTCCAGTTGCTGGTACGTGAGAGTGCCGGCGGAACGGCCGGTGTCACCCTCGTAGGAGACCTGGCACCGGTCGCCACGCCTCATGGCTCCGGAGCGCTCCTTGCCATCCGCCCCCAGATGGCGCCCAGTGCAGTCGGGGATGTCGTGGGTGGGTCCTGTTGCGAGCAACAGACCCCCTCCGAACACCAGTGGAAGCAGGAACAGGAGGAGTAGTACGCCTCTGGATCGCAACTGGCCCCCTCAACCGGGTCCCCGTCGTGCCCTCATCGCCTCGGGGTGAGGCTACTTCGCACGTCCGCGTACGGACAAGGGACCCTTCCGTCCTCTATCTGCTCAGCAACTCCTCGCGCCCCCGCTCCCGGTACCGCTCCACCAGGCCCGACACGTCGTCGCCGGTGAGCCTGCGGTACGTCGGTTCCCCCGGGGGGCGCCACCACACCGGGTCCGGGCAGCGGAAGCCCTCCTGTCGGAGGCTTGCGCGGTGGATCTTGTTGGTCGCGGTGACCGGCATGCGGTGTACGACGCGTACGAAACGGGGGGCCATCTTCGTGCCCAGGTCGGGCTGGGCGGCCAGGAAGGCGGTGAAGGCGGACGGGTCGAAGGTGCCGGCCAGGGTTGCCATGACCTGGTCGCCCGCCACCGGGTCCGGCACCGCGTAGACGGCGACGGCCACCGCGCCCTCGTACCGGGCGAGGATGTTCTCGATCGTCGCGGCTGCCAGGTTCTCGCTGTCGACGCGCAGCCGGTCGTCGGCGCGGCCCGCGAAGTAGAGGAAGCCGTCCGTGTCCCGGTAGAAGAGGTCGCCCGTCCAGTACCAGCCGTCCCTGCGGCGGGCCGACTCCGCCTCCGGGTTGCGCCAGTAGCCCTCGAACGGGTTCGGGCCCCGGTTCACCAACTCCCCTATCGCGGCGGTGCCGTTGAGCAGGCGGCCCGAGGCGTCCAGGACGGCCGGCGGGCACTCGGCACGGGTCGCCGGGTCGACCACCGCGAGGTCGTCGGACGGTGCCGCCCGGCCGACGGCGCCGTCCGGGGTCCCGGGCGTCCACCGCACCGCCGCCCCGCCCTCCGAGGAGCCGTACCCCTCGACCAGCCGTACTCCGAACCGGCGTTGGAAGGCCGCCGCGTCCACCGCACCCGCCTCCGTGCCGAAGCCCAGGCGCAGGGGATTGTCCCGGTCGTCCGGCCGGGCGGGCGTCGCCAGCAGGTACTGGACCGCCCGGCCGACGTACGTGAAGTAGGTCGCCCCGTAACGGCGTACGTCCGTCAGGAAGCCGGAGGCGGAGAAGCGGGCGCGCAGCGCGACCCCGGCGCCCGCCGCCAGGGCCGGGGCCCAGTCCGCGATCACCGCGTTGCCGTGGAACATCGGCATGCAGACGTAGTGCACGTCGTCCGCGCCGACGGCGAAGGTCGTGGCCAGTGTTCGTCCGGCGGCGGCGAGCCTGCCCTGGGTGCAGATCGCGGCCTTGGGGGCGCCGGTCGAGCCCGAGGTGAAGTAGAGGAGGAGGCGGTCGGCGGGCGTGGCGCGGGAGGGGTTCGGGGTCGCCTCCGTGTACGGGGCCAGGAGAGCCTCGTACTCCTCCGAGTCGGTCAACAGCAGTCGTATGCCCGGGAGTTCGAGGCCTGCCAGGAGGGGGAGGTGGGTGCGCGCGGTGATCAGGAGCGGGCACTCGGTGTGCAGGATGTCCCGGGCCAGTTCGGGGCCCCGCCGGGTCGGGTTGATGCCTGCCACGGCGGCGCCGGCGAGGGCCGCCGCGCTCAACCACAGGGGGTATTCAGGGGTGTTGTCGAGCAGGACGCCCACGTGCGGCTCGGCGCCCGGCGGCAGCAGCTCCGTCAGAAGTGCGGCTCTGGCCGCCGCGCCCGCGGCCACCTCGTGATGCGTGAGCGTCCGGTCCTCGCACCACAGCCCCGGACGGTGGTCGCCCCACCGTGCCGCCACCAGTTCCGCGACCGTGCGCCCACCCGACCCGGCGCGCTCCATGGATTTCCTGGGCTCCTTGAACTCCATGGACGCGCACGGTAGTTGACGCATCGTCAGATGTGGAGACTCACGGCGTGTCGGTGCTCACGTCCCAGCCCTCGGGGAACCCGTCGCCCGTGGGGGTGTCGGTGCTGCTGTAGCCGCTGTCATCGCCGAAGAACATGTCGCCGACCGGTTCGAAGATCTGGCTGTAGGTCACCATGAAGCCGACGCAGAACATGACGAACACCCCGAGGAATGCCAGGATGCCGGCCAGGGCCAGACCTTGCCGGACCGGGCTCGGACGGTGTGCCGTGGCGTTGACGCGCTCACCCTCGCTGTAGAAGACGGTCACGAAGTCGCCCTCGAGAATCGTGCCCGGGCCGCCCGACTCCTCGAAGCGGACGGTGCGGCCGTCGCGGGCGACGAACTCGTACACGTGGTGCAGCGTCGAGTGCACGGAGGAGTCGCCCGAGCCGCCACTCGTGGTCGTGTACGTCCGAAGGCAGCGCGCCTCGGCGGTCAGGCCGCTGTTCCAGGCACGGCGCGTCCGCAGCGCCCGGCGGATCACGAACACCGCCACCGCGACGACCACCGTGATCATGAGCGTCGGCACCCCGTAGAACATGAAGTCCATGACTGTTCCCCCCGGTCTCTCTTCAGTACGGCTCCCCGTACGCCGCCTCACCTGGTCCTGGGGGCGTACGGGGAACGTACCCGTGGGGGGCCGCGGATTTACTCAAGGAATGCTCAGAACCTGACGTCCGAGCAGGCGTAGAACGCGTTGGCCGTGTCAGCGATCGTCCACACGGCGACGATCACATGCCGGCCGCTGAGCCCGGACGGCAGGGTGCCCGTGTGGGAGAGCGTGGCCGGCGGGCGCTGGCCGTTGTAGGGAACCGTGAGGAACGGGGTGAGGTTGAGGTCCGAACGGGTGAGGGCGTGGTTCTGGTTCCAGCCCGGCTTCGTGACGTAGTACTTGAAGTCGGTCGTGGCGTGCATGGCGGTGAACTGCCAGCGGAAGGTGTAGCCCTGACCGCCCGTCACCGCGGTCGCGGGCCAGGTGCCGCCGGACGGGGTCCTCGGCTGGTTGAGCGCGCCGAAGTTGCCGTGGTTCGCCGAGCAGATCTGGCCGTCGGCGGGTCCGGCGGCGGGGAAGCCCTTGGGGCCCTCGACGCTCTGCGGCTCCCACTGGATGTCGCCGCAGCCCGTCACGGTGCCGTTCTGGCAGAGCTTCTGCCTGCTGATGGGAAGGTCGGTGTAGCCGTGGCCGCTGGCACCCCCGGCGGTGAGGACGAGGGCGCCGGTGGTGGCCAGGCCCACCACGGACGCGTACACCTTGGTCTTCCTGGTCGGTTTGGTCTTTTCGCGCATGCTGCCGCTCCTGCTGAACGTGGGGGAGGTTCATGTGAGCCGTGCAGGTCTAGACCAAGCCCCAGATTATTACCGCGCGTTGAACATGTCCAGACCAATCACGGGCCCGGCTCGCTCCGTCCCGCGCAGAACGCGACCGTCAGGTCCTTCACCAGCGCCTTGCGTTCGTAGTCGTCCAGCTCGACCAGACCGCGCAGTGTCAGCCGGGTCACCGTGTCCTCCACCGAGTCGACGACCGAGTTGAGCGCGGCGGCGCGGTGCTGGGCGTCCAGGGTGGCGATACGGCGGCGGGTCATCGCGGCGGCGACCTCGGGGGCGTACTCGACCCGGACCGGCAGTACCGAGAACACCTCCAGGCCGACCGGCGCCGTGTCCGCCGCGACCGCCCGGGTCAGCGACTCCCCCGCCGTCTCCATCGCCCGCCGTCCCGCGCCCGGCATCTCCACCGGCACCCGGACGAGCGCCGCCTCGACGCACTCACGCAGGTAGGTCTCGTGGTCCTCGACGCCGAGCGTGGCCCGCGCGGTGTCCCGCACCCGCCACACCACGAGGACGACGACCCGCAGGGCGACCCCGTTCGCGTCGGCGGCCGGCATCGGCTCGCCGCGCCAGTGCCGCAGCCGTACGTCGACCCTGGCGCGCAGCAGCAGCGGGTTGACCCACAGCAGCCCGGTGCGCCGGACCGTCCCCCGGTAGCGGCCGAACAGGCCGAGCACCCAGGCCCGCCCGGTCCGCCCGCGCGCCAGCCCGCCGAACCCGAACAGCCCGAGGGCGCCCGCACCGGCGTACGCCGCCCACTGGGCCGGACCGAGACCGGCGCCCGCGTACGTCACCGGCAGCCGGAGCGCTTCCACCGCGAGGGGCGGCAGCACTCCCGCCCACCAGGAGGTGAGCACGCCCCCGGCCAGCCCGGCGGCACCGGCGAACACGCCCACCGCGCCGGGCAGCACCCGTGCCGTGCGCTCCACCAGGTCGGGGTCGACCGCCGGCACCGCCGGACGCGGTGCGGCCGGGGCGGGCCTGCGGATGCGTGGCTGCTCGCCCGTACCCTGTCTGCGCCCCACGACGGCCGGCCGCAGCGGTACCGACACCGGGTCGGGCTCGTCACGGAAGAGCAGGTGGACGGGGATCTCGGTGGTCGCCTCGTTCTGGATGAGCCGGGCGGGCCTGGGCCCGTTGTCCGGGGACCCGTCGGGTTCCGGCGTGTGTTCGGTGGTCGTACTCATTTGTGCCTCCAGCCTCCGCGCCAGATGCGTTCATGACTGCTGCGTTGATGACTGCTGCGTTCATGCCTGGGTGTTTCGGTACGACGGTGGTTACCGGCCAACCCTCGTGTGCGTCACGAGGAGAAGAGGCGACGCCAGGTCTCCGGACCCGGGTAGCCGTCGGCCGCGCCGCCCCGCCAGCCCTGGGCGCGCTGGAAGGCCTCCACCGCGCGGCGGTCCGCCTCGTTCCAGCGGGCGTCGGGCCGGGTCGGGTAGAAGCGGCCGAACCCCTTCTTCACCAGCTGCTTTCCGAGCAGGGTGATGTGCGGGCTGCTGGAACCGGGCCGGAACAGCCCCCGCCCGGGGAACTCGGGGACCACTTTCCCGGCGGAGGGCGGACCGGCCGCGCCGGGGACCTCCTCGGAGGGCGTCCCGGGAAAGGTTCCCGGCGCTGTTCCCGGGGTGGTTCCGGGCGCTGTCGCGGGGTCCGTCCCGGTGGGCGCCCCGGTGGGCGGCCCGCTCGGCCGGGCCCCGATGTCGCTGCCCGCCCCGCTCACCAGCAGCGCCCAGGTGCGCGGACCCGGCAGTCCGTCCGCCGCCGAACCCTGCCAGCCCTGGGCCTGCTGGAACGCCCGGGTCGCCCTGCCGTCAGCGGCCGACCAGCGCGGGCCGGGACCCGAGGTGTAGTAGCGGGCGCCGCCGCGCGCCACGAGCATCCGGCCGAGCTGGGTGACGTACCTGTTGTTGGCGCCGGGACCGAAGTACGTCCGCCCCGGGAAGCGGGACGCCGCGTCCGGGGAGGCGCCGGGCGCCGCGCCTCCCGTGCCGTCCGGGTCACCCGTACCGCCCGGGACGTCCGGGTCGCCGGTGCCGCCCGGGTCCGAGGTGCCGCCCGGGTTAGCGGCGAGGCCCTTGTAGCGGTAGGCCTGATAGCGGTCCGAGTGGCTCCAGTAGGCGTACGGAGTGGCCTGCCTGCGGGCGTACGGGCGGGTCTCCTCGTAGGCGGTGTAATAGGTGTGCGTGTAGTCCGTCCAGCCGCCGAAAATGACGACGTGCGAACCCTTCTCCGGGTCCGACGGATTGTGGAACAGGAGAATGTCGCCGGGCTGCAGATCCTCCTTGGGAATGCGTACGCCGTACCTGTCGAGGCTGCCCGTCCATTCGTTGCCCGCGAGGTTCCAGGCCATGGAGACGAAGCCCGAGCAGTCCTGCCGGTAACCGTCTCCCCAATACGTGCTCATGCTGTACGGAACCCGCGCGGCGACCCAGGTCCTGGCCCGGTTGATGATCTCCGACCGGGTGGTGGCCCGGAGTTTGCCCGCCGCCGGTTTCCCGGGTGGGCCGTGCAGCGGGGCCTTGCCGCCCTGCGGGGTGTCGGGCTCGTCACCTGCGGGTACGCCCGGGAGGTGGGGGGCGTACGAGGCGGCTGCGGCCGGCAGGGCGTGCCCGGCGCCCAGCACGGTCGAGGCGGTCGCGGCGACGACGAGAGTTCGGCGGACCGCCGTACGGGCAGGTCCCGGGCCCGTTCCCGACACCGGTCCGGAATACGGTGCCGACCGACGCCGGTGAACACATCCGGGGCATTCGCAGTCGCTCGCGGGATCGAATTCCTCGAATACCGGAGTCGCCATACGATTCCCCTCACGTCCCAGGCGATGACTTGCGCGCTTCTCCACCGTCGCAGTTTCTCAACTGTCACCGTCTGTCGCATGTTGACGGTCCGAATGATGTACACGTCCGCCGCGCGCCTCGGCGGTCCGGACCACTCACCGGGGTCGGGTAGAGTTGTCGACGTCACCGCGCGCCGCTAGCTCAGTTGGTTAGAGCAGCTGACTCTTAATCAGCGGGTCCGGGGTTCGAGTCCCTGGCGGCGCACAGACGAACGGCAGGCCCTCCGCTGACGCGGGGGGCCTGTTCGCGTGGGCCTCGGAGATCGGCCGAAACGGTACGTAAACACTTCGGAACCATCCGCACACAAGCGGTCCCAAATGCACCAATCCGACTCAACAGACGTCACAATGGGCACGTATGACCGGTAAACACCATGTTTCGCGTCTTGCGATCATGCTGAACGGCGTAGAACCCTGGGCGCAGGATGCCGCGGTTTCGCGGCAATTGGGGGCGGGACCGGTTGCGACGGCGCGGGGATGGGGCCTCGCTCATGAACGGATGCCGAGGGGGGCATCATGCAACCGGAAGGGCACTCTTCCATGTCTATAGAGTGTGGATTATGGATGACGTGGGGGCAGTGGTCCATTACTGATGCGTCTGTGAAGGCCGAGGGGGGCCGAGCGGACGTATAGGAACCGACATGCACGCGATCACCCGCGTGCGGGGGGATGACTCATGACGTCGACGCCGACGGGCGCCCGGCATAACTTCGACGGATCTCAGACAGCCCAGCTCAGGCTGCCGTCGAACCGGACCGGCGGGTTCCGCCGGATCAAGAAGAGCTTGCCGAAGTACGACTACGAGCACTACAGCCGACTGGCCGGACCCCTCACACAGCCCGACCCGACCAAGCCGTACACGGTCAAGTACCGGTCTCTGCTCTCGCAGGAGCCGCACCGGATACGGGCCGCGCTGATGCTGGGCGCCGCACCGCTGCTCTCCATCGTCCTGCTCGTCTGGCTGCTCCAGCCCGCGCACTGGACGGAACGCGACTACCCGGCCTTCGACTTCCTGCCGGCGCTCGACATCGTGATGCTCGTCTCGATCGGTCTGATCGAGCTCTTCCGCTGCCTGAACGTGCTGTCGAACGCGCACGCCACGCTGGTCGCCCGCGACCCGATCCCGGTGGTGCCCGAGACCGGCACGAGAGTGGCGTTCCTCACCTCCTTCGTGCCCGGCAAAGAGCCGCTGGACATGGTGACGAAGACGCTCGAAGCCGCGGTGAGAATCCGGCACCGCGGCCTCATGCACGTCTGGCTGCTCGACGAGGGCGACGACGACGCCGTGAAGGCGGTCTGCGCGCGCCTCGGAGTGCACCACTTCTCCCGCAAGGGCGTCGCGAAGTGGAACCAGCCCAAGGGCCCGCACCGCGCCAAGACCAAGCACGGCAACTACAACGCCTGGCTCGACGCGCACGGCGACGACTACGACTTCTTCGCCTCCGTCGACACCGACCACGTACCGCTGCCCAACTACCTGGAGCGGATGCTCGGCTTCTTCCGGGACCCGAACATCGGCTTCGTCATCGGCCCGCAGGTCTACGGGAACTACGACAACTTCGTCACCAAGGCCGCCGAGTCGCAGCAGTTCCTCTTCCACGCACTGATCCAGCGGGCCGGCAACGCCTACGGCTCGCCCATGTTCGTGGGCACCAGCAACGCCGTACGCATCAGCGCGCTGAAGCAGATCGGCGGGCTGTACGACTCGATCACCGAGGACATGGCGACCGGCTTCGAGATCCACCGCCACAAGAACCCGGCGACGGGGAAGAAGTGGCGTTCGGTCTACACACCGGACGTGCTCGCGGTCGGCGAGGGTCCGAGCGCCTGGACGGACTTCTTCACGCAGCAGATGCGCTGGTCGCGGGGGACGTACGAGACGATCCTCAAGCAGTACTGGAAGGGCTGGTACTCGCTGCCGCCGAGCAAGCTCTTCAACTACACGATGATGATCATCTTCTATCCGATGTCCGCCCTCAACTGGATCCTGGCGGCGCTGAGTTGCGCGCTGTTCCTGGGCCTGGGCGCCTCGGGTGTGAACATCGACCCGACCGTGTGGCTGATGCTCTACGGCAACGCCTCGGCGCTGCAGATCGGCCTGTACATCTGGAACCGCCGGCACAACGTCTCCCCGCACGAGCCCGAGGGTTCGGGCGGCGTGGCGGGCATGGTCATGTCGGCACTGTCGGCGCCGCTCTACGCCAAGGCCCTGATCGACTCCGCGCTGCGGCGCAAGAGCAAGTTCGTGGTCACGCCCAAGGGCGACTCGGCGAGCCCGGACCGCTGGTTCGGGACGTTCCGGTACCACTGGTACTTCATCCTGATCTTCGGCGGCTCGATCGCGGCCGGCTTCACCTTCGGGCACTCGCACCCCGCGATGATCATCTGGGCGACCTTCGCCACGGCGATCACCGCGACACCGATGGTCGTCTGGCGGCTCATGCTGCGCCAGGAGAAGAAGAAGCTCGCCGCCGGCCCGGCCGAACCGCAGGACGCCGCGCCCGTGCCCCAGCCGTTCGTACCGGCCCAGCCGACGCCCCAGGCGCCACACGGATCCCATCCGTCACATCCGTCGCACGCCCCTCACGCCCCCCACTCCACCCACGCGCCGCAGCACAAGCCCCAGTGGGCCGCATCCGGCGGGACGGGCGGGGGCAGCGTAGGGGGCGAGGGCAACGACCAGACCATGCAGATCGCCCTTGGTGGACTTGGGGGACGTAAGGAATGAAAGACCGTGCAGGCCGCCGCCGCGCCCGTCGACTCGCGATAGGCACGGCGGTGGTCCTCGCGTTGGCGGGGATGAACGGGCCGTGGGTATACCGCTTCAGCACCGAGAAGTACCACGACTACAAGATCAACAAGCCGGAGTACAAGGCGCAGAACGGCAAGTGGGAGGTGGTGAACTTCCCGGAGAAGTACCGGCAGAACACCATCCACGCGGCCCTGTTGCACACCGGGAAGGTGCTGCTCGTCGCGGGCTCCGGCAACAACGCGGACAACTTCGACGCGAAGAAGTTCGACACGCGTATCTGGGACCCGGTCAAGGGCACGATCAAGAAGATCCCGACGCCCGCCGACCTGTTCTGTACCGGGCACACACAGCTCTCCAACGGCAATCTGCTGATCGCGGGCGGTACGAAGCGGTACGAGAAGCTGAAGGGTGACGTCACCAAGGCGGGCGGCCTGATGGTCGTCCACAACGAGAACCCCGACAAGCCGATCACCCTGCCGGCGGGCACCAAGTTCACCGGCAAGGAGACCGGCAAGACGTTCGTGTCAAAGGACCCGGTCGTCGTGGAGCGCGCGACGAAGGTGTTCGACAAGGCGACGGGCGCGTTCCTGCGCAACGATCCCGGGCTCGGCCGGATCTACGTCGAGGCGCAGAAGAAGGGCGCCAAGTACGAGACCGGTACGCAGGACAACTACCGCGTGCAGGGCCTGTCGGGCACCGACTCCCGCAACACTTACGGCATCGCCGAGAAGCTCGCCCTGGACAAGAAGGACTTCCAGGGCATCCGGGACGCCTACGAGTTCGACCCGGTCGCCGAGAAGTACATCAAGGTCGACCCGATGAACGAGGCCCGCTGGTACCCGACGCTCACCACCATGTCGGACGGCAAGATCCTCAGCCTCTCCGGCCTGGACGACATCGGCCAGCTGGTGCCGGGCAAGAACGAGGTGTTCGACCCGAAGACCAAGAAGTGGACGTACACCACCCACGTCCGGCAGTTCCCGACGTACCCGGCGATCTCCCTGATGCAGAACGGCGAGATGTTCTACTCGGGCGCGAACGCGGGCTACGGCCCCGACGACGTCGGCCGTGACCCGGGCGTCTGGGACGTGGCGACCAACAAGTTCACCAAGCTGAAGGGTCTGAGCGACCCCAACATGCTGGAGACCGCCGGCACGGTGCTGCTGCCGCCGGCACAGGACGAGAAGTACATGGTGATCGGCGGGGGCGGGGTCGGCGAGTCGAAGCTCTCCAGCAAGAAGACCCGCGTGATCGACCTCCTGGCGGCCAACCCGAGGTTCACGGACGGCCCGTCCCTGGAGAAGGGCACGCGCTACCCGCAGTACTCGATCCTGCCCGACGACACGGTGATGATCTCGGGCGGCTCGGAGGACTACCGGGGGCGTGGTGACTCGAACATCCTCCAGGCCCATATGTACGACGCGAAGACCGGCAAGCTGAGGAGGGTCGCCGACCCGTTGGTGGGCCGGAACTACCACTCGGGCTCGATCCTGCTGCCCGACGGCCGCCTGATGTTCTTCGGCTCGGACTCGCTGTACGCGGACAAGGCCAACACCAAGCCGGGCAAGTTCGAGCAGCGCATCGAGATCTACACGCCGCCGTACCTGTACCACGACGCGCAGCCCTCACTGTCGGGGGGCCCGCAGACGATCGCACGCGGTGCGTCGGGCACGTTCACGACGCGGCACGCGGCCACGATTCGGACCGCCCGGCTGATCCGGCCGAGCGCCTCGACGCACGTCACGGACGTCGACCAGCGCTCCATCGCCCTCGACCTGAAGAAGACGAAGGACAGCATCACGGTGACGGTGCCGAAGAACCGGAATCTGGTGGAGTCGGGGTGGTACATGCTCTTCGTGACGGACGAGCAGGGCACACCCAGCAAGGCTCAGTGGGTGAAGGTGCCTTGAGTCCGGGCCAGGGGGTGCGTTGTCGGCTGCGGCGCCGTCGTGGCTGATCGCGCAGTTCCCCGCGCCCCTGAAAAACTATCGGCGCCCTTCTCTCGAAGGGCGCCGATCGCATACCTAGGGGCGCGGGGAACTGCGCGACAAGCCACGACGCACCCGCAGCCGACAACGCACAGAACCCCTCAGCCGCTGGCCTTCGCCAACTTCAACGCGTAACCGGCCCACCACTGCCCGGCCTTCGGCCCCCCCTTGCACTCCCCGTCGGACTCCCCGGGCCGCTTCACCCACAGATACGCGTCCACAAGCGGATCCGCCGTCTTCACGGTAGGAGCCTCCCCCAGCGCCCTCCCGGGAGGATTGCACCAGTTCTCGTCCGCCTCGCCGCCGGTATAGGGCCCGTTGCCGTTACGGCTCGTGTCCACCACGAAGTGCTTGCCGCCCACCTTCGCCGACAACTCCTTGCCGTACGCGATGGACTCGGCCGTCGAGTAGAAGTTGGACACGTTGACGGAGAACCCGTCCGCCTTGTCGATGCCCGCCCACTTGAGCGGCTCGAAGATCTGGTCGGGATGCGTCCAGCCCGCGTTCCCCGCGTCCAGGTACACCTTCGTGTTCTTCAGCGCCGACAGCGTCTCGACCGCGCCGCTCAACAGGTCGTACCGCTCCTCGTGGAACTCGTCCTGGGTGCAGCCGTCCACGAGGTGGAGGATCGCGTCCGGTTCCAGGATCACCGTGGCCGCGCGGTCGCCGATGCCCTTGGCCACGCCGTCGATCCAGGCGCGGTAGCTGTCGCCGTCGGCGGCGCCTCCGCTGGAGTACTGGCCGCAGTCGCGGTGCGGGATGTTGTAGAGGACGAGGAGGGCGGAGCGGTCCGCCTTCTGCGCGGCCTCCGTGAAGCCGCGCGCCTCCGCCTCCGGGTTCTCCGGGCTGATCCACTCGCCGGTCGGCTGCTCGGCGATCTTCCGGATCTGCTCGGCGTCGGTGGTCTTGTCGTCCTTGACGTACGCGGCGACCTGTTCCGCCGCGTTGCCGTCGGGGTTCACCCAGAACGGGTTGGCCCCCTTGGGCTGCTGGGTGATCCGGGCTTCCGCCTCCTTGGCCGGCCCGTCGTCGCCCCCCTTGCCGGAGGACGCGGAACACCCCGTGAACAGCAGTGCCGCCCCCAGCACCGCCACGGACGCCCTCCCGCAGGTCGCCCCCCTACTGCCGAACATCGAACTCCCCCTCGGATGCACTGTCCTGGTCCCCCCTGGATGCAGTGTCGTATGCCTCAATCCTGACATAGGTGGCCGGGCGCCCACGAGGTCGCCAGATCCTTGTCGGTCACCTGTTACAGCGCGTTCGGGCCGGGCACTCCCGTCCCTCAGGGCCTGAACAGCGGGCTCGGGGCGGGGCCGGGCAGGATCGGGGCGGGGTCGGGGGAACCGCTCGTAGAACTATCTACTACCTGCGTGGATAACTCAGAGCCACCGGACAGGGACTTGGCGTCATTCATGTCTAGGCCTGGACGCTCATCCGTTCTACAGTCGTCTCAGACGGCCCCAGCACAGGCCAACAGTTCACCGTCCGCGTTTTCGGGGACGGCCACCGAACCTCCCGCGCCGGTCGCCGGGTTACTCCCGCAGCCCGTGCGCGCGCGGTCGAGGACCAGCCCGGTCGGCGGCTCTGGGGGGAGCGGGTCGCCGACCGGGCAGGGTGAGACGCGGACGCAGGGGCACGGACACAGGCGCGGACACCGCGGGCCTGGGTTCAGGCGGTGGCCTCGGGCGGTGGGGCCAGAGGGTGGCGTCAGCGGGTGGCTCAGGCGATCTCGCCCGTCAGGTACGCCGACACGATCACGTTCGCCGTGTAGGTGCGGGAGGCCCGGTCGAACGTACCGCCGCAGGTGATGAGCCGGAGTTCCGCGCGGCCCGACTGTCGGGTGCCGTACGCCAGTTGGGCGTCGAAGCGGTCGCGGGGCAGGACCCGGACGTCGTCGACGGTGAACTGGGCGACCTTGCCGTCGGCTCGGGTGACCCGGATCGTCGCGCCCGGCCGCAGGGTGCTGACCTTGTAGAAGACGGCCGGCTTGGTCTCGGTGTCGACGTGTCCGACGAGCAGCGCGGTTCCGGCGGCGCCGGGCCGGGTGCCGGATCCGTACCAGCCCACGACGCCCGCCTGGTCGTAGGGCGGCGGGTCGATCGCGCCACGCCGGTCGAGGCCACGGGCCACCACCGGGGCCTGCACGCCCAGCTCGGGGATGTCCACGCGCTGCGGCACGGCACCGCTCAACGGCTCGTGCGCGGGCGGGAGTTCGGGGTCGGGCGGGCGGCCGACCGCGGCGATGTCACCGGTGGTCGGCGCGGCTGTCCCATGGCGTACGTCGGTGACCTCGCGGCCCCACGTCCACAGCCCGAGCAGCAGCAGCGCCCAGGCCACGCCCATGGTCAGGCGTCCGGTGCCGGTGGTGCCGGGGGGTCGCTCGCGGTCGTCGTCGAGCATGACGTTCAGTCCGTCCCTCGGCCTCGGCGGACCCCGCGCACGGCGACGACGACCGCCGCCACACCCGCGAGGACGAGACCGACCACCGCCTGTCCGGTACCGGGACCCGTGCCTCGCGCGTCGGCGGCCAGCCCCTCCGCCGCACCGCCACCACCGGCGGGCACGGGAGCGAAGGGCGAGGCGGCCGTCGTACGGGAGGGCTCGGGCGAGGACGGCGACTCGGGCGAGGGGGGCTGCCACTCCCCCACACCCGCGCTCGCACCCTCACTCTCGCTCGCACCCCCTACGGCCACGCCCCTTACGGCCACGCCCCTTACGGCCACGGTGATCGCGCTCTTGACCTTGCCCTGCCGCCCGTCGCAGCCGACGGTGACGCCGTACGTGCCCGGCGTGAGCGACGAGCGGACGCGGGACCCTCCGACGAGCGCCCCCTCCTGCCCCTGTCTCGCGAGCAGCGCGTCGGCGACGAACGCCTCCGACTTCACGGTGCCCGTCCTCCCCGCACAGCCGCGCACGACCAGCTGTACGTCGCTGCCGGGGACCGGGGACGCCGGGGTCACCGAGATGCCCCCGTCGGCGGCGTACGCCACGGGCAGGGGGATGAGGGCGGCGGCGACCGCGGCGCCGGCACAGAGAGTGAGCCGCATGGAACCCATCGTGAACCTCCAGATACCTGGAGGCTCCTCCTCCCGTCGCCGGTCCGCATCTCCGGAGCGGGTGGGGCTGCTCCGTACGGGTCGCGAAAGGTTTGGACGGCCTCGGGTTCGTATCCCGCGGGCGGCTCAGACGCGGTCGACGAGGTCCGCGATGGAGTCGACGATCTTGGACGGGCGGTACGGGAAGTTCTCGACCTGGTCGGGCCCGGTCAGCCCGGTGAGCACCAGGAAGGTCTGCATCCCGGCCTCGATGCCCGCGAGAACGTCGGTGTCCATACGGTCGCCGATCATCGCGCTGGTCTCGGAGTGGGCGCCGATCGCGTTCAGCCCGGTCCGCATCATCAGGGGGTTGGGCTTGCCCGCGAAGTACGGCTTCCGACCCGTCGCCTTGGTGATCAGGGCGGCCACCGCGCCGGTCGCGGGCAGCGGGCCCTCGGCGGAGGGTCCGGTCTCGTCCGGGTTGGTGGCGATGAAACGGGCGCCGCCCTCGATAAGACGTACGGCCTTGGTCATGGCCTCGAAGGAGTAGGTGCGGGTCTCACCCAGGACCACGTAGTCGGGCTCGTGGTCGGTGAGGATGTACCCGACGTCGTGCAGGGCGGTGGTCAGCCCTGCCTCGCCGATGACATAGGCGGTCCCGCCGGGGCGCTGGTCGTCGAGGAACTTGGCGGTGGCGAGAGCCGACGTCCAGATGTTGTCGACAGGCACGTCCAGGCCCATACGGCGCAGCCGGGCGTGCAGGTCTCGCGGGGTGTAGATCGAGTTGTTGGTGAGCACCAGGAAGGGCTTGCCCGACTCGCGCAGCTTCTTGATGAAGGCATCGGCGCCGGGGATCGGCACGCCCTCGTGGATGAGCACACCGTCCATGTCGGTGAGCCACGAGTCGATGGGCTTGCGGTCTGCCATGTCCGGTCTCCTGCTCCTGCACTGCCTGTTGTGGTGCGTTGCGTTTCCTTGCGATGCGGTGCGTTCCGTTGTGTCGCGTGCACCGCGATGCGCGCATTGCCGTACGCGCGTGCGAAGTGGCGCGTACGCCCAGCCTGTCACAGGCCGGATCTTGGGGGAATGGCCGGTTTAGTTACGTCCCACGCCTCGGACCCGGGCGAGCAGCATGAGTCCGGCGCCGCCCAGCACCAGGGTGAGCGAGATGCCCGAGAGGCGGAGGGCGGTGTCGCGTCGACCGGTGCCGGCGAGCTCACCGGCACCGGTCGGCAGTCCCGGTTCCCGTACGCCGGGGACGGGAACGGGCGTGGGCGGTAGCGGTACGGGGGCCGCCGACGCCGGGTCGGTGTCGGGGACGACGCGGAAGCGGTAGTCGTTGGACTCACCGACCCAGTCGCTGTCATTTTCGTGCCGCTGGACCACGGCCGCGTTGGCGACGACCTCGTTGGCCACCGCGTCGGCGCCGATCGCGAGCCGCACCCTCACGGAGACGCTCCGACCGGGACCGACGGTGAATCCGGCGAACCCGTCACCGTCGAACACCCCGATGGTCTCGTCGGCGTCGGTGGCCTCGAACCGTACGGGATAGGGGCGGGCGCGGTGTCCGTCGTAGAACTCCAGGCTCGGCTGAGCCGTCGTCAGGGCACGGCGCTCGTCGACGAGTACGAGGACGGGGTGGATGTCCGTGCAGGTGAGCGCGGTGTTGTTGATGAGGTCGAGGCGCCAGGTCTGGTATCCACCACCGGCTTCGTAGGTGGCGGGCCCGCCGTGGATGCGGGTCGTGAGGGGGAAGGCGTGGTCACCGGGGGCGGTGGCGCAGCCGGCCGCGTACGCCGGGTCGGTCAGGGCCGCGGGGACGGCGAGGAGGGCGGCGGCAGCGGTGAGGGGGAGGGTGACGGTCATGGTCGCGGTCGCGGTCACGCGGGTACACAGTCGCATGAACACATGACCATGCCGGGCCGGTGGGTCTGCGAGCGGCACCGCTCCGGGCGTTGCGGGGGCTACGCCCCGAACGGGCTCGCACATGCGCCCGATCGGCGGACGCGGCGATGCGGGTTCGGTCGCCGGTTCAGGTCTCTTCGTCGGCGTGGGTGAGGTGGCCGTCGGCGAGGCGCCAGTAGTGGAGGTGGGAGGTCTGGCGCCAGGTCTCCGGGGCGGTGAGTCCCTGGGTGATCCAGGCGTGGAGTTGCGGGAGGGCGGTTTCCTTCAGGGCGGCGCGGATGGCCGCGCGCTCGGCCGCGACGACCGGGTGGACGTCCACGGAGAAGCCGACGTAGTCCGGGTGGACACCTCGGCCGTAGTTGGGGGACTCGGGGGCGAGCCAGCGGGCTCCGAGCACGACCGTCCCGCTGCCGGATCCGGTGAGGAAGCGCAACTCCCTTATTTCGGCGGCGAGTTCACCGAGGGACTCGTTGACGTCGGTGGTGGTCAGCGACCAGGCCCGGTGCGGGGGAAGCCTGCGGCGTGGGCGTCTGCGCCGGTTGCGTGCGGTCATGGGCGAAGGATCGCAGGGCGGGGGCGGCTGGTCCCACGGAGTTTTCGCGCGGGAGGCGAGTGGGGCCGGCCGGGCTCCCGCTATCCCTCCGCGCGTCCGAACAGCGGCGCGAGGAGCAGTTGGGCGGCGCCCTCGGCGACTGTGCGCGCCCCTCCGGGGGCGACCCGTACGGGCACCGGCCGGTCGGCGCCCTCTCGCCGGGCGCGTTCGGCGAGGACGGTGGCGACTCCTCGTACGAAGCGCTCCGGGTCGGCGGCGATGGTACGGCCGCCCAGCAGGACCCGGTCGATGTCCAGCAGCCCCACGAGGTTCGCGGCGCCGACGCCGAGCACCCGGGCCGCCTCGTCCAGGTCGCCGCGAGCCACCGCGGCGAGGCACAGCGCCTCGACGCAGCCACGGTCGCCGCAGCCACAGGGGGGCCCGTCCAGCTGGACGACCTGATGCCCGAACTCGCCCGCCCCGGTCCTGGTCCCCCGGTGCAGCGTCCCGCCGATCACCAGGCCGGCCCCCAGCCCCGTACCTAGGTGAAGGTAGGCGAAGGACCCGCCCTCGCCTCCGAGCGCCAGCCCGAACGCGGCGGCGTTGGTGTCCTTGTCGACGGCCACCGGCACCCCGAGCCGCCGGGCCAGCGCATCCCGCAACGGAAACCCGTCCCACTCGGGAAACCCGGTGACCCGGTGCAGGACACCCCTGACGTGATCGAGGGGACCGGGGAGGGCGACCCCGACCCCGAGAACGCCGACGCCCCCTACACCCGCCTCACCGGAACCTCCAGCGTCCCGCTCCCACTCAGGCGCAGGCCCAGCCCCCCCGCCGAGCAGCGCCTCCACCACCCCCGCCGTGCCCTCGACCACCGCCTGCGATCCAGCGCCGAGGTCCAGCGGGGCCCGGCGTTCCGCCACCACGGACCCCATGAGGTCGACCAGGACCGCTCGCACCTCGTCGCGGTCCAGGTGGACGCCCACCGCGTGGCCCGTCTCCGGGACCAGGCGCAGGAGCGTGCGGGGCTTGCCGCCCGTCGAGGCGCGGTGGCCTGCCTGGGCCGCGAGGCCCTCCGTGCGCAGCCGGGCGGTGATCTTGCTGACCGCCTGGGGGGTCAGGCCGGTCCGCTCGGCCAGTTCGAGGCGGCTGATGCCCTCCGCGCCGGCCGTGCGCAGGAGGTCGAGGACGAGCGCGGCGTTGTGGCTGCGCAGGGCCAACAGGTTCACCCCGGGAACCGGGGCGCCGGTGGTCGTCGCGGCGATGGCGTTCGTCCTGTTCACCTGAGTCATTGTCCCCGCTGCTTGCACTTTGGCAACAGCGTTGCGAAAGTGGACGGCATGACTGGTACGACTGGTACGACTGGAATGACCGGCACGTCCGGTGCCCCCCTCCGCCTCGGCCTGGTCGGCTACGGCCTCGCGGGGTCCGTCTTCCACGCCCCGCTGATCGCCGTCACCGAGGGCCTCGTCCTCGACACCGTCGTCACGGCGAACCCCCAGCGGCAGGCGCAGGCCCGCACCGAACACCCGGCCGTACGGGTCGCCGCCACCCCGGACGAGCTGTTCGCCCGCGCCGACGAGCTGGACCTGATCGTCATCGCGTCCCCGAACAAGACGCACGTCCCGCTCGCGACCGCCGCTCTCAAGGCCGACCTGCCGGTCGTGGTCGACAAGCCGATCGCGGGCACGGCGGCCGAGGCGCGTGACCTCGCCACCCTCGCCGACCAGCGGGGACTGCTCCTCTCCGTCTTCCAGAACCGCCGCTGGGACCACGACTTCCGCACCCTGCGCAAGCTGCTCGCGGAGGGCGAACTGGGGGATGTGTACCGGTTCGAGTCACGGTTCGAGCGGTGGCGCCCGCAGACCAAGGGCGGCTGGCGCGAGTCCGGCGACCCGGCGGAGTTCGGCGGACTGCTGTACGACCTGGGCAGTCACGTCGTCGACCAGGCACTGGTCCTCTTCGGCCCCGTCGACTCCGTGTACGCGGAGACGGACATCCGCCGCCAGGGCGCCGAGACCGACGACGACACGTTCATCGCGCTCACCCACACGAGCGGTGTCCGCACCCACCTCCACGTCTCCGCCACCACCGCCCAACTCGGCCCGCGCTTCCGCGTGCTGGGCTCACGTGCCGGGTACGTGAAGTACGGCCTCGACCCGCAGGAGGACGCCCTGAAGGCGGGTGGGCGGCCGGGGGACGCCGGCTGGGGGCTCGAGCCCGAGAGCATGTGGGGACGGGTCGGGTCCGGGGAGTCCCCGCTCACGGGTGGTGGGCGGCCTGAGCCGACACTGCCCGGGGCCTACGAGAAGTACTACTCTGCGATCGCCGCTGCCCTGCGCGACGGCGGCCCCAACCCGGTGACCGCGCAGGAGGCGGCAGCCGCGCTCGACGTACTGGAAGCGGCTCGGCGTTCCGCGAACGAGAAGGTGACGGTGACCCTGCGATGACCAGCCAGAAGACCGGCCAGCACCTCGGCCACAAGGCGACCGGACAGCCTTCGCTCGGGCCGCGCATCGCGCCCGAACTGACCCCGAGCCTCGACGAACTCGAAGCACAGCAACGGCACCTGGTGTTCCGCCAGTTCACTCACGAGGACGCGTGGGCGCTGGGTTCGCTGCTGGTGGAGCTGGCGCGGGAGCGGCAGGCGCCGGTGGCCGTCGACATCCACCGGGCCGGCCAGCAGCTCTTCCACGCCGCGCTGCCCGGCTCGACCCCCGACAACGACGCCTGGATCGACCGCAAGCGCCGGGTGGTGGAGCGTTACGGCGCCTCCTCCTACCTGGTGGGCGCCCGGTTCCGCGCCAAGGGCACGACGTTCGAGGACGACTCACGCCTCGACCCCGACACCTACGCGGCCCACGGCGGCTCCTTCCCGATCACGGTCGAGGGCGTCGGGGTGATCGGGTCGGTGACGGTGTCGGGGCTGCCCCAGCTCCAGGACCACCGGATGGTCGTGGAGGCGCTGGAGATCTTCCTCAAGGTGTGAGGGGACGGCGATACGGGGACGAAGGGGACTTAAGCAGACGTAAGCAGGGGCAGGGAGACGCCCTGAGGGCGGTGGCGTTTCCTCCGGACGCATCCGGTCGTTGGTCTGCACGTGTCATCGGGCGGGATCCAGGAGCCCGGTGACACGCATGCGAACGGAGAAGTCCCGTGCGATTGACCGATATCCACCGTTGCGAGATCCGGCCCGGACGGCTCGTGACCTGGACCCTGCATCCGACGGCCGTCGAAGGCGTGGCCCAACTGCCGGATGACGCCCGTCCACCCGCGTATGTGCAGGAAGCCCATGTCCGAACCGCGCGAACGGTGCGCGAGGACGGCCTGTTCGTACCGACCTGGCTCGGCACGGCCTTCGACATCCCCGGGCGGGTCGATCTCGACGTCCTCCAGGAGGCGTTGCGCGCCTGGACGCTGCGGCACGAGACGCTGCGCAGCGGTTTCCGGTGGGCGGACGGCCCATCCGGGTCCCCCGACGACGAACTGCGGCGCTTCACCCTCGCGCCCGACGCCGTCGTCCTGCACCGTGAGGACGTCGGCGACTTCCGGGACGGGGCGACGCTGTCGCGCTATCTGCAGGATCGGTTCGACATCGCGGCGGATGCGCTGACCTGGCCGAACTTCATCTACAGCGCGGTCGTCAGGGACGACGCCACCAGCGTCTACATCGCGTTCGACCACACCAACGTCGACTCGTACTCGATCTTCCGCATCGCCCACGAGATTCACCAGCTCTACACGGCCGGCCTCGACGGCAGGACCGTGGACACGACGCCGGTCGCCAGTTACGTCGACTTCTGCGCGAGCGAGCGTACGCACGCCGACGGGATCGACGAGACGCACTCGATCGTCGCCGAGTGGCGGAAGTTCATCGCCCGGTGCGACGGCAAGCTGCCCAACTTCCCCGTCGACCTCGGCCTCGACCCCGAAGGGCCGCTGCCCACGCAGAAGTTGATGCAGGAGTGGCTCACGGACGACGCGGACGCGGCGGCGTTCGAGGCGTACTGCCGTCCGTACGGCGGCAGCATGGTCGGCATCCTCGCGGCCACCGCCCTCATCGTGCGCGAGATCAGCGGCCAGCAGGTGTACCGCACCGTCGTGCCGTTCCACACACGGGCCAGGTCGGAGTGGTCGGACTCGGTCGGCTGGTACGTGGGTGGGGCGCCGCTGGAGATCCCGGTGGGCGAGGTCTCCGACTTCGACGGCGCGCTCGACCTGGTCCGCACCGCGCTGCGGGCCAAGCGGCCCCTGTCGAGGATGCCCATCGCCCGGGTGCTCAAGCTGCTGGGCTCCGACTTCCGGCCCACCTCACCGGACCTGTACTCGATCGTCTCGTTCGTCGACACCCGGGACATCGCGGGTTCGGAGCGCTGGGACGAGCTGAAGGCGTACGGCCTGATCCGGGTGTCGTACGGCGACCAGGTGTGCGCCTGGATCACCCGCCTCCACGAGGGCCTCCAGTTCGCCTCCCGCTACCCGGACACGGACGTGGCGCGGAAGAACATGAACCTGTACGTGGCACGGCTACGGGAGTTGATCGAGTCGGTGGCGCGGGAGGCGCCCCGGAGGGGCGCTGACAGGGGCGCGGGGAACTGCGCGACCAGCCCCCACCGGCCCGCGGCCAAATCCCCCGCCCCCAGCGGAGCGCTCACGCGTCCTTGAACGACTGACGCTGCCGCCCGAGCCCGTCGATCTCCAGCTCGACCACATCCCCCGCCCGAAGGAACGGCTTGGGCTCGGGCGCGCCCATGGCGACCCCCGCCGGTGTACCCGTGTTGATGACGTCACCCGGGTACAGGGTCATGAACTGGCTTACGTAGCGCACGACTTCGGCGACCCCGAAGATCTGCTCCGCCGTCGAACCGTTCTGCTTCGGCTCGCCGTTCACCCACAGCCGCAGCCCGAGCGCCTGTGGGTCCGGCACCTCGTCCGCGGTCACCAGCCAGGGCCCGAGTGGGTTGAACGTCTCGCAGTTCTTCCCCTTGTCCCAGGTGCCGCCCCGCTCCAGCTGGAACTCGCGCTCGGACACGTCGTGCGAGATCGCGTACCCGGCGACATGCGCGAGCGCTTCCTCGTGCGAGCCGAGGTAGCGGGCCGTACGTCCGATGACAACCGCGAGTTCCACCTCCCAGTCGGTCTTCGTCGACTCGCGCGGGACGAGCACCGTGTCGAACGGCCCGACGACCGTGTCCGCCGCCTTGAAGAAGATCACCGGCTCGGCCGGCGGCTCGGCGCCGGTCTCGCGGGCGTGGTCGTGGTAGTTGAGCCCGATGCACACGATCTTGCCGACGCCGGTCAGCGGCGGCCCGATCCGCAGCCCGGTCGCGTCCAGTTCGGGCAGCTCACCGGCGTCGGCGGCGGCCCGGATCCGGTCGAGCGCCGCCTCGTCGGCGAGCAGCGCTCCGTCGATGTCCGGGACGACCCCCGACAGGTCCCGCAGGGTTCCCTCGGCATCGAGCAGCGCGGGCCGCTCCGACCCCGCCGTACCGACTCGCAGCAGCTTCATGGTCGCTCTCTTCCTGGGTGGTGCCCTCGGTCACGTCCTCGGCCGTCACGAGCATCACGCGCCTCACGTACTTCACGCGTCATTCATCGGAGGACTGGTCGATCGTCCAAGCTGGCCGTCCGGTCCGCAAGACCCGGTTCACCCAGTGGACTGGGCGCGGGCGGTGGACGACGTCTCGGACGGTCCGTCCGCCTGCGCGTCGGCCTGCGGTGCGAGCTGCCAGCGGTAGAGGACCGCCCGCTCGACCGCGCTCCAGGTGGTGCTGGTCACCATGTAGAGCGCGGCGGCCAGGGGCATCACGGCCACGGAGAAGAGCGTGAGGAAGGACATGAAGGGCGCGAACTTCGCGGCGGACGCGAGCCCGGGCACCGCCTCGCCCCCGCCGGTGTTCACCGACATCGGGTTGGCCGCCATCACCAGCTTCATGCGGCGGTAGTTGAAGGTGGCCACGGCGGCGACGAGCACGAACAGCCCGAGGTAGACGAGTCCGGCGGCCCCGAGGATCCCGTCCCCGCCGAGCGCGTCGGCCCAGCGGTCGCCGAGCGGCGCCGCGAACAGCGTGTGGGTGAGGAGCCCGTTGGTCCGGCCGCCGATCTCCCGGTTGGAGAAGAGGTGGTAGAGCAGGAAGAACGCGGGGAGCTGGAACAGGCTCGGGAAGCATCCCGACAGCGGCGAGACCTTCTCCTCGGCATGCAGTGCCATGACGGCCTGCTGGAGCTTCTTCGGGTCCTTCGCGTGCCGTTTCCGCAGCTCGGCGACCTTGGGCTGCAGCGCGGCACGCGCCTTCTGGCCACGCGCCGCCGCACGGGAGAGGGGGTGCACGAGGAGTCGTACGAACGCCGTGAACAGGATGATCGCGACGGCCGCCGAGGAGTCGTGGAAGAGGGGCTGGAGCAGATCGGCGAGACGGCCGACCAGGTCCGCGAACGCGGACAGGAACGTGGACATGGGTGAGTGAGCCCTCCGAGGGTCTCGTCGTACCGGAGATTCCGTGGATTCCGTGGATGCGGAGATCCGTGCAGCTCGGTATGACGACCCGCGCGGGGATGTCAGCTGTCGGTGGTGCGCTCGACGCTGCGCCCTACGCGGTGGTCGTCCGGAGGGCGAGTCCGGGGGCGCGGGGGCGGGTGCGGCCACGGGCGTCGGGGTCCCGTTGTGGCAGGAAGGCCGTACGGCGGGCGCGGTCGCGGATGGCCGTACGGACCCGGGTGGGCGGCGCGGCGGGGGCGCAGCGGGAGACGATGAGCGAGCAGGCGGCGAACGCGGACCCGGCCGCGGCGGTCGCCGCGAGGGCGACGGCGGCGGAGAGAGTGCCCGCGTCGAGCAGCGCGACCTCGATGAGGAGGAGGAACAGCGCGGCGGCGGTACGCGGGTTCACCCGCACCGGACTCCAGCTCCGGATCATGCCCACGCCCCCCTCTCCCATCTTTCTTTCTTTCGTTCGTTATACAGGATGCCCGATTCAGCGTGCCCGGCTCTCGGCTCAGCGAGGTCGTACCGACGTGAGTGTGCCCCAGACGACCAGACGGTAACGGGACGTGTACTCCGGGGTGCAGGTGGTGAGGGTGAGGTAGTGGCCGGGGGCGCGGTAGCCGTAGGCCGGCCTGACGGTGGAGCGGGGGACGGTCCTGATCACGCCGTCGTCGTGGGCGGAGGTCTGCGGAAGTGTCCGGTCGACGGTGTACGAGTACACCGCGTCGGCCGTCTCGACCCGCACGGCGTCCCCGCGCCGCAGCCGGTTGATGTACCGGAAGGGTTCGCCGTGGGTGTTGCGGTGCCCGGCGAGGGCGAAGTTCCCGGCCTGGCCCGGCTGTTGGGTGCCGGGGTAGTGGCCGACGTACCCCTTGTTGAGGACGTCCGGCTTGCTGACGCCCTCGGCGACGGGGACGCGCAGACCGAGCCGGGGGATGCTGAGGACGGCGTACGCCTGCGACCAACTCGGTTTGGAGGAACGGGAGTTGGTGACTCCGGCCCCGTCCTGACCGGCGGCGCCGGATGCCCCGGCCCGGTTGTCGGAGCCGGATCCGGAGCCTGAGCCCGAGCCGCTTTCCGGGCTTGCCTGACTCCCGCCCGGGCCGCCGGGGTTCCCCCACTCCTTCTCCAGGGCGCGCACCTCGCGCCGGGCGCCCTGCTCGGCCTGGCGGTTGGTCCACCACAGCTGGTGGACGACGAGAAGGGCGAGGACCGTGCCGAGGGTGACGAGGAGTTCGCCGCAGGTCCACACCGCGCGGCGGCGAAGGGCACGTCGACGGAGTGTCCGGTGCCGTATCACAGGAGCCCGAGCCCGCATGCGTACGCCTCCTTCGCCGCCCGCTCACGGGGACGCCGGGCCGCACGATAGGGCAGACCTCGCGAAGTATCCAGGCCGGTCCGTCCCCTCCCTCCCTGTGGGCCCCCTTTGTCCAATGGTTTTAGAAAGCGCTGTCACAACTCTCGACAACCCCACCCACCGCACCTGATGCTTCCCCTGGCATCAACGGGGCAGGTCATTTTCCGGACGGAGAAGCCATGATCCGACGCAGATCTCTGCTGGCCGCGGCAGGGGGCACTGTCCTCGGCAGCGCCCTGGCGACCGGCACCGCGCGGGCCGACGCGACCATCACGGTCAACCCGGCCACGAAGTACGGGACTTGGGAAGGCTGGGGCACTTCGCTCGCCTGGTGGGCGAATGTGTTCGGCGCCCGGGACGACTTCGCGGACCTCTTCTTCACCACCAAGTCGGTGACGTACAACGGGACCTCGCTGCCCGGTCTCGGCCTGAACATCGCCCGCTACAACCTCGGCGCGTCCAGCTGGAACAGCGTGGGCGGCACGACCATGGTGGCGTCGGCGAACATCCCGGCGTTCAAGCAGATCGAGGGCTACTGGCAGGACTGGAACAACGAGGACCCCACGTCCTCGGCCTGGAACTGGTCGGCCGACGCGAAGCAGCGGGCGGCGCTGACGAAGGCGGTGGCGCGCGGAGCGACCACCGAGCTGTTCGCCAACTCTCCGATGTGGTGGATGTGTTCGAACCACAACCCGTCGGGCGCCTCGGGCGGCGGCAACAACCTCCAGACCTGGAACTACCGCCAGCACGCCTCGCACCTGGCCGCCGTCGCCCTGTACGCCAAGAACAACTGGGGCGTGAACTTCGCGACGGTGGACCCGTTCAACGAGCCCTCGGCGAACTGGTGGACGGCCACCGGTACGCAGGAGGGCTGCCACATGGACTCGTCGGTCCAGGCAGCCGTACTCCCGTACATGCGAAGCGAGTTGGACAAGCGAGGCCTGACGGGGATCCGGATCTCGGCCTCGGACGAGACGAACTACGACGTGGCCCGCTCGACCTGGGCGGCCTTCGGTTCGTCCACGAAGGCCCTGGTCAACCAGGTCAACGTGCACGGCTACCAGGGCTCGGGAGGCCGCCGCGACCTCCTCTACACGGACGTGGTGACGACGTCCGGCAAGAAGCTGTGGAACTCGGAGACGGGCGACAAGGACGGGACCGGCCGGACCCTGGCGTCGAACCTCCTCCTGGACTTCCGCTGGCTGCACCCCACGGCCTGGGTGTACTGGCAGGTCATGGACCCGACGGCGGGGTGGGCGATGGTCGCCTACGACGAGAACACGCTCCAGCCGACGACGGTCCAGACGAAGCACTACGTGATGGCCCAGTTCAGCCGTCACATCCGCCCCGGCATGACGATCCTCGACACGGGCGTCGACTACGCGGTGGCGGCGTACGACGCGAGCGCGAAGCGCCTGGTGATCGTCGCCCTGAACACGTCCTCCTCGGCCCAGACCCTGACCTTCAACCTCGGCAACTTCACCACGGTGACGGGCGGTTCGGGTGGTGTGGTCCCCCGCTGGAACACGGTGACGGGCGGCGGCGGTGACCTCTACACGGCCCGCTCGGACAGGTTCCTGAGCGGCAAGACGGTGGCGGTGCCGTTCGCGGCGGGCGCGGTGCAGACGTTGCAGGTGGACGGGGTGACCATCTGAGCCGCTGAGGAGTGCCCCGGGCGTCACCGGGGAGTCACTGGGGAGTCACCGGGAGGGGAGGAGCCGCCGGGACGGGTCGCCTTCCCTCCCTCCTGACTCCCGGGTGACCACTCTCATGGACGCCCCTCTTCTTTGACGGGCGTCGGCAGTACGGTGATCCCATGCGCCCCGACACGCCTCAGGAAAACGTCGACCACGTCGCCGAAGCGGCCCGCCTGGAACGGACCGCCGGCCTCTACCCCGAGGACGCCGAACACCTGCTCGTGCAGGCCTCGGCCCATCTGGAACTGGCCGGTGACCGCCCCGCCGCGACAGCCCTGTACGACCGTCTGCTCCAGTCCCCGATCACCCTGGAGAGCCCCCATCTCGTACGGGCCCTCAAGGCGTCGAACCTGTGGGAGTACGGCCACGAGGCCGAGGCCCGGGCGATCATCGACGGCGTCCGCGCCGAGGCCCCGCGCGACCCGGCCCCCTGGGTGATCATCGCGGAGTCCCTGGAGTCCCACGACGAGCTGGAGTCGGCCCAGGAGACGTTCACGGAGGCGGCCCGCCTCCTGATCTCGGACGCGCAGGAACCCCCGTACTCGACCCATCCCCTTCTCTACGGCCGCCACCGCGTACGCCGGATGCTGGGCGTGGCCCACGACGACTGGGACCGGCTCGCGGACACGCTCCACTCGTCGTCGGTGTCGCTGGACGAGCTCCACGACCCCAAGCGGGTCTGGTCCCTGGGCTCGGACAACCCGGCCGAACTGCAGGCGGAGATCTCGCGTCTGCGGGCCGAGTTGGGCGCGTTCAGGGAGGCGCTGTCCCGCCCGTTCCCGGTGGCGGTACTGCACTGGCCGGCGGATGAACTGGCCGAGCTGGTCGCCGCGTATCCGGGCCTGGCGGACGAGTACCCCTCCCACGAGGAGCACCTCGCGACGATAGAGGCGTCCCTGCGCGAGCTGGCGGCGTCCGGCACGGCGAACCTCGGGATCGTGACCGGGACGGTGCCCTCCTACGAGGCGTTCGCGGCGTCTGAGCAGGCCTCCCCCGGGGAATCGGCGTTGCTGCCGCAGTACGCGACCACTCTGGCGGCCCGGGGACTGGCCGTGGTGTGGCCTCCGCAGCGGGGCGCCGCGTGCTGGTGCGGGTCGGGGTCGGCTTACGAGGGGTGCCACGGGCGGGTCGCGGTGTAGTCGCGGGTAAGGGGTGCGGGCGGGGAGCCCTGCGGGCGGCAGGCGGCAGGCGGCAGGCGGCAGGCGGCGCGGCAACGGCGACTCACGGTGCTGCGACCGCCTGAGGCTATGGCGGTCGCAGCACCGTGAGTCGCATGGTGACCCGTTACGGCAGGACCGCCGGGCCCTGCCAGGCAGCCGCCGCCCTCACCACCATCGCTGCCCTCACCGCGCTCCGGATGCGGGCGTGGTGTGACTTGGTGACGACAGGGTTCACCGGGCGGTCCTACGGACGTGCAGCACGCTGCCGTCCAGGGGCAGCGGGGCCAGGCCCACCAGGGTGAGGCCCGCTTCGGCGAACAGCTGGGCGTAGTGGTCGGCGCGCCTTTCCCGGCCACCGACGTTGCACATCATGTGCAGGTCCCAGGCCGTGGCCAGCGAGGCCGAGCCGTCGGCGGGCAGAACACGTTCGACGACGAGCAGATCGGCGTCGTCGGACATGGCACGGGCGCAGTGGCGCAGGATCTCGCGGCAGCGGTCGTCGTCCCAGTCGTGCAGGACGCGCGACAGGACGTAGACGTCGCCGCCCGCGGGTACGTCCGCGAAGTCGCCCACGGAGAAGGTGCACCGGGCCGTGTGGCCGGCCGCACCGAGGAGCCGGCGGGCGGTCTCGACGGTGTGCGGGCGCTCCAGCAGAAGGCCGCGCAGTCGGGGGTGCGCGGAGAGGATCCGGCCGAGCAACTCCCCGTTGCCGCCCGCGATGTCGACCACGGTGGCCCCTTCGGGCGCCCCGGTGAGCACGGGGTGGGTGGGCAGCGGGTCGAACATCCGGGAACCGGCGGCCATCGACTGGTCGAAGAGTTCGGCGAGTTCGGGATCGCGGGCGAAGTGGTCGAAGTGGTTCTCGCCGAAACGCTGCTCGAAGGCGACCTGCCCGGTGCGCACGGTGTGCCCGAGCCCGGCGAAGGACTCGTAGAACGGTCCCCCGTACATCAGCGCCAGCGACCGCATCGACCCTTCGGCGTCCGCGCGCAGCAGAGCGCCGGTGTCCGTGAGCCGGAAGCCGTCGCGGTCCTCGCTCACCACGCCGAGCATGGTGAGATAGCGCAGCAGGGTGGCCAGGTTCGGCGCGAAGGCACCGACGTCCCGCGCCAGTTCCGCCAGGCCGACGCCCCGCTCCTCGTCCATCGCGTCGGCCACCTCCAGCCGCGCGAACGCGGCCAGGGCCTGTGTCGTCCACGCCCCGGTGAGCATCCGCAGCAGGGTCTCGGCGGGCCGGCGCCCACGGTGCTCGTCGAGGTGGGCGTCGAGGAGGTCACGGTGGTCGCCGGGGACGTACAGCTCCACGCGGCGGTAGTCGGCCTTGGCCTCGGCGGGCGCGGTGAAGTAGAACACCGTGCCGTCCTCGTGCGGGTTGTAGCCACCGCCGTCCGGGGTGGCTCCGTACCGCGCGAAGGCCGCGCACAGGCCGCGCAGCACCAACGGGTCCGGTGCCTCGACCTCGAAGGCGACATGAGCCTCGTGCTGTCGCTCCCGCTCGTGCGCGGCGACCGTTTCGAGGTCCGAGCCGGGCGGCACGGTCAGCGCGAACAGCTCGACCATGCGCCGTACCCCGTCCGCGCACTCCACCGCTGGGCGCAGCACGCCGATGTCGAGCTCCTCCACACCCCGCTTGTGCCGTACGGCGAGGCGCTCGCGCACGACGACGCTCGGGCGCGGCGGCGCGTCCGCGACGAGCCCGCAGTCGGCGAGCGTGGCGTCCAACGCCGCCTGGTCGGACGGGAAGACGAGCAGCGCCGCGTGCGAGAACGCGCAGTGCTCCACCAGACTCCGCAACTCAGGGCCGTCGAGCCCTGGAAGCACCAGCCGGAGCAGCGTGGCGGTGTCCTGTTCCTTGACGAAGTCGACCGTCTCGCGCAGGCGGGACGTGTCGCCCGCCAATGCCGTGATCATTACGGGGGGATCCTCATTCCGGGGTTCGGACGCACGCGTACGGATGTACGCATGGGGAGACGGGGAGATACGCATGTGGATGTACGCCGGTGTCGTGCGCCGGTGGATTCGCGCCGGCGTGTGCGCCCCGATGGACGTGCGTATACGCGTGCACGCATCGCACATGTATGCGGGTGCGGAGCTTGTGTGTGGGTGTGGGGAGGCGGAGCTCGTGTGTGTGGGAGGGGGCGTCGGAGCTTGTGGGTGCCGGGCCGGCCCCGGCTAGACGCCGACGTAGTGCTCGGCGAACCAGTCCTGGTGGCTGCGCGAGGTGCGCAGCGAGGTGAGACGGGAGCGGCGCAGGGAGTTGTGGAACAGCGACTCGCCGTCCGCGCCGGACGGGCCGTGCAGCAGCCCGATCATCCAGTGGGAGAACTCCTGTGCACGCCAGATGTGCGTCAGACAGCGCGCCGAGTAGGCGTCGAGGCCCTCGGGGTTCCCGGCGGTGAGGTCGTCGATCAGGGCGCGGGCCAGGAACGACGCTTCCAGGACCGCGAGGTTGGCGCCCTTCGCGGCGGACGGGCTGATCAGACCGGCGGCGTCGCCCGCGAGGAACAGCGCGCCGTGGCGCAGCGGTTCGAGCACATCGGACTCCAGGTCCACGACGGTCCGCTGCACCACGTGCCCACGGCGCAGCGGACCGTACTCCCGCGCCCGCATCCGCAGCTCCAGCTCGTCCCAGATCCGGTCCTCGGACCAGTCGTCGGCCCGGGTGCCGCGTTCACACTGCAGGTAGTAGCGGGTGACCTCGCTGGTGCGGGCCATGTGCCCGGCGAACCCGCGCTCGTGGACCGCGTAGCCGACGGCGTCCAGACTGGGCGGCGCCTCGGCGAGCAGACCGAGCCAGGTGACGCCGTGATCGCGGTGGTGGCGGACCGTGCCGGCCGGCAGTGCACGCCGGGCCGCGCCGTGCCGCCCGTCGCAGCCGGCCACATACCGCGCCCGCCACAGGCCGGGCCGCCCGTCGGCCTCACGCACGGCCACCTCGGGCCGCTCGCTGTCGGCGCCGCGTACGTCCATGGCCTCGGTGCCGAACCGGATCTGTCCGCCGCGTTCCAGGAAACGCGCCAACAGATCGGTCACCAGCTCCTGTTGGGGGTAGACGGTGTGCTGTTCCCCCTGTCCGAGCCCGCTGTAGTCCAGCCGGAACCGGCCGTCCTCGGTACGGAACTCACAGCTGCTGTGGAGCTGCCCGCGCCGGCGCAGCCCCTCGGCGAGGCCGTGCCGCTCCAGGATCCGCACGGTACTGGCGGCCAGGAACCCGGCACGTGCCCGCGTCTCCACGTGCGCGCGCTCGGCCCGTTCCAGGACGACACAGTCGATCCCCTGGTCCACCAGGAGGTTGCCGAGCACCAGGCCGGCGGGTCCGGCCCCGAGGACGATCACACCGGTCACGTGGTCGACCGGTCGCCGCCGGCCCTTCCCGTCTGTCACGGAACAAGATACTAAATAGCCTAAAATCTTTGATCGCACAGAATCACCCGAATGCGCGTCTCGAACGGTAACTCGAACGTAGAGGCGTCGCCCAGTTCCAGTGGGCCGTAGCCGCACGGGAAACGGGAAAAGCGGATGCCGGTTCCAGGCCCGCGTTGGCATGCTCTCGGCATGTCGACCGATATCAGCGGAATGATCGAATGCCGGCCGGGGGCCCGGCTGTGGGGCCCCGACGACGAGGACTCCGTGTGGGAACCCGCCATCGATCTCTTCCTGCTCAACGGGGGCAACGCCTACGACGGCCTGGCCTGTCTCTTCGGAGTCCGGAACACCTTCGGCTTCCGTCCCCTGGCGGAAGACCGTGGTTTCCCGGATGACGCCTCGGAAGGGCTTCGGGACGTGTTCACCGCGTTCGGCGGCCCCGACGATGTGTACGGGACCAGCTGGCTGACCTGGGCCGAGCTGGAAACCGTGGACTGGCACGAGACCGACGCCTCTGGCAGACGCAGCCGCGCCTCGGCTGCGGGGACCGACACCGACTGGGGCCGGGTCTGGAGCGTCATGCGCATCCTCGGCGAAGTCCACGAATCCGAGAACGTACGCCTCGTCGTCTGGTTCCACTGACTCACGGTGACTCACGGCTGAGCGCCGACCTCCGGACCCGGCAGGCGCCTGAGCAACACCCGGGTCCGCGCTCATATCCTGAGCCGATGCACGAGACCTCCGCCGCTCCGACGAACGCCCGCTGGCCGCTCGCCGCAGCCGCGGAGACCGACTGGCTTCGTGAACTGGCCGCCGACGACGGCCTCACCGGTTTCATGCCGCCACCGCTGCCCGACGCGGCCTGGGTGCTCCACGCCATGTACGAACACGAACTCGGGCCCTTCGACATGTCGTACGACGAGTACAGGCGTGCCTTCCTGAACCGGAACGCCACCAGCCCGGAGATCATCCCGGGTCTCGACCCCGCGGACGTGTTCACCGACATCCCGAACACCTTCACCAAGCGGACGGGCGAGCACCCCGGACCACGCTATCGCCGTCTGCGCTGGGCGGAACTCTCCCTGCGGACCGGAGACCCGGTGGCCCCCGAGGGGGTCCCGCCCTGCCACAGGTCCTTCCCCTCGCTCCGCGAGTCGGGCGGTTGGCCGGTCGGCATCGCAACGCCCTCCGAGGGCAGCCTGGACCGTGCCGACTGGAACCGACTGGTCGAGATCCTCACCGAACACAGCCCTCAGGGCCCGGACACCCGCTGCCTCGCCTACTACACCCCGCTGGGGCAAGGAGCCGAGGACTTCGACAACCTCCACGTCCGGGCCGGCCGGCTCACGGACGCCAAGGCCTTGTACGACCACCCCGAGGAACAGTTCTGGACCCCGTCCAACCTCTGGGCCCACGACCGGTCCTGGGTCCTGTGTACGGACTACGACTTGTGGGCCACCAAGGTCGCCGGCCCGGCGCCGCTCGTCGAGGCCCTCCTCAACGACTCGGAGATCGAGGCCGTACGACTGCGCTTTTGTTCCCAGTGACCGGCGCGGGCGGTCTGCTTCGCTCAGTACCGGCGGGTGCCCTGGATTCGACCGACGAGGGCCGAGGCCTGTTCCGGGTGCTCTTCCAGCCACGTACCGAAGTGTTCCTGGACTGCTTGTCCCACGCAGGTCCGTACCTGTGGGTTGCCCAACACGCCGCGGGTGGAGCCCTCGAATTCGGGATGGTCCAGCTTCACCGACACGACGGCTGTCAGACCCTCGCCGATCCGATCGGTGTCAAGCCCGGGGTCCGTTTCTGTCAGCAACCGCTCACGCGCGTACGCATCGACCGCCGCCACCACCCCGTCGCGGAAACCCAGTTCGTGCGTGCCTCCGACAGTGGGCCGGCTGTTGGCGAAGCTACGGATCCGCTCCTCATGAGAGCCGCACCAACGCAGGGCCACCTCCACCGTTCCCGCCATCCGCGGGTCCTCAAGCTCGAAGGCGACGGTCTCCGTGAGAACGGGCGCCGCTGTCCCGGTGTCGAGGAAGGCGACGAAGTCCCGGGCACCGCCCGGGAACCGGAACCGGGCCGACCGGGACTCGCCCGGCCGCCGGTCGATAAGCGAGATGTCCAACGCCCGGTTCAGAAAGGCCAGTTCCCTGAAGCGCGCCGCCAGAGCGTCGAACGAGAATTCGCCGGTCTCGAAGATGTCGGTGTCGGGCCAGAAGGCGATGGTTGTCCCGCTGCCGGTTGCTGTCCCCGCCTCACTGAGCTCGGTGACGGCCACGCCGCGCGCGTACTCCTGGACCCAGCGGACGCCCTCGCGCCGCACCTCGGCCGTCATCCGGCGCGACAGGGCGTTGACGACGAAGGGCCCCACACCGAAGGGGCCGAGCGCCACGTCATGGCGGCCGCTGGGTCCTGTTGCTGCTTGTATCTGGGTCAGCAGGGCCTCGAGTCCGGGACCACCAGTGCCTCCCGCCTCGTCGATTGGCGTTTCTGGCCCGTCATCGGTGACACGCACGCCGCCGTCGGGCGTGAGAGTGACCTCGACAGAGTCGGCACGGCCTGCCAGCAACTCGTTCACCGCCCGGTCGGCGACCTCGAACACCATGTTGAGCAGCCCGCGCTCACCCAACGAGCCGATGTACATGCCGGGCCGCTTCCGGATGGCCTTCCACCCCTCCAGTAGCTGGATGTGGCTGGCGTCGTACTCGGTGATTTCCTCACTCACGATGTCCCCTCCCACTGGTGCCCCGCAGAACACCCCCAGCGTAGGCGAGTTCATGGAAAACACCAGGTCAGAGGCTCTTTGCCGAGAGGCTGGGCGGGTGACTGAGCGCCTACCCGGAGGCGGCCGACCCAGGGTTCGCGAACTGTGCCCAGAGCCCCGCCCGGGGGTCGCCGGGGCCGCGTACGCCCCCATCCTCATCGGCCGCGAAGTCCCCGGTTTCTCTGCGCGTTCGGGGCCGACCTGCCCTGCTGCCGCAGAGGCCCCTTACCCCGGCCGGCGCCTTCGACACTGTAGACGCCTACGGTCTCATCGCGTCCGAGACGGACTTGACTCCGCCGTGCGCGGTGAGGCCTCCGTCCACGGGGATCTCCGTTCCGGTGATGAAGGAGGACGCGTCGGAGAGGAGGAAGACGACGAGGGGTGCGATGTCGTCGACGGTGCCGCTGCGGCCGAGCGGCGTCTCGCGGAACATCGCCTCCCGGAACGCCGGGGTGGCGGCCGCGGTCATCTCCGTCTCGATGTAGCCCGGGTGCACCGTGTTGACCCGGATACCTCGCGGCCCCAACTCCGTTGCCGCGATCTTCGACACCCCGCGCAGGGCCCACTTACTGGCCGTGTACGCCACCGGGTAGTACGCGGTGAGCGCCGCGGAGGATCCGACGTTCACGATCGACGAGCCCGGCGGCATCAGGGGCGTGAGGTGCTGGATGCCGAGCAGTGGCCCGGTGGTGTTCACCGACTGCACGTAGGCGAAGTCCTCCGGGCGGACCGTGCCGAGCCGGTCCCGCTGGATGACGCCTGCGTTGTTGACCAGCCCGTGGACGTGCCCGTACGTCTCACGGAGTTCGGCGGCCAGAGCCGCCCAGTCGGCCTCCTCGGAGACGTCCAGCTTCCGGCAGCCCTCAACTCCGTCCGGGCGTACGTCTGTTGCGACCACCGTGGCTCCGGCTCGGGCCAACGCCCGTGCCTCGGCGGCACCTTGGCCTCGGGCGGCGCCGGTTATCACGACGACCTTGCCGGTGAGGGAGTGGAGCTGGTCGGAGATGCGGGGCGACTGGTCGCTCCGGGGTGTGCTCGTCATGGCGGACAAGGTAGCCGCCGGGGGTAAACGCGGCGGCTCTGCCTCACACGTCCTCCGTACGGATGCGATATCCCCGGTGCGGGTGCAAAGTGAGAGAAAGCGTGCAGAACCTTCCCGGACACGTTCCTGGAGACCTCCCTGGAGACCTTCCTGGAACCGAGCGTCCCGTCTGTGAACAGCGGCAGCAGTAGACCCGTTCACCGGCCACGCGTATGCCTGTGCGTACGCATACCTGTACGCGTACGCGCACCCACCTTCAGTGGGAACCGAGCGACGAGCGCTCCCATCACGGTTACCGCCCACCTGACCCGTTGCCCGAGCCAACGGAAGGATCCCTCATGTCTGTCAAGCTGACCGACCACTGGGTCAAGCACAAGTCGACCTTGGACGCCAACAAGGACGAACTGGTCGAGCTCTTCGTACGCGAACGCGACGGCTCCTCCGGTCCCCCCGCGAACCGCAAGGTCGTCCTCATGCTGCACGGCAGAAGCGTGCCGGCGCTGGCCGGCTACGACCTCCAGCACACCACGTACAGCTGGGCCCAGGCGCTCGCCCAGGACGGGTACGACGTCTTCATGATGGACCTCCAGGGCTCGGGCCGGTCGCCCCGCCCCCGGATGGAGGACCCGTGCAACGTCAATCCCAAGCAGCAGGTCGATATCTCCCCCCCGCTTGCGTACCCGCCCGCGCGCACCGCGACCTACCCCTACGTACTGAGCAACTCCCAGACCGACCAGGACGAGTTGGGCACGGTGGTCGACTACATCCGGAGCCTGCGCAACGTCTACAAGGTCGCGTTCATCGGCTGGTCGGCGGCCGCGTTCGCGATGGGACCGTACGCGATCAAGAATCCGGGGAAGGTGGAGAGCCTGTTCCTGCTCGCGCCGATCTTCCCGCCCGCCGGTCTCGCCGTCCCTCCGCCACTGCCGGCGCCCGGCTTCCCCACCCACGTCTTCACTTACGCCGGCTTCGACAAGGCCTGGGCCAAAGAGGTGCCGGTGACCTGTACGAGCCAGCGTGAACCCGGCATCCTCGACTTCGTGTGGGAAGCCCTCATGGAAAACGACCCGATCGGCCGCACCTGGGGCAAGCTGCAGCCGAACGGCAAGCCGGCGGGAGCCAACCGGTACCGGAACTTCGTGTCGGGGGGCTGGAACAAGGACACCGCGGGCCAGGGCGGCGTCCTGGGCGGAAGTGTGCCCGTGCTGATCATTCACGGCGAGAACGACACGACCGCCAACACAACACCGCCCATCCCCGGTTCCCCGCTCGACTTCCACGTCCCCGCGCTCTATGACGCCATCACGGGGGCTCACAAGATCCTGGTCACGGCGAAGTGCGCCGGCCACTCGATGCCCTGGGAGGGGCAGCACATCCACCTGCACGAGCTGTCGAAGCACTGGCTCAAGCAACTCAAGGTCAACGGCAAGACCCAGGGCCGCTTCGACATGGCGGTGAACGGTGCCATCACCCCATAGCCATACACCCTCGGTCGCCGGCTATCGCCGGGTGAAGGTGCCGAGGCCGCTCGTGTCGAGGTTCTCGACCCGGACCTTGCCGGCGCGTCCGTCGGCCCCGACGGTGAAGGTCACTCCGGACAGGCCGACGGCGTTCTCGCCCGTGGTGGCATAGCTGAAGGTGTCGCCGTCGTAGTGCCGCAGGGCGAACTTCTGCTTCTTCGGGCCCAGTTGCATCACGAGGCCGTCGCCCTTGGCGCTCACGCTCATCGGCCCGTAGAAGTCGTTGGCGTACGTTCCGGTGTAGGCCCCGTTGTCCCGGGCGGATGCGGGCCGGCCCGGAGGCTTGCTGTAGTCGGTCTCCGAACGTTCGCCCGCAGCCGCCTGCTTGATGATCGGGCCGAGGAACGTCAGCCAGTCGACAGTGGGCCCGCCCGTCTCCGCGGTGTCGAGGAACGTGGTGGCGATCGCCTCCGGTACGCCGATGGGCTCGCCGTTGGTGAGGACGACGATGCCGAGGTTCTCCAAGGGCAGCAGCGTCACGTTGGTGGCCGCACCCATCGCGAAGGCCCCGGAGTGGCCCAGCTTGAGCCTGCCCTCGTCGTCGTAACCGACGTTCCAGCCAAGCCCGTAGAACCCGGTCCTGCCCGCCGGCGTGTGCGGCGGGCCGGAGACGATGTGCGGCAGGCGGGTCTGGTCCAGGGCGTCGCCGTCGATGACCTGCCGCCCCTCGAACTCCCCGTTGCCGAGCTGTAGTCGCAGCCACTTCGTCATGTCCCGGACCGTGGAGCTGGCCCCGCCCGCCGGGCTCTGCGCGTCCGCGTCCCGTACGAACTCGGCCCGCCAGGTGCCGCCCTGCTTCACATGGGTGACGGCCTTGTTCGCGGCCTTCTCGTAGTCGGCGAAGGAGGAGCTGGTGGAGTCCATGCCGAGCGGCCGGTACAGCTTGTCGGCGGACAGCTTCTCCCAGCTGGTGCCCGCCGCCCGCGCGACGGCCTCCGCGGCTTCGGTCGGCCCGAAGTTGGTGTACGCGTAGCTGGCCCGGAACGGATCCAGCGGTTCGTACCGCAGATGTTCCAGGATGTACGAGCGGTCGTAGCCGAGATCCTCCAGGATGTCCCCGGAGTGGTCGGGCAGCCCGCTGCGGTGCGAGAACAGGTCGGCCAGCGTGACGTGACCGGTGACCCAGGGATCCTTGAGAGCGAAGCCGGGACTGTACTTGACGACCGGGTCGTCCCACCCGACGGTCTTCTCCCCCACCGCCGCGGCGACCACCGTCGACGCGACCGGCTTGGAGACCGAGGCGAGCTGGAAGACTGTGTCGGGTCCGACCCGGCCCTCCGAGCCGGCCTTTCGCTCACCGAAGCCCTTCAGATACAGCACCTTGTCGTCATGGACCACACCGACGGCGACCCCCGGCACACCGGTCCTGCGCATGACGTCCCGTACGACGCCGTCGAGCCGTTCCACCGCGGCGTCGACCTGGGCCCGCGTGAGCCTCGGCGGCGGCTGGGCCGGCGGGGCGGTGGGCAGCGGCGACGTACGCGCGGCTGCCTTACGGACGGTGGCGGAGGCATCGGCACCCGTATCGGCGCCCGTACCCGTACCGGTACAGCCGCCGCAGGTCAGGGCGGCGATCAAGCCCAGTGCGGCAGCGGAGCGAAGGCGCCGGACGGGCGCCTGATCAAGGCTGGACATGCTTCCCAGTGAAGGCCCTGCCCCGGCGCCTGTCGCATCGACGAGCCATTCGGAGCACCCACCCGCCGCCTCACGATCCCGTGCGAGTGCCGAACGAGTGGACTCGCCGGTACGCGATCACAAGGGTCCCTTCGCGACGAGTCGCCGATGGTGATGTTGCCGTCCGAGCCCGAACCCGTGATCGGAAGAGGCACCCCAGATGCGACGTACCCCCCACCGCCGGATGCTCGCCGCGACGCTGTTCGCCGCGTGCGCCGCCCTGTTCCCGACGGCAGCGACCCCGGCTGCGGCAGTCCAGCCCACGAGGGTCGACGGCCACGACGAGGGCCACTACCAACAAGACCAACAAGACCGGCACAACCGGCGCCATCCGGACGACTGCCCGCAGGGCGGTCTCGGCCGCGAGGTGACCGCCCGCCTGGACAAGGCGATCGAGGACGTCCGCCGACAGGCCGACATCCCCGGTGTCGTCGTCGGCCTGTGGATGCCCGGCAAGGGAAGCTACGTCCGCGCGACCGGCGTCGCCGACACCGCCACCCGCCGGCCGATGACCGCCGACTCCTTCGTACGGATCGGCAGCGAGACCAAGACCTTCACGGTCACCGCGCTGCTCGAACTCGTCGACGACCACCGGATCCGGCTGGACGACCCCATCTCCCGCTACGTCCACGGCGTACCGAACGGTCACCGGATCACCCTGCGCCACCTGGCCGAGATGCGCAGCGGCCTGTTTCCCTACAGCGCCGATCCCGACTTCGTCCACGACCTGCTGAGCGACCCGCAGCGCTCCTTCACCCCTCGGGAAGTCCTCGCGTACGGCTTCCGGCACAAGAACACCTTCGCGCCCGGGACGCAGTTCCAGTACTCCAACTCCAACCTCATCCTCCTCGGCCTGGTCATCGAGAAGGTCAGCGGTCAGCGGCTCGCCGACTTCATCGACGGGCGGGTGCTGCGGCCGTCCCGCCTGGACCACACCCTCCTCCCCCAGGGCGCCGAGTTCCCCGAGCCGCATCCGCGCGGCTACACGAACCAGACGCTGAGCGGGGTGGTCGCCGACGCCACGGACTGGAACCCCAGCTGGGCCTGGGCGGCCGGGTCGATGATCTCCAACCTGCACGACCTGCGCCGCTGGGCCCCCATCGTCGCCACCGGGACTCTGCTCACCCCCCAGACCCAGGCCGAACGCCTCAAGACCCTGCCAACCAGCCACCCCGGCCTCAGCTACGGCCTAGGCATCTTCAACGCCAACGGCTGGATCGGCCACAACGGCTCCATCCCGGGCTACGAGACGGTGACGGTCTATCTGCCGTCGAAGAAGGCCACCCTGGTCATCATGATCAACACGGACATCACGAGCGGGGGGCAGGAGCCGTCCACGCTGCTGGCTCGGGCGGTTACGGGGGTTGTTACGCCGGGGAATGTGTATGACGGGGCGGTGGCGGCGCGGTAGGGGGTGGCCGGGTGGCCCGGCGACCCGGCGGCCCGGTGAGGTGTGCCCCTCACCGGGCCCTGTGACCTGACTCAGTCGAAGAGGGCGACGACTCCGTTCACCCAGATCGCAAGAAACGCAAGGGCTCCCACCAGGCAGCCGACCCCCGCCAGCACACCGCTCACCGACCACGGTCCGGAGGGCTCCTCGGACTCCTTCCCCAGGCCGTCCCGGCTGAAGGCCGAGTCGTCCCAGCCGACGGGATACCCCAACTCCTCCGCGCAGACACTCCGCACCGCGACAAGCTGCCTCTCCGCGAAGGCGGTGGCAGCCATCGCCTCGGGGCCGCGCCAGGCGAGGGCCTTCATCCGCCACCCGTTGGCGGCGTACCGTGCCTCGAAGGCGGCCGTCTCGTCAGCATCACGGTCCTCTTCGAGGTACATCCAGCGTCCGGCCTCGGCGGCGTCGTCGTAGAGCCGGTACACCTCGGCCAGACGCCGACGGAGCGTCAGATCACTCGGGAACGACGAGACGAGGCCGCGCAAACGCTGCCGCGCGACGGGAACCCGGCCGGCGGCCAGGTCCGCATCGACTCGGGCAAGGGTCTCTCTCAGAGGCATGAACGCATGATCGGGCACCGCATTGACCTACGTCGACCGACTTTCTTGCCCAGCCCCCCTCGCTCGCTCTGAACGGCATCGGTCGAACCGACTCACCGAGACGAGAGGGCGGCACTGCGGGACAGCCCTCACGCAACGCCGTCGAGCGGCCTGAGAAACCGCCGTTCATACCGCTTGATGCAACGCGTACGCCGAGCCAACTCGAACGCCTCCTGACACTCCGGATCAGACATGCTGTCGGTGCGGTACTGCTCGTACGCCGCGAAACTGGGAAACGAGAAGAGGGCGTAGGCGATGTCACTGTCGCCCTCACTGGGCAGGAAGTATCCGTGGTGCGCCCCACCGAACCGGTTGACGACAGGGCCCCGGCGTTTGCCCGGATCGCCCCGGCCTGGGCCGGTTGATCATGCTGGCGGGCCCCGGAAGCAGATGAACACGGCACCTGTGGATCATGGAG